>JANQVH010000016.1 GCA_030730425.1 Candidatus Nanopelagicaceae bacterium
CAAATGGACCTATGGCCCATAGTAAATTGATGAATTCAATTGAGCTCTATGCCACAAAAGTGGTTCCTATGGTTAAAGAGATATTAAGCGCTGATAGAGCAGCAAGTATCGCTACCTCAAGGTGATATCTTTTAGATAATGAAGCGTGTAATTGCCCCTTTGAGAGACTTTCTTCATAGAGAGTCATCTAGTGGCACGCTAATTCTTATCGCTTCAGCCTTTGGCTTACTGGCAGCAAACTCTGGCCTTGCCGATACTTATTTTGCTTTTCTCGACTTTAAATTCCAAATAGGGCCATCAAGCCTTGAATTAGATTTCACCATATTAAAGAGCATCAATTATTTACTTATGAGCCTCTTCTTCTTTGTCGTAGGCCTTGAAATTAAACGAGAGTTAACTTCAGGCCATCTTGCATCTTTTAAAGCAGCAGCAGCTCCGCTATTTGCAGCAATTGGTGGAATGAGCCTTCCAGCAATTATCTATCTAGCAATTGCTGGGGGAGTGGAACCAAATGGTTGGGCAGTTCCGGTTGCTACCGATATTGCACTTGCCGTTGGACTTCTTGCTCTAGTTGGAAGTAGCGCGCAGGCCTCGCTTCGATCATTTCTACTAGCACTTGCTGTAATTGATGATATTGGCGCGATATTAATTATTGCCCTGGTTTACTCAACAGGGGTAAATATCTCTTGGGGCCTTGCAGGCCTGCTTACAATCTTTGCCATTCTAGGATTTAAAAAACTTGGTAGCCAATCAATATTTGTATTTCTGCCTCTAGGGCTATTGCTCTGGTATTGCTCATACAGATTCGGAGTACATCCAACTATTGCTGGCGTTATATTGGGCCTGCTTACGCCAAATACTCCAATAGCTAATTCAAAGGTGATCGATAGCGAGGATGGCTCGTTATCTGTGATTGAATATTTAGAGAGCAAATTACATCCAATTAGTAGCTATCTAATTGTGCCAATCTTTGCTTTTGCCAATACTGGAGTTGAGGTATCTAGCAAGTCAATTAATAGCGCTATTAACTCAGTGATTGCATGGGGAATCTTCTTTGGTCTAGTGATTGGAAAACCTCTTGGAGTCCTGCTTGCAACTATGGCGGCGAGAAAGATAAAGATCGCTGAGTATCCGCAAGGTGTAAGAAATCTAGATCTATTTGCCACAGGAAGTGCTGCAGGTATTGGATTTACTGTGGCGATTTTTATCGCTCGACTAGCCTTTGATAGCCCAGAGATTGTTGATCTAGCAATCTTTTCAGTCATTGTTGGCTCTGTAGTTAGTGGTTTGATCAGCCTTCTGATTTTTAAAACTCTAAAGCCAGTAAAGCTTTAATTTTTAGCAATCCAGCCCCAAACCGATTCTGCTCCTGAGTGGCCAGTTAAAAAGATATATACCAGAGCCAAGATTGCAGAGAGGGCAAGAAGGATTGAAACAAGCCTTCTTACTACAGGCGAGCCAATGCCAGCGCCAGTTTTATCCATCCGATATCGAATAAACAGCAGAATTAATAATGGAATGAAAGTAAATGGCGCAATTTCACCATAGCTCTCATGTCGCTCAACTTCTTTATTGACTCTTTCCTGAAAGGATTCACCACTTGCTTTGGCTAAAAATAGAGAGAGCTGTGAAATTACGGCAAGAACTAGAACTGGCAGACCATATTTCCTTGAAAAACTTGGCCAGTAGGCCATAGCAAGAGCGGCAAAAGCCACCAGTGGAACTAAAACTATCGGCGCATGTGATGCTAGAGGGTGAAGTGGAAGTCCAGCAATGAGATCAAAAGGTCCACCTAGATCATCGCCATTAAATAATTTCATAGCGATAAGTATAGAGAAGGCCTAGATTCCTGCTGCGTGACCCTCGCACCTTGGGTCAGAGCCTGCGATATAGGTTCCATTTGGCAGGACTTCCAACAGTTGCACAGCAGAGCCATGGCCATAGGCAGATAGCTCCTCAACGCTATGCCCCTTTTCTTTCAGGGATTGTTGAATCTCTTTTTCTACTCTATTTTCAATCTGCAGCACTCCTTCATATCTCTCATCAAGAGATGATCCACCTGGTTTATTTAAATGTTGCCAGCGAGGCGCTTCAGCATTTTCTTGTGGATTCATCTTGAGATCAATTGCATTAACAATTAATTGGAAATTACTCTGCACTTGAATATTTGCCCCAGGGGTTCCTCCCATAAAGGCAAGTGAGCCATCAGCTTTTGTTGCTGACCATGCATTGAGAGTGTGAGCGGGGCGCTTTCCAGGGGCAATAAAGTTTGGTGACTTTGGATCAAGTGAGAATCCAGTTAAGCGATTATTTAGCAGGATGCCAGTGCCAGGAATTACCCAGGAAGCGCCAAAGCCATGAAAAACGCTTTGAATCCAGGAGAGAGCATTGCCATCCCGATCTGCAACCAGAAAATAGGTGGTATCACTTCCCTCGCTAGATATTGAAGGCTCTTTCAAATTTGCTTTAGCTAGATCTATCTGGCTTCGCCTCTTATTGATACTTGCAGCTGAGAAGAGCTCATCAAGGTTTATATCGATATGTTCTGGATCGCCAAGAAGTAAATAGCGATCTGCAAAGGCAATCTTTTTCGCCTCAACCATTAAGTGAATTCGATCTGCCGCGCTGATATTTGCTAGATCAAAACCTTCTGCAATTAATAACTCCTCCAGCAGAATCATTCCCTGACTTGGTGGGGGCTGGCCGTGAATCATGTAATCGCGGTATTTGACGCTCAATGGCGGTAGAACTCGAGTTCTATGCTCTGCAAGATCTCTAAGGCTAAACCAGCCATCGCTAGCTTCAACTAATTTCCTTGCAATCTCTCCTTGATAGAAGGCCTCTTGCCCCTGCTCGGCAATAGCTTCTAGGGAATCTGCTAAGTCACTTTGGATTACTACATCACCGATTTTTAGGTTGGTATCAAGACCGAGGCTTTGAAAAACTTTAGTATCTGGAAACATCTTAAGATGCCCTGCAATTCGCTTAACAAATCCAGTATTGGCAGCAAAGCCATTTCTTGCATAATCAATAGCTGGGGCCAAAATTTGATCCATCGATAAAAGGCCAAACTCCTTATGTATCTCAAACCAAGTTGAGACAAGACCTGGAACAGTGGCGCTTCTATATCCATGGTGATCTATTTCGTCTTTGAATTGATCGGCGCTAGCGCTATGGGGAGCCTCGCCACTTCCATTAAATGCTAAATTCTTCTTTCTTGCTGCGTTATGAGAGATAACAAATGCATCTCCGCCAAGATGAGATGCGCCTGGTTCAACAACTGCTAGGACCGCACTCGTTGCAATTGCAGCATCACCTGCTGATCCACCTTTAGTAAGGATCTCGATACCAGCAGAGACTGCAAGTGGTTGACTTGCAGCAACGATGCCGCCTCTTGCATACACAGGGGAGCGATGTGTGCTCTGGTTCATAAAGTTAAGGGTATAGGCTCTGCCATATGTCTAGTGTAAAAATTGAATTTAAAGATTTAAGTAAGCGCTATAAGGACGTTTTAGCGGTATCTAACTTCTCAGCCCAAGTTCAATCAGGCCGGGTCACCGGCTTTTTAGGACCTAATGGCGCGGGAAAGAGCACCGCGCTGCGCTGCCTTCTAGGTCTAGTCAATCCAACTGGGGGAGGCGCTGAGATTAATGGCGGCTCATATAGCCAGCTAGTAGATCCAATTCATAAGGTGGGAGCAGTACTAGATAGCAGAGGCTTTCATCCAGGGCTAACTGCAAAGCAGAACTTGAAAATTATGGCAAGTGCCTCAGATATCAACTTCTCGCGCATTGATGAGGTATTAGAGCTAGTTGATCTAGCAAGCGCTGCAAATAAGAGAACAAAGGGATTTTCACTCGGCATGAAGCAGCGCCTCTCACTTGCAATAGCGATGCTTGGAGATCCTGAGATTTTAATTCTTGATGAGCCAGCAAATGGCCTTGATCCACTTGGAATTGTCTGGCTCCGTGAATTTCTCCAGAAGTTGGCAGGCGAGGGAAGAACCATTCTTGTTTCATCTCATCAATTGGCAGAGATGCAAAATACTGTCAGCGATGTTTTAATCATCAATAAAGGAGTATTAGTTGCGCAGGGAACGATTAAGGAAATTTGTAAGGGAAGGTCTCTAGAGGAAGCTTTCCTAGAGTTAACTTTAAGGAAGAGCGCATGAGCGCCTTACTAAAATCAGAGCTTCGTAAGCTAATTTATTTAAGAGCTAATTGGCTTCTACTTCTCTGGAGCGGGATATTTGCAGCGCTAGGAACAGTTGCGCCGATCTTGATACTCAATTCAGATAACGGGCCAGGAAGAGGCGCTTTCTCAGGAACTGAGACTCCAGAGGGGATAAATGGCGTCTTTGCCAATGCTTCTGGTGGATATCTATTTGCCTTGATTCTTGGAATATTAATTATGACTAATGAATATCGCCATGGCACAGCAGTTGGAACTTTTCTAGTTACTCCAAAGCGAAGCACAGTCTTAGTTGCAAAGTTGATTGCAGCAAGTCTTGCTGGTCTTGTGATTCAGCTCTTTTCATTTATATTTGCGATAACTTCAGGCTTTATTGCCCTTACCTTCTTTGAACCTCACGCTCCAGTGCCAGCAGAGCTACTATTTAAAGTCTTTAGGGCATCAGCAATCTCAGGGCTTGTTCTGGGAATTGTTGGGGTGGGCCTTGGAGCTCTAGTAAAGAATCAGATCGCAGCGGTAACAGGGGCAGTTATCTGGACTCTGATTGTTGAAGGTTTAGTTGTGGCATTTGTTGAATCGATTGGAAAATATCTTCCAGCAGGAGCCATCTTTGGTCTAGTCGATGTTGACTTTGGAGAAAATGACTTTAATTTCAGTATAGAAAATTACCTAAGCCCCGGGCCAGCAACCCTTGTACTCTTGGGTTATGCGGCGCTATTTTCACTCATCGCGATGAGAACAACTCTCCGTCGCGATCTAGATTAGGAGTAAAAAATGTCTAAAGAGGTCTTTGCTACTTCTCTAGATGATGTTGCAAGAGTTCAAGAATTCTATGGCGCATTCGCATCAAGACTTGATAATGTGCCAAGCGATGGTGGCTGGAGCGCATCGCAGTGCTTAGCTCATATCTGTGATACCGAGATTTCACTTTCGCTTCGAGTCCGAATGATTCTAACTAGCGATAACTACCAATTCTCAGCTTGGGATGAAGATGCTTTCGCTGTCATCAAAAAAGATCGAGATGCAAAAACTAGCGTTGATACTTTTGCAGCCCTTCGTCATAATAATCTAGATCTGCTTAGTGGGCTTAGTGCAGATAAGTTGGAGCGCCTCGGGGTAAAGGCAAATGGTGAGCCAGTTAAATTAATTGATTACCTTGCCTATATGTCTAAACACATCAAGGCGCATCTGGAGCAAGCAGTAGCAGCTAGTAAGTAGAGAGTAAGTAAAGATATGGAGCTAGCAGCCTCCTTAAGTAGGCAAGATGGATTAGTACTTGGCGAACTAGGCTCTGTTCTCATAGCTCTTGGTATTGCTGCATATATCGCTGCAAAGATTCGACTCTCAGTTGTTCCAATATTTCTCTTTGCAGGCCTGGCCTTTGGAGAAGGTGGATTAGTTACTCTAGAGCTAAGTGATGAATTTCTTGATTTAGGTGCGCAGTGGGGGGCAATTTTATTACTCCTCCTGCTTGGCCTGGAGTATTCCTCAAAGGAGCTCTTTGATTCGATAAAAATTCGCCGCTCACTTGGTTTAGTCGATTTAGTTTTTAACTTCATTCCAGGTGCGTTATTTGCACTTTTATTAGGTTGGGGGCTACTTGGAGCGCTAACCCTTGGGGGAATTACCTATGTCTCTTCATCTGGAATTGCATCGCAATTTATTAAGGACTCGAGGCTTGAATCTAAGGAGTCAACCAAGCGAGCAGTCTCGGTTTTAGTAATTGAAGATCTCTTCCTTGCTCCATATCTGCCGGTATTAAGCGCTCTTCTTGCCTCTCTTGGTTTTCTCTCAGGCCTTATCTCAATTTCTATTGCCTTGATAATCACTGGCATTGTCTTACTTATTGGAGCAAGGGGTTTTCATATCCCCCATGGGCCGCATATTTTGGGAGATTCTGCAACGCTTCTTCTAACAGTATTTGGATCAGCGCTTCTGGCATCTGGGATAGCAACATACTTTGGTTTTTCAGGAGCGGTTGCGGCCTTCCTTGTGGGGCTACTTTTAACTGGAGATGTAGCAATTGTGGCTCGAATCAGACTTGCTCCTTTAAGAGATTTATTTTCAGCAATCTTCTTTCTCTTCTTTGGGCTAAGCACAAATCCTTCAGATATTCCTGAGATCTTACTTCCTGCGATTTTATTAACGATAGTTGGAGTTTTGAGTAAGTTAGCTACTGCTTGGTGGGCCGTTAGAGACCTTGATGAGGTTGGCGCAACTTGGAGAGCTGCGGCACTCCTTATTCCAAGAGGAGAGTTCTCCATGGTTATTGCAGGTCTTGCTGCAACTACAGTCTTTGCTGTTGAGCTACAGGCGTTAACACTTACCTATGTAATTTTAACGACTCTAATCTCATCGCTAATTATTAGAACAGCTAAATCAAAGAGTAGCTAGAGATTGGCCCAAGCTTTATTTTCAAAATGCTGCCAAGAACTCTTTGCTTTAAAACCAAGTTTTTCATAGAGCCTAAGCGCCCCTGATTCATTGCCAGTATCAACGTTTAGCTCAAGTGTTTTGCGACCAATTGATGAGTAGTAGGCAAAGGCCCAGCGCAGCATTAGCTCTCCATAACCATTTCCTTGCTGGCTTTGAATA
>JANQVH010000017.1 GCA_030730425.1 Candidatus Nanopelagicaceae bacterium
ATCAAGAACGGTTTCCCGCCCAAGATATGTCAGCGCTGTGGCCTTGAGTTTGAATGGCGGAAAAAGTGGGCCAGGGATTGGCCCAGCGTTAAATATTGCTCCAAGCGCTGCAAAGCAGGCAAATAGCTACATAGGTGGAATCAAGGTGTTGGCAAAGATCTGCCAAGCCAGAGCTGATTTAGCAATCAGTGAGAGCGTGATGTAGCTGCGCTCACCTCTTAGATAATCACTCCACTTTCCAACCTTCTTATATTGCAACCATTGCACCAGAGCAAAGGAATTAAAGAATAAGAAGATAGTTAGGACAATTCCATAGACAAAGGCTGGAGCTGAGGTCTCGCCAACCCCGCCAATTGAAAATACATAAAATAGCAACGCAACCCAAGGAATAATTCCAGTAATACAACCAAAGATAAATGGCAGCCAGCCACCATTTCCTGGTGTTTCATATTTCTCCTGGAGCCAACCAAATAAAATCATTGAAGCATTAACGCCAAATATTGCAATCAGTGCGGTGATATCAGCAATTCCAGTGACTTGAGCAATTAATACAATCATCACCGATGAGCTGATGGAGTACTCCACCCATCTGAAGTAATTACGCTGCGCAAGAAGACCTGCGCTATAGCGAGGAAAGAATTTAGGGCTAGCCACAATGAAATGAGCAAGCGCAGATAAACCTAGGAATATTGCAACTGTTAGCCCAATTGGTGTCTCAAATAAGATCACTGATGGAGCAAATGAAGATCCTGGAGGACCCGCCATATAGGTAGCTGTTACTGGAAGTGCGAAATCACTACTTAGGGCAAGAACAGCTGCCATCTGAGATAGATGCAGGAGGCCTGCCAAGATGTTTACCTTACGAAGTCCCTGCATTGTTATATCTTTACTCATAGGCTCAAGTTACCCTCCGGCTAAAGATGCGCCCCGATACACGCCGAGTAATAATTATAAAATAGAGGTGACTTCACCTCGCAGCGGTAATACAGTTTGTTATGGCCAAAAACGAAGTTAATGATGGGGAAAAATCGATAATTCCTGCCAAGTATGTAGATGTAGTTGAAGATGTCTTTCACGCAATCTTGGCAATATCACTTCTAGGAATTGGAATCGGCGCCTTCTTCTATAGCGGCCAGAGGCTAATTGAAACTGAGCCATTCTTTCCAAATGGAATGATTCAAGGCGTTAACGACATTCTATTTATTGTTATTATCCTTGAAATTTTAAGAACGGTTATTTCTCGCTTTACAGATGGTGTTTATCAATTAGATAAGTTCTTGATTATCGGAGTTATCGCTGCTGTCCGGCACATTCTTACCGTTGGCGCATCTCTTACACTGGAATCAGGAAAGAGTGACACTGCATTTGAAAGATCAATCTATGAAATGGGCCTTAATGCCCTAATTGTGGTGGCACTCGTCTTTGCAATCTTCTTATCAAAATCAGCGCACCGCAATCGCTAACTATTAAGTAAGCGTTCTTCCCCGATCAAACTGCAACGGCCAGTCAATCTTTACCCCGAGTTCCTCTGCTGCTGCCATTGCCCATCTAGGGTTTCTAATCATCGCTCTTGCAAGAAATACAGCATCAGCCTTTCCTGATGAGATGATCTCATCAGCTTGTTTAGCGCCGGTTATTAATCCAACTGCAGATGTTGGAATATCTGCCCCCTGCCTAATTGCTTGAGCAAATGGCACCTGAAAACCAGGAACAGCTTTTATTGGCGCGTTATGTAGATTGCCACCACTTGAAACATCAACTAGATCAACACCTAGCTCCTTCATTAACTGTGAGAGTTCAATAGATTCCTCAATACTCCAGCCCTGCTCAACCCAATCACTTGCGCTAATACGAACAAATAACGGCATGGAATCAGGAATCACTGATCTAACTGCCTTGATAGTTTCAAGTAAGAATCTAATTCGATTCTCAAAAGAGCCGCCGTAGTTATCACTTCTCTGATTAGAAAGAGGTGAATAGAACTGATGGAATAGATAGCCATGGGCGGCGTGAATTTCAACTAAATCAAAGCCTGCCGCTACAGATCTTTTTGCAGCGCTTGCAAAGGCTTTAACGAGCTCTGCAATTTCAGCAACTGTTAGCTCATGAGGCTCAAGCATGCCGTGATAGGCAAGAGGAGATGATGAAACTGGAATCCAACCACCTTCTTCAAGGGATGCGATTCGATGATCATCCCAAGGAAGCATCGTTGAAGCTTTGCGTCCGGCATGAGCTAATTGAATTCCCATCTTCACATTTAAAGATTTTGCAAAATCATTAATAGGCTTAAAGGCACTTACCTTCTCATCACTTTCAAGTGAGGGACAACCAATGGAGATTCTTCCCTCCATAACCACGCCACTTGCTTCAGCCATTACTAAGCCAGGTGCTCCAGTAGCAAAAGCCATTAAATGGCCGTGATGCCAAGGAGAAATTAGCCCATCATTTGCTGAGTACTGACACATCGGGGAGACCCAGACTCTATTTTGAAAAGTTACGCTACGAAGCTTTAATGGATCAAATAGATTTGCCAATTAATTCACCGATTTCATAATAGATATTCATACTGGATAAAACCAGTAGCTGCGCCCTTTACAAAAGAATCATATAAAACTCTAGCCTGGGCATTATCTTCCTTAGTAATCCAATAGAGCCGCTCAGCGCCAATCTCTCTTCCATATTCTGCAGCCTTATCAAGCAGGGCTCTTCCAACCCCAGCCCCGCGAGATTCTGGATCAACAAAGAGATCTTCTAGATAGAGATAGCCAACTGGATGCCAAGTTGAAGGCCTGAGAAAACAATGGGCTATTGCGCAAACTTTTGAATCAATCTCTGCAACAAATCCAGTAATCAAACTCTTTGAATCATTTAGTTCGCGCCAGGTATTAGCGGTGATCTCATCGCTTAACTCAGTTTTATAGAAACTTAAATAGCCATCCCAGAGCCTCTTCCAGCTCTGATAATCATCACTTGCAAGAGCGCGCAGGGATAGCATTGAAAAATCTCTACTCTTTTAAAGCAGGATTAACCCTTCTCCTTAAAAGCTTCAGCAATCTTTTGAGCGGCTCCAGATAACTCCGCTGGAATAACCCAGATCTTGCTAGCTTGGCCATTAGCAATCTCTTTTAATTGCTGGATATATTGATAGGCCAATACCCGGTCATCAGCATCTGCATCATGAATTGCTTTGAAGACTTTCTCAATTGCTTCAGCCTCGCCTTTAGCGCGCAGAACTGCTGCTTGAGCATCACCTTCTGCGCGAAGGATCTCTGCCTGCCTTGCTCCTTCAGCGGTGAGAATCTGACTCTGCTTCTCGCCCTCTGCAGTGAGAATTGTGGCGCGCTTATCTCGCTCTGCGCGCATCTGCTTCTCCATTGATTCTTGAACGCTGGCTGGTGGATCAATTGCTTTAAGTTCAACTCGATTAACTCTTACTCCCCATTTTCCAGTGGCATCATCTAGCACGCCACGAAGGGCTGCATTAATTGAGTCGCGAGAGGTTAAAACTGCCTCTAGATCAAGGCCACCAACCACGTTACGCAAGGTTGTCACTGTTAACTGCTCAATACCTTGAATGAAATTCTCAATCTCATAGGTAGCAGATTTTGGATCAGTTACTTGGAAGTAAATAACGGTATCAATTGAAACCACCAGGTTATCTTCAGTAATTACCGGCTGCGGCGGGAAGGAGACAACTCTCTCGCGCATATCGATAAGTGGTCTTAGGCGATCAATAAAAGGAATGAGGATTGCTAAACCAGCGCCTAATACTCGGTTAAACCTTCCTAGCCGTTCAACGATTCCTGCATTTGCCTGGGGGACTATCCGAATAGCTCTAGCTAATATAACTCCAAAGATAAGAACTATAAGACTTACAGTTACATAGGAATACCACATCGCTATCTCTCCTCGATTTTCTTAACCCGCGCTGTTGCACCATCGATTGCAACAACTTGAACTTTTTCACCAGATGAAATCTTTTCACCCATAGTATGAGCGCTCCAGATCTCACCACTTAACTTCACCTGGCCACCGAGTTGATCCACATCGGTAGTAGTAAAGGCAGTTGCACCTAGTAGAGCATCAACATTTGTTGAACCATCTTGGCCTTGCTTCTTCAGATGCCTTAGGGCAATTGGGCGAATTCCGACAAGTGAGATCAGAGCAAAGAGAGCAAAAGAGACGCCTTGAATGGCAAGGGATGCTCCAAGTAAGTTGCTAACTCCAGCAGCAAGGGCAGCAAGTGCAAGTGAGGCAAATAAGAGATGGACAACTAACATCTCGGCAACCAAGAGCAGCCCAGCTACTACTAACCAGATCCATGCATCCATTGCTACCACCTAACTAATCTATAACTGGGACTTTATCAGAGTAGCCCTTGGTAGTGGAGATGAAGTTTCTTTTGAGGAGAAGTGATCTACTCAATCTCTGCCTTATTTATTGAATTTCCTGAGAACTCTGGCGGCAAGCAACTGCTTCTATGTCACTATTGGCAGATGAGAGCGATAAGTGCCTATGCCAGAGCCGCTCACTTTGGCCCAACAATGCTTATCACCGCCATCTCCTTTCTTCTAGCTTCAACGCTCTGGTGGGAGGGGCCGGCATATCTAATTGCCTTCACTGTATTTCTAGGCCAGCTCTTAATTGGCTGGAGCAATGACATCTATGACTATCAAGATGATCTAAAACATAAGCGAGTGAATAAACCTTTAGTTAGCGGACAAGTAACTATAGAAAATCTTAGAAGGGCGACATTTATCCTCCTTCCCTTTGCAGTAATTGCTAACTTACTTGGACCACTTGGCCTTAAAGGCGGAGCGGTCTATCTACTAGGAGTTGGCTGCGGTATTGCCTATAACTTCTATTTCAAGTTCCGTATTACCTCCCCTCTTGCCTACTTCATCGCCCTTGCAGCGCTTCCGGCAAGTATTTTCTATGCTGTTGATAGAAATCCTCCGCTCTGGGTCTTGGCAAGTAGCTCTCTACTTGGAGTTGCTTTTCACTTTGCCAATGTCTTAAAGGATCTAAGCGCAGATAGAGATAGCAAAATAGGCGGCCTTCCGCAGCGAGTGGGCAAAAGAGTTTCAATACTTATCATTTTTATACTCTTAATCATTGTCACTGCTATATTAATTAATAGCCCGATTAGCTCTGATCTAAGAAGTGAATTTATCTAAACTCTCAATACACAAAAGGCGCAAGTGGGCAGTAACCTTGTTTCATGGGTCCTAAAGGCTTTGGCCTAATAAAGCTAGTACTTCTTCTATCCTTACTTCTCTCAGCTTGTTCGAGTGAGCCAGATCAGCAGGATGAATCCAATTCACAAGCAAGTCAATGTAGCCAGGAAGAGATTGCTGGCGGCGCTGCTTGGATCACGGGTCAATTAAATGCATTTGGTAGCGCTGAACCAAGTGCTGCTTATAATTTTGCCTCAGAGCAATTTCGACAAGGTGTATCCCTAGATGACTTTGTTGCAATAATCTCTGGTCAATATAGCGCCCTACTAACTCTAAAAAGCTTTGAGATTGGCCCCTGCTTTGCTCTAGATCAAGGCTATGTATTTCAGGTGGATTTAATCGATAATCAAAATAAGAGCTTTACCATGCAATATGTCCTCTCAAAAATAGATGGGCAATGGGGCGTAGATGCTGCGACAATTGTCGAGAATAAAGTTGATCCAACTCTTTAGCAGAACCACACTAATTAAAAAGAATTAAGGAGTGATAAAAGATGCCTAAGGGATCTCTAGCGCTAGTTGGCTCTGGTGAGTATCTGCCAGCGATGGCCTCTTTAGAGCAATCTCTAATCCAAGATGGTGTTAAAAATGGCAAGAAGGCGCGCTTCATTCAAATCCCAACCGCGGCAGGGCAAGAGAGCGCAGATCGAATTGCGTTTTGGAGAGAGCTTGGAAGAGCGCAAGGCGAGCGTTTAGGGGTAGAGGTTGAATTCCTAGAGATATTAAATAGACAAGATGCGCAAGATAAAGAGCTGGCAGAACTGATTGCAGATAGCGCCCTTATCTATCTCTCTGGAGGAGATCCACATCATCTAGCAGATTCACTTGCAGACACCCCAGTACTTGGCGCCATCTATCAAGGCTGGGCTAGTGGTTCATCACTTGCTGGCTGCAGCGCAGGGGCGATGGCGCTTTCAACTCAGATTCCAAACTTTAGATTTAGCAAGAAGAGCCCAACGCCAGGATTTAATCTCCTGCCTAAGATAAGAGTAATTCCTCACTTTGATCGCTTCTTTAGATGGATTCCAGAGAGCGCAGCTAAGGTATTAATGAGCGCCCCCGATGAGACCATATTGATAGGAATTGATGAGCTAACAGCTTTAGTTAATAGAAGTGGTGAGGATGATTGGCAGGTAATAGGAAGTGGCTTAGTTCATATCTTAAGCGGCGCCCCCAGCGCTCAATTAGCAGAGAGCGCAAGAATTACTCTCTAACATCAAATAGAGTTATCACATGTCATTCGTTATGTATTCAACCACCTGGTGTGGTTATTGCAAGAGGCTAAAGTCGCAATTAGCAGACCTTGGTATCAGCTTTGAAGAGATCAATATTGAAGAGGTTGCCGGAACAGCTGAGATTGTTGAAAAGGTAAACGGGGGAAATCAAACCGTTCCAAC
>JANQVH010000018.1 GCA_030730425.1 Candidatus Nanopelagicaceae bacterium
AACATCATCAATATCGAAGGGGTTTCAAAGGCCTTTGATATCAGGCCCCTTTTAGTTGATGTCTCACTTGGAATCTCTGAAGGTGAGCGGATCGGCATTGTTGGACGAAATGGCGGTGGTAAATCAACGCTACTTAAAATCCTGGCAGGCCTTGAAGAACCTGATGCTGGACGAGTCACAAGAGCTAACTGGGCAAAGCTTGGCTCGCTAAGCCAGGTTGATAGCGCTGGGGCAGGTGCAACAGTTAGAGATGTTGTAGTTGGAGTTAAGAAAGTTCATGAGTGGGCAAGTGATGCTGGAGTGCGAGAGATATTTGCAGGGCTCTTTGGTGGATATGAAAGCTCGATTATGGATCGCCCATTTGCCTCACTATCAGGAGGTGAGAAGCGAAGAGTTGGTATTGCAAAGCTATTAATCCAGAGTCTAGATATCGTTTTACTTGATGAACCAACAAATCATCTTGATGTTGAAGGAGTTGCATGGCTTGCAAAACATCTTCGCAAGCGCCGTGAACTTGCTGTTGTAGTAATTACCCATGATCGTTGGTTCTTAGATGAAGTATCAGATTCCATCTGGGAGGTAATTGATGGAAAAGTTGAATCATATGAAGGTGGTTACTCCGCATATGTTCTTGCAAAAGCTGAGAGAGCAAGACAAGCAGGAGCAGAGGATGCCAGACGGAATAACTTAATTCGCAAAGAACTTGCCTGGCTGCGCAGAGGTGCGCCGGCAAGAACTTCAAAGCCAAAGTTTCGAGTTGATGCTGCAAATCAATTAATCTCAGCAGAGCCTGCTCCAAGAAATAGCGCAGAGTTATTAAATTTTGCTACCAATCGATTAGGAAATACAGTCTATGAGATTCATAATGCCAAATTAAGTATCGGTGAAACAACTCTTATCGAAAAACTCAATTGGAATATTGGCCCTGCAGATCGCATCGCAATTGTTGGCGTTAATGGCTCAGGAAAAACAACCTTAATGCGAACCCTGGCTGGGCAATATCGCTTCTCCTCAGGCAAGCTGCAGACCGGAATAACAGTTAAAGCTGCATTTCTCTCCCAGCACCTAGAGGAGTTAAACCCATCCTGGCGAGTGCTAGAGGCTGTTGAAAATGTTGCTCTGCGAGTAGATCTTGCCGGAGGGCGTGAGATTTCAGCATCACAACTCTGTGAGCGCCTTGGCTTTGATTATGAAGGTCAGCAGAAGATGGTCCGCGATTTATCAGGAGGCGAAAAGCGAAGGCTGCAATTAACCCGCCTACTGATGGCTTCACCAAATGTGCTCTTACTAGATGAGCCAACAAATGATTTTGATGTTGAAACCTTAACTGCTCTAGAAGATCTCTTAGATACCTATGCTGGAGTGATAATAGTTATCTCTCATGATCGCTATTTCCTAGAGAGAGTCTGTGATCGCTTTGTTGGCCTTCTTGGCAATGAGACGCTTCAAGATTTAGCTCTAGGAATTGAACAATACTTAGATCTCAGAGCTGAGATGATTTCAAGAAGTGTTGTTACTGAGGATAGAAAAGAGATTTCAGGGGCTGCGCAATTGCGTCTAGTTAAGAAAGAGTTAGCAAAAGTAGAGAAACAACTAGAGAGAGTCATTGCGCAAGAGCAAGAGTTAATAAAGGAGCAAGAGAGCGCTTCCTTTGATCACCAGAGACTTCTTGAAGTTGGCGCTAAACTTACCGATATAGGAAAGGTTCGATCTGAACTAGAAGATAAGTGGTTGGAGTTAAGTGGCCAAGTTAAAGAGTAGAGCTCTGCGGTTAGATGGACTTGCCGCCCTCTCTGGGGTAATGATTGCCTTTCAAGCAAGAGCTAATGGTGAGCTCTCATATCGCCTAGATAACGCGCCGCAAGCTGCTTTAGTTTCATTTTCTTCAGGACTTTTCTTTATAACTATCTATGCAATTTTTAGCCCTAAAATTAAAGAAGGCATTAAGCGCCTTAAGGCTGCAGTTAGTAGCGGAGAAATTCCAAAGATAAGACTTCTTGCAGGAGCACTTGGCGGGGCATTTGTAGCCCTTCAAACCAGCGTCGTTCCTTTAATCGGTGTGGCTCTCTACTCTGTTGCCTCAATTGCAGGTCAGAGCGCAGTATCGCTTCTAGTTGATCGAATAGGTTTAACTGGTGGTGGGGTAAAACTCATCTCACCAAGGCGAATTGCAGCGGCATTCATTACCGTTATTGCAGTTTTAGTCTCAGTGATAGATAAGTTAGAGGCTGATAATTTTCAACTATTTGCACTCCTTCTAGCTCTAATAGCTGGAGCTTTAGTTGGGGTGCAGCGAGCGCTAAATGGCCAGATTAATGAGTATTCACAAAATAGCTACACAACATCTCTTCTTAACTTCATCACTGGAACATCCTTTTTAACTCTATTCATAATAATTCTTATCGCACTTGGAAGAGTTGAACTACAACCACTTCCAGGCGGTCCTTGGTGGATCTATACCGGCGGGGTAATTGGGGTTATCTATATTGCAGCGACCTCCTTGATTGTCCAACACTTAGGAGTTCTAACCTTTACTCTCTTTAGCGTTGGTGGTCAGTTAATTGCTTCATTACTTTTAGATATCTACTCGCCAACCCAAGGGGTAAGCGTTAGTTGGTATCTAGTATCTGGAATTGCAATGACTTATATCGGGGTATTAGTTGGTGGAGTCCGTCAATCGCGCTTAGAGCGCAGGTAATTCTTTAGCGTTAAGCCAATTGTGAGTAGCACAAAGAAAATCGCAATGCCCCTGGATGAGTCCTTCAGTAATGGAATTGAGGCAGCATAGAAACCAAGGAGAGTTATACCTACTCCCCAGAGCAGAGCCCCTAAAGCATTTGCTGCTAAGAATTTGTAGTAATTCATCTTGGCAATTCCAGCAATAGGCGGCATAAAGGTGCGAATCCAGGGATAGAAGCGAGCCAGAATGACTGCGCTCCAGCCATATTTTTCATAGAAAGCTTCAGCGCGAACTACCATCGCATCGATTCGCTTTGAAGATCGTCTCTCTAGATAACTTCGCCCATATTTTCGCCCCAATACATAGCCCACCTGATCTCCCATAAATGCTGCGATAAAGATGATGGTGATGAGAAACAAAATGTTTGTGTCATCTCTTGTCGCAGCTACTAACCCTGCAGCAAAGAGGATTGAATCTCCAGGCAGGAAGAAGGCTAAAAGCACCCCAGTTTCAAGAAAAACAATCGCTCCCAGGGCAACGTAGATAAAGAAAGGGGCGGAGGAGTTTAAATACTGCTCCACCCAATCAGCAATCGACAATTTAAGTAAACCTCTTTACCGCATCTGCTACAGACTTAACGACATTTGCATCAAAAACGCTGGGAACTATGAAGGAGGCATTTAATTGGCTCTCACTTACACAACTTGCAATTGCTTCAGCGCAGGCAACAAGTAGCTCATCGGTAATCTTTGAGGCTCCAGCATCTAGTAACCCGCGAAATATCCCAGGGAATGCTAAAACATTATTGATCTGATTTGGTTGATCACTTCTTCCTGTTGCAACAACTGCTGCATGTTTTCTAGCTAAGACTGGATCAATTTCAGGATCTGGGTTTGCCAGGGCAAAGACAATAGAGCCCTTAGCCATTGATTGGATATCGGCCTCACTTAAGAGATTTGGCGCGCTAACTCCAATGAAGATATCAGCCCCATTCATAGCTTGGCTGAGATTTCCTTCAAATTGCTCTGGGTTGCAGTTCTCAATAAACCACTTGCGCATATCGCTATTACTAGCGCTCTTTTTATTGATTACTCCACTGCTATCAAAGCCAATTATGTTCCTAGCCCCTGCAAGGACAAGGAGGCGAGCAATCGCTGTTCCAGCAGCTCCTGCGCCATTTAGAACGATTTTAGTTTTGCCAAGATCTTTTTTAACTAGCTTTAAAGCATTGCGAAGAGCAGCTAGAACAACAACTGCTGTGCCATGTTGATCATCATGGAAAACAGGAATATCAAGTAGTTCTCTAAGGCGCGCTTCAATCTCAAAACATCTTGGAGCTGAGATATCTTCTAGATTAATTCCGCCATAGACCGGGGCTATTAACTGAACAGTTCTTACAATTTCATCAACATCTTGAGTATCAAGACAGACCGGCCAAGCATCAACATCAGCAAATCTCTTAAATAAAGCAGCTTTACCCTCCATCACCGGAAGCGCTGCTGCAGGACCTAGATTTCCAAGGCCTAGAACTGCTGATCCATCGGTGACAACAGCGACGGTATTGCGCTTGATTGTGAGCCGCCTTGCATCAGATGGGTCTTTAGCAATTGCTAGGCAGATTCTTGCAACCCCTGGGGTATAGGCCCTGGATAGATCATCACGAGTCTTAAGGGGAACTTTTGAATTAACTTCAAGTTTTCCACCAAGGTGAAGCAAAAATGTTCTATCAGAGACTTTCTTTACATTAAGAATCGGTGAAGCACTTAGCGCTGCTGTAATTCTATCTCCGTGAGCAACATCTATTGCATCACAGGTAACATCAATAACAACGCCATCTATCTGTGATTCAACAACATCAAGTGCGGTAACCATCGCGCCTTCTCGAGAAATGATTGTGGTTATCTCAGCAACAGGTTGAAATTCAGCCCGTCCTTCGACGCGAATCGTTATTCCATATCCTGGGGAGGTATTAGCCATTTAGACAACTCCGTAGAGTCGATCTCCAGCATCGCCAAGGCCAGGAACGATATAGCCATGTTCGTTTAACTTCTCATCCATTGCGCCAGTAACAATAGCTATCGGAGTCTTAGAATCCTTAAATGCCTCTTCCACTGCTTTTGCTCCCTCAGGCGCTGAGAGTAAACAGATAGCTGTAACAGATTCTGCCCCTCGCTCAATTAGATAATTAATAGCAGCAATTAGGGTTCCGCCAGTTGCAAGCATTGGATCTAGGACATAGCACTGACGCTTTGTTAAATCATCTGGCAATCTATTTGCATAGGTCGATGCTTGAAGAGTCTTTTCATCTCTAACCATCCCTAAAAATCCAACATCAGCGCTAGGAATAACGCGCATCATTCCCTCAAGCATTCCAAGGCCAGCTCTAAGAATTGGAACTACTACAGGACGAGGCGTTGCCAGCATCGCACCTTTTGTCTGAGTAACTGGAGTCTGAATCGAGACCTCTTGGATTTTTACATCCCTAGTTGCTTCATATGCTAAAAGGGTGACTAGCTCCTCAACCAAGTGCCTGAAAATTTGTGAATTAGTCTGCTTATCGCGTAGCACCGTCAATTTATGGGTCACAAGCGGGTGATTTACTACAACGACCTTCATGGCGGCACTTTACTACCAAGGGCAACGGTGGAACTATGAGGCATTGCATTTCTTATGAGCGGGAGGTGTGAGATGGCAGACGAAACTCTTGAGTTTGCTCTCCTTTCCTGGCGTGATGATGGGCAATGGCGAATCTCTCAATTACCAGATGAAGCAACTAGTGATATCGGTCTAGTCCTTGACGCGCTTAGAGCTCAACAAGTAGATGGCGGAGCAATTGCACTTCTTGCTATCGATGATCAATTCTTCATAATCATCCGCCAGATTGGCGCAAAGATGCAGATGGTTTTAAGTGATGTAATGGCAGCACTTGATTATGAAATTGCTGCAGAGGTTTTGGAGTTAAGCGATATTGAATTTCCAGCAGAAGATGATGCTGATGAACCAGCGGGGGATTTAAATATATTTGCAGATCTTGGCCTTGATGCCATGGAGCTACAGATGATCTGTGATGATGATGAGTTATATCCAGAGGAGCAGTTAGATGTAATTGCTAGAAGAATTGGCTTTGGCGATATTTATAGTGAAGTTATTGAGAATCTTTAAATGAACCATGAACGCGCAATGCGCGTAGCACTTGAGCGCGCAAAATTTGGTAGTACTTCAAGTGGTGATGTGCCAGTTGGCGCAGTGATACTTAATAAAGATGGCGAGATAGTTGCTCTTGGAAATAATCAGAGAGAACTTCTTAAAGACCCGCTAGGACATGCAGAAATTGTTGCTATCAAGGCAGCTTCAAGATCAATCGGCGCTTGGCGTTTAGATGAGTGCACGCTAGTTGTCACTCTAGAACCATGTGTGATGTGTGCGGGGGCGATAATGGCAGCAAGAATTCCGAGGCTAGTTTTTGGCGCCTGGGATGAGAAGGCAGGAGCCTGCGGCTCTGTATGGGATTTGATTCGCGACCCAAGAGCGCTACATAAAGTTGAAGTTATCTCAGGTGTTTTAGAGCAAGAGTGCGCTGAGTTATTAACTCAGTTCTTTGCTCAAAAGAGGTAATTTAAAAACTGATTAGGCCCTCGCGTATAGTCACCTACGGTGGCGTGTCCGAGCGGCCTAAGGAGCGCGCCTCGAAAGCGCGTGTTGGGGAAAC
>JANQVH010000019.1 GCA_030730425.1 Candidatus Nanopelagicaceae bacterium
GATGGCGGAATATTTGGCCATTCCGCTAACCGAGTGGTAATCAAATGATTCACCACAGACCCTCGAATAAGGAGAAAGCATGAAAAAAGAAATGGGCGCAAAAGCGTTCAAGCTTATGATTGCAGGTTTATTTGCAATCTCAGCAACAATAGTGCCTGTCACTGCAAGCTTTGCCGCTGGCGAAGCTCGCGGTGCAAAGTGCACTACTGAAGGAGAGTCAACTGGAACAAAGTCGACCTCTTTAGTTTGTAAAGAGAATAAGTCCGGTCGTTTAGTCTGGGCAAAAGTCAAGCTATCTGATTCAAACCTTGCGCCAATCAGGCCTTTGAGAGCCCCACGTGGCTCCATTGAGTTCTGGCACTGGCGCGCAGAAGATAAAGCAATCTTCGACAAGATTATTGCTGACTTCCAAGACCTAAATCCAGGAGTAAAAGTTACTCAGGTAATTTCTAACTCCACTGATTACACCAACACTGCGCTTAATAAAGTACGGAGCAATCCAAAAGCAGCAGTAGTTACCACCTTCCGCGGCTCACAGTTCAATCAGGCAGCAACGGCAGGGCTATTAAAGGATCTTTCCAACGAGCAGTTTGCAAAGCGAAACGTCATCAAGTCGATGATGGGCGCTGGCCAATACCAAGGCAAGCAGCTTGGAATTCCTTACCAATCACTATTTAACAATCCGGTCTACAACATTGAAATCTTCAAAAAAGAAGGTTGGAAGCTTCCAAAGAAGTTCTCCGATTGGATTTCTTATTGCAAGACCGCAAAAGCAGCGGGTTATGTTCCAATGGCGTGGATGGGTGCCTTCCGTCCACAAGCACTACAGATCATTAACTCGTCTCTAATGAACACAGCTTCGACAGATGCGCAACTCAATGCTCAAATCTCTGCTATCGATACTGGTAAAGATCCAATCACAATCAAGTGGGTCAAAGACATGGCAGGCAAGTATGCGGATCTTCGCGATGCAGGTTGCTTCCCAGATAATCCAAAGGGTGTAACTGAAGCTGCAGGAAATACGCTGTTTGCTACTGGCAAGTCACCAATTCTTCCAACCGGTTCATTCTCAATGGGTGGAATTGTTAAGCTAAACGAGAAGATGGATGGAAATATGGGCTTGACTGGCTTTAACTTCACTGATGATGTTAATGCTCGTTACACCGGTATCACCAATAACACCTTCATCCTCGGTATCAATTCAAAGGCAGGAAGAACTGAGCAGAGAATCGCCAGAGCTTTCATTTCCTACCTAGTAAATGGTGAAGTTGCAACAGCTTATGCCAATGGAACAAAGCAGCATGTAACGGTTCTTGATGTGGAATACACAGATTCGAACCTACGCAACACTGCCTCCATAATGTCAGAGCGCTTGGTCCTTGCACCTCGATTCACATTCTTGAATCAAGGCGTTCGTGACATCCTAGAAGATGCATTGATTGCAATTGTCGGCGGAGAAACTGTCGATAAGGCCCTTGAAGAAGGCGCCAAGCTGATCAAGCAGAAGCTGGGCTAGTACCAATATGAGTAAAACCGAAGCTGGCGCTCGAAAGGGCGCCAGCTCTCGGCCCCAAAAAAGTGGGCCTCGAGGGCGATTAGCGCGGTCAAATGATCGTGCATATTTTCTTATGGCAATCCCGGCCCTACTCGTCTATGCCCTTTTCTACCTATATCCAACCCTTACCAACTTGCGTTATGCATTCAGTGAATGGGATGGTCTGCAGGAAGCAAAATTTATCGGTTTTAAAAACTTTACTAGATCCCTAACAAATGATGATACTTTCTATAAAGTACTTGGAAATAACATTGAATTCACTGGTCTTGTCGTTATCTTTCAAACGGCGCTCTCGCTTTTGTTCGCTATTTTTCTTCTTAAAAACACTCGGGCCTCTGTAGCCCTTAGAACCCTATATTTCTTTCCCACAATTCTTTCATCAGTATCAGTTGCGATGGTCTGGCAATTTCTCTATGAACCAAACCTTGGACCTCTAAACGTTTTTCTAAATTCTATTGGTCTTGATTTTCTAGCTCTTAATTGGCTAGGCAGTGAGACAATTACTCTGCGAGCAGTAGCTTTTACGCAAGTCTGGTTTCATACCGGGCAGATGATGGTTGTTTACATTGCAGGGCTGCAGCAGATCCCACAAGAGTTATATGAGGCAGCGGAAGTTGATGGCGCAACGCGTTGGCAGCAATTTAAATCTGTCACCTGGCCTATGGCCCTACCAACAACAGCGGTTGTAATGGCATATACAACGATTCAATCCTTTAGAGCATTCGACTTAATCTATGCAATGACCCAAGGTGGTCCAAATAACTCATCAAGTATTTTGGTGACCTTGATTTACTTAACGGCCTTCAATGAATATCGCTTTGGTTATGCGGCAACTCAATCCATTTATTTGATTGTCTTCATTTTGGTGCTCACGGCTATTCAGCGCCGCTTGCTACGGACTAGGTATTAGGAGGCTATCGTGATTTATAAAGTAGGTAGAGCCTTCGGATTAACGTTATTTTCCGTTCTAATCCTGATACCAGTCTTAGTTGTAGTCCTTGGTTCATTTAAGGGTGATCTAGAGTTGATGACCAAGCCATTGGCATTGCCTGAGCGTTGGTCTTTTGATAATTATCGAAACCTGCTTGAGGGTGGACAGATAGCTAATAATTTCAAAAATAGCACCATTGTGACGCTCTTTTCGGTTCTATTAACTCTCTTCATATCAAGCCTTGCCTCCTTTGGAATTGCCAGAATCATTCATGTCAGTGGAAAAGTTCTTCTCCTGCTCTTTACAATGGGTCTAGCAATTCCTGCTGCTACCAGCATCATTGGTATCTATCAATTATTTGTAACTTTAAATCTGACAAATACTCTCCATGGGCTAGTGATAATAAATGTCGCATCCACTCTGCCTATTTCAATTTTCATACTCTCAGCCTTCTTCCGCCAGATTCCGACAGAGATATATGAATCAGCTGCGATGGATGGAGCTAAGCCTTTTAGGCTATATCGCTCAGTAGCACTTCCACTTTCTCGTCCTTCAATGGGAGCAGTAGCAATATTTCTCTTTGTGATAACTTGGAATGACTTGCTATATCCATTGCTACTTATTACCCGCTCAGATCTAAAGACTCTTCCCCTTGCTTTAATTGATTACCGCGGAGAATATGCGATTAATTTCAGCATGATTTTCACTGCAGTGATGGTTGCCTCAATTCCTATGGTTGTTATGTATCTAGCTATGCAGAAGTCATTTGTATCGGGCCTAACGGCTGGAGCGGTTAAAGGGTAATGAGCAGCAGCAGCAGCACACCAATAATTAATAACCCTCCAAGGCTTCAGGGACAAGTGCGCCTCTTGCTAGATCACATTGAAAGTCGCGGCCTTCAAGGTGGGGATCGCTTGGAGGCAGAGCGTGAACTAGCCAAAATCCTTGGTATTAGCCGGCCATCTCTGCGAGAAGCCATTCAGATTCTTCAAGTTCAAGGGCGCCTGCGAGTAAAACATGGAATTGGAATCTTTGTTCTTGATCAAGCAGATGGAGTCAGATTAAGAGAATCGCTACGTGCTGCCCAACATCGCATTGAAGAGCTATTTCAAATGCGCGAGATATTAGAGGCCCCAGCAGTTGAATGGGCTGCTGAACGACGAAGTGATGAGCAATTAGCTGAAATGAAGTTGGCAGCAAGGGCTCTAAATGAGGCAATTGCAAAACGTCCAATTGATTTTGAAAATCTAAGGCGCCTAGATATGGAGTTTCATTTAACTATTGTAAGAAGTTCGCAGAATCAATTCTTAAATCAAACCCTTGGAACCTTGCAAGAGATCATGTTCCATTCAATGGATAACACCTTAAAACTTCCTGGTCGTATTGATAGTTCAGAGCAGGAGCATGGTGTGATTCTGGAGGCAATTGAAAGACGAGACCCTATAGCTGCTCGCCTAATGATTATTCAACACATCCATAACGCTCGCGATGCCTGGTTTCAATACTTGCGCAAGCAGAGTGATCTATGAGCCAAGTCCTCTGCGTGGGAGTTGCAACTGTCGATAACATCGTTTTAGTTGAGAAATATCCCAGCGCTAATCAAAGAGTTGTAGCACTTGATTCAATGCGCTCAATTGGTGGCCCAGCAACGATAGCGGCAGTCACTCTTGCAAGGCTAGGAATTGAGGTTTCAATCGCCTGCGTCATTGGAGATGATGAAGAGGGAAGATTTATCTTTGAAACTCTTAAGAACGAGGGCGTTGATACTAGAAATGTAGAGGTAGTTAGCAATATCAATACTGCTCGGGCAACGATAGTTGTTTCAAAGAGCGAACAGAGCCGGGCAATTATGGTTATGCCCCATGATCAACTACCTAAAAAGCCAGCAGATATCAGCAGATATCAATGGATCCACGTTGATCAAGCTGGGATGGGAGCGATAAAGAGTTGGGGGATTACAAGAGGTGGAAGCGCCAAACTCTCTATAGATATTGGTTATCAAAGCCCTGGGCTAAATCCTGGTGATTATGATCTCTATGCGCCATCTGAAAATATAACAACTGATACCTCAACTGCCATAAGAGATAAGAATGTTGTTGTCATTTCGCAGGGAGAGCGAGGAAGTCTTTATTCTGATGGCCTTAGCTCTGGAAGTGTTCCGGCGATTAATACGGAGATCTTAAGCACGCTAGGTGCTGGCGATGTTTTTCATGGCGCACTTGTTGCAGCCCAAGTTTGGAATAAGGAAATTAGCGAAGCGGTATTGATAGCAAATACTGTGGCAGGTCTTTCATGTAGGGGCCTTGATGGACAGAGCAGAATTCCTAGTCAGAGCGAGCTAGATGCCTTTATGGCAAAGGCGAAGATCTGATGGGGATAACGGGTAATCGAGATATGGAAAGGAAGTAATGATGGCCAAAGTGCCTGATTTTCTCCTCCACCATGATGGCGATTCAGTTGCTGTTGCAAATGATGATTTGCAACCTGGCACACTGCAAGGGCTATCAGTGAAGGAGCAGACTGCACATACTGCAGTATTAAATGAGCCAATTCCCTTAGGGCATAAGTTCGCACTTCGCGATCATGCAGAGGGAGAGGCGATAGTTAAATATGGAATTAAAGTAGGGATTGCATCTAAAGCAATCAAAAAAGGCGATTACGTTCACACACACAACATGAGGAGTTATCGATGGGAAGCAAGCCGCGCTTAACTGGATACCGTCGCCCTGATGGGTCGATGGGTATCCGTAATCACGTCATCATCTTGCCAGTTGATGACTTATCAAATGCTGCCGCTGAAGCGGTAGCAAAAGTAGTGCCAGGCACTCTTGCCTTGCCTCATAGCTATGGACGTCTGCAATTTGGTGAAGATCTTGAGCTAACTTTCCGCACACTTATCGGCACTGGCCTAAATGGCAATGTTGCAGCGGTAGTAGTTATTGGAATTGAACCTAATTGGACCCAGAGAGTTGCCAATGGCATCGCTAAATCTGGAAAACCAGTTGCTTCATTTTCTATTGAAGGTAAAGGCGATCTTCAAACAATCGCTGATGCAGCGCGAGTTGCTCAAGTCTTCTTGCAAGATGCATCAGAGATTGCTCGTGAGAGCGCAAGTGAAGGAGATTTAATCCTTTCAATTAAATGTGGAGAGTCAGATACCACATCAGGTCTTGGCTCATGTCCAACAACATCAGAGGCGGTAGATCGCTGGGTTGCAGCCGGAGGAACAGTTTTCTTTGGAGAGACTTCAGAGCTAACTGGCGGCGAACATCTAATTGCAGATCGCTGTATTGATGATGCCTGTCGAAATCTCTTCCAAACAACCTATGACAATTACATCAAAGTAATTGAATCAACTGGTGCCAACTTACTTGGTTCTCAACCAACCCAGGGAAATATCGCAGGTGGTCTAACAACTATCGAAGAGAAGGCTCTAGGAAATATTGCTAAGACTGGATCTGTTCCAGTTGTCGGCGTTCTAGCGCCAGCAGTTGCGCCACCAAGAAATAAGCCAGGTCTTTATTTCATGGATACTTCATCAGCTGCTGCTGAGTGTGTAACTCTCATGGCGGCAGCAGGGGCTGTCATTCACCTATTTCCAACAGGACAAGGAAATGTGATTGGTAATCCAATTGAGCCAGTTTTGAAGTTAACTGCAAATAAGAAGACAGCTGCATCAATGCCAGAACACATTGATCTTGATGTATCTGGTCTATTGCGTCAGGAATATAACTTGACCAAAGCTGGCGACATGATGATGGATGTAATTGAGCGAACTGTTAATGGAAGACTCTGCGCTGCAGAGGCTCTAGGACATCGCGAATTCACCTTCACCAAGCTCTATATCAGCGCCTAGAAATAACCCTCGATTACCATAAGAAAAAGGACTGGTTCGTGATATTAATTAGTGAAGATGTTTGGAGCGCAGAATTTGAAGCGCTTGCTAAGTCTTTTCCATTAATTCGCGAACCAGAACTTTGGAGCAACGCTGAAGAGCTAAAGGCAAAGCTTGCAACTGCAACAGCTCTAGTGGTGAGAAATCGAACTCAAGTAAGTAGAGATTTGATTGCATCTGCCAAGAATTTAAAGATAATTGCAAGAGCTGGAGTAGGGCTAGATAATATTGATGTAAAAGCTGCCGATGAATTTGGCGTGGTGGTGAGCGCTGCCCTTGGCATTAATGCCACCGCTGTTGGTGAAGAGACGCTAGCTATGGCGCTTGCTCTCTCTAGGAAGTTAATTGAATTAGATTCAAGCACGCGTGAGGGGCAATGGAATAGAAAGGCAGGAGTTGAGATCTCAGGTAAAACCTGGGGACTTCTAGGATTTGGAGCAACGGCTAGAGCAACTGCTGAACTTCTAAGAGGCTTTAAAGTAAAAGTTCTAGCATATGACCCTTTTGCAAAACCAGAGCAGAGTTATTTAGATTCCATAAATTGCCAGATGAGCTCACTTGATGAAGTTATTTCAAACTCGGACTTCATATCTGTCCATCTGCCAGCAACTAGTGAGACTAAAGAGATTATTGATAGCAAGAAGCTCTCTGCGATGAAAAAGAGCGCTCTACTAATTAGCGTGGGCCGCGGTGAGGTAATTAACGAAGCTGACCTAGAGAAAGCTCTAAGAGATGGCGTAATTGCAGGAGCGGGCCTTGATGTTAGAGCTCAAGAGCCTCCAAAGGATAAGCGCTTTACTGATCTTGATAACGTTATTTTGGCTCCACATATCGCTGGTATTACCCATGAGAGTCAGGCAGCAATTAATAGAGTTTTAGTAAGTGAGATAAGAGCAGCCCTTGGCGGCCAGGTGCAAAGTTATGCAGTTGGCACAGTAAAGCAGGCAAAGTAATGGCAATTTCAGTTGATAAAGCTCTCTTGCATGCAACATCACTTCTTGTTAAAGCTGGAGTAAATGAGATTAATTCAGCAAAAACGGCTCGCGCCATAGTCACCTCTGATGTTTGGGGCAATCCCAGCCATGGACTAATGCGACTTCCTTTCTACTTGCAGAGATTGACGCAAGGCGGGGTTAATCCAAAGGCTGAATTGAAAGTAATTTCAGAATTTGGCTCCACAATTTCACTAGATGGCCAAGATGGATTAGGCCACTGGCAACTCCTTGATGGCGCGCAGATTGGCGTAGATAAAGCTAGGCAACATGGAATCTCACTTGTTTCAATTGCTAACTCAAGTCACTGCGGCGCCCTTGGGGTTTATCTCTATCCCGCACTTGATGCAAAAATGATTTCAATGATATTTACAAATGGCCCAGCGGTAATGCCTGCAGTTGGTGGAAATTCACCAATTCTTTCCACCAGCCCTATCGCTTGCGCAATCCCATCAAATCCTCCAATGATTATTGATCTTTCAACATCTGCTGTTGCAAGAGGAAAAATAGCTAGCGCTGCTAAAGCTGGAGGCTCGATTCCGCAGGGCTGGGCAGTTGATGAAAAAGGTGAAGCAATTACCGATGCCAAACAAGCTCTTATGGGAATGCTTGCTCCTCTAGGTGGAGCAAAGGGATTTGCACTTGGCTTGATGGTGGAATCACTCTCAGCTGGCCTTAGCGGAGGAGCTCTATCTAGAGCGGTTCCAGATATGTTTAATCCAGATGATGATAAAAAAGCGCAGGGAATTTCTCACACTGTAATAACTATTAATCCGGCAAGCATTGGTAAGGATTCTAAAGATGGGCTTGATGGACTTGCTGCAAGTATTACCGCTAGCGGGGGAAGAGTTCCAGGAAGCAAGCGGGTAAGTCCTAATAATTTAGGAAGTGGCGAGATAACCCTTGCTGATGCGGTAATTAGCGATCTTAACTCTTGGAGCCAAAAGCTTGGCTTAGAGAATATCTAATGAAATTAACTACTAATAATCTAAAATATTTCTCAGTTATCTCTATTTTCGTCGCTCTGGCCTATGGGATCAGTCAATTGCAGGGCGCAATCTCTCCGCTATTTATCTCACTACTCTTTGGATTGGCTCTAGTAAATACCGGGCTCTGGGGCGATGGCGGTAGAGAGGCAGCAAGCTTTGCAGCAAAGAGATGTTTGCGCCTTGGGGTAGTGCTCCTTGGATTTCAGATCTCAATTGATAAGTTCATTGAAGTTGGACCAAAGGGGCTCTTGGCAGTAGTAATCATTGTTGCTGCTGTCTTTCTAGGTCTTAGATATGCAGCTATGAAAAGTGGCTCTAGTGAATCTTTCTCAACTCTTATTGCAGGTGGCTTTGCAATCTGCGGCGCAACTGCAATAGCTGCGATTAGTTCAACTCGAAAGAGTGAAGAGCGAGATGTTTCATATGCTGTGGCACTTGTTGCGCTCTGTGGCACTCTCTCAGTTTTTGTCATTCCACCACTTGCAAATCTCTTCTCGCTAAGTGATGCAACTGCAGGTGCTTGGATTGGAGCTGCCGTTCATGATGTCGGACAAGTTATTGCCACAGCATCACTTATGGGCCCTGCCGCTCTTGATAGCGCGGTGATTGTGAAGTTAACAAGAGTTGTTCTACTAATTCCACTAATTCTCTTGCTCTCTTATAAAACTAGTGAGAAGAGATCCTTAAAGAGCGCCACCCCTGTATTTGTCATTGGCTTTATTGCCTGCGCATTAATTGTTAATGCCCTCTCACTTCCAGAGAGCGCAATAAATATAGGAAAAGAGAGTTCAAAGATCTTCTTATCTCTTGGTTTATTAGGTATGGGCCTTTCGGTGAAGTGGGCATCGATTAAGGCCCTTGGGGCAAAACCTCTTGTTTTAGGGCTGATTGCCTGGGTGGCCTGCGGGGGATTTGCCTTAATTGTCATCACCTACGTTGGGCTTTAGGCGCGAATTTCCCTTTTCCAACCCCCTCTCATAAACTCCCCCTCTGCCCAAATGAGGGCTCGAGGCAAACAAAACGAGGTTAACGCTTGGCTAAAAAAGACGGTGCAATCGAAATCGAAGGCACTGTAGCTGAAGCGCTACCGAATGCGATGTTTCGCGTAGAGCTCACCAATGGACATAAAGTTCTTGCACATATCAGCGGGAAGATGCGACAGAACTACATTCGTATCTTGCCTGAAGATCGTGTGATTGTAGAACTTAGTCCATATGACCTCACCAGAGGTCGCATCATTTATCGGTATAAGTAAGAAAGGGAGTCTGATCGTGAAGGTTAAACCAAGCGTGAAGAAGATTTGCGATAAGTGCAAAGTCATTCGTCGTAATGGTCGCGTTATGGTTATTTGCGACAATCTCCGTCATAAACAACGCCAGGGTTAAACCTGGTTTAAAAAAACTAAATATAAGAACGCGTGGCGCGACAGTAAGAAATTACTGACCTCCTGACTGAAAGCGGGAGCCAGAGAAAATTCTCTGGATAGGCGTTGCGGAGGACTTTCAGATTATGGAAAGAAGTTATAGATGGCACGTCTAGTTGGCGTCGATCTGCCGCGTGAAAAACGGCTTGAGGTCGCGCTTCAATATATCTTCGGCATTGGCCAGACCCGCGCGCAAGCAACTCTTGCTGCAACCGGCGTCTCACCAGATGTTCGAGTAAAAGATCTACAAGAGCCCGATCTAATTAAGCTCCGTGAATATTTAGAGGCTAATTACAAGATCGAAGGTGATCTCCGCCGTGAGATTGCAGGCGACATTCGTCGCAAAGTTGAAATTCAGTGCTACCAAGGAATTCGCCATCGTAAGGGGCTTCCAGTTCGTGGTCAGCGCACCCATACCAACGCACGTACTCGTAAGGGTCCACGCGTTGCCATCGCTGGTAAGAAGAAGGAGACCAAGTAATGGCCGCGCCAAAAGCTAAAGCTGCAGCTACTGCTGCTGCTGCCCCTAAGGCAAAAGTAAAGGCACGTAAGAAAGAGAAGAAGAACGTTGCCCTTGGAAATGCCTATATAAAGAGCACTTTTAACAACACCATCGTGACTATCACTGATCCATCTGGAGCAGTTCTTGCTTGGGCATCATCTGGCCAAGTTGGATTTAAAGGTTCACGTAAATCAACTCCCTTTGCTGCGCAGCTAGCTGCTGAATCTGCCGCTAAGAAGGCGCAAGAGCATGGAGTTAAGAAAGTTGATGTCTTCGTCAAGGGCCCAGGCTCAGGACGCGAGACTGCAATTCGTTCACTACAAGCAGCTGGGCTAGAAGTTGGTGCCATCTCTGATGTCACACCTCTTGCTCATAACGGCTGCCGTCCACGTAAACCACGTCGAGTATAAGGAAGGGAGAAGAGAACATGGCCCGTTATACAGGAGCAGATTGCAAGAGATGCCGCCGCGAGAAAGTGAAACTTTTCCTCAAAGGCTCGAAGTGCGATGGACCTAAGTGTCCAATTGAGTCACGCCCTTATCCACCAGGACAACATGGTCGAGCAAGAGCGAAGGAATCTGAGTACTTACTCCAGATGCGTGAGAAGCAGAAATGCGCGCGTATCTACGGTGTATTGGAAAAACAATTCCGTAACTATTACACCGAAGCAAGTCGTCTAGCTGGCAAGACTGGTGAGAACCTTCTTGTCCTTCTAGAGACTCGTCTAGATAACGTGATCTATCGCGCTGGTTTTGCAAAGAGCCGCGATATGGCCCGCCAGATTGTTCGTCATGGACATATTCTGGTTAATGGTCGCAAAGTTGATATTCCATCTTTCCATGTCAGCCAATTCGACATCATTGATGTGAGAACAAAGTCGCAAGACCTAACTCCATTCATTGTTGCATCTGCTGAATTTGGTGAGAAGTCAGTACCGGCTTGGCTTGAGGTTGTGCCATCTTCGATGAGAATCATCGTTCATGGTCAACCAACTCGCGCCATTATCGATACTCAAGTTCAGGAACAACTTATCGTTGAGCTTTACTCCAAGTAATTGATAGGGCAGAGCGATCTGCCTTATTAATCATCTGGCTAGCAAGGATTAAAAACTTCATAAAAGTAGGTACTAAGTGAGAGATCAAATAGTGGATCTCTCAAGATAATGGAGGAAAGAAGTGCTAATTGCACAGCGCCCCGTACTATCCGAGGAAGTAGTAAACGAGAGCCGTTCCCGTTTCATAATTGAACCGTTGGAGCCTGGCTTTGGATACACCCTAGGAAATTCACTACGTCGAACCCTGCTCTCATCTATCCCAGGAGCGGCTGTCACAAGCATCCGCGTTGCTGGAGCCTTGCATGAGTTCACCACTTTAGAAGGTGTTAAAGAGGATCTGACAGATATCGTTTTAAATATCAAGAACTTAGTTCTTTCATCTGAAAATGATGAGCCATCTGTGGCCTATATTCGCAAGAATGGCTCAGGGGTAATTACTGGCGCAGATGTTGCTGTTCCAACTGGAGTTGCAATTCATAACCCAGATCTTCATATCGCTACTTTAAATACCAAGGCGAATGTGGAAATTGAACTAACTATTGAGCGCGGCCGTGGCTATGTCACAGCGGTGCAGAATAAGTTGGTAGGAGCAGAGATTGGTCGTATTCCAGTTGACTCCATCTACTCACCAGTGCTTCGTGTGACCTATAAGGTTGAAGCAACTCGCGTTGAGCAGAGAACAGACTTTGATCGCTTAATTGTTGATGTTGAGACAAAGCGTTCTATGAGCCCAAGAGATGCTCTAGCTTCTGCTGGAAAGACTCTTGTTGAGCTCTTCGGTCTTGCTCATGAGCTTAATTACGCAGCTGAAGGAATTGATCTTGGACCATCTATTCAAGATGCTGCACTTGCTGCAGATCTTGCTCTTCCAATCGAAGATCTAGATCTAACAGTTCGCTCCTATAACTGCCTAAAGCGCGAAGGAATCCATACCGTTGGAGAGCTTCTCTCACGTAGTGAGGCAGATCTATTAGATATCCGTAACTTTGGTTCAAAATCAATTGATGAAGTTAAGGCAAAGCTTGTCTCAATGGGCTTGCAACTTAAGGATTCACCAGTTGGCTTTGATCCGACACAACATCAGAACTATGGCGTCGATTACTCCGACGACCAGGTCTAAGGAGAGAGCTAATGCCACGTCCATCTAAAGGTCCGCGTCTTGGAAGCGGTCCATCCCATGAAAGATTGCTCCTTAGAACTCTTGCTGAGCAACTCTTTGAAAATGGCAAAGTTCGCACCACCGAAGCTAAGGCTCGTCGTCTGCGTCCACTTGCTGAAAAGTTAATCACCACTGCCAAGAAGGGTGATCTAGCTGCTCGTCGCCAAGTATTGGCCGCTATCTCAAATAAGGGCGTAGTTCATACTCTCTTTACTGAGATTGCGCCACGCTTTGAATCCAGAAATGGTGGCTACACAAGAATTACCAAGATTGGTCCACGTAAGGGCGATAACGCTCCTATGGCAATCATTGAAGTAATAGCTGAAGGAACTCCTGCTAAGAAAGCAGTAGTTAATGAGGCAGAGAAAGCAGCTAAGAAGGCAGCGCCAAAGAAGAAGGCTGCCGCCGCCAAAGCGGAGTAGCTCTTCCTAACTAAAAGTAAAAAAAGAAGTGTCAATGGAGCAACCCACTCTCAAAGTTGAGAGTGGGTTTCTTCGTTTTAGGATTGATTTTTCCTATGATGGAAGCGCCTTTAGTGGTTGGGCAAAGCAGCCAGATCAGAGAACTATTCAAGGTGAGATGGAAGTCGCTCTTAGCGGTTTAGTTCGAAATAGAGTTGATTTAATTGTTGCAGGAAGAACAGATGCTGGTGTTCATGCCAGCAAGCAAGTTGCTCACTTTGATCTGCCAGAGCGTGATAAATATGGAAAGCCTTGGAATACTCAAGATCTGCAATATCGCCTTAATAGAATGTTAAGCCAGGAGATAGTAGTTAGAGCAGTTAGTAGAGCTCCAGATCATTTCCACGCCCGCTTTTCAGCGCTTCGGCGAACTTATATTTATAAGATTGCAGATGGTCAGCAAGATATCGATCCATTAAAGAGATTTGATATCACACCTTGGTATCGACACCTTGATTTAAGTAGGTTAAATGAGGCTAGTAGGAGATTGCTTGGAGATCATGATTTTGCAACATTTTGTAAGCTTGGCGGCTCTGGAACTACCTTAAGAAGGCTCGAGGAATTTAGCTGGCAGAGAATGGCTGATTCAACCCTTCTTGCAAGAGTTACCGCTGATGCTTTCTGTTATTCAATGGTGAGAAATCTAGTTGGAGCAGTAGTCTGTGTTGGAGAGTCTCGCTTTGAGCCAGAGTGGATTTCATCGCTACTTGCCAATAAAACTAGAGTTAGTGAGAGCATGGTCTTTCCAGCAAGAGGGTTAACACTTATTGCTATTGAGTATCCAGCCGATGATTTACTTGAAGCTCGTTTTAAAGTAACAGCTCGCAGAAGAGATGAAGAGTAAATGGGGCAGATAAATGTAGTTGGAATTGAATATGCCCTCTCAGATGGCCGGGTATTACTTAGCGATGTTTCCTTCCGGGTTGGCGAGGGATCAAAGGTTGCTCTCATTGGCCCTAATGGCTCTGGTAAGACAACTTTATTTCGAATGATTGCAGGGGATATAACTGCTGATGCTGGTCAGATAATTATTAATGGCGGCCTTGGCGTGATGCGCCAATTTATTGGCTCGATTCGAGATGAATCAACGGTGAGAGATTTATTAATTTCAGTATCACCGCTTCGAATTAGACAAGCTGCAGAGAAACTTAAAGAGGCTGAAAGTGAGATGGAGGCAAATAACTCTGAGAGGCAGCAGATGGCATATGCCCAAGCACTTGCCGATTGGGGAGATGCTGGGGGATATGAGCAAGAGGTGCTCTGGGATATTGCTGTTAATAACGCGCTATCAAGGAGCTTTGATCGAGTATCTGATCGATTAGTTAATTCACTCTCTGGGGGCGAGCAGAAGAAGTTAGTTCTAGAGGTTTTATTAAGTGGCCCTGAGGAGGTATTAATCCTTGATGAGCCGGATAACTATCTTGATGTTCCAGCAAAGAGATGGCTTGAGGAGCAGATAAGGATTTCAAAGAAGACAATCCTCTTTATTAGCCATGATCGTGAGTTATTAGCTGCAACTGCGACCAAAGTGGTCACTCTTGAACAAGGTATTACTGGCAATAGCGCCTGGATTCATGGTGAGGGCTTTAATACTTGGCATGATGCAAGAAAAGCTCGTAATGCTCAATTCGCTCAAGTACTAGAGCGCTGGCAAGATGAACATAAGCGTCTAAAAGAACTAGTTCTAACTCTGCAATGGCAAGCAGCTTCATCGCCAGATATGGCTTCAAGATATCGAGCGATGCAAACTAGGCTTAGAAAGTTTGAAGAGCTCGGCCCGCCGCCTCCGCCGCCCCTAGAACAAGATGTGAAGGTTAATCTCAAGAGCGGGAGAACTGGCGAGCGCGTAGTGACCTGTAAGGATTTAACGCTAGAAAATCTCACTGAGCCCTTTACCTTTGAAATCTATTATCAAGATCGGGTAGCAATTCTTGGAAAGAATGGCTCTGGAAAATCTCACTTTTTAAGAAGGCTCTCAGGTGATGAGAGCGTTAGATATAGCGGCGAATTTAAACTCGGCGCAAGAGTTATTCCAGGTTTCTTTGCTCAGACTCATGCTCATCCTGAATTTGTAGGAAAGACTTTGCTAGAGATTTTATGGCAGGAAAACTCCTTGCAATTAGGGGCAGCTAAATCTGTTCTTGGTAGATATGAATTGGCCCAACAGGCAGAGCAGCAATTCACATCTTTATCTGGCGGACAGCAGGCGCGTTTCCAAGTTTTATTATTAGAACTTGCCGGCGATACTTTGTTATTACTTGATGAGCCAACCGATAACTTAGATCTGGCAAGTGCTGAAGCGCTAGAGCGAGCACTTGATACTTATCAAGGAACTGTTATCGCTGTGACTCATGATCGCTGGTTTGCTAGAGGATTTACTAGATTTCTAATATTTGGCGCAGAGGGCGCGGTCTATGAGAGCCCTGAACCAGTCTGGAGCCATTAATCAGGCTCGATTTTGACCCCTTTGGGTAGTGCAGGTAATCTTCGCCTTCTGTCTCCGCTAGCTGTGGAGCGGCACTAAATAGAAAAGTAAGAAGAAAGAGAGTCTGCCCGTGCGCACCTTTTCACCGACCCCAAAGGATGTTGCGCGTCAATGGTATGTAATTGATGCCGCTGATGTCGTACTTGGTCGCCTTGCTAGCCATGCTGCTGTCTTGCTTCGCGGAAAACATAAACCAACATTTGCTCCTCATATGGATATGGGAGATTTTGTAATCGTAATTAATGCCGAGAAAATCGTTTTGACTGGATCAAAGATGGCTAACAAAATGGCTTATCAGCACTCACAATATCCAGGCGGTTTAACTGAGCGCAGCTATGAACAATTAATGGAGAAGTTCCCAACTCGCGCTGTTGAAAAGGCAATTAAGGGAATGCTTCCTAAGAACTCTATGGGCAAGCAGATGGCCTCTAAGTTAAAAGTTTATGCTGGCGCCGAACATCCTCATGGGTCACAAGGACCAATTCCATATGTATTTACCCAGATCGATCAGACAAAGGTTGGTAAGTAAAAGATGAGCGAACAAGAAGAGAACGCAACCGCCTTTAGCTCTGCAACACCTGCTGCTGCAACTAATCGCGCTGCTGTAATTGCAGCTGGCGCAGGTATCGGTCGTCGTAAGGAAGCAGTTGCTCGCGTTCGTCTAACCCCAGGAACTGGTCGCTGGATTGTTAATAATAAGAATTTAGAAGTTTACTTCCCAAATAAAGTTCACCAACAGGCAGTATCAGAGCCACTTCGCACCGTTGGCGCTGAGGGCAAATACGATGTTATTGCCCGTATTGATGGCGGCGGAATTTCAGGTCAAGCAGGAGCGCTTCGCTTAGGTGTTGCAAGGGCTCTAAATGAGATTGATACTGATGCAAATCGCCCAGCTTTAAAGAAGGCAAAATTCCTAACCCGTGATGCTCGCGTGATTGAACGTAAGAAATATGGTCTAAAGAAAGCACGTAAGCGTTCTCAATACAGCAAGCGTTAATTAGCAAAGAAGGAAAAATGGCGCTCTTTGGCACCGATGGTGTCCGAGGCGTTGCTGGCGTTGATCTCACCGCTGAGCTAGCTTTTAATCTCTCAACTGCTGCTGCATCAGTTCTGGCAGATCTTGGTGAATTTGCTGGCCATCGCCCAACTGCAATTGTTGGCCAGGATTCAAGAGCCTCTGGGCAGTATTTAGAGGAGGCAATCTGCCGCGGGCTATCAAGTGCCGGTATTGATGTTTATCGAGTTGGAATTCTTCCAACCCCTGCTATCTCATTTCTTGTTAAAGATAGAGGTGCAGATCTTGGAGTAATGATCAGCGCATCTCATAATCCAGCTAGTGATAACGGAATTAAGTTCTTTGATAGAACTGGCTCAAAGCTAGCCGATCAAATTGAAGCAAAGATTGAGAGCGTATTAGGGCAGGCAGTAGAGAGCTCGAATGGAGCAGGAAGTGTAATTGAAGATTTAGGCGCTAAAGAGAGTTATATCCAAAATCTTTTAAAGAGCCTTGATGGCAATTTAAGTGGGCTAAAAGTAGTTGTTGATTGCGCCAATGGAGCTGCCTCTTTTGTAGCACCTGAACTTCTTAAAAGAGCTGGAGCAGAGGTTATTGCTATATCAGCATCTCCAAATGGTTTAAATATTAATGATAGCTGCGGCTCTACTCATCTAGAGAATTTAATTGAAGCTGTTAAAGGTGAGGGGGCAGATATTGGAATTGCTCATGATGGCGATGCAGATCGCGTCCTAGCTATTGATGATAAAGGTTCAGTTATTGATGGTGATTTCATATTAGGAATTCTTGCTCAAGATATGGAGCTACCAACAAAGACTGTTGTGGGAACTGTTATGACAAATCTAGGGCTGATTAAAGCTCTGGAAGAAAAAGGTATTGGATTCATTGCAACAGCTGTTGGTGATCGCTATGTCTTAGAGGAGATGCTAGCTGGAGGACATCTTCTAGGAGGAGAGCAATCAGGCCACATAATCATGAGTAAGTATGCAAATACTGGCGATGGCTTATTAACTGCGCTTCAGCTAATTTCAAAACTTAAGAAGAGTGGGAAGAGTTCAAGTGAGTTAGCCTCCTTTATGAAGCGTTATCCGCAAGTTCTTATCAATGTCTCAGGAGTGGCTAAAGAAAAATTAGCATCAAACCAAGTCATTGCTAAGGCGGTAGGTGATGCGAAGCAGAGATTGGCAGATAAGGGGCGAGTATTACTACGCGCCTCAGGCACTGAAGCCCTAATTAGAGTGATGATTGAGGCCCAAGATCTATCTCTTGCTCAAGAATTAGCCTCAGAACTGGCAACGCTAGTAAAATCAGAGCTCTCACTTTAAGGGAGCAAATTTAAATGTGCGGAATCATCGGTTATACCGGAGCCTCACCTGCCCTTTCAATGGTGATTGATTCGCTTCGCAAGTTGGAATACCGGGGCTATGACTCAGCTGGCATTGCTCTTACTGGCAAAGCAGGCGAGAAATTAATTGTGGCTAAGCGCGCTGGAAAGTTAAGTAATTTAGAGAGCGCGCTAACTTCAGATCATGCAGATTCTCTAAGTGGAATCGGCCATACTCGTTGGGCAACCCATGGTGGACCAACTGATGAAAATGCCCATCCACATATCTCAAGTGATGGGAAAGTAGCTGTTATTCATAATGGAATTATTGAAAATTACATAGAACTAAAAGCTGAGTTAGAAAAGCGTGGACATAAGTTCTCATCTCAGACAGATACTGAATCTGTTGCTCATCTATTAAGTGATGAGTTTAATTTGAGCAAAGACTTGGCAGATGCGATGCGCAAGGTGTGCAAGCGGCTTCGCGGCTCTTTTACTCTCCTTGCTATCTCATCTGATAGCCCTGAGGTGATAGTTGGTGCAAGGCGTAATTCACCTCTAGTTGTGGGACTTGGCAGGGGCGAGAACTTTCTAGCCTCCGATGTCTCTGCATTTATTGCACATACCAAGAGCGCTTTAGAGTTAGGACAAGATCAGGTAGTGCAGGTAAGCCCTGATGTAGTTCTAGTTACAGATTTAGATGGCAAGCAAGTAAGTGCTAAGCCTTTTGAAATTACCTGGGATGCAAAGGCTGCAGAGCGCGGGGGATATACCCACTTTATGCTCAAGGAGATCTTCGAGCAGCCAAAAGCGATATCTGAAACTCTTCTTGGAAGATTTAGTAATGACTCAAAGGTAATCTGCAGCGAGCTTGCAAGCCTTAATCTAGATATTGATCGAATCTTGATTTTAGCCTGCGGCACGGCCTATCACGCAGGGCTCATTGGAAAATATGCCATCGAGCAATGGTCGAAGATTGCTGTTGATGTTGAACTTGCCTCTGAGTTTAGATATCGAAAACCTTTTCTTACCGCTAAAACATTAGTAATAACAATCTCTCAATCTGGCGAGACTATGGATACTTTGATGGCTGCTCGTCATGCCAAAGAACTTGGCGCTGCAACGCTATCTATCTGCAACACGATGGGATCATCAATTGCTAGAGAATCTGATGCAGTCTTTTATAGCCATGCAGGCCCTGAGATTGCGGTGGCATCAACTAAGGCTCTACTAACACAGATTGTGGCGCTTAAAGTAATTGCTCTTTATTTGGCGCAGAATAATAAGAGCTTAAGTAGCGCGCAGATTGCAAAGATCATTGCTGAGTTACTTGCGCTACCAAATAAAGTTGAGGAGATATTAGAAACTGTTGAGCCACTTCGTGCGATGACTAGAGGCTTTAAAGATGCAACTTCGGTTCTCTTTCTTGGAAGAAATGTGGGATATCCAGCAGCGCTCGAGGGAGCTCTTAAATTAAAGGAGCTGGCCTATATGCATGCTGAAGGTTTTGCCGGCGGAGAGCTTAAACATGGACCGATTGCACTTATTGAAGAAGGAACACCAGTAATTGCAATCTTGCCTCCGGCATCTAGCGCGATATCAGAAAAGATGCTTAGTAATATTCAGGAAGTTAGAGCCCGCGGAGCAAATGTGATTGCTATAGCAGATGCTTCAACCCCTCTAGATCTAAAACATGTTATTAGAATTCCAAGCTGTGATGAATTATTACAATCAATACTTGCAATAGTTCCTCTGCAGGTCTTTGCCTATGAGATGGCCGTTGCAAGGGGCAATGATGTTGATCAGCCAAGAAATCTAGCTAAATCGGTGACAGTGGAATGAGTGGTCCTAGTAGCCTCTTTGATGATGTAGTTGATCAAAGAATTGAGATCCGTCGCAGGGAGATGAATGTCGCCCTGACATGGTGTGCGGTATTGCTTCTTGGCTTTGTTTTAGTGACTCTTGATGTCATAAATAAGGGCCTGTTATATAGATTTGATCAATTCGTTGCAGATTTAAGCCGCCCTAAGCTATCTGGATTTACTAACTTTCTAGTTCTTCGAATCGATGACCTAGGTCTTAGATGGATTACCGCTCTTATCCTTTTAGTAGCGGTAGGTTTAATTAGTAGACGGTTTAAGTCCTTTAGACCGCTAAATCTAGCTTTTCTATCGCTAGTATTCTTAAATATCTTTGTTGGCGCTTCTAAGATTTTCTTTGGAAGATGTAAAGCAAAAGAAGATTTTGATATCTGTATGTTTAGTGATGGGATGGCATATCCCAGCGGCCATATTTCAAATGCGCTAGTTACATGGGGGCTCTTTGCCTACATCATCTTTCGTTATACCCATAGAGCTCCTTTTGAGGGTTTAAAGCTCTATTGGTTGGTAGCTGTTATAACTATTGCAGTAGGTGCTGTTTCTCTTCTTCGCAATACCCACTGGTTTACCGATCTTCTTGGTGGAATGTTTCTAGGTGGAGCTATTTTGGTTTTAGTGGTTGCAATTGATCGCTTTATTCCCTCTACTCGCCAGCCCTCATAGACATTTAAGTAAGAGTAGCGATTAACTATGGAAAATAGAGCAGAGGTACTTATAGATCTTGGAGCTATTAGAGAAAACATCAAATACCTAATGGCTAAAAGTGGTAAACCAGCGCTTGCTGTAGTCAAAGCAGATGGTTATGGCCATGGCCTACTTCCGGTAGCGAAGAGCGCCCTAAGCGCTGGCGCTAGCTGGCTAGGGGTTGCGTTACTTGAAGAGGCAAAAGCCCTAAGACAGGGCGGGATAAACGCGCCGATTATTGCTTGGCTAACTCCAGTCACAGATGATTTCGCATCTGCTATCAGTGAAGATATAGATATTGCAATTCCATCTCTTGCTCACCTTGAAGCGATAACTAGCGCTGCAAGATCTTTAGGAAAGTGCGCCAGGGTTCATCTAGAAGTTGATACTGGAATGTCTCGCGGCGGAGCGCTTAATGAGTGGAGTGAATTGGTAAGCAGCGCCAAGGCTTATCAAGACTCTGGGCTCATTAAAGTTATTGGTATTTGGTCGCACTTTGCAAGAGCTGATGAGGCAGGACATGAATTTAACAATAAGCAATTAGAGAACTTTAAAAGCGCAGTAGCAGAAGCAAAGAGCGTTGGGATTACTCCTGAAGTAATTCACTTAAGTAATTCTGCAGCTGCAATAAATGATGCTGATTCACATTTTGATCTACTTCGTTTAGGTATTGCAATCTATGGACTATCACCAGATTTTTCACATATGGGAAGTTCTGAAAAACTAAATTTAAAACCTGCAATGAGTATCCGTGCCAGAATTCATTTAGTTAAAGACATCCCAGCAGGCTCTCAGGTTGGTTATGGAGGAAGTGCTATAACAAAAGTTGATACCAAACTTGGAGTTATTGCAATGGGTTATTCGGATGGAATTCCAAGAAATGCAAATAGCAGCGCTGGAGTACTGGTAGGTAATAAGCGAGCGCCAATCATCGGGCGAGTATCAATGGATCAATTTGTGGTTGATTTAGGCAGAGATAGCTCAGCAAAGGCTGGAGATTGGGCATACATTATTGGAAGTAATCCTTCTGATAGTTATACTTCGGCAAGTTCTTACACCGCCGATTCGTGGGCTAGCGCTAGCGCAACGATCAATTATGAGATCGTTACGCGAATAGCAGCTAGAGTAAAGCGGATCTATCAAGGCTAAAGGAGGGCGCATGACAGAAGGCGTTGTGCTCTCTGTTAATGATCTCTCAGTTAATTTTGGTGGCCTAAAAGCTCTTAATGGCGTCAACTTTGAATTAAGAAAGGGCGAAGTCTTAGGACTTATCGGCCCTAATGGCGCTGGAAAAACTACAGTCTTTAATGCTCTCTGCGGAATTGTCACACCAGATTCTGGCTCTCTTTCTTTAAATGGCAAGGAAATTAAATGGCCTAAGCCTTATAAATTAGCAAAGCTAAAAATCGCTAGAACTCTGCAAGGTGTTGGTCTCTTTCCAGATTTAACTGTCTATGACAATGTGATGATTGGGGCTAGTAAGTTTGCTGAATCAGGTTTAATGCGCGCTGCCTTTGGAACAAACCATAAAGATGAAAAGCGATTAAAGGAGCGAGCGCAAGCAGCGCTTGAGCGGGTCTATGTTGGCGCAGTTGCTGATAGAAGAGCTGACACTCTTGCCTATCCTGATACTAAGCGAGTTTCTATCGCTAGAGCTCTAGTAGCAGAGCCAGAGATATTATTACTTGATGAACCTGCTGGAGGATTGGGGCCGCAAGATATTGAATGGCTAAATAGCCTTATAAATAATCTCAAATCTCGCACCTCAATAATTATCGTTGAGCATCATATGGATGTTGTTATGTCAGTCTGTGATCGAATCTATGTTTTAAACTTTGGAGAAATCATTGCATCTGGAACTCCAGCAGAGGTTAGAGATAATGAAGCAGTTATCCAGGCATATCTTGGAACTAAATCAAAGGCCAAGTCATGAGTGGATTGGTAGTTAATAGACTTAGCGTCTCCCATGGAGCAATTGAGGCTCTTCGCGCAGTCTCTTTTAGCGTTGAGGTTGGCCAACTTGCAGCAGTTATTGGTTCAAATGGCGCTGGAAAGACAACACTGCTTCGCGCGCTCTCTGGGTTAAATAATCAAACTTCAGGAAGCGCGCAGTGGAATGAACGAGAAATCCTTGGCGCAAGACCTGATGCGCTAGTAAGAAGAGGTATTAGCCATGTCTCTGAAGGCAAATCTGTAATTGCAGAGCTAAGCGTTAAAGAGAATCTGATTTTAGGTGGAATTTGGCGGAGCAATAAGAGCGATACCAGCGCAGCAATTGCTGAGGTTGTGGAGCTCTTTCCAGTATTAGGTCAGCGAATGAGCCAGAGCGCTGACTCTCTCTCAGGCGGCGAGCGGCAGATGCTCGCTATTGGCAGAGCCTTAGTTTCAAGACCCAAATTGTTATTGCTAGATGAACCATCACTTGGACTTGCCCCACTTGTCATTGAACAGATATTTGCAACTATTGATCAACTTCGAAGAAAACTTGGTTTAACTGTTGTTTTGGTAGAGCAGAATGCAATGAGCGCGCTAGAGATTGCTGATATCGGAATCATTATTAACCTTGGTGAAGTGGTTGCCTCAGGCAGAGCCAGTGAGCTAATTGATGATCCTGCCCTACGAGCTGCTTACTTGGGGTACTGATGCAAAAAGTAATTGAGACTCTATTAATAGGACTATCAACAGGATCTATCTATGCCCTTATGTCTTTAGCGCTTGTCTTAGTCTGGAGATCAACAAGAGTTGTTAACTTTGCTCAGGCAGGACAGGCAATGCTCTCTACCTATATTGGCTTTGAGATCGCATCTAGATCTGAGATTTTCTGGCTAGGGCTGGTCTTTGCAATTGCAGCAGGTGCGCTAGTTGGAGCAGGCGTTGATTACTTCTTTATGCGCGTGCTCTTTAAGCATGCAACCTCTGGACCTGCAGCCGTTGTTGCACCTGTTATTGCCACTCTAGGTTTACTTGGACTTATCAGAAGTATTGTGGGGCTAACTTGGGGCGGAGAATTTAAATCTATTGAAGCGCCAGCCTCAACTGATGGCTTTAGCGTTGGAGATGGCACAATTCCATTTTCAGATCTAGATGTTTTAATCATTGCAACAGTTTCAATAATTCTTATTGCAGTTGCCTATATTTTCCAGCGCACCAACTTAGGTCTTGCCCTTAGAGCCTCAGCCTACGCCCCTGAAATTGCTCAATTAGCTGGCATTAGAACTGCTCGAACAAGAACTATTGGATGGTCAATTGCAGGAGCAGTAGGAGGGGTTGCTGGAATGTTAGTTACTTCAAATAACTTCCTCTCTCCTTATTCATTAGATCTATTACTTGTCTTTGGATTTATCGCAGCTGTCATTGGCGGCCTTGAAAGCATGGTCGGCTCTGTAATCGGAGCTCTTGTGCTTGGAATCGGCCTTACATTTATTTTGAATTATGTCGGAACTTCTCTGGTATTTATTGGTGGCTTTAGCGTTCTGATTTTAGTTCTACTAATTAAGCCAGATGGAATCATGGCTAAAGGCAAGGCCCGCCGTGCGTAAGAAAATAGCTATCTTTATTCTCATTGGTTGGGTATTACTAATCATTGGTGATCGCGTTGATGAACTGCGCGTCTATCAAGGAGCTCAGATGGCGATGTATACCATCGCACTTGCTTCAATTGTTTTACTAACTGGTTACTCAGGACAAGTCTCACTAGGTAATGGCGCGATGATGGCTGTTGGTGGCTATGGCGCAGCTCTTACTTTAAATAATTTAGGTACTCCGATCTGGTTTGCATTCTTAATGGCAATTGTTACTGCATCACTATTTGGGGCGCTCCTTGGAGCAGCAGCTGCAAGAGTTTCGGGGCCTTACTTAGCAGGAACAACTCTTGCGCTAGCTGTTGGCCTTCCAGCAATTGCAAATCAATTTGCTTTTCTTGGGGGAGAGCCAGGACTTTTCTTTGATGTTGGTTTTCCACCAGAGAGATTTGGTGATGAATTCACGCAATATAAATGGTTCTTCTGGATTGCAAGCTTTATTGCTCTGATTGCTCTATTTATTACTTCAAATATTCTCTCATCGCGCTTTGGTCGCACTTGGAGAGCAATTCGCGGGAATTCTCTAGCGGCAGAGCTCTGCGGGGTTCACTCTTCAAGAATGAAGGTGCTGGCATTTACCGTTAGCTCTGGCCTTGCAGGTCTTGCCGGAGCAGTTCTGGCGATGACTATTAGCCTTGTTGCCCCTGGGGCATATGGCCTGGCCCTCTCATTTGCCCTGGTAACCGGGGCAGTTCTTGCTGGAATCTCAAGCCTTCCTGGGGTTGTCCTGGGAGCCATAATTTTGGTCTTCATTCCTGAGATATCTGTGGCTCTTGCCGACAGGCTAGGTGATGCCGATAAACTAAATAACTATCTACCAGGTCTAATTGTGAGCGTATTGCTGATTCTCTCGGTGATATTTACCCCAAATGGGCCAGGTGAGAATTTGCGTAAGCATCTACATAAGAAGCCTGCGCATTAATTGGTTACTAGCGAGTAACCAATTAGATTAATAGAGATAGACCATACCCTCGATGGAAGGAAAACAATGATCAGAAAGACTCGTATAAAGCGAACCTGGCTCGCTGCTGCGGTGATTGCCTCTGGCTCTCTCCTAGCAACAGCGCTTCCAGCAAACGCAGAGACGGGCGTTAGCGCAAGAGAGATCAAACTTGGAATCACTCTGCCTCTAACTGGAGCAGCATCGCCAGGTTATAACAAGATCGGCAATGCGATGAATGCTTACTTCAAATATGTCAATGACAATGGCGGCGTCTATGGACGCAAAGTCACTCTCATTCAGAAAAATGATGAGTTCTCACCACAGTTGGCAATTGCTAAGACAAATGAATTAATTTTGCGAGATAAAGTTTTCGCTCTAGTTGGCCCTCTTGGAACTGCAAACTTCACCGCAGTTCACAAATCTGTTGGCCTTGCTAAGCGCAGAGTCCCAAGCCTCTTCCTAAACACTGGCTTTAGCGGCTTTTCAAATAAGAAGAGCTATCCAACATCATTTATGGTCCTTCCTTCCTATGCTATGGAAGCAAAGATCATCGCTCAATTCCTCAAGGAGAACCATGCTGGAAAGAAACTCGGCATTGTCTATCAAAACGATGAGTTCGGCATTGATGGTTTGGGCGCCTTTAAGGCAGCTGGTACTAAGTTTGATGTAACAATTCCTTACACCTCAGGCACACAGAGCGCCGCAACTGCGCAGACCTGGGTCTCCCAGCTAGCAGCAGGTGGAGCTGAAGTCGTAGTCATGTTTGGCGTAACTTCAGCAACAGGTGCTCTACTTGGAGTTTCTGCAGCAGCTAAATACGCACCGCAGTGGATTCTTGGATCAGTTGGTTCTGACCCAGTAACACTTCGCGCACTTGGCGTTCCGGTAGCTGTTCTAAATGGCGCACAGACTCCAGCTGGTAATCCATCACCAAATGACACTAGCGATGAGTATGTAAAGCAGTTCCAAGAGATCAATACTGAGTACAACCCTGGTGTTGCATTTGATGACTATGTATTGCAGGGCATGAATATCGGTCTTTTGACCGTTCAAGCTCTAAGGGCTGCAGGTAAGAACTTAACCCGCAAGCGCTTGATTCGTGCGATTGAGACCAAGGGATCAAAGTTTGCATCTGTTGCTTACTCACCTCTTGGTTTTTCAAGAACGAGCAATGTTGGCCATACCGGCTACTACATGGCAGTAATGGATGCCAATGGAGATAGAAAGCCATTTGGTGGAAAAGTAACGCTTTACACCACCGATAGTGGCTCCGGTCCAGTTGTGGTCTCTACCTTCAAACGTCCGGCAATGCCAGCGAAAGGATTACCAAGTAACTCATGAGAACCTTTAAATTCAAGCGTTCCTTAACGCTCGTAGCAGTTTCATCACTGCTCTCAATTACCGTTGTCTCTATTCCAACGGCAGCGCAGGCAACTCCTGTTTGTACTACAACAGGAACAGTAACCACCTGTACTGGTGCTACCTCAGATAAGGCTCTTTACACAATGAAGGTTCCAGCAAATTACAATGGAACTGCTTACCTGTATTCAAGGGGTTTTCGTCCCAACGTGCCAGTTCCTGCAGGAATTCCAGTTTATGGTGGAAATCCAGTAGCAACCAATGCCTTTCATGTTTGGGGTAACAACACTGAACTTGAAGGATATCTTCTTGATAAGGGATATGCGGTTCTGGGTTCAGGCTTTGCTCGTCAAGGCTGGAACGCGGTCTCGGCCCTAAAGACCAATGTTGAGTTGATTGGTGTTTTCAAGAAGCAATTTGATACCACCAAAAAGATTGTTGCGTATGGCGATTCGCAGGGCGGATTCCACGCAGCACATTTGGCTGAGAAGTATCCTGACCTAATTAGCGCGGCTGCAAATGTCTGCGGCGTTAAAAATGTAGTTAAACTTGGCGAGGAAGCTTCCCACTTTGTTTGGTTGATGAAGACTTTCTTTGATTCATCCATTAAGGGATTTAATTACTCTGCTGGACAAGCTGGTTATGTTGAGGCGATGACCGATCTTGGTAAAGCCTGGGCCGCGTTCTCAGCCATAGCAGGAGCCGTGGCTGCAAACCCAACTGCTCCAGCATGGCCCGCTACTTCAACAGTTCCTACTGCACTCAAAGCAATTCCATCGCGAAGCGCAGTGGTATTAACTAGCTTGTTAGTTGGATTGCCACTGCAATCTGGCCACTTTGATTCCACCTCAGCTCCTCCAGGAGCGCCGCCAGCTACAGCACTTGGCTTCCAAACTGCAATCAGCCCGACTTTTGCCGCCCTTGAAAACTGGGCTCAAATTCTTGGCTTTGCATTCTTGGCAAACTACGACACCGAGTTAGAAGTTGGCGGTGGTTGGTTTAATAACACCACAACTGATTACGCAGCACGCCTTGCTGAAGACCGCTTTATCTGGGCGAGTGCCCTTTCGGGTGAGTCTGCAACTAATGCATTGCTGGGTTACCTAGCAGCAGTACCACGAGTAAATGGTGATGCAGCTAAGGCAGCTAAATTGCCAGCAACCCTCGGAACTCTCTCGGCAGATCTAAAGGTTCCAATGGTTATTTACGCAAACCTAAATGGCCCGGTACTTGGCTCAGCAAATCAGCAATATTATGTTGATAAGTATGCAGCAGCACAGGAAACACAATGGGCTGCTAATAAGAAGGCAGGAATTAGAACAAGGCCTGCAAATAATCTTCTTACTCTATGGAACTTCCCGCCTGAAAAGTGGACAAAGTTCTCTGCTACGGGATCTCCAATTGGATTCCTTGATGCAGCAACTGATGTAACTGGAAATGGTCACTGTAACCACACTATTAAGGAGTGGAAGACTATTTTCGATCTATTAGCCTACGCATCAGAAAATGGTAAGAACTTATCTGGAGGAGCGTTGTATACCAAACTTCGTAAGACTGGTTATATGACCTACGATCGCAATTACAACGCACCAACCTTTAAAGGATAAAGAGAACCATCTTTATCTTTTAAAAGAATAGTTAGTTGCCAAGAGAGGGCCTGGGAAACCAGGCCCTCTCTTACTTTTATAGGTAGATGTTCACCATATATTCAGGAAAAAGCGTTGGTTAAGTAGCAGCTTCGCCTTACTATTCTCGCCATGCCAAGCCTTGCAGAGCGAAGAAGAATTGCTAGATTAGTTCATCGCTTTGGCTTTGGCCCTCGTCCTGGTGAATTCTCAAACCTTTTAGCTGGTGGCTTTGATCAGGCAGCAGAGAAATACTTAAGCGTTCCCAGCCAAGATGCTTTTGCCGATAACCAAGATGAACCAATGGTTCGTTATCAAGGAAAGCGTCCAGCCCCTAATAGCCCTGATGTAGTCGCTTATGCAACCGAAAAAAGAGCACAGTTAACGTCACTTTCTTTCTGGTGGCTGGATCGAATGGTTTTATCAGAGCATTCATTGCGCGAACGAATGACATGGTTCTGGCATGGACATTGGGCCACCTCTTATCAAAAAGTCGATGATGCCCTGCCTATGTATCTGCAGAATCAAACTCTGCGAAGAAATGCCTTAGGAAACTTTGGTCAGATGTCTAGAGAGATGGTTAATGATGCTGCCTTAATCTTCTGGCTAGATGGGCAGAGAAATACAGTAAAAGCTCCAAATGAGAATCTATCGAGAGAATTGATGGAGCTCTTTACTCTTGGAGTTAATCGTTATAGCGAAGAGGATGTAAAAGAAACTGCTAAGGCTTTGACGGGATACAAAATCGATAAATCAAGTGGAAAAGTAATCTTTTATCCTAGGCAACACTTTTCAGGAGCGATAAAGGTTTTAGGAACTCAAAGCTCATTTGATGCTAGTACTTTAAGCGATTTTCTAGTTGCGAGAAGTGACTCTGCGCTCTTTATTACTGAGCGAATTTGGTATCGCTTTATATCAAGTATGAATCCACTAATTGATGCCTCCCTCACTTCAAGCTTTGCCTCAAGGGATATTGCAGCTTTAGTAAAGGCAATTGGCAGACACTCTGCCCTAGATAATCCTGATAACTCAATGGTTAAAAGTCCTATCGATTGGTTTGTCTCTGCAGCGAGAGCTCTATCAATTACTCCATCAAAGTTCTCTAATCCCAACAACATCCGCAACTACCTAGATTTACTTGGCCAGCGTCCATTTTTCCCGCCAAATGTTGGGGGATGGCCAGCTGATCAAGCTTGGCTCTCAACTTCATCGGCGCAATATCGAATTCAATTTGCTACTAAATTAGTCAAAGAGGCCGATCTTTCCCCAATTGCATCCCTTGCTCCCAATGCAAGAATTGATGGCCTTGCTGACTGGCTGGGAGTGGTTGAGTGGAGTTCTAGAACAAAGATGGCGCTAAATGGCGCAATTAGGGATCCGGCGCGCTTAGCTCTGCTAGCGCTCTGTTCGCCTGAATATGTTGTGAGCGCATAGGAGCATGCCATGGACACAATAACTCGTAGACAATTCCTAAAAGCGACCGGGGCTGGAGCAATTGGCGCTGCTGCTATGAGTCTTTCAATTGAGGAGATTGCAAATGCAGCAATTACAAGGCCGCTGCCTCTTGGAACTCCAATACTTGTTGTGGTCACTCTCTATGGTGGCAATGATGGGTTAAATACCGTTGTTCCAGTTAATGATCCGATTTATCAATCACTTCGTCCAGGTATTGCATATAAACCAGAGGATGTTCTCCCACTTAGTGAGAATCTATATCTCAATGGATCAATGAGCGGGATGCATTCACTTTGGAATAAGAATCAAGTAGCCATTGTGCGCGGCGTCGGCTATCCAAACTCTGATCGCTCTCACTTTTCTTCAATGGCAATCTGGCAATCAGCAATCATAGGAGCTGCTAAAACCGGATGGCTAGGAAGATGGGTTGAGAGTCAGCCGGAAGATCCATTTCTTGCAATTAGCCTTGGGTCAATACTTCCACCCCTTCTTGCAGGAAGTAAGAGATCAGGCTCTGTTCTTCCACTTGGCGGTTTAAAGGTTCCTAGAGGATCACTTGCTAGCGATTGTATAAAGCTTGCTATTGAGAGTCGTAGCGATAATTTACTTCAAGCAATGGCTGCAAAGACAATGCGAAATCTCTTTACCGTCTCCTCAGATATCTCGCCAATTCTTAAATCTCCTGCCCCAGCGGCGCCAGATCTACCAACAGCAATAGGTGGAAATGCTGGAGGTGATACAAATTTAAGTCAGCAATTAGATATTGTGGCAAAGCTTGTATCTGCTGGCGCTCCAACTAGAGTCTGGTCAGTTTCACTTGGCGGTTTTGATACTCATGCTGATGAAAAGGGATCTCAAGCAATTCTTCTTGGAGTTGTAAGCCAAGGAATTTCTAAATTTATGTCGCAGATGAGAGCAACAAATAGAGCAAAAGATGTTGTGGTTCTGGTTTATAGCGAATTTGGTAGAAGAGTTCGCGGCAATGCTTCAGATGGAACAGATCATGGCACCTCAGGCCCAGTATTTATTCTGGGCGAGCGGGTTAAAGGTGGTTTCTATGGCGAGCAACCATCGCTCAATAACTTAAAAAATGATGACTTAGCAGTCACTACTGATTTTAGAGATATCTATGCCAGCGTTTTAGAGAAAGTTCTTTCAACCCCTGCCGAGAAAATACTTGGTAATTGGAAGGGTCGCACTCCGCTCTTTAACTAGTCGGTAATATGACTAGGTGTTAATTCAATCGCCAGAGCAGATGCGAGAGCTTGGTATCTCGTTATCCAAGCAATTAAGAGCTGGTGATGTCCTTGTTCTCAAAGGCGATCTTGGAGCAGGAAAGACAGCTCTAGCATCAGGAATTGG
>JANQVH010000020.1 GCA_030730425.1 Candidatus Nanopelagicaceae bacterium
CCTGAATCAACGCCAACTCCTACCAGAGCTGCAATATTGACATAGTGGCCAACTAGAACCAGGAGCCCGCTCTTATTTCGATGGTTAAGGATCTGCTCCTTAGTCTTTAGCGTCTTAGGATGGCTCTCTAGATTACTTTCTCTAAATAGCGAGTCTAGATTCTTATTGAGTTTGACCTTACCGATATCGAGTAACTTGGCGGTCTGCCTAGCTCGGCACCATCTACTACTTTCAACTCGATAGATCTTCACCTTCTGCCGCTTAATCCAAGCCCCGATTTCTGCTGCATCATCTCGCCCCTCTTGGGAGAGGTTTCTCTGGGTTGAGCAATCACCCAATTTAAAGTTCTCTGGATCTCCTACGCCCGGTGCAAGGCTATGCCTAAGGAGCAATACATATCCTTTTGCAGAGCTAGCACTTAATTTATCCCAGATAAGTAGCTCACTTGCATAGCTTGGTTGGATGGAGAGTGATAACAGAAGTATTAACGCTAGAGCGCTTCTTAAGGGCTTAATCATCTTCTTAATTCCTTCTACTACCAAGTGTTTTAAGTGAATAGGGAATTAACTCCTTGGCACATATTGCAATCATAATTCCTGCAACAAGGCTTAGTAGAAGCCCAACAGAGCGATCAGCAAGAAGAAGAGAGCCGCTGAAATAAACAGCGAAGGCTCCTAGCGCCTCAGCTAGGGTGGCAGCAAGAGTTAAAAGCAGTGCCATCTTTCGGCTATATCCAGCAAGTAGCGCAGTTGCGCTAATTGCAATTCCTTCAGGAATGTTATGAAGCGCTAGGACAAGTGATGTAGTAAGTCCAGTCTCAATATCAACCAAAGTTGCGCCAATCGGAGCTGCTCCCTCTGGAAGATTGTGAAGAGATAAGGCAATAGTTATAAGAAGCGCAGGGTTTTTAACCTTAGATGCATCTTTATTAAACTTAACGCTAGATAGGGCAACAACTAGAGCAAAACCAAGGCAGGTGACCAGTAATACCTGCATAAGATTTAGACCGCTATCAAGAGCTGATGGAATCAACTGGAGAGCGCTCACAGTCAGCATCGCTCCAGCAACTAGCAATAGCGTGATAGCGATGAAGCGCTCTGAAGGATTTTTTTTCAAGGCAATCAATATCCAGCCTAGAAGTGTTGCAGAAGCAGAGAGCAGAGCCAGTAGTAGCCCAAGTTCTAGAGTTGAGATATCACCGCTCCTTTACTACTTACAAATCTTTCCTACTTTTAAGCCTACTGCCTCGCGGATTTAGCTCAATGTTGCGATAATGCCAGTATGAAACGAGTTTCACCACCTAAGGCTCTTCGCCGTAAGAGTAGCCGTGAATCCCGCCTGATTGAAGTAATAAATGAGCTAGAGCAATTCTTAAGCGCCCAACAGATTCATAAGATATTAAACGAGCAGGGAAGTTCTATCGGCCTTGCCACTATCTATCGCCGTCTTGAGAGATTAAGCCAGGAGGGCAAAGTTGATGCCTTAATTAGTCCTAGCGGCGAACGGCTCTATAGACGCTGCGGACAAGATAGCGGCCATCACCATCATTTAATCTGCCGAATATGCGGAGCCACTCAGGAATTTGATCTAGAGGCGGTAGAAGTTGTTACTAGCAAAATTGCAAAGAAACATGGCTATCAAGATGTTAGCCATAACTTAGAAGTGTTTGGAGTATGTGCCAGCTGTCAAAGCTCAGTGACTAAATCAATTTCAAAGCCAAAGCTTCGATAGAGCTTTAAAGCTCGCTCATTTGATTCATCGGTATAGACCCAAGCTTCACTAAATCCATCCGAGATAATCTGCCTTAGAGCAAGGGCAAGTATTTTCTTTCCTAGCCCCTGGCCTTGCAGACTAGGGATGATTCCAATTACATAGATCTCGCTGACTTTCCTTCCAATTAATTGATGTTCTTTTAGCCAGAAGAATCCTAAATCTCTCCCATCTTTTTTCATAAAGATTAGACGATCTGGGCGGAACCAGACCTCGCCCATTTTGGAAAGTAGTTTTGAGAGATCCCAATCGCTCTGGTCAGGATGGGCGATAAAGATTTGATTATTTAAATCTAAGAATCTTGATTCATCTTTATTTCTTATAAAGCTTTCCAGTTCAAGTTTTGATAAATCAGCATCTTCTAGAGCTCTCTTGTAATCAAGGAGTTTGCAGCTGAGGCGCAGAATTGGACCTCTGGCTGCTACCTCGCCCCTTGCTAGATCTTCCATAGGGCTAGATTAGATAAAAAGTGAGGCCTTGAGATACTCTTAGCTCCTATCTCATCGCGTCTTGCGTCGAGAAAACTCAAAGTCAGGCCTAGCGCCGGCTTATATGTAGGTCTTATCTTTTCGTTAATACGACAAGTCACTAGAGACATACATGTCTAGATGATTGGTCAGTATTTTTTATGTCCGTTAAACCTGCAACAAAAGAGATTACTTTTAAATCCCTTGGGCTAAATCCTGCCCTCATAAAAGCCCTTGATCAGCAAGGAATAACTAACCCTTTTCCTATTCAAGCAGCAACCATTCCTGATGCGATCGCTGGCCATGACATTTTGGGCCGAGGCCAGACTGGCTCTGGAAAAACTTTAGCCTTTGGTCTAGCTCTGCTTCATAACATTTATGGGCAGAGAGCAAAGGCTCATCAACCGCTAGCACTTGTCCTTGCTCCAACTAGAGAGCTAGCTCAACAGATAGATGAGGTTCTTCGCCCTCTTGCAAGATCAGTTGGCCATGAATGCGTAGTTATTGCTGGCGGAATGCCATATGGCAAACAGGTTAATGCTTTGAAGAAATCTATCTCTATCGTTGTTGCAACTCCAGGTCGTTTAATAGATCTTCTTGATAGAAAAGATATTCGCTTTGATCACCTAGAGATCACTGTTTTAGATGAAGCAGATCAGATGGCTGATATGGGCTTTCTTCCTGCCGTTAAAGAGATTTTGAATCAGACTAAAAAAGGTGGACAGCGCCTTCTCTTCTCTGCAACTCTTGATAGAGGCGTTGATGGTTTAGTGAAGCAATATCTAAAAGAGCCTAGATCTCACTCCATCAAAGAAATTGAAGGAACAAAAGATAAAGCTGAGCATTATGTCTTTGTCTATCGCCAGGGTGATAAGTCAAATATCATCAATCAGATTGCAGCTAGAGAGGGAAAGACTCTGCTATTTGTTAGAACTAAGAGAGGCGCTGATAAGTTAACCTCAAATCTTGCCCATGTTGGCGTTAAAGTCGGAACTCTCCATGGCGGAAAATCACAGGCAGTTAGAACTAGAACTCTTGCAAGATTTAAAGATTCAGAGAGCGCAGTCTTGATTGCAACCGATGTTGCTGCTCGAGGAATCCATGTTGATGGAATTGATTTAGTCGTTCATATTGATCTTCCAGCAGATCATAAAGATTATCTACATAGATCTGGGCGAACTGCTAGAGCTGGAGAAACTGGAAAAGTAATCTCACTTGCCACCCATCAAGAGCAGAGAACTATGGCTGGAATAGCCTTAAGAGCTGGAGTTGAAACTTGGGTTATGGCAGTTACTCCAATGGATGAGAAATTGGTAAAGATTGCTGGGGCAAGAGCGCCAAGTGGAGTTCCAACTCTTGAGGCTAAAGAAAAGGTCGTATCAAAAGCTCCAGAGCGAGGCGCAGGGCCAAGGCCAAAGGGCGGTCGAAAGCGCAAGAGAGTTGGAAATGATCAGACTCGAAGCAAGAGAAGTGTGCCAAGAGCTAAGAGAGCGAGATAACTCTCTCGGATAGTTAGACTTTTATCATGAAGGGCAAGTTGCTAGTGGCGATGCAATTTCTTCTCCTTGCATCCCTGGCGCTCTCTGAATCATCTAATAGCGCTTCAAGGCTAGAGATATCGATAGCAATTATTCTTGCTCTCTTGGCAGTATTTATCTTATTTAAAAGCTTTAAGGATCTAGGTAGCGCCCTGACTCCACTTCCAGAGAGTAAAGAGGGGGCAGAGCTTGTAACGAGCGGCATCTATTCTTATCTAAGACACCCAATTTATTCTGCGCTATTTCTTCTCACACTCGCTGCTTATCTTTGGAAGCAGAGCGGGAGCGTTTTAATTACCGCCCTCTTGTTAACAGCCTTGTTGCTCTATAAAGCTAGATATGAAGATCAGATCTTGAGAGAGAAATTTCCTGAAAGTATCGAGTTTCAAAAATCAATTCCAGCATTCTTGCCAAAGTTTAGGAGAGGATAGATTTTATGAGTATCGGTTTAGAGCGCTTATTGAAACATATGGCCTGGGCTAATCAATTAACAATTAAGCATCTAGCAACCCTTCCTGAAGATGCTCTAAAGTCTTTTGCCACAAATCCTGAGTGGTTTGTCGCTGAGATAACTCATCACATCATTGATTCAGCAGATGCCTATGCATTTCGCATAACCGGCAAGCGCCCTGAGGTCCCTGGAGAGGCAATTCAAGAGATAGAGAAAATTGCTGATTTGGAAGCACTTGCCAAGCAAGCCGCAGCTATCGATGCTGCTCTTCTAGAGTCTGCAAAGCTAGATGATGAGCTACTTGAATTTAAGAATTATTCAGGAAACCTTGTTAAAAGATGGCGCTCCACAATTCTCTCTCAAAGCATCCACCATGCAACTGAGCATCGAGCACAAATTGCTAGCGCCCTTGAGGCCAAGGGGTTTAAACCGGTAAATCTTGATGATCTAGATCTTTGGAGCTATGAGATTAGCAACGGATAAGTCCAAATAGACTATGTCCCTATATTTAAAGTTATTTATGGAGAGGAACTCTTTTTATGTGTAGCGCAGTTAAATGTCGCTCTTGTGGCAAGTGGACTTGGGAAGGCTGCGGAGAGCATATCGCCGAAGCTCTTGCCGGAATCAGTAAAGAGCAGATCTGCAGCTGCCCTCGTTAAAGTTTTCCTTGATCTAGTTTCTTAAGTACATCCTTAGCTCTTGATCTAACTTCATCTAAATCTTTAAGTCGATCAAGGCCAAATAGTTGTTGGGCAATCCGGTGATTTCCTTGAAACTGCTGGCGATGTCGATCGAGAAAGTCCCAATAGAGAGTTGTAAAAGGACAGGCATCATCGCCGGTGCGCTTCTTTGGATCAAAGAAACAACCTTTGCAGTGTGTGCTCATTCTTGAGATATAGGCGCCCCCTGCCGCGTAGGGCTTTGTCATCATAATTCCACCATCGGCATGAACTCCCATACCAATTACATTGGGAACCATCACCCAATCTGTGGCATCAATGAAAACCTCTCTCATCCATTGGAGAAATTGCTGAGGATTAATTCCAGCGATAAGTGCGAAGTTACTTAAGATCATTAAGCGTGGAATGTGATGAACCCAGGCGCGATTATTGATATCGGTAATCGTGTTTTTCATGCAGTTCATATTGGTCTTATCTGGATCGCTAAATAATTGCGGCAGCTCTCGCTTTGCGCGCAAACCATTTTTTTGGCGATACTCACTTCCCAAATACCAGTACATGCCATTGACATACTCGCGCCAGCCGATGATCTGCCTGATAAAGGCCTCTGCAGAGGCAATTGGAATATCTCCCTTTTCAAATCTCTTAAGCGCTGCCTTAATAACTTCTTCGGGGTGAAGAAGGCCGTTATTTAAGTAAGGGCTAAGCAGTGAGTGATGTAGCGCCCAGTTCTCATCGGTGATGGCATCTTCATAGGGGCCAAAGTTTGCGAAGTGATTTTTAAGAAAGTTATCAAGTTGTTTAAGGGCGCCAGCTCTTGTTGTGGCCCAATTAGTAGATGGGCTATGTCCTAGCTCCTTAGCAACCTCTAGATCTATTTGATCTGGGGAGTGGGTTAGATATTTGGGCCAAGTGTAGTTCTTTGGCGGCGGGAGGCGATTTTCCTTATCAAAGTTCCATGCCCCACCTAGCGGCTTTGCTTTATCCATCAAGATATTTAGACGAACTCTCTGTTTGCGATAGAAGTTCTCCATCAAGTAGCTCTTCTGTTCATCGGCCCATTTGGCAAAGAGTGATCGAGAAGTGAGAAAGAAATC
>JANQVH010000021.1 GCA_030730425.1 Candidatus Nanopelagicaceae bacterium
TTCTCGGGGTTTTTCTCTTCTGCCTTGCTTGGGGTTGGGCATTTACTAGCTTGATAGATAAGGATTAGATCAATGAGTGATGCAAGCCAAGATTTTAAATGCCCCTGTGGCTGCCCAGAAGGTAATTGCACCTGCTGCTGTAGTAATCCTCAAGGCTGCGGTCATAGAGCTGCAGGGCCTCGCTAAAAAATAGTGGCAGTAAAAGATAAAGGAAGTCGCCAGGCTCACTTTCCAAAGATAGAAGCAAAGTATGGCCAACCAATGCGCTATTGGTTTGCTGTTATGAAAGACATTTCTGATCTTAAATACCCCCAGCAGATCTCTTATTTAAGAGAAGAACATGGCTTTAGCCAGGCTCACGCAAATGCCCTAGTGATGTATTCCAGAGGCTCGAAGAGCTCTAAGCGCTTTGATGATCTAGAGGGATATCTAAAGGGCCAGGATGAAGTAAAGAGCAAAACGATTAAAAAGATATTTAAAGTAATCAAAAAGAAATATCCAAAATTAGAGCTAGTAATTGCATGGAATCAGCCAATATTGAAATTGGGTAATGAGTATTTGTTTGGAGCATCAATACTCAAAAACCACATACTTATTGCTCCCTGGAACCAGAAGGTTTTATTGGCTATGAAGCAGGATTTAGAGGGATACAAAGTAAATAAGAAGACGGTTCAAGTCCCCATTGATTGGAAAGTGGATGAGAAGTTACTACTTAAGATGATTAAACTAAATATCCAATTCCTAAAGAAGTAAAGAGAATTACCTAGAAAGCGGCCCTAGAAGATAAGAGCTTAAACGCGATGCAGGGTTGGATTGATTTGCATGCTGCGCCTTAAATGAAGAAGTGCCATCAACTCCGCAGAGAGAGCGAATTGCTCCTGCTCCTCCTGGGTGAGAAGAAATCCAATTAGTTAAGTTATAAACGTTATTATCAATCACAGTCCAACAGCTAGCACTTGTGTTATTTGCCTTAACTTGATCCATTGTGTAGCCCACTTTTGTAGGAGTCGGCGTAGGAGTAGGAGTCGGAGTAGGCGTTGGAGTCGGAGTCGGCGTTGGTGTTGGAGTAGGAGTAGGCGTTGGAGTAGGTGATGGAGTAGGTGATGGAGTAGGTGATGGAGTAGGCGTAGGAGAGGTTTTTACGCGCACTACTTTCTTGCCCTTACTCCAAGTTAACTTCTTTCCTGACTTGATGCAGGTATAACTCTTGCCCTTATAGATCTTTACTTGTTTTGCCTTGGTGCACTTTGCTCCAGCCTTTGGATTTGCAGCTACAGCAGTGGTGGCAGGAAGAATCCAGAGGGTCAGAGTCAGTGAGATAAGGGCTGCAAGATTTCTTCTCATCAGGAGAGTAAGCGTAAATCAGCAGAGAGGAGAGCGCTAGTTATAGATACTTTCACCTCTTAGCCTAAAGTGGGGAGGTGATGAAAGCTGAGAAATTATCCCAAGAGCGCCTCCTTGCGCTCCAAGATCTTGATTCATCTCTAATGCAACTCGAACATAAAGCAAATAATCTTCCTCTCTCAAAGCTCCTTGATGAAAAGCGCTTGGAGTTTGCCAGCGCAAGAGATCTAGCAGTTGCTGCCAGCACTGAGCGAAGTGATATCAAGCATGAGCTTTCAAAGTCAGAGCTTGATGTCGAGCAAGTTTTATCTCGCATCGAAAAAGATGAGAAGCGCCTGGCATCAGGTCTTGGAACCCCAAAAGAGCTAGAGCAGACTCAACATGAATTGGAATCACTAAATAAAAGACGAGCAGAGCTAGAAGATATTGAACTTGAAGTGATGGTGCGCCTAGAAGGCCTTGATAGCAGAATTGCTGAGCTATCAAAGAGACGTGATGAATTATCAATTGAAGTTGATGCAATAACAAAAGATCGCGACCAAGCACTTGAGCAGATCAGCCAAGCAGTAAGTGCTACAAGATCAGATCGAGATGCTTTAGTAAAAGATATTGAGGCAGAGCTCTTATCACTCTATGAGAAAATTAGATCAACAAGTGATGGCCTTGCAGCAGTTCGACTCTCTGATGGAAAGTGCCAGGGATGTCACTTAACTATGAGCGCAGCAGAGTTAACAAGGATTAATGCACTAGCAATTGATGAGTTAGTACGCTGTGAAGAGTGTCGCAGAATTCTTATAAGGATTACTTAAATGGCAAGAGAGTTAATAATTTATGCAGATGGTGGCTCAAGGGGAAATCCAGGGCAAGCTGCCTATGGAGCTCTAGTCTGTGAAGGCGATAAAGTCTTAATAGAGATTGCAGAGAAAATTGGAATTGCCACTAATAACGTCGCTGAGTATCAAGGTCTAATTGCTGGGCTAAGAGCAGCTAATAAGATCGATCCCGCAGCCCATATTGAGGCTCGCCTTGATAGTAAGTTGGTAGTTGAGCAGATGAGCGGGCGATGGAAGATTAAAAATATTCCTCTTGCAAAACTTGCAATGGAGGCAAAGAAGATCCACTCACCTGAGTTAATTACCTTCACCTGGATTCCAAGGGAAGAAAATCATGCGGCAGATCGCTTAGTAAACCTTGCTCTAGATGGTTATTAAGCTCTAGCTTCCAGGGCTAACAGTTGACATATTAAAGTCATTGATAACAAGCGCCGGAGCTTTCATACTTGTTATATCTCCAGCCCACTCTCTTGGTTGAGTCCAAGCGCTCTCTGATGCTTGAGCAATTCGAGATAGCGCGCTAACTGGAGAGTCATTCCACCTAAAGTTATTGGTAGCTCCCACAACTTCGCCGCCTTTGACGTGATAAACCCCATCCCTAGTTAACCCAGTTAGCAATAAAGTATTGGGATCAACCATTCTGATATACCAGAGCGTGGTGAGAAGAAGTCCATTGTCAACGCTCTTAATTAGATCCTCGAGATTTCCCCCTGCTCCATCAACTTTCATAATTAAGTTATCGCCAAATGGGGTGTAGGGCAGAGAAGTTAATTTAGCGCTAGCTCTTGTTTGCAAGAGCGAGGTAAGAACTCCATCTTTAATCCAATCAACCCTCTTTGCCTCCTGTCCGTTATCAAATACTGAGGTAAATGGCGAGCTAACAGCTGCAGAGATAAAGGGAGATCCTGGAAGCTGTTGATCCTTTGGATCGCTATATAGCTGCAAGCTCTTATTAGATAGCTTCTCGCCAACTCTTGTTCCGCCACCTTTTTTGGAAAATACGCTCTGTCCTTCAAATGCATCACGGCCACTTGAAACCCACATCATGTAGGTGAAGAGATCAGCTACCGCGCCCGATGGAACGATGCTGGTATATCGCCCAGCAGGAAGATCGACTTTGCGCTCCTGCCAGTTAAGCCGCTGACGAATCTCTTTATCAATTCTCTCAATTGATACATCTTTGAAATCATGAGTTTCAACACCAGACCAGGTAGATCTTGAGCGTCCATGAGACTTTCCAGTCATCTCAACTCTTCCAACAGGTGAGTCATATCGAAGTCTCATCCCGCCTTTAGAGCCAACCCAGATGCTCTCATGGGTATGTTCGGCATATCCAAATAATTCAATGCCATCTGATTTTGAAGCCTTCATCATCGAACCTAGATCTGGAGCAAATTTAGAAAATACATCTGGCCCAGTTGGAGCGTGTTTATCACTCCAATTGCCATAGCTAACATCTTTAGCAAGTGGGGCGTAATCATCTGCCTCACCTGATGCCTTAGCAGCAGCGAGAGCTTCAGCAAGTATTGAATCGATATCACTTTCTTCAACACTTGTTCTAGTAACCCCGCCTGATGCCATAGATGATCCTGATGCAATAAAGGCAATGACAGTTACCGATCTTGTAGCAATTACTCCATTGGTAGTTAGAGTGCTACTGGCCCAGCGAAGATTGGCTTGAGTCTTATCTCTTACTAGAACAATGCAATCATCACTGGTTGCCTTAGCAAGAATCTTTTCGACTAGATCTTGAGCAGAGATCATTTGCCCACCTCAGATACGGTATTTAGAATGTTTATCTTCTCAAAGATAGCTGCTGGGCAGCCATGGCTAACGGCGGCAACTTGTCCTGGTTGCGCCTTTCCACAATTAAATGCTCCACCTAGAACATAAGTTGATGGGCCGCCAACTCTCTTCATCGCCCCCCAGAAATCAGTGGTGGTTGCTTGATAGGCCACATCTTTTAATTGACCCACAATCTTTCCGCCTTTAATGCGATGAAAACGTTGGCCAGTAAATTGGAAGTTATAGCGCTGCATATCAATTGACCAGGACTTATCACCGAGGATGAAGATGCCATCATCAATTGATTCGATTAATCCCTTTAGATCAGGGCCATTTGGATCAGCTTTTAGTGAGACATTAGGCATTCTCTGGATCGGCACATGAGATGGTGAATCTGCATAGGCGCAGCCATTGCTGCGCTCCTTATTAACAGCAGCAGCAATTCTTCGATCTAATTGATAACCAACCAAGATTCCATCTTTAACGATATCCCAGCTCTGAGCAGCAACACCTTCATCATCAAAGCCCACAGTGCTTAGACCATGCTCAGTGATGCGATCTCCAGTGACATTCATAAGAGGGGAGCCATACTTTAACTTGCCTAGTTTCTCTGGAGTTGCAAAAGAAGTTCCAGCGTAATTTGCTTCATATCCAATTGCGCGATCAAGTTCTGTGGCATGGCCAATTGATTCATGAATCGTTAGCCAGAGATTTGAAGGATGAATTAGTAAGTCGTATCTGCCTGGCTCAACAGATGGCGAGGCGACTTTCTCTGCAAGAAGGGATGGAAGCTCTGCTATCTCACTATCCCAATCCCAGATTGAGTTATCCATCCACTCCCAGCCATATCCGGCAGGTTGTGCAAGAGTTCGCATCGCTTCAAAGCCATGGCTGCCAATTGAGATTGCTTCAATCTGGGTCTGCACCCGCACTCTCTGCTGGGTTGTGCTGGTGCCGGCAGAGTCTGCGTAATGCTTCTGCTCTTTAACAAACATAGTGTGAGCGCTGGTGTGATTAACGCTAGAGGATGCAAGGAGCTTTGAGCTAAGTGATGCTAGGCGATCTTTCTTTTCGCTATCAGAGATAAGAAATGGATCGATTTTGTATGAGGAGACCCAGGTTTTATTGGGATAGACCGGCTCACTAACTAATTTAATTTCATCTGTTGAAAGCGGCTTTGAAGTCTTAGCCATAGCAACCGCGCTTAAAGCCAATTTCTTAGCAGTATCGTTTGAGAGATCAGGAGATGAGGCAAAGCCCCAAGCGCCATCAACAATTACTCGAACGCCAATTCCAAGATTTGATTCATCACTTTGGGTCTCAGGCTTTGCATCTCTTAGCGAGAGATATCCAGTTCTAGTTCTCTCAATTCTGACATCAACATGAGATGCCCCAGCAGCCTTTGCTGCATCAATAGCTGCATCAGAGAGAGCGCTTAAGGGAAGTGCTAGAAAGTCTGCATCAACGGTATTGGCCATTGCCAAACCCTATTGGCTATTGAGATTTAGGCAAGAAGCGCAGTGATTTAGCAGATATTGGCAGGAGATGTAGAATTTGCCTTGAAGAGTCGCCCGGATCACTGCGTTACTTAAGAGCCTAATTAACTTTTAAGCACCGAGGAAAGTCCGGACTCCAATGGGCAAAGTTGTGGGTAATTCCCACCCGGAGCGATCCGCGGGATTAGTGCAACAGAGAGTAAACCGCCAATAGCAATATTGGTAAGGGTGAAACGGTGGTGTAAGAGACCACCAGTGCGTGTAGCAATATACGTAGCTATGTAAACCCAACTTGGAGCAAGACCATGCAGGTGGCGTTTGAGTGTGCCCACACGAGTCACCGGGTAGGTTGCTTGAATCTGTAAGTAATTACAGATCTAGATGGATGGTGATCTCGCTAGCAATAGCAAGACAGAATCCGGCTTATAGGGCGACTCTTCTTT
>JANQVH010000022.1 GCA_030730425.1 Candidatus Nanopelagicaceae bacterium
GAGAGCCATTCGGTAGCGCTAATAGCGCTTAAGAAAATTGAATTTGCCACAAATACGCCAGAGAAAATTAATACTACCTGCCTTCTCGAACCACTAATTATGGCCGCCCAGAAGAATCCGGTAACGATGCTAAAGCCAATAATCCAAGGGGGCGATATCTTTGCTGTAACTAAAAAGTCATTGAAGTCAATGGCCAAGTACTGCTTTAAAAGAACTGCTACCCAGAAGATTGGCAGCGAGAAAAGTAAGAATGCAAAGAATGTCATTCCATAATCAAAACGAGAGTATTGACGAAGCGCTGAGGTGATACCTAAAGCGATTCCAAGAACTATGGCAACTAAAGTTGCTACTGCAACTAAGCGAATTGTGGTGGGAATGGCTCCCATAATCGCCTCAAGGACTGGTTCTTGCTCTCGAGTCAGACCAAAGTCAGCCCGTCCTGCAAAAATTCCTAAGACTCCCCGAAGCCAGATGAAATATCGAAGTGGTGGCGGTAGATCAAGGCGGAGTTCACGAGTCAGATTCAGTATTAGCTGATCTTTATTCGGTGCATCACTTAGCCGAAGCTCTCCTATGGGATCTGTCGAGATAGCCGAAAGGTTATAGAGCAAGAAGCTAGAGCCGAAAAGAATGACGACAAGTGCGCCGAGACGACGGAGAATGTATGCAAACACCTCTAACCTCCCATCCTTATCTAAATCGCACTGCTTTACATGCTTCAAGTGGCACTTGGAATTTTAGCCAAGTGCCACTCGAATTACTGCTATTTGCTCACCTCTTTCAAGGCGAGCTTTGACTCAATTTAAGGCTTTAGCCTTACTTTGAGTACTTCCACTCCCAATAGTTCCAAACCAACTGTGGTGATAGTGGGTTTGGCTTGACGTTCTGCAGCTTCTTATTTACTGCAGTAACACCTGGGTGCTGGAATATAGGAAGAGTTAGGGCATCAGCCAGGACCTGCTTTTCAACGATCAGGTACTGAGCCAACTTATCCTTCTCAGAAAGAAGTGACTTGCGTAGCTTCTCTACTGCAGCATCAACGGTCTTGTTTCTATAACCCAAGAGGTTGTTTCCGCCATCAGAATAGAAGAGTTCCGCATTACCTGCTTGGGTAAGTGCGGTCTTGACCCATGCAAAGAACTCAGCATCGTAAGCGCTGGAATCAAGGAAGTTTGGCCAAGTTGGATTTCCTGGAGCATTGACATCAAAGCCAGCGCGACCAAGCGCAGCCTTAATAATCTGTGCCTGAGCGGAGCGACGTGCATTTGATGGAGTTCCCCATAGGAGCTCGATCTTCACATTAGATGATGAGTGCTTGCGAACTAGAGCAAGAGCCTCAGCTTCACGTTGTGATTGAGTTCCCTTTGTGTACTTGGAAATTCCATTGTTCTTCACCATATCGTCATAGCCAGGCTCGCCTGGGAATAGAAGTAGTGAATCCATGCGCACAACATTCTTATTAATTGGCTTAATTAGCTTATCCACGATTTCATCGCGTGGGAAAGCGAGCAAGAATGCAGTTCTTAGATCCTTAGCCTTCTGACTATCTCCAGCGAATGGACCTGTGTACTCCTCTTCAACGCCATTGGCAGTGCCAAAACGAAGATCGATGTGCTCATAAACAGCTTGAGCTCCACCGATGACCTTAGCGGTTGGAATCTCTGAAAGAAGTTTTACCGAGTCAGCTGTTGGCTGGCCCTGATAAATATCCACTTCCTGGTTTCGTAGCGCTTGCGCTGCTGCAGTTCCATCACCGACGACGCGGAAGACAACAGTCTTTACGCCATTGGTCTTTGGACCAGATGGGTTAGAGACGTGTCTCTTGTTAAGAACCAAAGTTACTGCCTGTCCTGGGACAGCACTCTTGAGCTTGTATGCGCCATTGCCAACTAGAAGCAATTTATTAGTTGAGCTATCAACCTTGTTGATGTTGTATGAATTTGACCAGACTTCTCCAGCCGCCTTCATCAACTTGGTGTTGTAGTCAAAGAATGCCTTCTCAAACTTTGCCTTAGCTGCCAAGTTTGCCGCAGCCTTCTGTAGCTTAGTCTTTCCCTCTGCAAGATGAACCAGAGCGTGGACAGGAGATGGGCCTGGGCCCGCAATTTCCCAATCTGGAATCTTGGAATCATACTCAACAGTTACTGACATTTTGTCAGCTGAGAGAGTTGGAAGACCAACGTGGGCCTGATCGTAGATACCGCCGTAGCCGAGCGAGTTAAACGCAGGAGCTACTTCGTTATCGGTTGGATCACCAAGTTTTGCGGCGAATGAATATGAACTGGAGGAAGCAACGTGGCTCAGAAGAAGATCTACACCAGTAATTGGTGTTCCATCTGACCAGACTTTGCCCTTATTTACTGTGTACTGAACTTTAAATGGCTTCTGACTTACGATTTTATATGAACCAAAGAGTTTGTTTTCAACTAACTTTGGTGAATTATCGTAGTAGTTGAAACCAAAGCCTTGCATATATGCAACTTCACCGTTAAAGGTGAGGTTCATATTTGTAACGTCTGGGTTCAAGCCGGTTAGCTGATTGCTGGTAACAAGTACCACAGTTGAACGAGTTGCAGAGTTCGCTGGTGTCAGCGTTGAAACTGCAAGACCCGCCGCAGCTGCAGTAGCGATAGCTACCTTTGCAATGCGTGTTAATTTCATTTCTTCTCCTAGTGATAGAAATTAAGGACTAGGTATGGAAAGTCGACTTCTCCCACACCGCCGTCCTTGGGGTGGCCATAGTCTGCCCGTTATAGGGCTCTTTAATCAATTAAAAAAGGTATCTGTTTCGTTATATGAAATGAGCCTTTACAGGCTCAATCACCCCTAATTGGAGCCTCGAGCCGCCTCGATCTTGGCTGTGGTCAGCCTTGGGGCTGCGAAAATGAATAGGGCCAGGCCTAAAAAGGCGGAGAGGAAATAGGGGCTTCTTAAGGCAAATTCTCTATCTCCCATTAGCTCCACAAGATCTACTAAGGCGCCTCCAAGCAGTGTTCCGATTGGAATGCTGCCCCAGGCAAAGAAGCGATAGACGCTATTAACTCTTCCAAGGAGGTGGCTTGGGATGATGCTTTGGCGAAGTGAAACAGTTATCACATTCCAAAGCACTGCAAAGACTGTTGAGATGGCAGTAAGTAGATAGAAGAGATGCCATGAGGAAGATACTCCAATTATCAAAGCAATTATCGGGCCGCTTAGAAGTGTTAGGTAGAGAGAGGGACCGCTACCTAACTTCTTTGAGATCTTTGGTCCAAGTATTCCTCCAAGGCTTCCTCCAACAGCTCCTGCTGTTCCAAGTACTGCAAATATAAATAGCGATGTCTCTAATATCTCTTGGGCGAATAAAATAAATACCGCTGTTGTTAAAGCGCCAATTGCATTTAACGCGCCAAGTATCAGCGCCATGGGTCTAAGTAGTTCATGGCCCCAAAGCCAAGTGAACCCCTCTTTGATTTCTGCTCTGAAATTTAGCTTCTCAACTTTTTTCTCAGTATCAACTCTTTTTAGCGAAGGAATTAAAGTTGCAATAAGGCCAGCTGAGATAAAGAAAGCGGCAGAGTCAATATAAAAGGGAAGAAAGATTGCAATTCCTAGTAGGAAGCTTCCAAGCGGAGGTCCTATAAAGCTATTGGTTACATATTCAACTGACCAGAGTTTGCCATTGGCGCTCTCTAGATTATTTTTTTCAACTACTGAGGGAAGAAGGGTTTGAGCGCTGTTATCACGGAGTACCTCGGCAAATCCAAATAGCAGAGCAGTAACAATTAACACTATATATAGAGTCCAATTAGTTTCAAGATCGGTAAGAGATGAAACCTCATTTAACTTAGGAAGGGAGTCTGACTCCAGGGTGACCACAATTGCGACAAGAAGCGCCAAGCATCCCCGAGCAATATCCATTGCGACAATGATTTTGCCGCGATTGAAACGGTCAGTTATTACCCCTGCTGGAAGGGTAAAGATCAACCAAGGAAGTCGTGAAGCCACTGCCACCAGGGCAATAAGAAATGGTGAGCGAGTAACCGCTGAAGCTAGCCAGGGATAAGCGATAGCTGCTATTCCATCTCCAAGATTACTAACCGCGTGAGCGGTGAATAGACGCCAATAATTCTTACCTAGCGCTACCTTTTCCTTGGCTTTAAACCTCACTTGAAAACCCTACCCCAGCTAATTGCCTTGGCTAATCAATGGTTAAATTGAGCGCTATGTCTTTCTCATTTGAAGTAATTAAAGAGATACCAGAAGAGCTTGGTAGAGCTGGAGTTATTTCAACTCCACATGGACAAATAGCAACCCCTGCCTTTATTCCAGTTGGAACTAAAGCAAGTGTTAAGTCCCTTACTCCTGAATCGTTAGATGATCTTGGCGCGCAAGCCGTTCTCGCAAATGCCTATCACTTATATCTCCAGCCCGGATCTGAGACGCTAGATCAAGCCGGTGGTCTTGGAAAGTTTATGAATTGGGATAAGCCAAGCTTTACAGATAGCGGCGGCTTTCAAGTTATGTCGCTGGGAGCAGGATTTAAAAAAGTTATTGATATGAGCCTTGGCTCACTTGATTCAGATGAAGCAATGGCAGAGAGTAAAGAGCGCTTGGCTCATGTTGATGATGAAGGCGTTACCTTTAAATCTCACCTGGATGGCTCTATGCATCGCTTCACACCTGAGATCTCAATGCAAGTTCAACATCAAATCGGGGCCGATATTATTTTTGCCTTTGATGAGCTAACTACTCTTCATAACACTAGAAAATATCAAGAGCAATCACTAGAGCGCACCAGGCTCTGGGCGATTCGCTGCCTAGATGAACATAAGCGATTAACTGATCAGCGAAGTGATAAGCCCTATCAAGCCCTATTTGGGGTGCTGCAAGGCGCGCAGTATGAAGATTTAAGAAGGAAGGCAGCTAAAGATTTGTCAGAGATGAAATCATCTGGTCTCTCATTTGATGGCTTTGGAATCGGTGGCGCTTTGGATAAAGCATCGCTAGGCCAAATTGTTTCTTGGATGAGCTCTGAGCTACCCAGAGATAAACCCCGCCATTTACTTGGAATTGGCGAGCCGGCAGATCTCTTTGCTGGGGTGGAAAATGGCGCCGATACCTTTGATTGCGTTGCTCCATCAAGGGAGGCAAGAACTAGCGCGGTTTATAGCGAAAATGGTCGCTTCAATGTCTCATCTGCTTCTTACAAAAGAGACTTCTCCCCGATTGATAAAGATTGCAGCTGCTATACCTGTAGCAACTTCACAAGGGCTTATCTAAACCATCTCTTTAGAGCTAAAGAGATGTTGGCTTCAACCCTTGCAACCATTCATAACTTGGCATTTACAGTAAGGCTAGTTGATCGAATGCGCCAGGCAATTCTTGATGGAAACTTTAGAGAGTTTAAAACTGAGTTTCTCGCCAGGTATCAAGCAAAAGCCTTGGATTAACTAGAAGTTACTTCAGCTTCACGCTTTTTTACATAGCCAATTACTGGATAGGTAATTGGCAGGAGCGCTACCTCAACTAAAGTCTTATAGAGATAACCAACAACTAAGTAATTTAAGAACTCATCAAAACTTAATCGACCAAGGGATGCAATCATGGTAAAGACGATTGTGTCTACTAACTCACCAACTGCAGTGGACCCAATTAACCTGGCCCATAATTTCTTCTCATTGGTAATCTTCTTAATTCTCACCAGAGTCCATGAGTTTGCTAATTGGCCAAGAAGAAAAGCGGTAATACTTGCGATAACAATCTGAGGGACAAAGCCAAGAATTGATTCAAAGGCGCCTTGATTTGGCCAATCAGAAGCGGCAGGAGCAATCTGTACTAACCAGAAGGTAAGGCCAGCTA
>JANQVH010000023.1 GCA_030730425.1 Candidatus Nanopelagicaceae bacterium
AAACCTAAAGGTATTGCCCATACCACCGGGGGATATCTCACCCAGGCCGCCTTTACTCACAAAATGGTCTTTGATCTAAAGCCTGAGAAAGATATCTACTGGTGCACAGCAGATGTTGGCTGGATTACTGGCCATTCTTATGTCGTTTATGGACCGCTAATTAATGGCGCAACGCAGGTTATCTATGAAGGAACCCCAGATACTCCACATAAGGGGCGAATCTTTGAAATTATTGAAAAATATAAAGTGACAATTCTTTATACCGCGCCAACTTTAATTAGAACTTGGATGAAGTGGGGAGATGAGCATCCAAATAGATTTAACTTAAAATCCTTAAGACTTCTTGGCTCTGTTGGCGAGCCAATAAATCCAGAGGCATGGATCTGGTATCGAAAGGTAATTGGCTCAGATAACTGCCCAATTGTTGATACCTGGTGGCAGACAGAGACTGGCGCGATCATGATCTCACCTCTTCCAGGAATAACAGCTACAAAGCCAGGATCTGCAATGAGAGCCCTTCCTGGAATTAGCGTGAAAGTTATTGATAATGAAGCTAAAGAAGTTGGTAATGGCGGCGGCGGATATTTAGTAATTGATAGACCTTGGCCATCGATGCTTCGTGGAATCTGGGGAGAGCCAGAGAGATATAAGCAGACTTACTGGTCAAGATTTGATGGACTTTACTTTGCAGGAGATGGCGCAAAGCTAGATAGCGATGGAGCGCTCTGGCTTCTTGGAAGAGTTGATGATGTTATGAATGTCTCAGGGCATCGAATCTCAACAACAGAGGTTGAATCAGCTCTAGTTTCACACCCATCAATTGCTGAAGCAGCAGTTGTTGGAGCAAAAGATGAAATTACTGGCCAGGCAATAGTTGCCTTTGTAATTCTTCGAGGTGGAGTTGCAGCTGATAAAGATCTTGAGCAGAGCCTTAAGAGCCATGTAACAAAGGAAATTGGCGCAATAGCAAGACCGCGCCAGATCATGGTTGTTTTAGAGCTTCCAAAGACTAGAAGCGGCAAGATCATGCGCCGTTTACTTCAAGATGTAGCTGAAAATAGAGCAGTTGGTGATGCTACGACCTTAGCTGATCCCAACGTAATGAAGTTGATTTCAGAAGGTCTGAAATCTGGAACGAAAGAAGATTAAAGTCAGCAATTTCTCTATAGATATCGCTACTACCAATAATTGAATCTGGTAGTTGCCAGGGCAGGTATTTGATTAAAGTAATTACCACATAGGCAATAAGTGCTACTTGGGCAAGTGAGAGAGCTGCTCCAAGGATGGAGTTAATGAATTTAAAGGGTCCAAAGAGAATCCTTTTATGTATTCCAATCCCACTCTTTTCTAGAACCCAACGACCTAAATTTGCTCCTGCAAATATGGCAAAGAGATGGAGAAAGATGATTGCAGTAAGACCCTTCCACTCAGCGCTATACCAATTAGCAAGGGCAAAGCCTGCAACACCGCCGCCAAAGTATCCAAGGATTGATAGAAGGGTTGCGAGTGCTCCCTTGTTATAACCAGTTGCAATTGCAATGAGAGCAATAACAACTAGCGCAATATCTAAAATCATCCAATATCTATCTCTAGATACTCTTTTACTAACTCCTGCATCTCTTCATAGGTAAAAATTGGTCCAACTTTCTGGAAGGTTAAAACACCATCTTTATTTATAAATTGAGTTATTGGAACTCCTGGGCCAAAGTAAGTAGTTGATCTGCCATCAGGATCATAGAGCTGCGGGAAAGCTAGACCATTTTCAAGTGCGTGGTTATAGCCATCATCTTTAGAGCGCTCTTCAACATCTACTCCCACAACTTGCAGTAGATCTCCTGCCTCTTGGTGAAGCTTTATAAAGTTCTTCCGCTGCGCTGCGCAATTTGTGCACCAACTAGCCCAGACTGAGATAACAGCAGGTCCTGCAATAGATTTGATTGAGATCTCATCATCGTTATCGAGGCATTCAAGGAGCATTCCATCACTTGATGAAGCGGTGGTTTTTATAGAAGAGCATGGGGCAAGTGAGTCGACAGGAGTTGCGCTCTTATCACTCTGAGTTGAGCAGGATGTTATTAGTAGAAGTAAAACAACTAGCCATATTCTCATCTAAAGTCCTTATCGCTCTTGAGTAATGCTTTTGCTCTTGCCAAATCTACTTCGCCAATTCCATAACTAGGGCATAACTTAGCCAGTGGGCAGGCTCCGCATGCTGGTTTTCGCGAGTGACATACCCGCCTGCCATGCCAGATCAAGCGCTGAGAGAGATTGGTCCACTCTTTTTCAGGGATCAACTTCATAATGGCAAATTCCACCTTCACAGGATCCATCTCTTTGCTCCAGCCAAACCTTCTCACCAAGCGGCCAAAGTGAGTATCAACTGTGAGCCCTGGGATATCAAAGGCATGGCCTAGAACCACATTTGCTGTCTTTCTTCCAACCCCAGGAAGAGTTACTAGCTCATCTAAAGTCTCTGGAACCTGGCCTTTGTAATCTTTAACAATTTTATTTGCAAGGCCCTTAATGCTCCGAGCTTTAGCGCGAAAGAAGCCGGTTGATTTAATGATTCTTTGAAGCTCACTTAAATTTGCTCCAGCAAAGTCTTCAACCTTTCGATATTTCTTAAAGAGAGCTGGGGTAACTGAGTTAACTCGCTTATCGGTGCATTGGGCTGAGAGAACTGTTGCAATTAGGAGTTGAAGTGGGTTATTAAAATCTAATTCACATTTAACATCTGGATAGCTTTTAGATAAAACTCTATAGATCGCCCCGGCTCGCTTTTTCTTTGCTACAAAGCTCTCAGCCATAGCGTTAAAAATAGCCCGAATTGGTATCTTTTTCACCAGAAGGTAAGGTGGCGCTATGGCTCCGCGCTTAAATGACCAAGTCGATGAAGTAATTGTTCGTAAAACCCCGCTCTTTTCTGGTCTTGATGAAGCTGCCGCCGCAACACTTCGAGCCTCGATGAATCTAGTAAAACTGCGCAAAGGTCAGGTTCTCTTTAGAGAGGGCGATGATGGCGATCATCTCTACATCGTCTCTAGCGGAAAAGTAAAACTTGGAACTAAGGCAAGTGATGGACGAGAAAATCTTCTAATGATTTTAGGCCCTGGAGATATGTTTGGTGAGCTATCACTCTTTGACTCAGGGCCAAGAACTGCAAGTGCTATTGCTGTTACTGATTCCAAAGTATTAGCACTAGGACAGGAGAAAGTGATTCCTTGGGTTAGAGAGCATCCTGAAGTGAGCCTTCAACTCCTTGCTCGACTTGCAACCAGGCTAAGAAGGACAAATGAAGTTGTGGGAGATCTAGTTTTCTCTGATGTTCCAGGAAGAGTTGCTAAAGCTTTAATTGATTTAGGTGTGAAGTTTGGTGAGAAGCGAGAAGAAGGCCTCTATGTAAACCATGATCTCACCCAAGAAGAGCTTGCTCAATTAGTCGGCGCATCAAGAGAGACTGTTAATAAAGCCCTTGCTGATTTTGCTCAGCGCGGCTGGCTCCGCCTTGATGGAAGATCGGTATTGATTTTAGATTACGAGCGCCTGCTTAAGCGCGGTCGTTAATCCTTTATCTCAACAGTTAGCTCAACCTCAACTGGTGAATTAAGTGGAAGCTCTGCTACTCCAATAGCACTCCTTGCAGCAACTCCAGCATCGCCCCAGATATGAGCAAATAGCTCTGATGCGCCATTTGCTACTGCTGGATGGCTGGTAAAGCCTGGCGCGCCATTTACATAACAGACAATTCTTACCACTTTAACAATTGAATCAACTGGAGCTACTAACTCAATAGCAGCCAGGGCATTAATGGCGCATATCTTTGCAAGTTCATATCCCTGCTCAATACTGATTTCAGCGCCTAATTTTCCAGTCTTTGAAATAGCGCCATCAACCATTGGAAGCTGGCCTGCAGTAAAGACTAGATTTCCAGTGCGAACAGCTGGAACATAGGCTGCAAGTGGCTTACTAGCTACAGGAAGTGTTAAACCCTTCTCAGCTAATTTAGCTCTAACATCAATCACGCAATCGCTCTTTTCATATAAGCAACTAATTGATCTCCGCCGCCAGGTGCTGGAATTACTTGAATTAACTCCCAGCCATCAGATCCCCAGGTATCAAGAATCTGTTTTGTGGCATGAGTTAGAAGTGGGACTGTGGCATATTCATATTTCATTTAATTTCCCTCCGATAGCGCAGCTTTTACAAGTGATGAGACTAGGCCGCCATCTGCGCGCCCAGCAATTTTTGGTTGAATAGATTTCATAACAAGACCCATCTGCTGCGGCCCGCTTGCTCCAGTTTCAGCAATTGCAGCGTTGATTAGATCTTTAATCTCAGATTCACTTAACTGGGCTGGAAGATATGTGGCGATAATTTCACCCTCAGCCTTTTCGATATCAGCTCTCTCTTTAGCACCTGCTTGTTCAAAGGCCTCAGCAGCTTCTCGTCTCTTTTTAGCCTCTCTTGAGAGAACCGTGATCACTTCAGCATCACTTAGCTCTCTAGCTTCTTTGCCTGAGACCTCTTCGTTTTTGATCGCAGTTAAGACCATACGGATAGTTCCTGAGCGGAGCTCATTTCGATCTCGCATAGATTGAGTTAAATCGCTCTGTAGTTTTTCTTTTAGCGCCATAGCGGTATCTTCTCACGCCTATGGCCTATCAACTACGTCAAGTGAGCCTGCCTCTTCTTCCATCTGGGGCAAGTGATATTCGAATTCTGCATTTCTCTGATCTTCACCTAACTCCAGCAAGAAAAGGTGAGATTGCAGATATCAAGGGCTGGGCCAAGCTAAAGCCTGATTTAGTAATAAGCACCGGTGATTTCCTAGCTCATAGAGAGGCTGTTGGAGTTGCTCTTAGCGCCCTTGATGAACTTCTAGATATCCCAGGTCTCTATGTCTTTGGCTCTAATGATTACTACGCACCTAAATTCAAAAATCCCCTCTCATACTTAAAAAAAGATTCTGGTGAGCGAAATTTAGGTGAGAAGTTACCAATCGAGGAATTTGATCGAGAGTTGCAAAACCGTGGCTGGATAAATCTAAATAACAAGAGAAGCTCAATAAGTATAAATGGATTAACTATTGATATCCGTGGAACTGATGATGCTCATCTTGAATTAGATGAGTATGAAAGAGTTTCTGGAAAGAAAAATGGAGAGCTCTCAATTGGAGTAACACACGCGCCATATGCCAGAGTCTTAGATGCAATGGCTCAAGATGAGATTGATTTAATTTTTGCTGGCCACACCCATGGTGGACAGGTGCGTATGCCCTGGTTTGGCGGTAGTAGATCACTAACTACCAATTGCGACTTGCCTAATTGGAGATCACGGGGCTTAACAAAGATTGATAACCAACCTTATTTAAATGTCTCTGCAGGGATGGGCT
>JANQVH010000024.1:0-2920 GCA_030730425.1 Candidatus Nanopelagicaceae bacterium
TCTCCAAGTCAGCACTTGGCTGGATTATCGTCCTTGGCACCTTGCGGGTTTAGAATCTATCGGGCTAGAAGAGAGCTCTTAATTAAGAGTTAACGGACTACCAAACCACCGCTATAGCTATAGAGCTCACCGATAGCGCAACCATTGCTAGCCAGGCTCTCTTTGGAAAGACTTGTTTCTTTGCATTTAAATAGCCTAAAGCCAAGATAATAATAAGTATTACTAGTTTTATCCCTACTACGCTGTGGTTGATCTCTTCATATTGATCTGGATAGCTATCAACTAGGGAGTATCTAATTCCAACTAGGCCTAGCCCTGTTACTAGAGCAAGAAGGGAGGAGTGAAGTACTCCTTTATTGAGCTTTGATTGGGAGGCAAGAAGGCCTCCAAGAAGGCCTGCCATAGCGATGAAATGAAGGATTAGAAGCAGATCTCTACTTATTTCCATGGCCTTAACTCTACCTATACCAATTCGTTATCTAAATATCGTCGCTTTTACCCCCTTTCGGGCGTAGGTTCATGCCTGTTCAAAGCCCATCGGGGGATTTGGAGAATAGGAAGTTCGATGTCGAACGAAGTCAAAGAGAACGGCGTATCGCGACGTACGGTTCTCAAAGGCGCAGCCCTTGGCGGTATCGGTCTTGTTGGTGGAGGAACTCTTCTAACAAGTTGCGGTAGCGATGAGGCAAGTGGCCCAGTTACTTTCACAGCTAGAACAAATGATGAAACTGGTCTAAGAATTGCGCAAGCCCTAGCCGATGCCTATACGGCAGAGACAGGCAATGAAGTAACAATGCAGGGTTCTGGAGATACAAATGCATTCCAAGATGGAATCTCACAGTATCTTCAAGGAACACCAGATGATGCATTCCAATGGATGGCCGGATTTAGAACTAACTTCCGCGCTGATCAAGGTCTGCTAGTTGATGTATCAGAGAATATTAAAAACCTTGGCGATCAAATGCCTGCCGGTTCCATTAGTGGAGCAACAAATCCATCTGATGGCAAGCAGTACATCATCCCAACAACTTACTATCCATGGGGTCTTCACTACCGTAAATCAACAATGAGCGAGCTTGGACTAGATCCAGAAAATATCGCTACTTGGGATGATTTCATGAAGCTTCTCGATGGCACCCAGAAGAAGGGCCTTATCGGTTATGCGTTGGGCGATCAGGGCGGATGGGAAGCGATGGGAACATTCTCACTTCTTAACGTTCGTATGAATGGCTATGACTATCACATCGATCTACTAAATGGTCGCAAGCAGTGGACCGATCAGAAGACGATCGATGTATTCGATCAATTCGCAACTCTTATCCCTTACATGAATAAGAACGTTCTTGATATCGGATGGGAGGGAATGCGCGATCTTCTACTACAGAAGAAGTGCGGAGCGATGATGATGGGCTCCTGGTGGGCTAATAGTTTCTTGGATAAATCACAAGAAGATTATGATGATCTATGGATCGTTCCATTCCCAGAGATCAACCCTGAATTCGGACGTGATTCAATTGATGCCCCAACAGATGGCGTTTGTGCTTCAGTAAATAGCTCAAACCCTGAAGGCGGAGCAGCATTTGCTGAATGGTGTGGCTCTGAGGCCGGAATGCTTGCAGCGCAAGCAGCTGGAGATACCAATCTATTTGCCAACACCCGTCTAGATACTTCAGATTATGACGCATTTAATCGTCAGAAGCTTGCTGTGATCGCTGAAGCCAAGAACGTTATGAACTTCCTTGATCGTGATTGCCGTAATGACTTCGCAGGAACAATTGTTGGTCCTTCTATCCAGAACTTCTTAAGGAATCCTAAGGATGTCAATGGCATCGTTGATTCAATGCAAGAAGCATGGGATGCACTACCTGAACTAGCTTAGGCTAGAGTAATTGCATGACCCTGACGGCGGCGAAGAGTAAATCTCGCCGCCGTCGGGCATTTACTAAAGGCGATCGCCTCACTCTCTCCTTATTTGTTGGAGTGCCAGCCTTTCTTCACATTGTCTGGGTTTGGATCCCTGCTCTTCTAACTGTTGCTCTCTCATTTACCTATTGGAATGGCGTTCAGCTCTCTAATATTCGCTGGGCCGGCCTTGCCAACTACGACACTATCTTTACTGCATCACCGCAGTTCTGGTCGGCACTGCGAAACAATACTTATTGGCTTCTCTGGTTCTCACTCATTGCAACTCCACTTGGAGTATTGCTGGCCTATCAAGTTGATCGAAGAATTAGAGGCCATAAGATCTATGAATCTATCTATTACATCCCAGTGGTTCTATCAATGGCCGTGATTGGAGTTATCTGGCGCTTCATGCTTGGACCAACCGGACTTGTTCAAGTTCTGCTTGGCTATCCTGGAATTGAAGATGCGATACCGATCTTTGGAAACTATGACATCAATACCTATGTGATCTTATCTATCGCCTCCTGGCGACATATTGGATACATCATGCTCCTTTACTTAGCAGGGCTTAAGTCAGTTGATCCCTCCCTCCGTGAGGCTGCAGCTATCGATGGCGCAACAGAGTGGCAGAGCTTTAGAAAAGTTGTGCTTCCTGCGATGAAGCCAGTTAACGTGATCATTATCGTGATCACTGTAATTGAGTCTTTAAGAGCCTTTGATCTGGTCTACATCCTCTATGGCACATCAACCGGATGGCCGATCTTAGGTATGTTGGTATTTCAAAATATCTATGGCCAATCAGCCTCGATGTTAGGTGCGGCATATGCCGTAATTCTTCTCCTTCTTAGTATTACTCCGATCGTCTTTTATCTACGCACCGTGTTTAGGGAAGATCAATGAGAAGTTCAATAGTTGTAGATAAGAAGTATAAGAATCGCCAGAAGCGTAAAGATGCGGTCATCACGGTGTTTATTGCGATCTTTGCCTTTATCTGGATGATTCCAATTCTCTGGAC
>JANQVH010000024.1:3020-5241 GCA_030730425.1 Candidatus Nanopelagicaceae bacterium
TGCGCTCTATGACAGCTATATCGGACTTATCTTGATCCATGTCGCTCTCCAGGTTGGCTTTGCCACCTTTGTTATGAGCTCTTATATGAAGACTATTCCAAAGGAGATCTCTGAATCTGCTCTAGTTGATGGGGCATCAGTATTTAGACATTACTGGTCTGTGATCTTGCCGCTACTTAGGCCGCCACTTGCAGCTCTCTCAGTTCTTATGACTACCTGGATCTATAACGAGTTCTTCTGGGCCATTGTGCTGATTAAAAGTGATGATAAGAGACCAATTACTTCAGCTCTTGGCAGACTTCAAGGAGAGTATGTAACTGACTTTAATTTACTTGCAGCTGGAGCGATTATGGCTGCTCTTCCAACGTTAATAATCTTCCTTATCCTTAAGCGCCAATTCGTCTCTGGATTAACTCTAGGTTCAACAAAGGGTTAGTGCTATGAAAGCTATCTATATAACTGAGTTTGGCGGCCCTGAGGTAATGAAGTATCTAGATCTTGATGAGCCAGTTCCGGCGGGAAGCCAAGTTGTTTTGGATGTCACTGCTATTGGGATTAATTACGCTGATACTCACCAGACTGAGAATTCATATCTATCTACGCAGAAGCTGCCACTAATTCCTGGAATGGAAGTTGTTGGAAAGATGCCTGATGGTTCAAGAGTTCTAGCTCTCGCTGCAAGCGGGGGATATTGCCAGAAGACTTTAGTAAATCCTAAGACAGTAATTCCTCTGCCAGATAAGGTCAGTGATGGCCAAGCACTTGCAATGATGGTGCAGGGAAGTACTGCTCATATGATCTTAAAGAAGATGGGCCAGATAAAAGCTGGCGAGAGCGTCGTTATTCATGCTGGAGCAGGCGGGGTTGGAAGCGTTGCAATTCAACTAGCCAAACTATGGGGCGCCTTTGTTATCGCTGTGACTTCAAGTGATGAGAAGAAGAAATTATGTATGGAACTTGGCGCAGATGTTGTCGTTGATGCAGGAGAGGCTGATCTTGCAGCAGCTCTAATCAAAGCTAATAACGGCAAAGGCGTTGATCTAATCCTTGAGATGGTTGGCGGATCTACTTTTGATCAATCACTTGATGCACTTGCCGCCTTTGGACGGATAGTTACCTATGGAATGGCATCAAGAAAAGCGCCAAAGACTCTCCATCCAGCAGCGTTAATGCCTAAATCACAGAGCGTAATTGGATTCTGGCTAGTTAATGCCTTGGCAGATAAGGAGTTAATGGCAGAGGTTTTCATGGATCTATTTGGAATGATTATTAGCGGAAAATTAAAGCCAGTTATCGGAAGTACTTATCCGCTATCAAAGGCCGCTGATGCTCATCGCGATATGTTGGCACGCAAAACTGTCGGCAAAATCGTGCTAGATCCAGCGAATTAACCAAGCTTTGAAATCAGGTATTCTTAAGCCTCGCTTTTCTTTCTGCCCCCCTAGCTCAGTCGGTAGAGCGTTTCCATGGTAAGGAAAAGGTCATCGGTTCGATTCCGATGGGGGGCTCGCAGTAAAGCAAGAAACTCTTGGCGGGGTAGCTCAGCTTGGTAGAGCAAGCGGCTCATAATCGCTGTGTCGTGGGTTCAAATCCCGCCTCCGCTACCAACTAATCGCGCGTTCAGGAGTAAATCCAGAACGCGCGACTTTCTTTTTACTTCATTAGCTAGCTCTGGGTCTAATAGCGCTGTTAGTTCATGTAGATATGCGTGATCACGGAATAAATCTCGGCGGAGAATCGGCCCATGATGGGCAATAACATTTCGAAGATTTCTTATCTCACGGGCCTTGTTGTAGAAGTCTTTTCTTCGCTCTAGCAATGAAGGAATTTCAACTTCTAACTTCTTCCAAATTTTCTCGTAGTAACGCGAGCTGCAAAGTTCAACCCAGAAAGAGAAACTAATTCTTTCCAAGACTTTATAAGAAGAATCCGAAGCCTTATTAGAAGGCATTTTTTGCTCTATACGCATTATGTCTAAATGATCTCTTTTTGAAAGTAAATTCGGGGTGCGCCACCAAAAGTCAGAACCACAAATCTTGGTTAGTAAACTATGAATTAAGTTACGGAAGGTAACTTCAAAAATAGCAATGTGTACCCAGAGCGCAGCTGATATTTCTGAAATTAAAATAAATAGTTCGTATTTGCTTGAATTCAATTGTTCTTTTCGATTGTCCATAGTAAAGTTTGCACCAGAGCCCCAGGTGAACTTGAGAAATCATTT
>JANQVH010000025.1 GCA_030730425.1 Candidatus Nanopelagicaceae bacterium
CAGCAACGCTCTTATGAGGGGTTCTTGCGCTAATGCGCTTAATCCTGGTTGGACCACCAGGTGCCGGTAAAGGAACTCAGGCAGTTCATCTTGCTGAGCATTATCAAATCCCACACATTTCAACTGGCGATATTTTCCGTGCCAATCTACAAAATGGCACGCCCCTTGGCCTTAAAGCAAAGTCTTATATGGATAAGGGCGAGCTAGTTCCAGATTCACTAACCAATGAGATGGTTAAAGATCGCCTTGCAAAAGATGATGCTAAATCTGGCTTCTTGCTAGATGGTTTTCCAAGAAATGTCTCTCAAGCAGAAGTATTAAATGCGATGCTTGCTGAAGTAGGAGTCTTACTTGATGCCGCACTTGAACTATCCCTTGATAATGAGGAGATCGTTAAGCGCCTCTCTATTAGAGGGCGAGATGATGATAAGGAAGAGATAATTAGAAGGCGCCTTGAGGTTTATGGCGAGCAAACCGCGCCAATTATTAGCTTTTATCGAGATGCCAATCTCTTGGTCACTATTGCGGCAACTGGTGAGATTTCAGATATTACTGCAGCTGCCATAGCGGCGCTAAGCAAGAAACTGAGTTAAGTCATGGCGATCCAGATAAAGACCTTGGATCAACTAAAGAGTATGCGCCAGGCAAATCTCTTGGTGCGAAGCACTCTCGAATTAGTAAGAGCAAATATAAAAGCTGGTATTACAACTAGCGCACTTGATGCAATTGCTGAGGCAAATATCAAACGCGGTGGGGGAATATCAAACTTTAAGGGCTATCACGGATATCCAGCAGTAATCTGTGTTTCAGTCAATGATGAAATCGTTCATGGAATTCCTGGCGATCGCATGCTTATGCCAGGAGATATTGTCTCAGTTGATTGTGGAGCAATTATTGATGGCTGGCATGGCGATGCTGCCTTCACTGTAATTGTTGATCCAGTTGATAGTGAGCATGCCAAGATGTTGGAAGTCTGTGAAGAATCACTCTGGCACGGTATTGCTGCAGGGGTTATGGGGGCAAAGATTTCCGATATTGGCCATGCCATTGAGAAATATATTAACTCGCAAGGAGAGTATGGAATTTTGCGAGAGTATGGCGGACATGGAATTGGAAATGCAATGCATATGGAGCCGCATATCCTCAACTTTGGTAAAGCTGGACATGGCCCAACGATTGAAGCTGGAATGGTCTTTGCGATTGAGCCGATGATTACCCTTGGTTCTGAGAAAACTAAAGTTCTTGAAGATAATTGGACTGTTGTAACCCAAGATAAGTCATATGGCGCTCACTTTGAGAACTCCTACTGCATAGCCCCAGATGGCAAGCCATTTGTCCTCTCAGTTGAAGATGGCGGGAAAGCCCAGCTTGCCCGACTCGGCATAGAAGTTTCGTCGCTTCTTTCATAAGTTATCCCTATGACTAGAGCCTTAGAGCAACGCGAAAAGCGAGCCAGAATCAAGGCTTTACTTGAAGCAAAGGGCCTTGATGCTCTTGTCTTAAAGAAGGGGGCCAATGTTGCTTGGATTATTGGCGGCAGAGCCCATATTCCAACAACTCTTGAACTAGCCTGTCTTGATGTAATTGTTTATAAGGATCGAATCGTTGTTGTTACTAACAAGATAGAGGCGCCAAGACTTGAGGCAGAAGAGCTATCAGGTGATGAAGAGTTAATTGTTATTAATTGGTTTGAAGGCAGAGATGGTCAGTTGCCATCAGGTGAAAAGATAGGTATCGATGGCCCTGATAGCAATCGCATTAATTTATCAGTAGAGATTGAAGAGCTAAGAAGATCTCTAAATTCTTTTGAAGTTGATCGCCTAAGGCAGATTGGTAGCGATGCTGCTAAATCTTTAGGTGAATCGATGCTCAAGATCTCACCGAAGATGAGTGAGGTTGGGGCAGCTGGAGTTATTGCAGAAAGTCTCTGGGCGCATAATTTAGAGCCAGTGGTTCTATTAGTTGCTGGTAGTGATCGCATTGAAAGCTTTAGACATCCTCTGCCCACCACAAACCTTATTGGCTCATTTTTTATGGGAGTGATTTGTGCCAGAAGAAAAGGTTTGATTGCTAGCGTTACTAGAATTCTTTCCTTTAATTCTCTTTCTAACGAGATAGAGCAGAGATATAAAGCGCTATTAAATGTTGAGGCGGCGTTCTTTAGTGGCACAGAGGTTGGAGCTACATATGGCCAAGCATTCAAATCTGGTGAGGTTGAATATCTCAAACAAGGATTTGCAAGAGATGAGTGGGGTAAGCATCATCAAGGCGGTCCAACTGGATATCTACCAAGAGACTTTCCCGCTCATGAAAAGAGCGCTCAAGTAATTGGCGTTAATAACGCCATTGCTTGGAACCCAAGTGCTGCCGGGATTAAGGTTGAAGACACCTTGATTACCACCCCTACCGGCTTTGAGATTATTACCTCTGATCCAAGCTGGCCTAGCGTTGAAATGGCTGGCAGAGCCCGCCCAGATATCGCTCGCCCTTGACCTAAACGTTATAAAAAAGAGGTAAAAAAGCGTTGACCAGGCTCGTTTCGGACATAAGACTGGGGCCGTTCAGGTGGTCAGACCACTCACAATAGGCTGGAAGGAAGTCTTCTCTTCATGCTCCGCTACGGAATCATCGGCATTGGCGCCATGGGCCGTGAGCATGCCGAAAATTTATCTTTCATAGAGGGCGCATCAGTTACTGCAATTAGCGATCCAGATTCTGGCTCAAGAGATTTAGCTATCAAGCAATTAGGAGAATCAGTAAAAGTATTTACTGATCATAGACAGCTTCTAGATTCAGGCCTAGTGGATGTAGTAATCATCGCTACCCCAAACTTTACTCACGTTGATATTTTGGAAGATGTGCTTAAAACATCGCTTCATGTTTTTATTGAAAAACCGCTCTGCACCACAGTTGATGATTGTCTAAAAGTCATTGAGTGGTCAAAGAATAGAAGTGGCCTGGTTTGGATGGGCCTTGAATATCGTTATATGCCGCCAGTTGCGGAGTTAATCTCTATTGTCCATGGCGGGGGAGTTGGCCAAGTTCAACAGGTCTCTATTAGAGAGCATCGCGAGCCTTTCTATCCAAAAGTTGGTAATTGGAATCGATTCACATCTAAAACCGGCGGAACACTTGTTGAGAAGTGCTGTCATTATTTTAATCTTATGGATCACATCGCTAAGGAGCGCCCAACTCGAGTCTTTGCATCAGGTGGGCAGAGAGTTAATTACCTCGATGAGAGCTATGAGGGAGTTAAGGCAGATATGCTCGATAGCGCTTATGTGATTTTAGAATATCCAAGTGGAACAAGAGCGATGTTAGATCTCTGTATGTTTGCTGAAAATACCGTTGATAAAGAACATATCTCAGTAACAGGAAGTGAAGGCAAAGTTGAATCATTTCTTCCATCACTTGAGCTGCGATATGGAAAGAGAAGCGCGGTTGGAAACTTCAAGCAGTGGAGCCATGATGCTTCAAAGCCAAAGGTTGAATCAAGAAAAGTTTGGGATGAGAGCATTAAATACAATGGATTTCATTATGGGGCTTCATATCTTGAACACTTAAAGTTCTTTAACGCGATTAAGAGCGGAAAAGGCCCAGATGTGAGCCTGGAGGATGGCCTTAGAAGCGTTGCATCAGGCCTTGCTTCTCAGATGAGTATCGCCCAGGGGCGCCCGGTATCAATGAGTGAAGTACTGCCTGCGGGGTGGAATTAATGTCTAGCTGCACTCTGATTCCTCTTGCTCGTCCAACATTTGATGTCTCAGCTGCGCAGAAGTTCTTTGATTCTGCCCGTGATCTCTTAAGTGATATTGGAGCTACTGTAAATGGCCCAACATCACTTGTAATGACTCCAGAGGATACTGCTAGCGCTGAGGCAAATCTTAAATCTGATGAGAAGTTATATATTCTTTTTAATGCATCTTTTGCTGATGCCTCAGCAGCTGTATCTCTTCTTTCCAAAGTTTCAGGCGATGTGCTCTTATGGTCAGTTAGAGAATTTGGTGAGATAGGAGATCGACTTCTACTTAACTCAATGTGCGGATCAAATCTTGCAGCACATGCACTTCGAGTAAATGGAAAGAGAATTACTCATCTTCATGGAAATCCTGATGAGGCGCATGTAAGGGATGCTCTCTCATCTGCTCTCTCTGGGAAGATGCCAGATGTTGGTCAACCGCAGAAAATTAACGGTCAATTAGCAGATTTAGAAAATGTTAAAGCAGCTCTTTCTAAGTTAAATGGTTTAACTATTGGGGCAATTGGTGATGCGCCAGCTGGTTTTACTCCCTGCACCTATGATGAAGAGGCGCTAAAGAAATCATTTGGCTTAAGTGTTATCAATAAATCTATCCCTGAAATCTTTGCAGATATTGCAGCTGTGCCACTTGATCAAGAGAGTGCAGAATATCAAGATGCTTGTCAGGCTCAGCCCTCCCTTAAAGATGTTCCAGAGAGAGAGGCTCGAGTTAATGCCAGCACTAGGGTTGCTTTAGATAACTGGATAAGGGCTAATGATTTATCAGCAATTGCTATGCGCTGCTGGCCTGATTTTGCAGTTGATTTAGGGGCTTGTCCTTGCGGGGCGATGGGAAGAACGGCAACAAGTGGAACTCCGGCGGCCTGCGAGCGAGATGTCTATGGCGCAGTAACTATGCTGCTATTAGAGGCGCTTGGCTCTGGAACAAATTACTTAGTAGATACCGTGGATTTAGAAGAAGATGAGAACATTATTCGGATCTGGCATTGTGGTTCTGCTGCAACCACTCTCGCTGTTGATCCTGATAATGCAACGCAGTTCATACACTGCAATAGAAAGCTAGGTGTGGCCGGTAACTTCCCCTTGAAGACCGGTCCGGTTGTTCTGGTAAGGCTGGATACCGATATCGATCCAGCAAATCAGAGCAAACTCCGATTAGTAATGACTAGTGGTGAATCACTATCTGCTCCTAATCGGTTCCAAGGTAATACCGCAACAGTTCGTACATCTGCGCCAGCACGGCAACTGATTAATGGGTTAATCCATAATGGATTTCCTCATCACACAGTTGTGGCTTGGAGAGACATACGAGCAGAAGTCCGCAGGATGGCGGAATATTTGGCCATTCCGCTAACCGAGTGGTAATCAAATGATTCACCA
>JANQVH010000026.1:0-8345 GCA_030730425.1 Candidatus Nanopelagicaceae bacterium
ATCGGCAATAGCAAAACTAGCTGGCTCCTGGCCTCTATCTTTAAACTTCGCAAAAGTAATCACAGCTGCAAGTAGTGAGATAAGCCCGCAGAATGCAACTGTTGGCCTAGTGCCAATCTCTTGGGTCATAAGGCCAATAAAGGGAGAAACGATAGGAGTTCCTCCTAAAAATACTGTTATATAAATTCCCATCACTCTGCCACGTATCTGTGAATCAGTTCTTAGCTGAACCATCGTGTTTGCACCAATTAAGGTAAGCAGGGCCACGCAACCAATAATGGGAAGCAAGATTGAATAGACCAGATAAGTGGGCGCAAATGCAGAGACTATTAAGACTGCACTAAAAATAATCGACCCAACCATGACAAATCTAGGGCCACGCTTCTTTTCAAGTCGAGCAGAGATAATGGCTCCAGTTAGAGAACCAACTGCCAAGATACTTCCCAGCGCCCCATACTCTGCTGCGCCCTTATCAAATACTTGAGTGGCCATCATAGTGTTAAAGATATTGAAGTTAAGACCAAAGCTAGTTGCAAAAAATACTGTGATCATTACTGCCAAAATGTCTGGGCGAGCGGCAACATAAGACATCGCCTCCCTGATCTTGGTTGAACTTGACTTCTTAGGCTCAATGAAAAGTTCATTCTCGCGGATACTAATAAGCGCCAGAATCACAAATAAATATGAGATTCCATTCAATAGGAAGGAGACTCCAGTGCCATAGGCAGCGATTAATAACCCTGATAAACCAGGGCCAATTAAGCGGCCAACATTAAAGTTTGTGGAGTTAAGCCCCACTGCATTTGGTAGATCTTGTTTACCAACAACTTCAACGTTAAAGCTCTGGCGAACCGGGGCATCGATGGCATTTCCCATCCCAAGCATGAAGGCAAAGAACATCACATGCCAGATCTTGATATTTTCCGTAAATACTAGGGTGGCAACAGAGAGCGCTGAAATTCCAGCAGTTAAGTTGGTAAGCATTAGAACTTTTCGCTTATTGAACTTATCAGCAATCTTTCCACCAGAGATACTAAAGAAAAGTATTGGAGCAAATTGAAGGGAAGTTACTATTCCAAGATAGGTCCCGCTATCAGTTAGCTCAAGAATCAACCAAGCTTGAGCAACACCTTGAGCCCAGGTGCCGATATTTGAGAGAAAGTTTGCGCTAAAGAGAATCTTGAAGTTGCGATGCTTAAATGATCGCAGCGTTCCCATCAGCGTATTCTAGTATGATTACCGATATGCAGAGCGCAATTAGAGTAATCATCTTTGGAATCGTTTTATGGAGTATTGCTTTAGTTGTTGCAATAATCCTAAATGCAGTAGCAAAGATAATTCTTACCTGCCTACTTGCAATACTTCTTGGCTTTATTGGTATCTATTACACAAAAGCTAGAGAGAGAAAGGCTCGTTAGCCTTCAATTTCTTGAGCAATACCGCGCAAGACTTTAGCAACGCGAGCAGCCTCTGCATCACTTGGATGACGACCTTGGCGCAGACCATTACCAACGCGATCTAGCATCTTGATTGATTCTTCGATAATTACCGCTAAATCATCAGCTCCAGCCTTTGTGTTAGCAAGAGATGGTGGCGCTTCAATAACTCGAACCGATAGAGCTTGTGGTCCTTTGCGTCCCTCTGCAACACCAAATTCCAACTTAGTTCCAGGCTTAACCGTGCTAACACCTTCAGGAAGTGCTGAGGCTGCAAGATAAACATCTTCGCCCTCATCAGATGAGATAAAGCCAAAGCCCTTCTCCAAGCTAAACCATTTCACGCGTCCAACTGGCATGAGAGCAACCTCCTTATTAATAAATTCTTTTTAGGTGTCATGTGCGCCGCGCTCTGCGGACAGGGCTCTAGTTTATCGCCTCTGAATGGGCGCCGCATCCATGATTTACCGCAACTACGCGAGCATCCTCAGGGGAGATGGCATTGGCACAGACGCCAAAGGCCGCCCTAAATGAGCCAGCGATAGGTAGATAGAAGCCACAAGTTCCACAATTCTTTGGAGCAAATTGCGCCATCGGAGTATCAGGACCGCGATCTCCGCTTATCCAACGCTTTGCCGCTTGATCACGGCCTTCAATGGAGAGAATGCGGTTTCTTCCTGCGCCAAATTCAAATAATTCATGGAGATCTAACTCTTCATCACCTGGTAGCGCGCTAGCTGCCGGAACTAAACGTGGATCATCAAGAGCTGTTGGGACAATTGTTCCCACTCCAACATCACCTGCTGTAATTCTTGAACTATAAGGAATCCAATCAGGTGCAAGTAAAGCTCCAGTACCTGGCAGCAGAACTACATCACAGACAGTTGGAGAGCTCTGCTTATCAACCTTTGCAACTGTTACAGCCCAATTCCATCCTTGATATCCCGGAAGATTTGCCTCAAAAAGATATGTTGCAATTCGCTCATCATCTGCTTCGATGGAAAGCAGAGATCCCACATACTTTTGATCTTTAGCATCCTCAAGCGCAGCGCTTCTAGCGAGCTCTTCAGCCTGGAAAGGATCAGCGCCTTTTGGTTTCTTTGCTTTGGACATGAGTTAAGTGTATTGGCGAGAGTAAGAAGTAAGCAATGTAGAGCGCCTAACCCTGGATATTTAGCGGTATTTCTTGATGATTTGAGAATAACTCGTATAAATAAGTAAACGCCCAGTTTTTACTGGGCGTTTGACTTACATTGAATCTAACTTTATTTAGAAGTCCATATCCCCACCTGGGGCTGCAGGAGCCGCAGATTTAGGTTCTGGCTTATCAGCAATTACAGCCTCTGTTGTGAGAAATAGAGCTGCGATCGAGGCAGCGTTTTGTAGCGCTGAGCGAGTTACCTTGGCAGGATCAATGATTCCAGCTTTGATCATGTCAACATATTCACCAGTTGCTGCATTTAGGCCATGGCCTGCTGCAAGATTGCGAACTTTTTCAACAACTACTCCGCCTTCAAGACCAGCATTCATCGCTATCTGCTTAAGTGGGGCTTCAACAGCAAGCTCAACAATCTTTGCTCCTGTTGCTTCATCGCCAGTAAGTTTTAGCTTCTCAAATGCTTTCTTTGAAGCTTGGAGAAGTGCTACTCCGCCGCCTGAGACGATGCCCTCTTCAACTGCTGCTTTAGCGTTTCGAACAGCATCTTCAATCCGGTGCTTACGCTCTTTTAGCTCAACTTCAGTAGCAGCTCCAGCTTTAATAACTGCAACTCCTCCTGCAAGTTTTGCTAGGCGCTCTTGAAGTTTCTCGCGATCATAATCAGAGTCCGTCTTTTCAATCTCAGAGCGGATCTGATTGACCCGGCCTTTGATCATCTCATCATCGCCTGCGCCCTCAACGATTGTGGTCTCATCCTTAGTAACTACTACCTTGCGAGCTTTGCCAAGTAGATCAAGGGTTGCAGCCTCAAGCTTTAGGCCAACTTCCTCAGAGATCACAGTTCCACCAGTCAAGATAGCAATATCTTGCAGCATCGCTTTGCGACGATCACCAAAGCCTGGAGCCTTTACAGCAACAGAGCGGAAGGTGCCGCGAATCTTATTTACAACCAAGGTTGCAAGCGCTTCGCCCTCAATATCCTCAGCGATAATTGCAAGCGGCTTACCTGATTGCATTACCTTTTCAAGGATTGGAACTAGATCTTTAATGTTTGAAATCTTTGAGTTACAGATAAGCACATAAGCATCTTCCATTACTGCTTCCATGCGCTCAGTATCTGTGACCATATATGGCGAGATATATCCCTTATCAAAGCGCATTCCCTCGGTGAGCTCTAGCTCAAGACCAAAGGTATTGCTCTCCTCAACTGTGATAACTCCCTCTTTACCAACCTTATCCATCGCCTCTGCAATCATCTCACCGATTGTGGAGTCAGCAGCTGAGATAGATGCAGTTGCTGCAATCTGCTCTTTTGTCTCAACTGGCTTTGACATTGCAGAGAGCTCAGCTGAAATTGCATCAACGGCCTTCTCAATACCTTTCTTAAGAGCCATTGGGTTAGAGCCGGCAGCGACATTTCTTAAACCTTCGCGCACAAGTGCTTGAGCAAGAACTGTTGCAGTCGTTGTTCCATCTCCTGCGACATCATCAGTCTTTTTCGCAACTTCTTTAACTAACTCTGCGCCAATCTTCTCCCAAGGATCATCAAGTTCAATCTCTTTAGCAATTGAGACTCCATCATTGGTGATTGTGGGAGCTCCCCACTTCTTTTCTAAAACAACATTTCGACCACGGGGCCCAAGGGTTACTTTGACTGCATCAGCCAAGGTATTCATTCCGCGCTCAAGGCCGCGACGAGCATCTTCGTTAAAGGCAATCATCTTTGCCATAGTTCTATTTACTCCTCATTTAATTAACCAGTTTTTTCGAGCTTCAGGTGACTTATCACTCTCACCTGCCGAGTGCTAACGCCAAGCCTAGAGGGCTCTATTCCCGTTCTCAAATCAGGTTCTTTTCGGGGCATCTGCCCCGCATGACCCTTAGAGGGATCTAGCTGAAATTCGAGCCTGGCGAAGGCGCCTTAGGCGCTTTACTAGAAGAGGAGAGGCGGTGAGGGCATCTTCTCGATCAATTAAGTTATTGAGCAGTTCGTAATAGCTTCTAGTTGATAGATCAAAGAGCTCTCTGATTGCAGCATCTTTTGCCCCGGCGTACTTCCACCATTGGCGCTCAAAATCCAGAATCCGCACTTCAAGATCTGAAAGGTTTGAGCCAAGTTGTAGTGAGGCTTCTTCCATAGGGGATATTGAACTAGAGAATTGCTAAATATTTGGGATTTAGAGGGTGGCCAGAATTACCTTGATATCAGTAATAGAAGTCCAGGGATTAACGATGGCAAATCGCAGTATCGGCTCACCTTGGTGAGATGAGGGAGTAACAAAGCCAATTTGATCTAGCAATAATTTATCGCTCCATCTTTGATAATCACTTGCCTGCCAACCTTTTCTTCTAAAGGCCACAATAGATAACTCTGGCTCCATAAGAAGTTCTAGATTTGGATGCTCTTTTATTAATTCCGCACTCGCTCGCGCTAGATCCATAGTCTTATCCATCGACTCGGCATATTTATTGGTGCCATGGGTTGCAAGTGAGAACCAGAATGGAAGTCCTCTAACTCTTCGTGTTAAGTGAATTGCATAATCAGATGGATTCCACTGCCCTGAATCTAATGTCTCTAGATATCCAGCATGTTGAGTATGAGCCCCTCTTGCAATTTCTGGGTCTTTATAAATTAAGGCGCAAGCATCAAAGGGAGCAAAGAGCCATTTATGAGGATCGACGATAAAAGAATCTGCCAATTCAATTCCACTAAATAGCGCTTTGCTTCTTGGAGAGGCAAGGGCTGCAAGACCATATGCCCCATCGATGTGATACCAAATACCCCGCTCATTTGCTATCTGCCCAACGCCTTTTAAATCATCAATGATTCCAAGGTTGGTGCTTCCTGCAGTTGCAACAACTGCAAATACTCTGTGATCTGGATTTGCTTGGTGGTATTTATCTATTTCAAAGGCAGTAGTACTTGCCTGCATCTTTTCATTTTTATCTGTAGGAATTATTAAAACTTCAACATCCATGACATCTGCTGCAGATTTAATTGATGAATGAGCCTGACTTGAGGCAGCAATTACCCATCTCTTAACCCCTGGATATTTAGCTCTTGCCCCGTGGCGAGCAGCAACAAGTGCTGAGAGATTTCCAATAGTTCCACCTTGAACAAATACTCCGCCAGAGCTGCTTGGAAAATCAGCTAGATCGCTAAGCCATCTAAGGGCTTGATTCTCTGCAAATACTGCCCCTGCTCCCTCAAGCCATGAGCCGCCATAGAGAGCTGATGCGCCAACTACTAAATCAAAGAGCGTTGCTGATTCAGTTGGAGCAGAGGGGATAAATGCTAGATACCTTGGATGATCTGTTGAGATACAAGCCTGGGCAAGGACATGTTTAAAAATATCTAAAGCCTTATCACCGCCAAGACCTTTAGCAGTTATGGTTTCGCCAACTTCGCTATAGAGCTCTTCATAACTCCAAGGCCCATCAAGTGGGGGATCTTTCTTAAGTCTTATTAATGAGTACTCTAAAATCTTTGCAGCTAGGGAATCGATTTCTTCATCGAACTCATGCATCCCCGAATAACGCCTTTCGCTTAGAGCTTCTTACAATATTTCTTAGCATTGTGGGAAAGACAAAGCTATGAAATGGCAATACTAAATACCAGTAAAGCTGGCCACCTAAACCACGAGGTGAGAAAGTTGCTTCTTGAATAATTTTTACCTTCTCCCCCTCCTTACTAATTCTAAAATCAAGCCAAGCCTTTCCTGGCAAAACCATTTCTGCATAGAGACGTAGCTCTTTTTCTTTCTCAACAACTTCAACTCGCCAGAAATCCAAGCCATCTCCAACTCTTAAGTGTTTTGGATCGCGCCGACCTCGCCTAAGGCCAACTCCACCAACCATTCGATCAACCACGCCTCTTGCCCACCAGAGGAAATCTGCGCCATACCAACCTGTCTTGCCACCAATTTGTTCAATAGATTTCCATACGCAATCAATTGGCGCATCAGTTAAAACCTCGCGTTTATCGCGCAAAATCATCTCACCTGACCATTCAGGATCTCCTTGGGCTTTCTGCCAGGGAGCAGTTGGGGCGGTGGCATCAGACCAGCGAGTTTCAACAAGATTGGCGCTGGTTTTTGTAAGAGCTAGATTGATTGCAGTTGAAACATCAATAAGACCTTCTTTTGGCTTAGCAACAATTGCATCGAGGCTTTTATCTGGATCTGCAACTGTTTCATTGATAAGTGAGCCAACTAGCGGGCGAGCAAGGCCGGTGGGAACTGGAGTTACAAATCCAATCCAAAGGCTTGAAAGCTTTGGCGTTAATACTGGAACTCTTATGATCCAGCGACGACGAAGGCCAGATGCTTTAGCAAATTTTTGCATCATGTCGGCATAAGAGAGAATCTCAGGGCCGCCGATATCAAATACTCCAGAGACAGGCTTTTTTAATTTAGCTACATTTGTTAGATACCAGAGCACATCACGAATTGCTATTGGGTGAGTTAAATTAGTTACCCACTTTGGAGTGGTCATTACTGGAAGCCTATGAGTTAGATGGCGAAGCATTTCAAAAGATGCAGAGCCTGATCCAATAATAATTCCAGCGCGAAGCTCCATGACTGGAACTTTTCCACTTGCTAATAGCTCGCCAGTTCTAGCCCTTGATGCAAGATGTTTACTGGCATTCTTATCATTAGCAATTCCGCCGAGATAAACAATTTGAGAAACTCCTGCAGCTTGGCAGGCTCTAGAGAAGTTATCTGCCATCGCAGCTTCAATCTCATCAAAGTGAGATCCAACTCCAATTGAGTGAAGTAGATAAAAAGCGGTGTGAACACCTTTAAGAGCGGCTAACGTATCTTCATAATTACTAGCGTTTCCTTCACTAACTTCAACAGCCTTAATCCAAGGCTGGCCTGCAACTTTTTGTTTATCGCGGACAAATATCCGCACCTTCATTTTCTCGCCAAGGAGTGCGCGGACTAAACGCCCACCTACATAGCCAGAAGCGCCAGTTACTAGTATTCGTCTCACCTGGGCCATGGGTAGAACAGTAGACTTATCCACCTTATGCGGCCAAAGGTAGTAATTCTCGGAGCAGGTTTTGGCGGGCTTACCGCTGCCCGCGCGCTAGATTCAATCGCCGATGTCACACTCGTTGACCGCCATAACTTTCAGACCTTTCTGCCCCTGCTCTATCAGGTCTCAACTGCTGGGCTAGCAGCAGATCATGTCGCCTATCCCATCCGCGGCGCACTTCGAAAAACCAAAGTGAAGTTTCGTATGGGCTCTCCCATCTCTGTTGATCATAAAAATAAGAGTGTGAAGTTAGATTCCAGTGAAGTTCTAGATTTTGATTATCTAATTGTGGCACTTGGCTCTGCGACAAATGACTTTGGGATAAAAGGAGTTGCGGAACATAGCCTTGGAATGAAGAGCGTGGGTGAGGCGCTAAATATTCGCTCTGAGATTATGCGTAGATTTGAAGATCTCTGTCGCTTTGAAGATGATACAAAATTTTCAATTGCAGTAGTTGGTGGCGGGCCAACTGGAGTTGAGATGGCTGGCGCAATTGCAGAGTTAAAACGTGGGCCATTAAATTCTGACAATGCTCCTGCTGCAAAAAATATTAGCGTCTATCTAATTGAAGCTGGTCCGAGGCTACTTCCATCCCTTTCTGAGAAATCATCAGCGCGCACCAAGAAAGATCTAGAAAAGTTAGGCGTCACAGTTTTAACTCAAGCTGCAGTTGCTGAAGTCAAACCAAGGCAGATTCTCTTTAGCGATGG
>JANQVH010000026.1:8445-16025 GCA_030730425.1 Candidatus Nanopelagicaceae bacterium
AGATTTGTAGCAAAACAGATTGCAAGATTGCTTAAAAATGAAGCGCTCAAAGACTTCTCCTACTTAGATAAAGGCTCAATGGCAACGATTGGAAGAAATAAGGCAGTAGTTGAAGTCAAAGGTCTTCGCCTCACTGGAACTATTGCTTGGTATGCCTGGCTCTGGCTCCACCTCTTCTATCTTCTTGGTGGGCGCAACAAAATCGGAACGATGGCAGATTGGACTTGGAATTACTTAACCTTTGATCGCGGAAATCGTCACATCATGGATATTTCGTGAGTTATATCGATCTGCGGGGCCATCAAATATGGCATCAGGAGTGGAGTAAAAGAAAGAAAGAACCGCTACTACTTCTCCATGGGGGTTTGAGTTCAACTAAGAGTTTTGCACCGAAGATTCTTCCAAGTGTTAAAAGAACTCACCATAGCTATGGCTATGACAGAAGCGCCCATGGAAGAACAAAGGTGCGTAAGGGCTACTACCACTTTAATTTCCAACGTGATGAAGCAATTGCCTATATCGAAGATGTAATAAAGGGGCCAACGCACATAATCGGCCATAGCGATGGTGGGATCATTGGATTGATGGTGGCTATTGCAAGGCCTGATCTAGTAAAGACTCTGGTGGCAATTGGCGCTAATTATCATTATGAGTGCGGACTTAATCTTCCAACATTTAATGGTCAAGTTGATGAGATTGAAAAAGATAAGTTTGCTCAACGATCTGGCCAGCCAAGAGAGCTATTAGTTGAGATAGTTGCAAAGGCTCATAAAGTCTGGGCAAGTGAGCCTAAGATGAGTAAGACACAATTAAAGAAGATTAAGTGCTCTACCCTGATTTTAGCTGGCGATGATGAGCCATTTTCAACTGAACATACTGCATCACTTTATGAAGCAATTCCAGGGGCTCAATTAGCAATACTTCCTGGCACATCCCATGCAGTATTGAAAGAGAAACCAAAATTAGTTAAGCAGATACTTAAAGACTTCTATAGAAATCCAGGGCTGCCGTTAACTCTCTCGCCAAATCGCAGGCTAAAACAGAGCCTAGGAGCTAGTAGTAACTCTTAGCGCGCCATAGGCATGCTCTGGCACAAATGGTTTATCTGGAAGAACAGCTTTAATTCTTTTATATGGACTCTTTTGAGCAGGGCGAGGATCTAACTCTGCTTTATTTGGCCAGAGAGAAAATGCACGTTCTGCCTGCGCCGTAATAGTTAGAGATGGATTTACTCCTAGGTTTGCAGTCAGGGCTGAGCCATCGACTACATGAAGGCTCGGATAATTCCAAACTCGATGATATGGATCTATCACTCCCTTGCTTTCATCACTTCCAATTACACAACCTCCAACAAAGTGGGCGGTAAAGGGGGCGCTAATTAGATCGCCAACATGGCCTCCAGCAATCCCGCCATACTTATTAGCAATTCTTCTAGCTACTTCATTTGCCGCTGGAATGTAGGTGGCATTTGGTCTATCGCTATCGTTTTTTGAAGTTAAGCGCCAACCAAGTAATCCCTTCTTTGAAGAGACTTTGATTGAGGAATCTACATTCTGCATCACAAGTGCAATAACAGTTCTCTGGCTCCAGCTTCTTACATCAAATATCTTAAAAAACATTATCGGATTTCTAACTGCATTTCCTATCCAATTTCTTCGCCTCTGCTTAGCTGCGCTTCCATCAGTCATAATTGTCTGCAGAAGGCCCATTAAATTAGAACCCTTGCCATATCTAACTGGTTCAACATGGGTGTTTTCATCTGGGAAAAAAGATGAGGTGATTGCAGCGCCTTTAGAGAAGTCAATCGCGCTCTTTCTAGGCATTATTGCCCCTGTTAGCGCCTCAGAGTTAGTCCTAGATAAGCTGCCAAGAGTTGGTGAGAGCTTTGGCAGAGATCCTTTATCTCTCATGCGATGGAGCAATTTCTGAGTGTTATAGGTTCCAGCTGCTAGAACTAGATCTTTAGCGATAAATACTTTTTTAGAGCCAAACCATGAAGAGCTAGCTCTTGCGGTAATTTTCCAATCTCCATTTTCAACCTGCTCAAAGCTCTCAACTGTTAGCTCTGGGAAAACTATCGCTCCTGCCTTTTCAGCAAGGCCTAGGTAATTCTTTGGCAGAGTGTTTTTAGCATTGAAGCGACAACCTGTCATACATCCACCACATTGTTGGCAGCCATTTCGATCTGGACCTACCCCGCCAAAGTATGGATCTTTATCTAATACTTTTGGCCCTGATCCAAAGTGCACACCAAGTGGGGCCATTTTAAAACTATCGCCAACGCCCATTTCCTCTGCAACATCTTTCATTGCTTGATCAGAGGCAGAGAAATAGGGATTTTTAGTCACTCCTAAAACTCTTGATGCTTGGTCATACCAAGGAGCAAGCTCTGATTTCCAATCAGTTATGTCGGCCCATTGTTTATCTTCGAAGTAAGAATCAGGCGGGGTATATAAAGTATTTGCATAAACTAAAGAACCGCCACCAACTCCTGCTCCAGCTAAAATCAAAACATCGGGAAGGGCATGAATCCGTTGAATTCCTCTTAAACCTAAACGTGGGGCATAGAGAAATTTAGATAGTCTCCAAGAAGTTTTAGGAAAGTCTTTATCTTCAAATCTTCGCCCTGCTTCTATGACAGCGACTCGATAACCTTTTTCTACTAGACGCAGGGCCGCAACCGATCCACCAAAGCCAGATCCGACGATAACAACATCGAATTCCCGCTCTTTGCTAGCCATAGCGATAAGGCTACAACGCACCTTCTTAAAGGCAATCTTTTATTTTTTAAATGAGGAATTTATAAGCACATAGATGGAGCCCCCCGTCAGGATTGAACTGACGACCTTCCGCTTACAAGGCGGATGCTCTACCACTGAGCTAGGGAGGCGTTTTCAGCCCGTAAGTATGGCATTGAGCAAGAAAATGGAACAATGCGCCAACCATGCCAACACCAATCTGGTCTAGCCCTGAGACTACCTCAGTAAACCGCTTACCAATGCTCAATATCGCGCATCTAATGAGTATTTCTCTTGATGGGCAATGGAACTTTCAATTATTAGATAGAGCTGATCAAGACCCAAGTAAGCGCTGGCAGAGCATCACAGTTCCTGGCCTTTGGACCATGGTTGATGGCGAGCAACCCTTTGGCGACAAGCCGATCTATACCAATACTCAGATGCCCTTTGATCAACTGCCACCAAGTGTTCCACTTGATAATCCAACTGGAGTTTATGAGCGAGAGTTCTCGCTTCCCTCATCTTGGAAAAATAAAAGAGTTGTTCTATCAATTGGAGGATTTGAGTCCCTTGCAATCCTTACCATAAATGGCAGAGAGGTCGGAGTTGCTAAAGACTCTCGCCTAGCATCTGAATTTGATATTACAGATTTTATTACCAATGGTTCAAATAGAGTACAGATCAGAGTCATTAAATGGTCTGATTCGACATTTATTGAGGACCAAGATCAATGGTGGCATGGCGGGATTACAAGATCTGTAAAACTATTTGCTACCGAGTATGTATTTATCGAAAGGCTCTATGCCACCCCAGGGCTTGAGAAAAACAATAAAGTTGGAACTCTTAATATAAGAGCTCATATCAACTCAATTAATGAAGAAGAGATTGCTGGATATCGACTCAAGGTAAAAGTTATTGGAGTAAAGGGCGCTGAGGCAAGTGCAACTGTTACAAATCAAAAGGCGCCAAATTGGACTCAGAAAAGCGCGACTGAAAAACAAGCAGGAGATGATTTCTTTCTAGGCACCTACTGGGATGGAAATATGCCAAAGGATAAATACCAGGCATATCTAGCAACTGAGCCAATAATTCCAGGGCCGCTAGAGCTAAATATTAAAGTGCCAAGCGCCTCCCCTTGGTCTGCTGAATCGCCAAGTCTTTATGATGTTGAATATCAGTTAATTGATCCATCAGGGCAAGTAATTGAGGTCACGACCCAAAGAATTGGCTTTAGAAGCGTTGAGATCAAAGGATGTGACCTTCGAGTAAATGGCGCGCGCGTGATGATCTATGGCATCAATCGCCATGATTTCAATCGCAGAAGCGGGCGGGTATTAAGCCGGGAATTGATGCGCCAGGATTTATTAGAGCTTAAGCGATGGAACTTTAATGCTATTCGCACCTCGCACTATCCAAATGATCCAGCATTTCTAGATCTCTGCGATGAGCTTGGTTTCTATGTTGTAGGTGAGGCAAATATTGAATCTCATGCCTTCCAAAACACGCTCTGTGATGATCAGAAATATCTAAATGCCTGGGTTGATCGAGTTGCCAGAATGATTCAACGAGATATCCATCATGCATCGGTGATTCTCTGGTCTCTTGGCAATGAATCAGGCTCTGGAATTAATCATCGAGCAGCCGGGGCATATGCTAGAAGTTTTGATCCCACTCGCCCACTTCATTATGAAGGAGCAATCAGAGGAAATTGGACTACAGGTCATGACATCACAGATGTCGTAGTTCCTATGTATCCAGATATCTCAGCGATTATCTCTTATGCAAAGTCTAAAAAAGCAGATCGCCCTCTAATTATGTGTGAGTACTCCCATGCCATGGGAAATAGCAATGGAACCCTTTCCGAATACTGGCAGGCAATTCATAGCCTTCCTGCTCTTCAAGGCGGCTTTATCTGGGAGATGTGGGATCACGGACTAGATCAAAGACTTGAAGATGGAAGTATCCGCTCGGCCTATGGCGGCGACTTTGGTGAAGCTAAACATGATGGCAACTTCTGCTGCGATGGAATGTTCTTTCCTGATCGAAGCCCAAAGCCTGCTTTAAGTGAATTTAAATATATTGCCTCGCCTATTGAGATAAAGGCAAAGAATTTTAAGAGTGGAAGATTTGAGATATTTAATAAGAACTTCTTTGTAAATCTCTCAGATTACAAGCTTAAATATGAGGTAACAGTTAATGGAAAGGCCTCCTCATCTGGTGAGGTAAAGCTAGGGCTAGTAAAACCCCGTCAATCAAAGCCCTTTACCCTGCCTGCTCAAGTATTAAAAGGTGATGGTTCTGTAGGTGAGCGCTTTATCAACTTCTCACTCACGCTTGCTAGCAGTAAGCCATGGGCTCATATTGGCCATGAAGTCACCTGGGAACAGATAGCACTTGTTTCAAAACCACTGCCAAAGATCAAGAGCGCTAAGAGCAAAATGCAATACGTTAATTCTCAAGGCCAGATTCAAGTTCCATTTGGACAGATAGCTCCTGCGCTAACGCTCTGGAGAGCTCCAACGGATAATGACTTAATTGGCCATATCTCCCAAAGATGGGATGAGTGGGGCGTTAGAAAGTTAGAGCTAGAAAGCTCTAAAGTACTTCGCACTGGAACTAATACCAAGATAACAAATCTCTGGAGAGCTCAAGGTGGAGCTGCTATTAAGCATATTCAACTTGTTGAAAGCGTTGATTCAGGATTTAGAGTTAGTGAAACTGTAACTCTTCCAAAAGAGCTAAATGATCTAGCAAGAGTTGGTATTAACTTTGAGGTAGATGGAGCGCTTAATAACTTCACCTATTTTGGTATTGGGCCTAATGAAACTGCTCCAGATAGAAAGATTGGAAAAGTTCATCGCTATAGCTCAACTGTTGAGCAGCAATATGTGCCATATGTAAAGCCACAGGAAAATGGCGGACATATCGGGATGCGCTGGTTTAGCCTGACTAATCAAAGCGGCCACGGACTATATTTCCAATTAGATAAACCCAGAATGGTCACAGTCACCCCTATAAGATCTGAAGATCTAGCAAATGCCACCCATAACGTTTTTGTTAACCCATCTGGAAATACGGTAATTACTATCGATGGAGCACATCGCGGAATTGGGACTGCCTCTTGTGGGCCAGATACTCTTGCAAAGTACTTAATTAAGCCTGGAACTTATAAATGGAGCTGGAGCGTAGTTACTTTTTAAGGTTTCCAAGTAGTTGGCGCTGGATATTTAGGGCTTCGTCCATCTCCTGATGATTTCTTTCTAATCCTTCTTATCGCCCAAGGAATTCCATAGAGAATAAACCAGCGAAGATTTTGCTTGATTTGTCCTACCAAAGGCAGTTTTACTGGAGGTGGTAGCGGAGTTCTCCAGCTTTGATCATGGGGAAGACTCAATCTGGCTAAGACTGCTTGAGCAACACGATAATGTCCAAGAGAATTTAGATGAAGGCGATCTTCATGGATAAAACCTGGATGGCGCCAGGAGCTCTCTTGATTTGGATCTAACAAGATAGCGCCAACTTCACTGGCTATCTTTCGTACATTTGCATTAAATGCTTCAAAGCGCAGCTTCCAAACCTTTGCTGCGCGAGTCTTAGCACCTGAATCCTCTAGGACACAAAAGAGCATAACTGTTGCTCCGCTTTTAATAAGTGCACGTACTGCTTGGTCATACTCTGCAAAGGTCTTAACTGGGTCGTACTTTGGCCTTATTACATCATTGGCTCCAGCATGAAAGGAGATGATTGTGCTTGGACCATTAACTAAACCAAGTGCTACTGGAACTTGCTCTCTTAATACCTGGCCAACTTTTTTTCCTCGTATTGCTAGATTGGCATAGGTGAAGTTCTCATAATTGCTAGCCATAACATCAGCGACGCGATCTGCCCAGCCGCGATAATTGCCCTTTATCTTCTCATCCTGCATGCCCTCAGTCATTGAATCACCGAGTGCGATAAAGCGGTTATAAGACATTGTTAACCTCTACTTTATTGCCCTTTTTCTATCAACTGCATAGAGCGCAATTGATACGGCAACGCTGGCATTTAGAGATTCCACCGCGCTACTCATGGGGATAGAGACAAGGAGATCGCACTTCTCGCGGATAAGCCTTGATAAACCTTTACCTTCGCTGCCAACAATCAAATAGAGCGGCTGGTCAGCAATCTCCATCTCCTCAACGCTGGTATCAGCATCGCCATCAAGGCCAACGATAAAACAGCCATAGGCCTTAGCATCTTCAACAGATCTAGCTAGGTTTGTTATCTGAGCAATCGGAAGCCTTGCCGCAGCTCCTGCCGAGCTCTTCCAAGCAGCCGCGGTGAGTGAGGCGTTGCGACGCTCTGGAATAAGTAGACCATCTGCGCTAAATGCTGCTGAGCTTCTTGCAATTGCGCCAATATTTCTTGGATCTGTTACTCCATCAACAGCGATAAAGAGGGCAGGATCTTTAGCTCTTGCAAAAATCTCTTTCTGAGATGAATATTGAAATGGTTTAACAACGAGTGCAATGCCTTGGTGATTGGCAATACCAGTCATATTCTCAATTGCTCGTCTTTCAACCTCTTTGATTCCAATCGCCATCTTCTGAGCAAGGCGGATAGATTCATTAAGTCTTTCATCGACATCCACTCCAGATGCCAAAATTAATTCTTTCGCAGGAATTCCGGCACGAAGCGCTTCAAGAACAGCGTTTCTTCCAGCAACAGTATCTACGTGCTCTCGCTCATTTCGACGAAAGTCTCGTCTTGGTGCAAACTTTTTATCACCCTTAGGCCCACGTTTGAAATCAGTGCGCTTTCCCTCAGTGCGCTTTCCCTCAGTGCGCTTTCGGGCAGAATCTT
>JANQVH010000026.1:16125-20809 GCA_030730425.1 Candidatus Nanopelagicaceae bacterium
TCAGTGCGCTTTCCCTCAGTGCGCTTTCCCTCAGTGCGCTTTCGGGCAGAATCTTCCTTTGACTTATATTTCTTGTGATACGGGCGATCTTCAGCTTTTGGAGTTGGCCCTTTGCCTCTAAGCGATCTTGTTGATTTCTTTGGTGGTTTACGATCTGGCTTAGCCATTGATACTCCATCTCACGCCATCTGCTCGGTCTTCAATGGAGATACCCATTGCGATAATTTGATCACGGATCTGATCTGCTGCAGCAAAATCTTTTCTAGCCCTTGCCGCACTTCTCTGCTCCAATAGTAATGAAATAAGTCCATCTACTGCGCCAGTTAAATCAGCGCTAGATGAGCTGGAATAGGCTGGATCAAAGGGGTCGGTGCCAATAATTGATAGGGCTGCCCTGATATAGCTTGCATACCTAGCTACTTGAGCTTTATCAGAGGCGCTAAGTGCGCTATTTCCAAGCTTTAGCCACTCTGAAATCTGCGCCAATACTTGAGGAACTGCTAGATCATCGTTTAGCGCATCACTTAACTCTTGGCTTATCTCTATCTCTGGAGCGCTTGCTAATAACTCTTTTGCTCTAGTTAAGAAGTTCTCAATTCGTTTAAAGGAAACTACCGCTTCATCAAGTGCTTCAAATGAGAATTCAAGCATCGAGCGATAATGAGCGCTTGATAGATACCAACGAAGTTCGATGCCACGAACTTTCTTTAATACCTCATCAACTTTTAGTGAGTTTCCAAGAGATTTACTCATCTTCTCACCAGATGTTGTCACCCAGGCGTTATGCATCCAGAGACGAGCAAATTCATATCCAGCTGCCTCAGATTGGGCTATCTCATTTTCATGATGTGGAAAAATTAAATCAAGACCTCCGCCATGAATATCAAATACCTCTCCTAAATAAGCATGAGCCATTGCAGAGCACTCAATATGCCAACCGGGTCTGCCATTGCCCCAAGGAGTTGGCCAATATGGCTCTCCTTCTTTTGCGCCTTTCCAGAGCGCAAAGTCTCTTGGGTCGCGCTTTAATTTCTCTTCGCCATCTTTAGCAACTAGTAGATCATCTAGCTTCTGATTTGAAAGAGTTAGATAAGACTTTAACTTGCGAACCTCAAGATAGACATCGCCATTTCCTGGAGCGTAGGCAGATCCATTGGCAATCAATTTTTCAATTAACTCAATCATCTGAGTGATATGGCCAGTTGCCCTTGGTTCATAGGTTGGGGCCATCACATTTAGAGCGCGATAGGCATCGCTAAATGAGCGTTCATACTTCATAGCAAGTGCCCACCAAGGCATATCTTCATGGCCTGCGTTATGAATGATCTTGTCATCAATATCAGTGACATTTCTAATAAATGTCACCTTATAGCCAGAGGCAATTAACCAGCGGCGCAAAATATCAAAGTTAATTCCACTTCTAACATGGCCAACATGAGGAGATGCTTGAACAGTTGCTCCGCATAGATATATTGAAGCCTGGCCAGCAACTATTGGCTTAAATTCTGAAACCTTCCGTGATGCCGTGTCATAGAGGTGCAACTTCTTCATATCTGCCATCTTATTTCTTCTCAATTAGAAGCGCAGTTGCAAGAGCTGAGATGCCAAGGCCCTGCCCTGTAAAACCGAGGCCATCTGTTGAAGTGGCACTTACTGAAACCTCTGCCCCACCTAAGGCCTTTGAAAGTGCTTTGATTGTCTCAGCTCTTCTTGGACCAATTTTTGGTTTATTACAAACTATCTGCACTGAGACATTTCCTATCTCATATCCAGCACTTGTTATCTTGCTAAAGGCTTCTTTTAATAACATCTCACCGCTTGCTCCCTGATACTTTGGATCATCTACGCCAAAGTTTGAACCAAGATCGCCAAGTCCTGCTGCGCTAAAGAGAGCATCACAGATTGCATGAGCGGCAACATCGCCATCTGAGTATCCATCAACGCCAACTTGTTCTGGCCATAACAGCCCTGCAAGCCATAATTTTCTATCTTGATCACTTGAGAATGCATGAGCATCAACGCCAAGTCCTACTTTGAAATTTCTATCTATGGGGCTAAGTAGCAAGAGAGCTTGACCGATATCTTCTTTTGTGGTGATCTTAAAAGCTGAAGGCTCACCCTCAATTGTCTTTACCTTCACTCCAATTGCTTCAACAAGGGCCGCATCATCGGTGGCATCATCTGAGGCGCTATGGGCTCGTTCTAATACTTGGCGATTAAATCCTTGCGGTGTTTGGGCTGCAACAAGTGATGAGCGATCAGGTGTTGCTCGAACGAAACCATCTCTATCAATTTCCTTGATCGTATCTATCACTTTTAAAACTGGAATCACTGCGCTCTGGCCTGATCGCAGCTCATCTAAAACTTTAGCTGCCAAAGCGCTACTTGCAAGGGCTCTTGCAGCATCATGGATTAGAACGCTCTCAACGCTAGGTGATAGGGCCTTTAGAGCAACTCTTATCGAATCACTTCTTAACACCCCACCAGTTATTACCTCTGCGCTCTGGCCAACTATTGCTTTGAATTGCTCTTCATATCCAGCTGGCGCAGTAATAACGATTTCATCAACAACTTTAGATAGCGATATAAATGCGCGCTGCAATAAAGTGATGCCTTGAATCTGTATTAGAGCTTTTGGAATTTCAGCGCCTAATCTATGGCCCATTCCTGCGCCGGCGATTATGGCGGCGCTTTTTGGTAACTGGCTCATAAGACCCTAACGAGGGAGCGGTTTAAGAAGCTAATACCTCATCGAGAATTGATTCAGCTTTAGCTTCATCAGTGTGCTCGGCAAGTGCTAGCTCAGAAATTAATATTGCACGCGCCTTTGCAAGCATGCGCTTCTCACCGGCAGAGAGACCACGATCTAGATCGCGACGGAATAGATCACGAACTACTTCAGCGACCTTAATAACATCACCTGATGCTAGTTTTTCAAGGTTTGCCTTATAGCGACGGGACCAATTTGTTGGCTCCTCGGTATATGGCTGGCGCAAAACTCCAAAGACTCTCTCAAGACCTGAGGAATCCACAACATCTCTAACGCCAACTAAGTCAACGTTCTCTGCTGGGACTCGCACTGTTAGATCGCCTTGGGCGACCTTTAAAACTAGGTAGATCTTCTCTTCGCCTTTGATGGTCCGGGTCTCAATTGCTTCTATGAGAGCCGCTCCGTGGTGGGGATATACAACGGTTTCGCCGACCTTAAATGACATTATTTGCCTTTCGCTGGAGGGATATTTTATCAGAGTTATCTCAATCACGAAAACCAGCGAAAGTAAGCGTTAGATAATCACTTTCTGCCATTATTGCCCAATGAAGTCAAGGGCTATCGCAACGATGATTGTTGCTAGCTTCTTTCTCACAGGTTGCGCAGCTGGTGGAAATGCTCCAACTCGATTAATCAAGCAAGTAACTGATGGCGTTGAGAAAGATATTGGCGATTTAAAGATTCGTAATGTAAAAATCATTGCACTCCCTGATGGAAGCGGAACGCTTATCGGCTTTATCGTCAATCACAGCGATGAGGTAGATCAATTAGTAGCAATTACTGTTGGCGGACAGAGAGCAGATTTCTTAAGTGATGTTCAGCTTCTTAAAAATAAGCCGATGATCTTTGAGGGAGAGTCAGCAAATGCCAAAGCTAAGATTGCATCCCTTGGAGTTAAGCCTGGATATCGAGTGCCGGTAGTTCTCTACTTTGCCAAAAGCGGCAAGCTTGAACTTGATGCCCTAGTTGTTGCAAATACTGGAATCTATAGCTCCATTTTATAGCCAAGGCCGCGCACTGTTTGAATTAGCGCAGGATTAGCTGGGTCATTTTCAATCTTTGCTCTTAAACGCTTAACATGAACATCAAGTGTTTTAGTATCACCAACATAATCACTGCCCCAGACGCGATCTATTAACTGCCCTCTAGTTAATACTCGTCCAGCATTGCGCATGAGAAACTCTAATAACTCAAACTCCTTAAGCGGCAGTGAAATTGGGATGCCATTTACTGAGACTTGATGGCGCTCAATATCCATTCGCACTGAAGCTACCGTCATGACTCCAGTATCACCCTCACCAAGCTCGCCTGAGTTACGGCGAAGCACTGCTCTAATTCTGGCTACCAACTCTCTTGCTGAATATGGCTTAGTTACATAGTCATCTGCCCCAATTTCAAGACCTACAACCTTGTCGACCTCAGAGTCTTTTGCAGTGAGCATGATGATTGGAACCTTGGATTTAGCCCGTATTTGGCGACAGACTTCAGTGCCTGAGACTTCAGGAATCATCAAATCAAGTAGGACGAGATCGATTCCACCTTGTTCAAACTTCTTTATCGCATCACTGCCATTTTCAGCTGTGACTACAGCAAATCCCTCTTTGCCTAAGAGAAACTCGAGAGCCTCTGAAAAGGATGGCTCATCCTCAACTATCAATATCTTTGTCATGAAGATACCCCTCTAACTTTCTCTGTGATGGGAAGCTGGAGCGTAAATGTGCTGCCAACTCCCTCCTTGCTCCATACCTTTATATCTCCGCCATGATTTAGAGCTACATGCTTAACAATTGATAGACCAAGGCCAGTTCCACCAGTCATGCGAGATCTTGCAGGATCTACCCGATAGAAACGCTCAAAGACTCTTGCCAGTTCACCTTCTGCAATACCTATTCCCTGATCTGTAACTGATATCTC
>JANQVH010000026.1:20909-25785 GCA_030730425.1 Candidatus Nanopelagicaceae bacterium
GCCCCAAGGATCGCCTCGCTAAGTAATCCAAGGGCCCCGATTGGAGTCTTTAGTTCATGAGAGACATTTGCAACAAAGTCACGTCTAACTGCATCTATTCGCCTTGCCTCACTCTGATCTGTTATAAGAACTAAGACCATTCCCTCTTCATTTAGCGGCGATACTGATACTTCAAATTCACGTTTACCAGCACCGATTGGACCTCTAGCTATCTCAATGCGACTTCGGTGAGTTTCATTTGTTCTACGGGCAACTCTAATTAGCGCCATCAAATCTTCACTTGTTATTCGCTCATCTTTTACTATTGCAAAATTAGTAATCCCTGGAGATTGAAAGAGAATCTGTTCGCCTGGAACAATAATTAGAGATTCACTCTCAAGTGATTGCAGGGTCTTAAGTAATACCTGGGGAAGCAGTTCTGGCGCCTCTAAGTTCTCTCCCTCCTGCCTGCGAAACTTCATGTAGCAATACTACGAAAGGGGGGATAGCCCGTCACCTCTATCGACTTCACCTGTCGTTCACCGCCTCTTTGACCTGCGTTCACGTCACTGCCGCACTTTTAGCCTTAAATCCATTAGGTTTAGCAGATGAGTTGGTTACGGTCTGCCTTTCAAGATGAGTTAGATGGCGTCACACAGTCCTTATTGGAATTATCGAGCCTAGTTTCTAGCGCAATTACTCAAGCAACCCATGCGCTATTGACTGCAGACTTAAGTGAAGCTGAAGCCGTAATTGCAGCAGATGATCGCGTTGATGAAATTCAACATGAGCTTGATGCCAGAATTATTGACATTATTGCTCGCCAGCAACCTGTGGCATCAGATCTAAGAGCGCTGGTAACAGCCTTAAGGATGAGCGCAGATCTAGAGCGGATGGGCGATATGGCCCATCACATTGCAAAGATAACCAGACTTCGCCATCCAGGAGCTGCCGTTCCATCAGAGCTATTACTAACTATTGAAGAGATGGGCAAAGTTGCTCGCTTAATCTCTGACAAGGTTGGCGGCATTATTGACTCAAAAGATATTGATAAGGCGCTAGAAGTTGAAAAAGATGATGATGAGATGGATCTACTTCACCGAAAGTTATTTACCGCACTTCTGGAGCCATCTTGGCCACATGGAATTGAAACAGCAATTGATATGACTCTAATTGGTCGCTACTACGAGCGCTATGCAGATCACGCAGTTTCAGTTTCTAGAAGAATTCACTTCCAAGTCACTGGAAAATATAACAACGAATCTTAATTACTTACCTTGATTAGCAACTGCTGCTATTGATTCTTTAGCAGCCTCTGGATCTAAATACTCGCCCTCTTTAATAATTGGTTCAAAGTCATCATCAAATCGATAGAGCAGTGGAATACCAGTTGGAATATTTACCTCAGCAATATCGCTATCTGAAATACAGGCAAGGTGTTTCACAATCGCTCTAATCGAGTTTCCATGGGCTACCACTAAGACTGTCTTTGCCTGCCTTAAATCATTTGCAATCTCATTATCTAGATAAGGCATTAGGCGCTTAACTACATCCTTTAAGCATTCAGTCTTAGGTAGATCTGGCCCTAGATCTTTATATCTAACATCACTTGCCTGTGAGTATTGATCGCTATCGGCTATCGCAGGAGGCGGGGTATCAAAAGATCTTCTCCAGAGCTTAAATTGCTCCTGCCCATACTCTTTCAAAGTCGCTGCTTTATCTTTTCCTTGAAGAGCTCCATAGTGACGCTCATTTAATCGCCAAGATCTACTAACAGGGATCCACTTTCTCTCACATGCACCAAGTGCTATCTCTGCGGTGTGAATGGCTCTAGTTAGAAGTGAGGTGTGAAGAACATCTGGAAGTAAGTTCTTCTCTTTTAATAGCTCTCCGGCTCTCTTTGCCTCTGCCTCGCCCTGGCTACTAAGGGCCACATCAACCCAGCCGGTAAAGAGATTCTTCGCATTCCAATCGCTCTGGCCGTGGCGCAGCAGGATTAATTTACCGATACTCATGGCCTTATCTTATCTTGAGAATCAAATTAGATGTTCAAATGCTTTTAGATTAGATAGGGATTCACCGCGTGATAAGCGCCAAGCCCACTCACGTCTAATTGCGCTACTAAATCCCAACTCCAGCAATGGATTAAAAGCTGAATCACTATATTGCAGCACCGCTCCAATGATTCGATCAAGCTCATTTTCACTAACAGCGCTTAGCGCAAGTCTGCCAACAAGGAAAATATCTCCAAGTTCATTTATAGCAAATGCTAGGCAATACATATTGGCATTTTTGGTGAGAAGATAGTTATGAACTGCAGCGATATTCTCATCAGGCTTTCTAATCACAAAGGCATTGATGCTAAGTGAGTGATCTCCAACTACTAGAGCGCAATGAGTCTCAAGCTTTGATTGCCCTGGAAGGGTTAGAAGATAGGTATTTGCGCCACTTTTTTCATAATCTATCTCGTGAGAATCTAGGAATTCTTCAACTGTGGCGCTAGCCATCGCTCTAGTTGCCATATCAAGCAAGAGCGCGTGATTTTTTAATGCCACGAGAGAGAACTTGATCATAGACATCAAGAATTCCCCTTGCGGTGCTATCCCATCCAAAGTGTGATGCATGTTCAACTGCGCCCATGGAGAGCAGGAGTCTTTTCTCTGGTTCAAGAAGTAGGCGCGAGATAGTGGCAGACCAGGCTCTTGGATCATGGCCATCTACCAATAGACCCGAAATGCCATCAGCTACCGCTGTTCTTAAGCCTCCAACAGCAGTTGCAACTACTGGTGTTCCACATGCTTGCGCTTCAAGTGCAACAAGACCAAAGGATTCTGAATATGAAGGAACACAGACCAGATCACTTGCGCGATACCAATCAGAGAGATCTTCATGTGCAACTGATGGAAGAAATTCAATTACTTCAGATACTCCTAAAAATCTTGCAAGGCCCAATAATTTTTCGATCTCGCCCTGACCGCTTCCAGAGGCTCCGCCAATAATTACCGCCTTTAGACGAGACTTAAGTGATGGGGTGTGCTTTAACATCTCAGCAACTGCGCGGATTAATACATCAGGACCTTTATGTGGCTGAATTCTTCCCACAAATGCCAGAAGGAGAGTCTCTGGCTTAATTAATAACTTAGCCCGCGCTGCGCTCTTTCCTGCGCCAACTTTATAGGTCTTTAAATCAACTCCTGGCGGGACAACAAAGACTCGATCAGGGCAGGCGTCATAGAGTGAAACCAAACTGGCAGCCTCTGATGCGGTGTTAGCAATAAGTGCGCTCGATGCTTTTACTACCTGCTCTTCTCCAATAGCTCTAATCTCTGGCTCTGCTTTCTCGCCCTCAGCAAGAGCAAGGTTTTTAACCTTTGCCATCGTATGCATATTGTTTACAAGCGGGATTGATAGGCGCTCACTAATTAGCCAACCAAGTTGTCCTGAGATCCAGTAATGAGAGTGAACTAGCTCGTAATAATTAGAAGCAAGGCGCGCTTCCTGGTGCATAAAAGAAGACATCAGCGCGCAGACCTGTGATGGCAGCTCATCTTTAGTAATTCCGCCATAAGGCCCAGCCTCGAGGTGTCGAACATTTACGCCATCGGCAATCTCAACTACCTCAGGAAGACCCGAGCGATTAGCTCTGGTGTAGATATCAACGCCAATTCCTGATTCAGCAATTCTCTTTGCGCTCTCAACAACATAGACATTCATTCCGCCGGCATCACCAATTCCCGCTTGTTCAAGCGGTGAGGTGTGGAGCATCAAAGATGCAATCCGTAATTTCTTAGCCATTAGAGGAGAAGTTTACTCGCTCTAATCTCACCGACAACCTCGCCTCCACCCAGCACATATTCAGGCTCAATATCAAGGTTAATACCTAGATGGGCAAGGCTTGCTCTTGCTAACTCACCTGCTCCCCTTTGAGATCCATCGCTAATTTTCCAGACAATTACCTCACCGTTACTTGTTGCCATAACCATTACAGATTCAGCGCCATCTTTAACAAATAGGCCATCAACTTTCTGCATAAGAAGAGTTGGCAGGCGATTTATCCCAGAGACTAAAACAGGATTATTGATACAACTTCTAATCACGCTCTTGTGAATTGGATCTGCAGAGAGTGCAAGGCTTCTCATCGCTCTTGCTAGCCCTCTTAGCGTTAGGGCAAATAACGGCGCTCCGCAGCCATCAACTGCAAGATGTGTAATCTGCTCCCCACTTAATATCTCAAACTCATTAGCGATAGCTAGCTGCAGCAGATGATTTGGATTCTTATAACTTGCTAGATTCCAATTATTTGTCTTGCATGTTGCAACCATCGCTGCATGTTTTCCGCTGCAATTAGCAGCAAGAGATGATGGCGGCCCGACCCAAGCAGCTCTTTCAAGTGCGCCAAGTGGTTTATCAGGGGTATTTAGCAGTGCTGACTCATCAAGACCAACGCTTGCAAGAGTTGATCTAACTACCTCAAGGTGGGCATCACTACCCGCATGACTTGCGCAGGCAAGTGCTATCTGCTGCTCATTTAGTTTGACACCCGCTCTTAGCATCGCAGAGGCCTGCAGAGATTTAATAGCTGAGCGGGGATAGATAAGTTGATCCAATTCACCAAGTGCTAATACTTCCCTGCCATCGCTATCAAGAATTAAAAGATGGCCACTATGAATTGATTCCACTAAATCATTTCTTACAACTTCAAGTAGGACCTCACCTGATTGCATCTCGATTAGGAAATTCTTGGAAGGGTTGACCAGATATGGGCTTGTAATTTATGGCCATTAAATGCCATGTCATAGGCATAGAAGAGCTCGCCATCAACAAGTCCATAAAGTCTCTGCCCACCTTCAATAGCTTTAGCAGAAGGCGCCGAATAGGCCTGATCCATAGCCAATTG
>JANQVH010000027.1:0-16379 GCA_030730425.1 Candidatus Nanopelagicaceae bacterium
ACCTTTGGTTTTCTCTTATCCTTCTTACTCCAACATGCGCTATGCCAATGGCGTCGAGATTCCACATCATGTTCAATCCAAGCAACGATATGTGGTGTTGCCATAGGAATTAACTGATCACATCCAGGGCAGCGATAAGGCTTGTTTGAAGATGATCCGGTGATTTTTCGGACCATATAGATACCTTCGATATGCTCCTCAATGCTTTGATGGGAGGGGGAATCACTCTCATCATCAACTTTTGCTCTATGACCGCGCTGCTTTGGTCTATTTCTCCGAGGACTCACAGGGATATTCTCTCGTAATTAAGGCAAGATTACCTCCGTGAACTCCAAGCTTGTAAAGATATTGATCACCTGCCTTGCCGCTACTCTGCTTTCAACTGCAAATGGCCAAGCAGATCAGGTCAAAGTCGTTGCAAAGAAAACCGCTAAGCCCATCCCCTCACCTGCAGCCAAATGGCCCCCTGAAGGTTTTAGGGGCAAAGAAGGCGTCTATGCCAAAGTTCCAAGTAGTAAGGATGTTGTCGGGCTACTCTCTGCAAAGAAGTCACTTCAACCACTAGTTAAAACCTGTGATCAGTTTGCTTGCGGAGCAGTATTTGTCGCCTCGCAAACAGGATGTAAGTGGTGGGAGGTTAATTCCTCTGTTTTTAGCCTAAAAGCTGAAGATTTAAGTAAGGAAAAGATTGGAACACTAACCACCTATCACAAGAGAAGTAAAGAAAAGGCTCAGGCTACTATCTTTCTAATAAGTGGAGCCGAGGTAACTCCTGGAACTTCTATCGGATCAATAAGAGTAATTTGCCATAGAGATTCGGCAAATAAACCAAAGCCAGGCAATATCTACTCACCAATTGTTGCCCCCACCCCAACTGCCAGCCCAAGTAATTCTTAAGGAGTTAGTAATGCTTGGTGGAATAAATAACACTCTCTTTTTCACATCTTTTGCCGGCTTTGCAGTAATGGGCTTATTTATCATTTTGCTTAAGTGGGCCTTTTCTCGTGGTTCATCACTTGTTGAAAAACCAAAGAAGATTGGCGATGAAGATGAGTATGGATTATTAAAGGTAGTCGCCTCGCCATCTAACTTTATAGAAGGTGAGATGTTGAGGTTGAAATTAGATGAACATGGAATTAAAGCAACGCTGACTCAAACTAAGAGTGGTCCAAAAGTTTTGGTTTTCGAGAAAGAGATTAGCGTGGCTCAGGCAATATTAAGAAGTTAGCGATTCTTTCCAGGAACCCAGAGTTGATCGCCACTCTCTCTATTTTCATAGCGAGCAAGAACAAAGAGTAGATCTGAAAGGCGATTTAAATACTTTGCCGTTAATTTATTTACACCCTCACCAAATGAGTGAATAGCCTGCCAAGTTCTACGCTCAGCGCGCCTAACAACAGTTCTTGCAACATGGAGATGGGCTGATGCTGCAGTTCCTGAAGGAAGAACGAAAGATTTTAAGGGAGCAAGGCTTTCGTTGTAATGATCGATTTGGGCTTCAATGTAATCAACCTGTGATTGCAAAACTCGTAGCGGTTCATGTTCTGGGTTATCTACTACTGGAGTGCAGAGATCTGCCCCAACATCAAATAAGTCATTTTGAATTCGAACCAATAATTTTGAAATCTCTGGATCCAAATCAGCGCTGGCTAGAACTACTCCGATGTAGGAATTTGCCTCATCCACGGTGGCATATGCCTCAAGACGTGGGTCATTTTTAGAGGTTCGACTCATATCCCCAAGTGATGTCGTGCCATCATCGCCGGTTTTTGTATAAATACGAGTCAGATTTACCATGGGCTCACCCTAATAGAGTCGTTACGATGTAGCCACTTAGGTAGGCAAATACTTGGAATTGGGAAGGAATTAAGAGGAGTTTATGGCCAAGCTCTATCCCATAGCCGGGCAGATAAACCCTGATCGCTTCCGCGTCGTTGGCGGCGCGCGCTTAGCTGGCGATGTCTATATCTCAGGAGCAAAGAACTCTGTTTTAAAATTAATGGCGGTTTCTCTCCTTGCTCCAGGAAATTCAACAATTAATAATGTTCCAGATATTGCCGATGTTTCCATGATGGCTGAGCTACTAGAGCAGCTAGGTTGCAAGATATCTAGAGATTTTGAAAGCAAGAGCATCACAATTGATGTGCCAGAAACTCCAGGTTACCGGGCAGAGTATGAATCAGTTAGAAAACTTCGCGCATCAATAAATGTTTTAGGTCCCCTTGTTGCAAGGCTTGGAAAAGCAGAAGTTGCTCTTCCTGGTGGTGATGCCATTGGTTCAAGAGGACTCGATTTTCATACTAAGGGACTTATCTCACTTGGAGCAGAGACATATAACGAACATGGCTACATCATTGCAAGCGCTGCTAATGGATTAACTGGAACGCAGATTGAACTTGAATTTCCTAGTGTTGGCGCCACTGAAAACATTATGAGCGCAGCAGTTCTGGCATCAGGTGTAACCACGCTTGAAAATGCTGCAAGAGAACCAGATATCGTTGATATTGGAAATTTCTTAATTGCCATGGGGGCAGATATTCAAGGACTTGGCACATCAACAATCACTATTACTGGAGTGAAATCACTTAAAGGCGCGACTCACACGGCAATTTCAGATCGAATTGTTACTGGAACATGGGCATTTGCAGCAGTTATGACCTTAGGTGATATCAGCATCCATGGCGCAAGGCCTGAGCACTTAGAGCTGCCTTTAGAGAAACTAGTTTCAGCAGGTGCGGTAATTACCAGTATTGCCGATGGAATACGAGTAAAAATGGATAGAAGACCAACTGCTATCGATGTAGCAACCTTGCCCTATCCTGGTTTTCCAACTGATCTACAGCCCTTTGTAATAACCTTAAATGCAATTGCCGAAGGTGATTCACTAGTAACTGAGAATGTCTTTGAAGGACGCTTCATGTTTGTTAATGAACTCTTGCGCCTTGGAGCAAAGATTAGAGTTGATGGCCATCACGCATCAATTACTGGCATTAAAGAGCTCTCTTCAGCCCCTGTCGTTGCCTCAGATATTAGAGCAGGAGCGGGCCTTGTTCTTGCAGGTTTAGTTAGCGATGGACTTACCTTTATTGAAGGTGGCCATCACATAGATCGTGGCTATCCAGACTTTGCCCAGCAACTTCAAGGACTTGGAGCAGATGTAACAAGAGTTGATTAAGGCTCTAGCCAACGCTAACTTTTGTAATAAATCCTGACTCAATACTTACAGTAACTCTATTGGTTCGATAATCCTTAATCAGCATAAATCCTTCGCCATCTCTCTCGCCTATTCGATAAATCCAAGAGTTAGCAGCTGCGCAAACCTCTGCCTCGAGCTCACTCATAGAGATTAACTGGCTCGCTCTAGCTTCAGAGATCATCTCCTCACTCTTTAGAGTTCTCGGGCACTCTCCAGCGCTACTTCCTACCTCTAGATACTCACCTCTTATCTCAGTTCTTCCAATTGCAATTACAGCTGAGGATTTTGTCTTTGCAGTGGCAATGATTGAATAGATTCCAGCTTCAGCGCTCTGAGAAATCCTTGAGAGGAAGAAGTAGTTCTTCTTGCCATAAGGTTCATAAAAAGGTGATCGCTCATTAATCTTCATCACTATCTTCTTTCCCGATGGCGTAGTTATAGCGATAGAGGGAAGCTGTGAGCTCTTTAATCTATTGCTCGGGGCTGCATCAATAATCAAGTATTCGACGTTTAAATCATCGCCTTCTTTCAAGGCAAAACGAACGCTTCGCTTATCTTTAGCCTTATTAAAGTCTGCATAAACAGCAAATGAGATAGTGCCATCGAGCAAAATTGGGCTCTTGGAAATATTCTTGTTAGCACTCGTTAGATAAACAGGGTAATGCGCAAGCACCGGCCCGCCGCTAAGAATCAGCGCAAGGGCAATAAAGAGTGAACTACTGCGTCGCACTCTCGCCTAAAACTGAAACTCGATTATTAGCAACTGAGATAAAGCCGCCACTTACTTCAAACTCTTGCACGCTGCCATCAACGCCTTCAATGCTGACCTTGCCATCTACTAAAACTCCTAGAAGTGGTGCGTGATCTACCAATATTCCAAGATCACCTTCTAGCGTTCTAGCAGAGAGGGAGATCGCTTTGCCAGAGAAGACACGCTTCTCTGGCGTTACGAACTCAACGGTTAGCGCTTTATCTGACATTTTCTACTTCTTTGCCAACTCTGCAGCTTTGCGTTCGACATCTTCTAGTCCGCCGCACATAAAGAAGGCCTGCTCTGGAATATGGTCATAATCTCCATTAGCTAGAGCATCAAATGCTGAAATGGTTTCAGTTAGTGGAACAAATGAACCATCAAGTCCTGTAAAGACCTTAGCTACGAAAGTATTCTGAGATAGGAAGCGCTGAATACGACGAGCGCGACCAACGAGAATTCGATCCTCTTCAGATAGTTCATCGATACCAAGGATGGCGATGATGTCTTGAAGATCTTTATATCTCTGCAAGATCTGCTTAACGCGGTTTGCTACTCGGAAGTGATTCTCTCCAATATAGCGAGGGTCAAGAATGCGTGATGTTGAATCAAGTGGATCCACCGCAGGATAGATACCAAGTTCTGAAATTGGACGAGATAGAACTGTGGTGGCATCAAGGTGGGTGAATGTGGTGTGCGGCGCAGGGTCTGTAATGTCATCGGCTGGGACATAAATAGCCTGCATAGAGGTAATTGAGTGGCCTCTAGTTGAAGTAATACGCTCCTGAAGCACGCCCATTTCATCAGCAAGAGTTGGCTGATATCCCACAGCAGATGGCATACGACCAAGAAGTGTTGAAACCTCTGATCCTGCTTGAGTAAAGCGGAAGATGTTATCGATAAACAGGAGCACATCTTGCTTCTGCACATCACGGAAATACTCAGCCATTGTTAGAGCTGAAAGTGCAACGCGAAGACGCGTTCCAGGTGGCTCATCCATCTGACCAAAGACTAGAGCGGTCTTATTGATAACTCCGGTTTCAGTCATTTCCAAAAATAGATCGTTACCCTCACGAGTACGCTCACCAACGCCGGCAAATACCGAGACACCACCGAAGTTTTCAGCAACGCGATAAATCATCTCTTGGATAAGAACAGTCTTACCAACACCAGCGCCGCCGAAGAGACCAATCTTTCCACCCTTAACATAAGGAGTTAGAAGATCGATAACTTTAATTCCGGTTGCAAACATCTCAGTCTTTGACTCAAGTTGATCAAAGGCAGGGGCAGTTCTATGAATTGGCCAACGCTCTTTGATATCAAGAGATGAGGTTGGCACATCAAGTGATTCACCGAGGGCGTTAAATACATGGCCCTTTGTGACATCTCCGACTGGAACAGAGATTGCCGATCCGGTATCACTTACCTCAACACCACGAACCATTCCATCAGTTGGTTGCATTGAGATAGCGCGCACCAAGTTATCGCCAATGTGTTGGGCGACCTCTAGTGTGAGCTTTCGTACCTCACCGCCAAGTTTTACCTCTACGTTTAACGCGTTATAGATCGCAGGCATCGAATCTGCTGGAAATTCGATATCAACGACCGGTCCAATTACGCGCGCTACGCGTCCGGTTGCTGTCTTAGTTGTCATTATTCGCTCCCTGCGCTTGCTGAGGCGAGCGCGTCTGCGCCGCCGACGATTTCACTGATTTCTTGCGTAATTTCGGCCTGACGGGCCGCGTTTGCAAGTCTGGTCAACGACTTTATTAGCTCGTCAGCATTATCTGTTGCTGACTTCATCGCACGACGTCTTGCTGCATGTTCGGAGGCTGCCGATTGCAGAAGAGCGTTATAGACGCGCGATTCGATATAGCGTGGCAGAAGGGCGTTGAGTACTTCTGCTGCATTTGGTTCAAATTCATACATTGGTAGAAGCCCTGCAGGCGCTGGACCTTCAGCTTCAACAACTTCTAGCGGAAGCATCCGCTTATTCATCGCAATCTGAGCAATCATTGATTTAAATTCGGTATAAACAATATGGAGTTCATCCACGCCATTGATATCAGTTATTGCATCTGCAATAAATGCTGGAATTAATTCATCAGCAATTGTTTTAGCGTGAGCATAAGTTGGATTATCAGAAAAGCCGGTCCAAGAATTCTTAATAGGGCGATTGCGGAATTTGAAGTAGTTAACTGCTTTCCTTCCCACCAGATAGGTATTTACCTCAAGTCCGCGCTCTTTAAGAGTGATGACTAGACCATCTGCTTCCTTGATTGCACTTGATGAGTAAGCCCCAGCCATTCCTCGATCTGCGCTAATGATTAATACCGCAGCTCGCTTTGGATTTATTGATTCAGTGGTTAGCGGGTGATCAGTATTTGAAAAGGTGGCAACTGCGCTCACCGCACGCGTTAATTCATTTGCGTACGGGGTCGATGCTGCTACTCGTTGCTGCGCCTTGATGATACGCGATGCCGAGATTAACTCCATGGCACGGGTGATCTTCTTAGTCGCTTTAACCGAGCGAATGCGTCGACGATAGATGCGTAGTTGTGCGCCCATTTATCTACTTCTTATATTTCGTAATCTGCTCGGTGCCATCGCTGCCTTCAGCTTGAGCAGGGGCTTCATTAACAGCAGAGGCTGATGATGAGGCAAATTGCTCTTTGAAGGTATTAATAGCTGCGGTCAATTTAGCAACAGTGTCATCGCTTAGCTCTTTGCTCTCAGCGATTACATCAAAGATTGCCTTATGTTCGCGCCCTACATAATCAAGAAACTCTGATTCAAAGCGGCGAATATCAGCAACTGGCACCACATCTAACTGTCCTGTGGTTCCAGCCCAGATAGAGACAATCATTCTCTCTAGTGAGAATGGGGTGTATTGCTGCTGCTTTAGAAGTTCAACTAAACGGCTGCCGCGCTCTAACTGCGCCTTTGATGCTGCATCAAGATCTGAACCAAAGGCAGCGAATGCCTCTAGCTCGCGAAATTGCGCAAGATCAAGACGTAGGCGACCAGCAATCTTCTTCATCGCTTTAGTCTGAGCAGAGCCACCAACGCGAGAAACTGAGATACCAACGTTGATAGCAGGGCGAACTCCTGAGTTAAAGAGATCGGTTTCAAGGAAGCACTGTCCATCGGTAATTGAAATAACGTTTGTAGGAATGAAGGCTGAGACGTCATTACCTTTTGTTTCAATGATTGGAAGACCAGTCATTGAGCCGCCACCTAACTCATCAGAGAGTTTTGCGCATCGTTCAAGAAGACGGGAGTGTAAATAGAAGACATCGCCAGGATATGCCTCACGACCTGGTGGACGGCGAAGCAAGAGCGATACCGAGCGATAAGCCTCTGCTTGCTTAGAGAGATCATCGAAAACAATTAATACATGTCCCCCGCCATACATCCAGTGCTGACCAATTGCAGAACCGGTGTAGGGAGCAAGGTATTTAAATCCGGCAGGATCAGATGCTGGCGCTGCAACGATTGTTGTGTACTCCATCGCTCCAGCCTCTTCTAACGCTCCTTTAACAGATGCGATAGTTGAACCCTTCTGACCAATTGCCACATAAATACATTTAACCTGCTTCTTTTTGTCACCACTTCGCCAGTTATCACGCTGGTTAATAATGGTGTCAATTGCAACTGCAGTCTTTCCAGTCTGGCGATCGCCGATAATCAACTGGCGCTGACCGCGGCCGATTGCAGTCATAGCATCGATTGCTTTAATTCCAGTAGCTAGAGGCTCTTTAACTGGTTGTCTCTGAACAACTGATGGCGCCTGTACTTCAAGTGCGCGAGTAGTTTCTGCCTTAATCTCGCCTTTTCCATCAATTGGGCGACCAAGGGCGTCAACAACTCTTCCTAAAAAGCCATCGCCAACAGGAACAGAGAGAATCTCTCCGGTGCGGCGCACCGTTGTTCCCTCTTCAATTCCGGTGAACTCACCCAAGATAACAACACCGATCTCGCGCACATCAAGGTTTAGCGCAAGTCCTAAGGTGCCATTTTCAAACTTTAGAAGCTCATTAGTCATTGTCGATGGAAGTCCTTCCACGCGAGCAATGCCATCGCCAGCTACAACGACGGTACCTATCTCATCGCGTGATGCGCTACCTGGATCGTATGACTTAACAAAGTTTGCTAAGGCATCACGAATCTCTTCAGGTCGAATCGTTAATTCCGCCATGATTTTTTCTCTCCCTATACTGCGAGCGCTCTGCCCGCGTCGGCCAAACGATTGACGATTGTGGCGTCAATCAATTCATCTGCAAATCGGATGGATAGACCACCCAAAACTTTTGGATCAAGTTCAACATTTAATCTCACTGGCTGACCTATCTTGCCAGAGAGGCTGCTTGCTAATTTATCTTTCTGCCCTTGGCTTAACTCGACTGCGCTTTTAACATGAGCAATTACTCTCATCTTCCTAGCAGCGGCGGCGCTGGCATAAAAGGCGATAGTTCTTTCAATACTTCTTCCCCGCATTCCACTTACCAATGAGGCAAGAAGTCTTGAAGTTGAAGGACTGACCTTTGATGCCAATAACTTTGCAACAAGAACTCGCTTGCCTTCACCTGAATACTTTGCTGAGTTGAGAATCTGACGAAGTTCTAGATCACTAGCCACGATTCTTGAGAACTGAAAAATCTCCTCCTCGAGGCGATCTAGCTCGTTATTTTGATTAGCAACAGATGCCTCAGCTTCAACGGCTAATTGCTCAATTACATCACCAAGATTCGATGGGCTCGACCAACGAAGGGCGGTTAGGCTGATTAGCAACTTAATGGTCAGATCGGATGTGCTCTTACCAAAGAGCTCTTTCGCAAGTTCTGCTTTGGAATTAGCATCTCTTGAGTTATCAGTTAGCGCGCGGCGAAGTGGAGTTGAGGAATCAAGAGTTGTAACAACTGTAAATAAATGAGCAGAGAGCGCTGAAGCATCTGCTGCTGATAAGCCCTTTAAGAGCTCATCAAGTGATTTGCGAGCAGCGATAAGTGACTGGCGAGACGCCCCACCCAGTGCTGCCATTGCTCTACTCATTTTTACTTACTCTTCTCCAGATCTTCTAGGAAACGATCCACAATTCTTGACTGACGGACCTGGTCATCGAGTGCTTCTCCGACAATCTTTGATGCTAACTGCGTTGCAAGAGTTCCAACTTCATTACGAAGTGAAGTAAGCGCTGCTTGACGCTCTGACTCAATAGCAGCTTGCGCGCTTGCAGCGATTCGAGTTGCCTCTTCTTGAGCTTTGACTCGCATCTCTTCAATGATTGCAGCGCCTTGAACTCTGGCTTCCTCTCTAATGCTTGCAGCCTCGCCGCGAGCATCTTGGAGTTGAGCTTTATATTGCTTGAGAGCTGCCTCTGCTTCAATCTGAGCCTTCTCTGCTCGCTCCATACCGCCTTGAATCGCATCTGTTCTTTCAGCAAATGCTTTTTCAAAACGTGGAACAACTGCGCGTCGCAGCACCATATAGAGAAGTGAGAAGGCGATGAAGCCAACAATTATCTCTGCGGTATGGGGAATTAGAGGATTTAGCTCCTCTGCAGCCGCCAATTCAATAGAACGCATATTTATTTGCTTGACTCTAGAGAACGAATGCTAGAACTAGACCGAATAGCGCTAGAGCTTCAGCGAGTGCAAAGCCTAGGAATGCGATCGGCTGGAGAACGCTTCGAGCCTCTGGCTGACGTGCTACTCCATTGATATATGCGGCGAAAATAAGTCCGGTTGCAATACCCGGTCCAATCGCTGCCAGGCCAAAACCGACCAGGTTGAGTGTGCCTTCCATGTTTCTTACCTTTCCTTCTTCTTTATCCTTCACAATAACCGAGCGTTATCGTGAGTAAATCTAGTTATTTAATGCTCATCTACCAACGCTCCGGCGATATATAGAGCTGTTAGGAGGGTAAAGATATAGGCCTGGAGGCATTGGACCATAAATTCAAAGAATGTCAGCGCGATACCGATAGCAAAGGCAAATGGGCTGATCAATTTAAGTCCAATTACTCCTTGTAGCAGATGCTCCCCACCCAAGATGAATACCAAAAGAAGCAGGTGGCCAGCAAACATATTGGCAAAGAGACGAAGACTTAAGGTCATTGGACGAACTAAAAAGTAAGTGGCAAGCTCAAGAGGAGTTATCAAAATATAGGCAGGTTTTGGAATTCCTGGCAAGAACATAATCTCTTTCATGTATTTCAAGAAACCTTGTTTGCGTATTCCAACATAATGGAAGATAAAAAATGTGAAAGCCGCTAGAACATAAGGAAAAGAGATTCTCGACATCGTTGGAAATTGGATAAGCGGAATAATTCCAAATATGTTATTAACTAAAATGAAGGTAAAGAGAGTAAAGAGATATGGGACAAAGCGCATAAACTCATGGCCAATTACCTCGCGCCCCAAATCATTTCTAACAAATGAATAGACCGACTCTCCAGCAAATTGGAGTTTTGAAGGAACTAGAGCTGCTTTTCTTGAAGCAAGAATAAAGAAGATTGAAATCAAAATTACCGAGAGAAAAACTAGAAGAATTGGCTTAGTCGCAAACTCATTACCTTCAATAAATGGAGGGAGGTTGAAGTCTCCGGCATCGGGGGGATTAAATCCCTCGTCCTTGCCAACCTCGGCTGCATAACTAAGCAAGAAAGAACTCCTTGAAGCGTTTTTGGGCCTTAATTCATGGGGAAGACGGTGTAACCCTATGGGCAAGTGGCCAGGTTGAGAAATTCAACTAAGCCGAAATAGGGGTAAAAAGGGTTACTTACCTTACTTAAATTAGCGGGGCTCTCTTACTTTCGCCCAAAGCGGAGCCAGACCAGATAAAGGGCTGATCCCATACCCAGAAGGAGTCCTGAGAGAAGGAAGAAGCCGGTATTAAGCCACTGATCAAGCCCCCAGCCAATGCCGCCCCAGATTAGAAGCCCTGAGAGCATATATCCAAAGATGGTCCAGAAAGCGTTGTCTTCGCTCGGTCTTTTTGGCTCATTACTACTCATCATTACTCCTTAGATTGGCTCTTAGGTTGAGGTAACTCTAGTCGTAGTTTAAAGAAAGCCCGAACCTCGCCAGATAACCATGCGGCAGAGATCACCAGAGCGCTTATGCCAAAGGCAGTCCTATCAAGTGATTCAGGCTCACTTAAGCGAGTGACCGCAATAAGAAAAAGTGCAATCAACAAGAGCTTAGTGAAATAGGACATCAGCGCAAGGGCCATAACTGAAATTGGATCTGCGTTCCTACTTAATATCCCAACTGCTATTGAGACTGAAAAAAATATTAAAACAACAAAACTTGCAAGAGCGCTACCAAAAAATCCTGGGGTACCTGAATAAATTGTGAAAAAAACAATTGCGATAACAGTTGCAACAAGTGAGGCAGTTAATGCCCCGCGCCACATCTGCTTATTAGATGATGCAATATCCATCTATGCCTTGACCTTCTTCTCTCGCTTGGTGGTAAGAACGGCGCTTAGTAGGAGCAGTACGCCCACAAGCAGCGCTGCCCATAGTGGAATAAATGCTGAGAGCATTGCAGGAAGTGCAAGCATGGCGGTAACTAAATAGAGAATTACTGCGCTTCGTTGTTGTGAGTTTCCCCATGCCATTAATTTGTGATGGAGATGCTCTTGATCTGGAGCAAAGGGTGAGCGCCCCGATCTAACTCTGCGAAGAACTGCTAGCGCTAGATCAAGTAAAGGAATAGCAAGAACTGCAAATGGCAAGAGAAGTGGGAGGGCGGCAGGTCCAATCTTCTCTGCAAATACCGCGTTAGCATCTATCTGGCCCATCAAAGTAATGGCAGATGCTGCAAGCAATAAACCTAGAAACATCGATCCAGAATCTCCCATAAATATCTTTGCTGGATGGGCGTTATGTGGCAGAAAACCTAGGCAGCAGCCAATAACAATTGCCGTTACTAGCGATGGAGCGCCCGCGCGGCTAAAGCCATTTTCAACAGCTAATAGATATGAGAAGCCAAAGAATGCTGCCGCAGAGATACCAACAATTCCAGTAGCAAGACCATCGAGCCCATCTATGAAGTTAACCGCATTAATTATTACAACTACCACCACTACTGTTAATAGCTGGCCAATATTTGTTGGAAGAACAATGATTCCATCTATTGGAAGCCAGAGAATTTGAATTCCAAAGATTAGAAGAATTGCTGCCGCCAGACCTTGACCTGCTAACTTAACAACAGCATCTAACTCATAGCGATCATCGAGAGCGCCAATTAAAAGCACAAAGCTTGCAGCAAGAAAGATTCCAAGTAACTCTTGTGAGTAAGCCTTGCCCACTAAATTAAGGCTACTTACCATTACTAATGTTGCTCCCATAGCTAGCCACATCGCTACCCCGCCCCAACGCGGGGTTACTTGAGTATGAATATCGCGTTCTCTAACTGATGCAACTGCACTTGAGCGCAGCGCGAGGGAGCGAACAAGCGGGGTGAACATATAAGTTAGTACTGCAGCGATTAAGAGAGTTAAGAAGTATTCGCGCATTAGGCTGGATAGACAGGGAACTTTGCAGTTAGCGCATTAACTTCCTTGCGAATTTGAGCAATCTTTGCCTCATCTTCTCCATCTTTGATGGCGCGAGCAATCAAAGATGCAATTACTGGCATCTGCTCGGCGCCCATGCCTTGGGTGGTCACCGCTGGCGTTCCTACTCTTATCCCACTTGTCACAGCAGGTGATTCTGGATCATAAGGAATAGCATTTTTATTAAGTGAAATTCCGGCTCGGCCGCATCTCTCATCAGCTACTTTTCCATTAACTCCAGTTGAGCGAATATCAATTAGCGCCAGGTGGGTCTCTGTGCCGCCCGAGACTGCCCTCATTCCCTCATCCTCTAAGGACTTGGCAAGGGCTTTGGCATTAACAATTACCTCTTTGGCATAGGACTGATATTGCGCTGTGGCACATTCTTTTAAGGCAATAGCTTTGGCAGCTACTGCGCTCATTATTGGTCCGCCCTGCATACCTGGAAATATTGCTTTATCAATAGCAGATGCATGAGCAGCTTTACTTAAAATCATTCCACCTCGAGGACCTCTTAAAACCTTATGGGTAGTAAATGAAACTACATCTGCATATTCAACTGGTGAAGGAATAGCTTTTCCGGCAACCAAACCAATGAAGTGAGCTGCATCAACCCACATAATTGCGCCAACTTCATCGCAGATACTTCTAACCGTTTTAAAGTCAATCAAGCTTGGATAGGCGGTGGCTCCTGAGCAGATCATCTTTGGTTTAACTCTTAGCGCAATATCACGAAGCTCGTCATAATCAATTAATTCGTTATCTTGCCTTACTCCATATGATTCAACGTTAAACCACTTACCGGAGAAATTAACTTTAGATCCATGGGTTAGGTGACCACCATGTGGCAGTGACATCGCAAGAACGGTATCTCCAGGCTTTGTAAAGGCTTGATAAACCGCAACATTGGCACTTGCTCCTGAGTGTGGTTGCAAATTTGCATGTTCTGCTCCGAATAACTCTTTAGCTCTTGCAATACCAATTACTTCAGCCTTATCAACCTCTTCGCATCCTCCGTAATAGCGCTTCCCTGGATAGCCTTCAGCATATTTATTTGAAAGAGTTGAACCAAGGGCGGCAAGAACAGCTGGAGATGTGAAATTCTCACTAGCTATTAATTGAAGATTCTCGCGCTGCCTATCAAGTTCAGAAATTAAGATTGCAGCAATCTCTGGATCTTGTCCCTGCAGGGCTTGGAAATCTGGGCCGAAGAAAGTCTCTGACATGGCCTAAATCCTAGGCGGGAACTGAAATATTGGCAGATACAGAGCGCAGGTCGGCAAGTGATATTGCTCCCGCACGCACCAGTCTCGCCCCTTCTTGCTCAATAGCAATAACAGTTGAGCTTGGCCCCTCTGGCAGTTCACCTAGATCAAAGAGCGCTGCATAATCACTATCTAAGGCTGGAAAGAAAGTTGATTTTCTTGGAGCAGGTCTTCCAGATAGGCAGGCTGCGCCAACAGCTAGTGGACCTGAAGCAAGTGCAACGCTTCGAACAAATTCTGCGCTTGGCACACGAACTGAAATTTCTTTCAAAGCTCTTGCATCTCCTAGATCCCAGACTAAACCTTGTGCGGGGGTGAGATTAATAGTTAAAAGACCGGGCCAGAATTTTTCTGCTAGCGCTGTTATTGTCTCGCCAAATTGAAGAGATATTCCTTTAACAGTTTTGATATCTCCAACTATTACCTGCGCCGCAGTTGCTGGAGGAACTTGACGCAGTTTATGAATTTTCTTCACGGCTCCATGATTAAAAGCATCTGCTAAAAAGACATAACCATGCTCAAGTGGAGCGATGATTAACTTGCCATCACGAAGTGATGCCACTGCTCTCTCAATTAGCTCTTGGCTATCGATGAGGCCATCAGTTAGCGAGAATCTCTCTGCCATTACTCTGCCTCTCGCCTAGCGCTGATCCATCTTGGACGATTATTTAAATCTCGGTTCTGGTTTATCTCAGAGTAGCCCCTTGATAACTCAGCCTCAAGTAGCAGAGGCTGACTCTCATGATGTTCCATAATTAATAGACCACCAGGCTTTAATAAGCTAGATGCAGCCTGAATAAATCTTCTCGGGATCTCAAGGCCATCATCTCCACCGCCAAAGAGCGCCTCTTTAGGTTCATTGGCAATGACTAACTCTGGCAAGTTATCACCCTCTGGAACATATGGTGGATTTGCAATAACGATGTCACATTTAACTCCCTCTAACACCTCTAAAACATCACCAGAGATAAGACGAACAGAGACATCACAAGCTGCAATATTTCGCTTTAACCATTCAATGGCCTGATCTGATTTTTCAACAGCGATAACAGTTACTGGCCAATTCTTCTTCTCTGCCTCATAGGCAATGGAGATGGCAAGAGCGCCACTACCTGAACCTAAATCAACAATGCTTACAGGCGCTCTACTTGATTGGCTCCGCGCTGAAATTATCTTTTCAATCTCTAGAAGAGCAGCATCGACTAAAGCTTCGCTCTCCGGTCTTGGAATTAAGACTCCACTGCCCACCTGGAAGGTGAGATATCTAAATGGAGCATGGCCAATTAAGTATTGGGTTGGCTTTCCTGAAATTCTCTTTGCGATTAGCTCATCAAGAATTTCTATCTGCTCAAGATTTAACTCAAAGTCTCTTGCATGAAGTTCCATACGCTCAACGCCTAGGACAAATGCCAAGATTAATTCAGCATCTACCTCTGAAATTCCAGCAGATGCAAGTTTTGCTTTATTATCTTTTAGAACCTGCTTAATACTCATCGTCTTTACGCTTCGGCAGCTGAGAGCTTCTCTGCCTTATCAGCCTCAAGAAGGGCTCCGATTAGTTCATTAAGTTCGCCATTTAATACTGCATCAAGATTATTTGCTTTGAAATTTACTCGGTGATCGCTGATGCGATTTTCTGGAAAGTTATAGGTACGAATCCGCTCAGATCTATCAACGGTTCGAACTTGGCTCTTTCTAGTTGCAGATGCTGCAGCATCTGCTGCCTCTTGAGCAGCGGCCAACATTCTGGCTCTAAGAATACGAAGAGCAGATTCTTTATTCTGTAATTGGCTCTTCTCATTCTGGCAAGACACTACGATTCCAGTTGGAATATGAGTGATGCGTACCGCTGAATCTGTGGTGTTAACGCTCTGCCCACCAGGACCAGATGAGCGATAAACATCGATACGTAGCTCATTCATATTGATCTGAACATCAATTTCCTCGGCCTCTGGAAGAACTAGAACTCCTGCAGCAGAGGTATGAATTCGCCCCTGGGATTCAGTCTCTGGAACTCTTTGGACTCTATGAACTCCACCTTCAAACTTAAGCTTTGAAAAGGGCGCAGCTCCAGCAGCCGTTGCCCCACGAGCTTTAACAGCAACCGAGATATCTTTATATCCCCCAAGATCACTCTCAGTGACATCAATAATTTCGGTCTTCCAACCTTGCTTCTCAGCATAACGAAGATACATTCTTAATAGATCCCCAGCAAAGAGAGCTGATTCATCTCCACCAGCTCCAGCTTTAATTTCTAAAATAACATCTCGATCATCATTGGGATCTCTTGGTAATAGCAGCTCTTCCATCGCGCTTGCATAATCTTCATAAGCTTTTTCAAGAGCAGGAATCTCTGCAGCAAAATCTGGTTCAACCTCTGCTAGTTCACGAGCAGCAGTTAGATCCTCTTCAGACTTTTTAAAGGCGCGATAGCCAGCAATGACAGGTCCTAGTTGGGCATATCTCTTTCCTAGTTGGCGAGCTTTTCCTTGATCGGCATGCATCGATGGATCTGCCATATCTTTTTCAAGTTGCTCATACTCTTTAAGAATTTCAGGCATGGTGGAGAAACGGTTGGCATTCTTCTCAGCCATTTGCTCCCTCC
>JANQVH010000027.1:16479-25058 GCA_030730425.1 Candidatus Nanopelagicaceae bacterium
ATTTCAGGCATGGTGGAGAAACGGTTGGCATTCTTCTCAGCCATTTGCTCCCTCCCTCTCTAATTCAAGTAAACCTAGTTTGATAAATAAGAAAAGACCGCACCCCAATTACTCAAGGGGCAACGGCCTTTACTTTAAAAAGCTACTTCTTGGTCTGTTGTTTCTTAGCTCTCTCTTCGAACTTAGCAATACGTCCACCAGTATCAAGGATGCGCTGCTTGCCAGTGTAGAAAGGGTGGCTAGCTGAGGAAATTTCCACAGTAACTAGCGGATACTCCTTGCCATCGCTCCAAACCATCTTTTGATCACTTTTCATTGTAGAGCGAGTCAAAATTGCAAAATCTGCAGAGGTATCACGGAATATCACATATCCATATTCAGGATGAATATCTTTACGCATCTTTATTGCTCCTTATTTTTCATCTAGCTGGGTCCGAGGAATTTCGGTGAACCAGCTACCTAGGTGCGAAGGCTACCTAAAGCCCCCACATTTGAGCCAATTGGCCCTACTCCCCCTTCGGGGATTGATCAGGACCAACGGTGGTCTTTTGGACCTGCATCAAGAATTCAGCATTCGACTTAGTTCCCTTCATCTTCTCTAGGAGAAGTTCAAGAGCTTGTTGGGAATCAAGGGCGTGAAGAACTCGACGTAGCTTCCAGACAATATTTAGCTCCTCAGGTCCCATAAGAATTTCTTCCTTACGAGTTCCTGATGCATCGATGTCAACTGCTGGGAAGATGCGCTTATCAGCAAATCTGCGATCAAGCTTGAGCTCCATATTTCCAGTTCCTTTAAACTCCTCAAAGATAACTTCATCCATCTTTGAGCCAGTTTCAACTAGAGCTGTTGCCAAGATAGTTAGTGATCCACCATCTTCAATATTTCTCGCTGCTCCAAAGAATTTCTTTGGTGGATATAGAGCCGCTGAATCAACACCGCCGGAGAGAATTCTTCCTGATGCTGGAGCTGCAATGTTATAAGCGCGACCAAGACGAGTAATTGAATCAAGTAAAACAACAACGTCATGTCCTAGCTCGACTAAACGCTTTGCGCGTTCAATAGCAAGTTCAGCAACGGTGGTGTGATCATCTGCAGGGCGATCAAAAGTTGATGCAATTACTTCGCCCTTTACTGATCTTTGCATATCAGTAACTTCCTCAGGACGCTCATCAACTAGAACAACCATCAAGTGACACTCTGGATTATTAGTTGTAATGGCGTTAGCAATTGCTTGCAGCACCATAGTTTTTCCAGCCTTTGGTGGGGAGACAATTAATCCGCGCTGACCTTTACCAATTGGGGCAATCAAATCAATTACGCGAGTAGTTAAAATATTTGGAAGAGTCTCAAGACGTAGACGATCTTGGGGATAGAGCGGAACAAGTTTTGAGAAATCAACTCTCTCCTTTGAACTATCTGGCTCCATGCCATTGATAGTGTCGAGACGAACTAGAGCATTAAACTTCTCTTTCTTTTCACCCTCGCGCGCTTGGCGCACCTGACCGGTGACTACATCGCCTTTTCTAAGGCCGTACTTGCGCACCTGTTGGAGTGAGACATAGACATCATTTGGACCAGGCAGATAACCAGCAGTTCTAAGGAATGCGTAATTATCAAGAATATCTAGCAAGCCACCAACTGGAAGAAGCACATCATCTTCACTTAAAACTATCTCGCGCTCTCCGCGGCTTGGGCGATCTCTATCTCTACTGCGATCACGGCCTCTATCGCGGTGACGATCTCTGCGCCACTCTCTATCTCCTCGAGAGTTATCTCGTGAATTACCATTGCTTGAGTTATTCGAGTTATTACTTGAATTATCTGAAGGCATATCTTCCTCATCTTGATCATCATCTTCACTATCAGATGGCGCTGTTTCATTTGAGTTGTTGTCACGTCTCTTTTGATTCCTTGCGGCTCGCTTTGCTTCGCGTTCAGCTTTAGCAGCTTCGCGGTTAGCGGCCTGCAGGTCGGTGATTGCTGTTACTAGGTCAGGCTTCTTTAAATCTGCTACGCCTTCGATACCTAGATTAGTTGCAATTTTTCTTAACTCAGGAAGTAGCAATGCAGATAGATCGCCAGATTCTCTCCGAGCACGTGTGCTTGTTTCTGCCATTTATGGTTCTTTTCTAGACCTTAAGTGAGATCTTTTAGTTTGAATTTATGATTTTTTTTATCTGGTCTTACGGGAAGTATCAGATTGTGGGCTCAAGATGTCTGCCCTACGAGTGGTAAATCTACCACTGCCTCGACTCAACCGACAAATCCAAGACTTTGCCCGCTTTTAAGGCTACTTATACCGCTGCAATCCTCACGCCAGTTGGAGATATCTCAAGATCCATCGACTTGAAGTAATCGCCCCCGCTTCGAATTAAATCGTCATGTTCGGCCTTAGTTGCAGTGTGTAAAACCAGAACCGAGGGTCCTGCCCCAGAGATCATTGCCGCTACCCCAGCTTTTCTAAATTTATTCACTAGATCTATCGATTTTGGCATCGCCTCTCTTCGATAACTTTGGTGAAGAAGGTCTTGAGTTGCAGCAAACAATAACTCTGGCCTAGAAGATAAGGCGTGAACTAAAAGGGCAGATCTTCCTGAGTTAATACTGGCATCACTATGAGATATCTGCTCCGGAAGCATTTTTCTTGCCTTGCCAGTTGAGAGCTGAGAGTCAGGGATAAATAAAAGTGCTCGGATATTTGGATCAACGCTAAAGCCTGAAGCGCATCCAGTTAAAACCTTTGCTCTATCTTCCATCCAAGAAATTGTTGCACCACCCAAAGTTGCAGCAGCAATATTATCTGGATGTCCTTCGATATCTGTAGCAAGAGCAATTAGATCATCATCGCTCATCAAATTACTTCCAGAGAGAACCAATGATCTAGAAAGACTGAGCCCACCAACAATTGCAGCAGCTGATGATCCAAGCCCTCTTCCATGAGGAATTTCGTTTAGGCATCTAAGCGCTATACCTCTTGGTTTTCCACCCATAAACTCAAAACCTGCCATCATCGATTTGATTACTAGATGTTTTCCATCCTTCTTAACATCATCTGCTCCCTGGCCAGTAACATCAACATCAAAGACTTCATCATCTAAAATTTGAGCAACATAAGTGTCGCGAAGTTCAAGAGCTAGAGCTAAGCAATCAAAACCAGGGCCTAAATTGGCAGAGCTAGCCGGAACGCTTGCCTGCATCGGAGTTGCCTTATAAGTAAGGCGATCTTTAAATCCTCTAGACATAATTAGCTAAGTCCAATCACTTTGGCAGCTTTTTTAACATCAACAGGGACAGTGATTGGTTTATCAGCTCCATTTAATATCCATTGAATATCTTTTAGACCATTTCCAGTTACCGTAATAACAATTTTCTTTCCCTTTGGTAGCTTCTTGGCTGCCTTATATTTAATTAATCCGGCAAGTCCTGCAGCGCTTGATGGTTCAACAAAGACTCCCTCTTTAGCTGCAACCAAGCGATAGGCACTTAATATCTCAGCATCGCTGACCATATCTATTAAACCTTTTGATTCATCTCTAGCTTGCTCTGCCTGTTTCCATGAAGCAGGGTTTCCAATACGAATAGCGGTGGCGAGCGTCTCTGGGTTTTTTACGATCTTGCCACGAACGATAGGAGCTGCTCCTTTTGCTTGAAATCCCCACATAGCTGGAAGGGATTTTGAAATCTTATCTGCGTAATACTCTTTATAACCCTTCCAATAAGCGGTGATGTTTCCAGCATTTCCAACTGGCATAACATGTATATCTGGCGCAAAGCCAAGTGCATCTATAACTTCAAAGGATGCGGTCTTTTGTCCTTCGATGCGATAAGGATTTACTGAATTAACAAGTGAAACTGGATATTGTTCAGAGAGTTGCTTTGCAAGAGTTAAGCAATCATCAAAATTACCTTTTACTTGTAACAACTTTGCGCCATGGGCAATTGCTTGGGCTAGCTTTCCCATAGCGATCTTTCCTTGCGGAACTAAAACAACAGGAACCATTCCAGCCTTAGTGGCATAGGCAGCTGCGCTTGCACTGGTATTGCCGGTAGAGGCGCAGATAACTGCCTTTGCTCCATCCTCTGCTGCCTTTGAAATAGCCATCGTCATTCCACGATCTTTGAAAGATCCAGTTGGATTTGCTCCTTCAAATTTAAGCCAGACATCATTTTCCAACATCTCCGAGAGCACGCAGGCATAGATAAGCGGAGTGCCACCTTCATTTAACGTAACAATTGGAGTCTTGCTGCTAACAGGTAGACGCTTTTCATACTCTTTTATTACACCGCGCCATTGGTGGGCGCCAGATTTCTTAAATAAGCTCACTATTTACTTCCTTCGATACGAAGCACGCTCTCAACGCTCTTTACTACATCACTATCTGCCAGGGATTTAACAGTTTTCTTTAGCGCCGACTCTGGAGCGTAGTGAGTTGCAACAATTAACTCTGCGCTATCGCCTCGACCTGTCTGCCTAACTGTTTCAATAGAGACGCTATTGGCAGCAAATAACTGGGCCACACTTGCTAGAACTCCTGGTTTATCAGCCACATCTAGCCTTATTAAATACTGTGATTTCACATTATCTATCGCTGCGATAGCCAAATCAGCATAATCACTCTCGCCATGGCCTTGGCCGCCTCTGATTTTATTGCGGGCTATTGCAATTAAATCTCCCAAAATAGCGCTCGCTGTTGGCTCGCCTCCCGCTCCTCTGCCATAGAACATTAACTCCCCAGCAGATTGAGCCTCAATAAATACTGCATTGAAAGCTAGACGAACTGCTGCAAGTGGATGCTTGCGAGAAATTAAGGTGGGATGAACTCGAACTGATATCTCATTATCTTTAGTGAGCTCTGCAATTGCCAATAACTTAATCACACATCCCATATCTCTTGCCACTGCCACATCTCTGGCGCTGATCTGACTAATGCCTTCGCAGTAAACATCACTTGATGTAATTCTTGAGTGGAAGGCAAGGCCTGCAAGGATTGCAGCTTTTGCTGCAGCATCATGGCCTGCAATGTCTGCTGTTGGATCTGCTTCAGCAAAACCTAAATACTGCGCCTCTTTTAATACCTCTTCAAAAGATAATCCCTCTTCATCCATCTTGGTAAGAATGTAATTGGTAGTGCCATTAACAATTCCCATAACTCGATTTACATGATCTCCAACAATTGATTCGCGCATTGGGCGAAGTATTGGAATTGCTCCGCCAACTGATGCCTCATAGTAGAGATCAACGCCAGCTTTATCAGCTGCGCTAAATAGCTCGGCGCCATGTTGTGCAAGAAGTGCTTTGTTAGCAGTAATAATCGATTTACCGTTGCTAATTGCTTTTAAAATTAGAGTTCGAGCAGGCTCAATGCCGCCCATTACTTCAATGACAATATCTACCAATGGATCGCTAACTACAGATTCGCCATCTTGGGTAAGTAGCTCACTTGGGATCTGATCACGACTTGCTTTGCTATCTCTAACTGCAATGCGAGTTAAATTCAATTTAGCGCCAGAGCGAGCAGCAAAATCGCCATCATCTGCTAAGAGCAGGCGAGCTACCTCAGAACCAACAACGCCGCAGCCAAGCATGGCGACATTAAAACTCTGCTGCGCGCTACTCATTTTGCCTCACCTTTGCCGATCTGCCTTGGTTCTTCCTCAATCTCCAAGGCTAGAAGGTCGCGGTGAGTTTCGCGGCGAATAATGCTGCGCGCCCTGCCATTAAGGACGCAAATCACTGGCGGCCTTGCCATGTGGTTGTAATTGCTGGCCATGCTGCGCCCATATGCGCCGGTAGCCGGAACAGCAAGTAGATCACCTGGAGTGATATCGCTAGGCAGCTGCACATCTCTAATGATGATATCTCCTGTTTCACAGTGTTTTCCAACTACTCGAGATTTTCTAAGTGGGGCGCTACTACTGCGATTGGCAAGTGAAATTGAATACTGCGCTTCATATAAAGCTGGGCGAATATTATCGCTCATTCCACCATCAACTGATACATACCAACGCGTTGAGCCATCTTCCAGAGTTACCTCTTTAGTCGTTCCTACTCTATAAATAGTTACCATAGAGGGGCCAACGATTACTCGACCTGGTTCAATAGAAATCCTAGGAATCTTTAGTCGCACTTTTTCGCACTCTGACTTAACTCTTGTTGCAATAACACTTAATATCTCTTGAGCAGGAATTGGTTTATCGCCTTCGATATATGCAATTGCATAACCACCGCCAAGATCTAATTCTGCAAGTTCAGCTCCAAACTCATCTCGGTATTTAGCAAGCACTGAGATAAGCCTTGAAGCGCTTAATTCAAAGGAATCTGGGGTAAATATCTGCGAACCAATATGAGCATGTAAGCCTCTTAGCTCAAGAGAGTCATGTTTCTTAACAGACAAGATCGCATCCCATGCAGCCCCTGATGCAATGGAAAATCCAAATTTCACATCTTCATGGCCAGTTGAGATAGCCTCATGGGTATCGGCATCAACTCCAGGATTTAGACGGAGTAATACCCCTTGAGTGACCGACTTTTCATGTGCAATTCTGGCTACCCGATCGATTTCCTGCAGTGAATCAATAACAATTACTCCAACTCCATAATCAATGGCTGCAGCAATCTCTGACTCTGATTTGTTATTGCCATGTAATTCAATTTTTTTAGCTGGGAAATTGGCTGCAATAGCTACCGCTAATTCACCATCAGTGCAGACATCAAGTCCAAGACCAGCCTGCTCAATCCAGCGCGCAACTTGAGTTGAGATAAATGACTTTGCTGCGTAATAAGCAGTTCCAGCATTGGTTCCAAATGCCTCTTGCAGAGCTTTAGCCCAGAGGCTTGCTCGAGCTTTAAAATCTAATTCATCAAGAATAAATGCTGGCGTTTCAAACTCATCTGCTAAATCACTAACTGAGATATATCCAATTGTGATTTCGCCATTTACTCTTCTTGCACTCATTGGCCAAATTACGGGATTTAGATCTTGGCTCATATCTACATCTTCTCCGGAGCACTTACGCCCAATAGATTCAAGGCATTACTTATTACCTGACGTGTTGCATCACAGAGCGATGCCCTAGATGAATGTATTTCACTTGGCGCCTCATCACCTAGAGGAAGGACGCGACAATCGTTATAGAAGCCGTGATACAGAGTTGCTAACTCTTCGATATATCTAGCGATGCGATGAGGCTGACGAAGCTCTGCAGCGCTTGCAACTACTCTAGGAAATTCTGCAAGAGAGCCTAAGAGCTCTCTCTCACGATCATGGGTTAGTAGCTCTGCTTGGTAGGAATTGATTCCATAAGGAATTGATAAATCTTTAGCATTTCTTAGCACAGCGCAAATTCTGGCATGAGCATATTGGACATAAAAGACAGGATTATCGTTAGTGCGTTTCTTGAGTAGATCGATATCTAAAACCATAGGAGTATCTACTGGATAGCGAATCAAGGTGTAGCGAGCTGCATCAACGCCAACTTTTTCCACCAGCTCCTCTAGAGTGATAATTGTTCCCGCTCTCTTTGAGAGCTTAATCTCCTGGCCACCTTCAATAATCTTGACCAATTGGCCGATTAATACATGGATGTTGTATTCCGGATCATCCCCGGCGCAAGCAGCAGTTGCCTTAAGCCTGCCGACATATCCATGGTGATCTGCTCCGAGCATATAGATGCAGATATCAAAGCCGCGCCTTCTCTTATCTAGATAATAAGCAGTATCAGATGAGAAATAAGTTAACTCTCCCCCGGATTTCACCAGCACTCGATCTTTATCATCACCAAAGTCAGTTGTTCTAAGCCAGATGGCCCCTTCATCTTCATAGGTATGACCTTGAGATTTAAGAGTTGCTAAAGCTTTATCAATTCCATCACCACTATGAAGTGAGCGTTCTGAAAACCAGATATCAAAGTGTGTGCCAAAGTTATCTAAAACTTTTTTCTGCTGCGCTAATTGCAATTCATATCCTGCTTCGCGAAAAGCCTCAATAGCGCTCTGTCCACTAAGCTTTTTATACTCTGGGTTTTTTATGAGAATTTCTTGAGCCAACTCATCGATATATTCCCCTTGATAACCATCTTCAGGCTTGGCCTGGCCAAGGGCAGAAGCTGCAAGTGATGCACCAAAGAGATCCATCTGATTGCCACGATCGTTAATATAAAACTCACGAGCAACCTTTGCTCCACCAGCGATTAAAACTCTTGCAAGGGCGTCACCAACTGCTGCCCAACGGGTATGACCTAAATGCAAGGGACCTGTGGGATTAGCACTTATAAATTCTAAATTAATCTTTACTCCAGAGAGAATCTTTACCTCTCCATACTTTTCACCTTGGGCAAAGATGGCATTAACTACAGCGCCTTGTGATGCTTTTACTAAAGTAATATTGATAAATCCTGGCCCAGCAATATCAATTCTTTCTATAATTTCATTTGACTTTAGTGAACCAGCAATAATCTCTGCGATCTGCCTTGGTGGTTTTCCAGCGCTCTTTGCTAGAGCGAGCGCAATTGAAGTTGCATAATCACCATGATCGCGATTCTTTGGTCGCTCCAAAGTAATCTCATCAAGAGCTGCATT
>JANQVH010000028.1:0-13748 GCA_030730425.1 Candidatus Nanopelagicaceae bacterium
ATATCCAGGACCAACTGCAATTATCAAGGTGTAGCCACTCTTTGCTAGAAAGCGCAGCCGTGTGAGGCGATCTACTGCAGTTCCATTGGTTGGCACCTCACGAACAAATGGCTCAACTAATCCATATTTTTTCTTCGCAGCTCTAAGAGCTAGGTGAACTGCGTCATTGAAGGAATTATCTCCAAGAAATCCAATGTCATAGGCGATAGCAACTTTTGGCTCTGCTGCAATTACTGGCGTTGATGGCGAAAATAGTGAAATAGCAAGCGCTATAAAAAGCGCCTTAGATTTCATGACTTACTTATCCTTAAAAGAGCTTGGCACCAATCCCAGAGCTGAATATGTCTTTGCTAAAGTCTCTGCAGCAACAGCTCTAGCCTTCTGCCTTCCCTGTTCCAAGATCTTTAATAGGTGAGCTTCATCGGATAAGAGCTCCTCGGTGCGCTTTTTAACTGGGGCAAAGTATGAGGTAACCACCTCAGCTACAGCGGACTTAAAGTCGCCATAACCTTTGCCAGCAAATTCACTTTCAATATCAGATATAGCTCTATTACTAAGGGCTGAATGGATAGTTAAAAGGTTTGATATCCCAGGCTTTTCCTTCTCATCAAACTTTACTTCTTTTCCAGCATCGGTAACTGCGCTCTTGATTTTCTTCGCATTAACTTCTGCTGAATCCAAGATATCGATTACTCCAGAGCTTGATGCTGATGATTTACTCATCTTGGCATTTGGATCTTGGAGATCATTAATCTTTGCTGCCGACTTAATGATGTGAGCCTCTGGAATTGTGAAAGTCTGCCCATACTTAGAGTTAAATCTCTGGCCTAAGTCGCGGGTTAGTTCAATATGTTGTCTCTGATCTTCGCCAACTGGAACTCTATTTGCTTGATAAAGCATGATGTCAGCTGCTTGAAGAATTGGATAGGTGAATAGACCAACAACAGTTCTATCAGCCCCACTCTTCTGCGACTTATCTTTAAATTGCGTCATACGATTTGCTTCACCAAATCCAGCCAGACACTCAAGGACCCAGCCGAGCTGATTATGTTCTGGCACATGAGATTGAATAAATAAGGTGCACTTATCAGGGTCAAGGCCAAGGGCAATTAATTGCGCTGCTGCAAGTAGTGTTCGCTTCCTTAATACTTCTGGATCTGTTTCAACTGTTAGCGCATGAAGATCTACAACACAATAAAAAGCATCATGATCGCTCTGCAGGTCAACCCATTGCTTTACCGCACCTAAGTAATTACCAAGATGGAAAGAATCTGCTGTGGGTTGAATCCCAGATAGGACGCGCTTCATGGCCCTATCTTCTCAATTTTTATCTTGAGTATGTAATTTTGAGAGCAAGACAGTTCCAACGCGCTTGCCCTCTAAACTCAAGACTGTCAGCCTCATCCCGGCTAGATGGATAACATCATGAAGTTGCGGGATTCTTCCCAGCTCATGCATCACATAGCCGCTGAGAGTTTCATAGGGGCCCTCTGGGATTTCAATCCCGGTCTGCTCAGCTAGATCTTCAAGTGAAATCAGAGCATCTATTTCATAGTCTCCGGTTCGGCTCTGGTTTGAAACTTCAACCTCATGGTCATCATATTCATCATGAATATCACCAATTAAGGTCTCAACTAAGTCCTCTAAAGTAACAATTCCATCAGTTCCACCATATTCATCTAGAACTATGGCAATTTGCTGGCGAGCAGCACGCATCTCAGATAGCGCAGGCAGAACACCTTTAGTTCCAGGTAAGAACATAATGCTACGCACCAAATTCATAATGGCTGTGCCCTTTCCTGAATGCTCAGGATCGAGAAGATCTCTAACATGGATAAAGCCAATGACTTCATCGCTACTTCCCCGCACCACTGGATATCGAGAGTGTGCCTTCTCAACTGCCATAAGAATTGCATCACTGACTAGTAAATTAGCATCAAGGAAATCAACTTCAGTCCTTGGCACCATAACCTCATGAACTAAACGCTCACTTGCATTAAAGACCTCTTCAACAATATCGCGCTCTTCTTCAGTTAGCGCTTTATGGCCAGTGACTAGATCCACTAGCTCTTCCTCAGAGATATCTTCGCGAGATGCTTTAGGATCAATTCCAAATAACTTTAGGACTAAATCAGATGATTGTGAAAGTAGCCAGATTAGAGGGCGAAATAAACGGGCAGTAACAGATACCGGTGTAACAACAAAGAGTGCAATCTTTTCACTGGAGTGAAGCGCTACTCGCTTTGGTACTAACTCACCAAAGACTAGAGAGAAGTAGGCAATTACAAGTGTTAAGCCAACTAAAGAAATAGTCTCACTAATTGAAGTGCTCAATCCGGCGCCTTCAAGTGCCGGAATTAAGTAATCTCCTAGGCGATCTGCGCCAAAGGCAGCTGAGAGAAATCCACTAAAGGTCACTCCAACTTGAACTGCTGCTAGAAAGCGATTGGGATGTGAGGCAAGATCGGCAACCTTTGCCCCGCGCTTACTCTTTTCAGCAAGGGCCTTTAACTGACCCTCCCTAAGTGAGATCAGGGCAATTTCAGCAGCGACAAAGAGCGCCCCAAGGGCGATAAAAAAGGCTACGACCGAGATATCTAGAGCAAGGTCTTGAAGGGTAAAAGGGTTAGCACCACCAGGGTCCATTAGGGCTCTAGGGTATAAGAAGGAGGGCCTTCGAGGCTAAATCAAGCCTGGCTACCCCTTTCCCCACGCTCAACTCGGCGCTACTCTTCCCCCAGCCACGAAAGTGGACTTGCTTCATCCAACGGATCGTCGGGCACGTACCTGCCCGGAGAAGGAAGAGAGAAAAAATAATGGCATCAGTTGTATTTAAAGATGCATCACGCATCTATCCTGGAACAAGCGCTCCTGCAGTCGATAAATTAAATCTCACCGTCAACGATGGTGAGTTTTTGGTTTTAGTTGGACCTTCAGGTTGTGGAAAATCAACATCACTTCGAATGCTTGCCGGATTAGAGGAAATTGATAACGGCGCAATTTATATCGGAGATCGCGAAGTAACAAATGTCGCTCCTAAAGACCGCGATATCGCAATGGTCTTCCAGTCATATGCGCTCTATCCTCATATGACAGTTGCTGAAAATATGGGCTTTGCTCTTAAAATTGCTGGCGTTGCTAAAGAAGAACGTGAACGCCGCGTATTAGATGCAGCCAAACTATTAGATCTTGAGCCATACCTAGAGCGCAAACCAAAGGCTCTATCAGGTGGACAGCGTCAGAGAGTTGCTATGGGACGCGCAATTGTTCGCGAACCACAAGTCTTCTTAATGGATGAGCCTCTCTCAAACTTAGATGCAAAACTTCGCGTCGCAACTCGTACCCAGATTGCAGCGCTACAGCGTCGCCTTGGAATTACTACTGTCTATGTCACACATGATCAGGTAGAGGCTATGACAATGGGTGATCGTGTAGCAGTTCTTAAAGATGGACTCTTGCAGCAAGTAGATACACCAAGAAATCTCTATGACAACCCAGCAAATGCATTCGTTGCAGGCTTTATTGGCTCACCTGCTATGAACCTACTAAGTGTTCCTGTATCAGGCGGCAAGGCAAAGCTTGGTGGACTAGATATTGATGTTCCATCCTCTGCTGGAGCCTCCGTTATTGTTGGAATTCGTCCAGAGGGTTTTAGCTCTTCAAGTAAGGGCTTTGAAGTTCTAGTTGAAGTAGTTGAAGAGTTAGGCGCAGATGCCTTCGTTTATGGCAAGCCAGCTGATTCAAGTGTGAAGTTTGCTAATGCAAGTGATGAATTAGCTCAAGTAATTCTGCGCTGGGATCCAAAAAACCCTCCAAAGCCAGGACAGACAGTAACCGTCACAGCTAAGGCTGAGGTTGTTCATCTATTTAGCACTGCAGATGGCAAGCGTATTAAGTAGTTAAAACGCATTAAAAAAGCCCCCATAACCGGGGGCTTTTTTATTTCCTAATTTTTCCTACTTCATTTCCTTCTGCAGATTCTCATCAATTGCTGCGAGGAACTCTTGAGTATTTAACCAAGGAGCATCGCTACTAATTAGAAGCGCAAGATCTTTAGTCATCTTTCCACTCTCAACAGTTTCAATACAGACTCTCTCAAGTGAGCTAGCAAATTTGGCTAGCTCTGGAGTGTTATCAAGCTTTGCGCGGTGTTGTAGCCCTTGAGTCCAAGCAAAGATTGATGCAATTGGATTAGTTGAAGTTGGCTTGCCAACTTGATGATCGCGGTAATGGCGAGTTACTGTTCCATGAGCCGCCTCTGCCTCAACAGTTCTGCCATCTGGCGACATAAGAACTGATGTCATAAGGCCAAGTGAGCCATAGCCCTGTGCGACGGTATCTGACTGAACATCGCCGTCATAGTTCTTGCAAGCCCAGATATAGCCACCCTCCCAGCGAAGGGAGGTTGCCACCATGTCATCAATTAAACGATGGTCATATTCCAGATTCAATTTCTCGAACTCTGCCTTAAACTCTTTTTCAAAAACTTCAGCAAAGATATCTTTGAATCGTCCATCATAGGCTTTTAAAATAGTGTTCTTGGTTGAGAGATAGACCGGATATTTTCGAGCAATTCCATAATTAAATGATGCTCTAGCAAAATCACGAATTGAATCATCAAGGTTATACATCGCCATAGCAACACCAGATGATGGAAAATCAAAGACATTAAACTCCATTGGAGCTGAGCCATCCTCTGGCGTGAAAGTTACAGTGAGCTTTCCTGGGCCTGGAACTCTAAAATCTGTTGCGCGGTATTGATCTCCATAGGCATGACGGCCAATAACAATTGGTTTGCTCCAATGAGGAACAAGCCTTGGAACATTCTTAATAATAATCGGCTCACGGAAAATAACTCCACCTAGGATATTTCTAATTGTTCCATTAGGGGATTTCCACATTTTCTTTAGCGAGAACTCTTTTACTCTCGCCTCATCAGGGGTGATAGTTGCGCACTTAACGCCAACTCCATGCTTCTGAATGGCTTTAGCGCTATCGATAGTTACCTGATCATCCGTGGCATCGCGGTGCTGGATTCCTAGATCGTAATACTCCAAATTGATATCAAGATAAGGCAAGATCAATTGCTTCTTAATAAAGTCCCAGATGATTCGAGTCATCTCATCGCCATCAAGCTCAACGACGCTACCTTGCACCTTTATCTTGCTCATCTATCTATCTGCCTCTCTTGATCTTTACTGGTTTATAGATCTTTTACATCTGCTTGCTTGGCGCGCACTGCCTCAGCAGCTACTTTGAGTTCTGCTAATTCACTTGCAGTTAAATCACTTTCAACAACTTTAGTAATTCCAGCTCTACCGATTTGAGCTTCAACTCCTAGATAAACCCCAGTAATTGAGTACTGGCCATCAACCCAAGCACATACCGGCATTACCTCACCTGAGTCTTGAATGACTGCCTTTGCCATACGAGCTGCTGCAGCTGACGGCGCGTAATAAGCAGAGCCAGTCTTTAAAAGAGCCACAACTTCTGCTCCGCCATTTCTAGTCCGTGTTACTAACTCTTGAATTTCAGTATCACTTAGCTTTGTAGATAGCGCAGCGCCATCGACTGTGCAGCGAGAAGGAATTGGAACCATAGTTTCTCCATGGCTTCCAAGAGTTAAGGTCTTAACTGATGCAACTGGCACATTGAGTTTCTCTGCCACAAAGTGAGTAAAGCGAGCAGTATCAAGCATTCCCGCTTGTCCCATAACTCTTTGATAAGGAAACTTGGTTGCAATTTGTGCAAGAGCAGTCATTTCATCTAGTGGATTTGAAACCACGATAAGCACGGCATTTGGTGAGTGCTTAGCAATATTTTCTGCAACTCCTCTAACGATTCCCGCATTAACACCAATTAAATCCATGCGAGACATTCCAGGTTTTCTAGGAAGTCCTGCGGTAATAATTACTACATCAGATCCTGCAGTTGCTTCATATCCTTTGCCTTCAGCAGTAGTTGTGGCTCCAATTACTCTGCTTTCAAAGCCTTCAATGGATCGTGATTGATTGATATCAAGTGCTATACCTTCTGGCTTTCCATCCAAAATATCTGTTAAAACGACGCTTTCAAAGATGTCATATTCGGCAAGACGTAGCGCTGTGGTTGAACCATAGAAACCAGCTCCGACTACCGTTACTTTCCCGGATCTACTCATGGCGCGAAACCTACCTTCTATCCTCTAGGAAGCGCCAATGCGATGGCAATTAGCGCGATAACCAGTGCGATTGGAATCACTTTCTGAATTGGGCGCATTGATCTAATATCCGGGCTTAGAAAGAGAATAAAGCCAGCGGCAATAATTAGCGCCCCTATTCGCACTGAAAGCAGCGCTCCAGTTAATACCCCAGAGAGTGCCAGGGCATAGGAAATTTGCTTGATATTCACCTTGGCTTTAATCCTTATGAAGCGTCAATAGATTCGACAATAACATCGCTCTTGTCATTGGCCCTACCCCACCTGGCATTGGAGCAATTGCGCTAGCAACTTTCACTACACCAGGATCAATATCTCCAACTAACCCTTCTGAAGTTCTAGTAATACCAACATCAATTGCAACCACACCTTCTTTAACCATATCTGCGGTAAGAAAGTGAGCGCTGCCAAGGGCAGCTATCACGATATCTGCTCGCTTAGTATGCGATCTGATATCACTACTCTTACTATGAAGAATTGTCACAGTGGCATCGATGCCTTTACTAGAAAGTAAGAGACTTAAAGGCCTTCCAACGGTTGTACCTCGACCAATAATTACTACCTCTTTGCCACTTAGAGAAATCTCATTTTTTCTAAGCAGTTCAACAATAGCTCTAGGTGTGCAAGGAATTACCCCGCTTTGGGAGAGCACTAACTTTCCAAGATTTATGGGATGAAGGCCATCAGCATCTTTATCTGGATCAATCGCGCTTAAAACTCTATTGGTATCAATGTGGGATGGAAGTGGAAGTTGAACAATAAATCCAGAGCAATCCTTAGAGCTATTTAAATCATCAATTTCCCTTAATAACTCTGTCTGGCTTACATTTTGTGGCAACTCAATTCGAATTGAGTTAATTCCTACTTGGCTGCAATCTCTATGCTTCCCATTCACATAGGATCGTGAGCCGGGATCTTCGCCAACTAATACTGTTGCTAAACCAGGCTTATTTTTTAGCTTTGCTACCGCCTGGGAAACCTCATGCCTAATAACTTTCGCCGCAGCAACACCATCTAATACTTTTGCTTGGGCCATGGAGATATTCTAGTTCGAAAGAGGTAGCGCTATTTCGCAAGCCTAAAGTTGCGCACCTTGGAAATGGCTATTGGCATATATAGAAATATTGCCACTCCAAGGCCAATTTCAAGGGTTAGAGCCAGGGGCATCAAATACCAATGGGGGCCAACTGATTCAAGATTTGGAGATAGGAGCTCGCCACTTGATGCCCGAGCAATAAATAGAGTTAACCCGGCAGTAAATCCAAGGAAGGCCAGGAGAAATCTACGTAGCTCAACTTGGTCTTGATATTTACTCACTCCATATTTTCCTATAACAATTCCTAATCCAACAATAACTAGAGCAAGTAATATAAATGACGGCTGCGCCTCAACTGGTAATCCACCAAGAAGTGAGATGGCAGGTATTTCGTCGAGGCGATGAACAAATGGGTTTAACCAAGTTTCATTACCTATTACAACCCCACTTCCAGCAATATAGCTAAGAGTTGAGATAAAGAAGTTTGGCAAGTAAAGAATTTGAATAAATAGAAATGCTAAACCACCAAAGACTCCCGGTTCAATGACTCTTGTTAAATCAAGAACAGTATCAAAATGCCAGATGAGTGAGAAGCTAAAAACTAATCCAGCAAACCCAACTAAAGCTAATACGAGAAGTGCTGCTAACTTAAGAGCTCTCTGCCAGGGAAATTGCATCCCTTGATCTGGAAGAAGATTGCTTGCGATATATCCCGAAACTAATGAGACAAGAAATAGAATTGGAAAGACAATATAGAAAGGCGCCTTTACTGTGCTTCCAAGTGATGCCAGCGAGAGTAGGGTTCCCAAAAGACTATAAGTAAATGAAAGTGCCAGTAATTGAGCTCTCTTCTCACTTGCTCTGCTGGCTCCAAGCCTTTCACTCATTCTAAGTAAGGCATTTTTAATCACCAGAAAGGGAATTATTAAAGCTCCAATGGGAAAGAAAGTTAAGCGCCCTGAGATAGTTTCATTTGAAAGTGATAGATCAAGTGGAATGTGATGGGCAATTAGGAAAAACCAGATTGCAGCCCGCATTGGATCTGCGGTATTTCCAGTAGAACTTCCAGCGGTAGCCCAGGTAATAAGTGAGATAAAGGCCAGCGGAAGAAGAATTAAAATTATCCCTCGCAAGCCTTGGCCGAAAGCAACTTTCAGCAGTGGCAACATCTCTTTATTCTTGCTTATCCTTTAAGGATTGCACGGAGCAGTTCTGCGGTCTGACTTGGTGTCTTTCCAACTTTAACCCCAGCTGCCTCTAGCGCTACTTTCTTTGCCTCTGCCGTTCCCGAAGAGCCAGAGACAATCGCTCCAGCATGTCCCATAGTTTTTCCTTCCGGGGCGGTAAAGCCTGCAACATATCCAACTACCGGTTTTGTTACATACTCTTTGATAAATGCTGCCGCTCTCTCCTCAGCATCCCCGCCAATCTCACCAATCATCACAATTGCTTTTGTCTCTGGATCATCTTGAAAAGCTCTTAAGCAATCTATATGTGTTGTACCAACTATTGGATCTCCACCAATTCCAACTGCAGTTGTAAAGCCAATATCTCGTAGCTCATACATCATCTGATAGGTAAGAGTTCCTGACTTTGAAACCAGGCCAATACTTCCAGGACCTGTGATATCAGCTGGCGTAATTCCAATATTTGATTTACCAGGGCTAATTAAACCTGGGCAATTAGGTCCAATGATCCGTGACTTTCCAACCTTGAGGCTATGAGCATAAAAGCTTGCTGTGTCATGAACTGGTATTCCTTCAGTGATAACAACAATTAAGGGCAGGTGAGCATCAATAGCATCAATTACCGCGCTCTTTGCAAACTTTGGTGGCACAAAAATTACTGAGGCATCAGCTCCAGTTGCAGCAACTGCCTCTGTAACGGAGTTAAATACTGGAAGAGATTTTCCTTCAATCTCAACTACCTGACCGCCCTTGCCAGGGGTTACTCCACCAACAATATTGGTTCCGCTTAAAATCATTCGTCTGGTGTGTTTACTTCCTTCAGAGCCAGTAATCCCCTGAACGATGACTTTAGTTTTCTCAGTTAAAAAGATCGCCATTATTTAGCTGCCAACTCTGCAGCTCTTGCAGCTGCTCCATCCATGCTATCAACCTGCTGGATCAAAGGATGATTAGCCTTATTTAGAATTGCTCTTCCCTCAATAACATTATTGCCATCAAGTCGAACCACAATCGGCTTACTTGCTCTATCGCCTAATATCTCAAGGGCTTGAATAATTCCATTAGCGACCGCATCACATGAGGTAATACCACCAAAGACATTTACAAAAACTGACTTAACATCCTTATCGCCAAGAATAATTGAGAGTCCATCTGCCATTACTTGAGCTGATGCTCCCCCGCCAATATCAAGGAAATTTGCTGGTTTTACCCCGCCAAACTTCTCGCCTGCATATGCCACAACATCAAGTGTGCTCATCACAAGGCCCGCGCCATTACCAATTACGCCAACCTCTCCTTGGAGCTTCACATAATTTAGATCGCGCTCTTTGGCAAGTGCTTCAAGTGGATCTGCTGCTTCATGATCAATGAGGGCTTCAAATTCCGGATGGCGGAAAGTGGCATTGTCATCAAGTGTTACTTTTCCATCGAGTGCAATTACTCTGCCATCAACTGTTTTTACTAAAGGATTAATCTCAATCAAAGTGGCATCTGAGCTTTGAAAGGTCTTCCAAAGAGTTACTAATATATCGGCAACCTGCTTTTCAACATCGCTACCGAATCCACCTTTTCTAATTATCTCTAAAGCCTTTTCCTGGCCCATTCCTTCATTGGGGTCAATATGAACTTTAGCTAATTTCTCTGGGGTTTTATGTGCAACTTCTTCAATATCCATACCGCCTGCAACAGATGCCATCACTAAAAAGGAGCGGTTAGAGCGATCAAGAAGAATTGCTAAGTAATACTCACTCTCTATTGGAGCAGCGGCAGCAATCATTACTTTCTTTACGATATGGCCCTTTATATCCATGCCAAGAATTGCCTCTGCTTTTACATAAGCATCATCGCCATCTTCAGCAAGCTTTACTCCGCCAGCTTTTCCTCGACCACCAATTTTTACTTGAGCTTTAACTACTACTTTTCCGCCAATTTCCTGGGCTGCATCTCTTGCTTGGGCAGGAGTTGTTGCAACTTTTGCTTTTAATACTGGGATTGAGTTGGCTTCAAATAGATCACGGGCTTGATATTCAAAGAGGTCCACGGGTCATAACTTATCTACTGGGGCATATCGGAGCAACAATCGCTTATCTCCATAGCTACCAAAGTTGATTGTGGCCTCTGCTTTCTCTGCCTCACCTGAGAGAGCAATCACAGTGCCAAGACCAAATGTGTCATGGCTTACTCGATCACCAATATTTAATTGCAAGGTATTTGACTTAATCGCTGCTTTTGGTAGCGCACTTGGTGCATATTTTCGCCTAGTCATTGGAGGCGAGATATATCCACTCTCACTCTTATTCCAATCAATTAAGGCATCAGGAATTTCATCTAAAAATCTTGAAGGTGGGTTGTAATTCGGTGCTCCCCAAGATGAGCGATATTCAGCCCTTGATAGATAGAGCCTCTCTCTAGCTCTTGTTAGACCAACATATGCCAGCCTTCTCTCCTCCTCCAACTCTTTCTTCTCACCTAGCGTTCTTGAGTGAGGAAAAATTCCTTCCTCCATTCCAGTGAGAAATACTGTTGGAAACTCCAAGCCTTTAGCAGTGTGTAGCGTCATAAGAGTTACAACGCCGCCATGATCTTCGCCCTCTGGAATCTCATCTGCATCTGCAACAAGTGCAACATCTTCTAAAAATCCAGCAAGTGAGATCTCTTGACCTTCATCAACTTCTCGCTCTTGATACTCCTCAGCAACCGCTACTAACTCCTCGAGGTTTTCAATTCTTACCTCATCTTGTGGATCATGGCTATCGCGGAGCTCATCTAATAGACCTGATTGCTCAAGAACTGCAGCGGCAATTGTTGCTGGTGGGCGATTGGCTTCAACTAATACTTGAAGAGCTGCAATCATCGCAACAAACTCAGCAACAGCAGATGATGCCTTTGCTCCAAGGCCAGCAGCGCTTGCTCTATTTAAGCCTTGCCAGAAAGTAATACCTTCAGCTTTTGCAAAATCATCAATAGCTTCAAGGGCCCTATCGCCAAGTCCGCGCTTTGGGGTATTGATGATTCGTCGCATACTTACCTCATCATCAGGGTTTACCAATACTCGAAGATATGCAAGTAAATCCTTTACTTCCTTCCGCTCATAAAAGCGCACTCCCCCGACAACTTTGTAAGGAATGGTGGCGCGCATAAAGACCTCTTCAAATACGCGTGATTGGGCGTTCGTCCTATAAAAAATAGCGCTCTGGCCAAAGTTTGAAAGACCTTCCCTCTCCAACCTAAAGAGCTCATCTCTAATGTATTCAGCTTCATGATGTTCATTCTCGCCGACAAAGCCCATTAACTTTGCTCCACTACCAGCATCAGACCAGAGGTTCTTCTCTTTGCGAGCCTCATTAAGTGAGATAACAGCATTAGCAGCGCTTAAAATATTCTGAGTTGAGCGATAGTTCTGTTCAAGCAGAATTGTTTGGGCATCAGGATAATCCTCTTCAAATGCCATTATATTTCTAATAGTTGCCCCTCTAAAGCCATAGATAGATTGATCAGCATCACCAACTACGCAGAGCTCAGCTGCTGGGATTCCCTCCCTATCGCTTCCAACTAACTCTCTAATTAAGATGTATTGAGCATGATTAGTATCTTGATACTCATCAACTAAAATATGCTTAAAGCGATGGCGATAACGAGATCTAGCCTCTGGAAACTTCTGTAATAGATCAACAGTTTTCATAATTAGATCATCAAAATCCATCGCATTAGCACTTGTTAACCTAGCCTGATAGATCGCATAGATCTCAGCAACAACCTCTTCAAAGCTATTCTGCGTGGCATTTCTATAATCACTTGGGCCTAATAAATCATTCTTAGCCCCAGAAATTACCGATGCAACCCCTCTAGGGTTATATCTCTTAGGATCTAGATTTAGATCTCTCATCACCAAGGTAATTAAGCGCAGTGAATCTGCTTGATCATAAATAGAAAATGTTGATTTATATCCCAGCCTTCCAGCTTCCTGGCGAAGGATTCTCACCGATGCTGAGTGAAAGGTTGAGACCCAGATTATTTTGGCGCGATTTCCAACTAATTGCGCAACGCGTTCTTTCATCTCGCCAGCTGCTTTATTGGTAAAGGTAATGGCCAATATCTCGTGGGGATCAACGCCCCTTGCTGCCATTAAATAGGCGATGCGGCTAGTTAATACCCGAGTCTTTCCAGAGCCTGCTCCAGCAACAACAAGTAGTGGAGTTCCAGAGTGGGTGACAGCTGCTGCTTGCTGCGGGTTTAGCCCGGCTAACAATTTATCTTCATTAAGCGCTGCCATAGTGGTAAGTCTAGGATAGGCGAGTGACCCCAATTGCAGATGAAGAAATCAAGCGCATTCTGGTCGTTATGGCCCATCCTGATGATTGCGATTTTGGCGCAGGAGGAAGTATCGCTAAATGGCGAGAGGCTGGAATCGAAGTCTCTTACTGCATCATCACAAATGGCGATCAAGGCGGAGAAGAATCTGATGTGCCCCTTGAAGAAATGGCAAAGGTTAGACAGAGAGAGCAGAGAGCAGCAGGAGCTGCCCTTGGAGTAAGTGAGATAACTTTTTTAAATTACCGAGATGGTTCACTAATTCCAACTATCGAACTTCGTCGAGATATTGTTAAAGCTATTCGCATCGCAAAACCAGATCGAATGGTGGTCCAATCACCTGAGCGAAATTGGGAACGTATCTATTCAAGTCATCCAGATCACCTCGCAGCAGGAGAGAGCGCAATTCAAGCAATCTATCCTGATGCCAGAAATCCCTATGCCTTTCCAGAATTAAAAGAAGGAGGAGTTGAGCCATGGCGGGTAAGAGAGGTCTTTATCACTGGCTCGCCCACCCCAAATCACTTCATCGATATCACCAACACAATTGATAAAAAGATTGCAGCGCTAAAGGCCCATGTCAGCCAAACTGCTCATAACCCAGAGCTTGAATCGATGGTTAGGCAGTGGGGAGAGAAAAATGCTGAGGCAAATGGATTAGCGGCAGGAAGAGTTGCTGAGATATTTAAAGTTGTAAGTACTGATTAAGAATTACTAGTTATCGCTCTTTCAATCCCAATTGTTCGAAGCGGGGCTCCATCCACTCCTCCATCTTTAACGCCACCTTGAGCAATGTATTTAACAATCTCAAGTCCTGAAACTATCTTCCCCCAAAGGGTGTAATTAGGCCCAAGTGTGGTGTCCTTATAGACCAGAAAGAACTGAGAGCCATTGGTATTTGGTCCTGAATTGGCCATAGCTACGCTGCCTTCTGGATAATTATTTTCAGAGGCCAATGGCAGATTCTCATCACGATATCTAAATGTTGGTCCACCTGAACCAGTTGCAGTTGGATC
>JANQVH010000028.1:13848-24511 GCA_030730425.1 Candidatus Nanopelagicaceae bacterium
TACTTCTCACTCTTCCTACTCCCACTCAATAGTTCCTGGCGGCTTGGAAGTTATATCAAGAACAACTCGATTAACTTCACTAACTTCATTGGTAATGCGATTTGAGATTTTGGCGAGTACTTCATAAGGCACTCGCGACCAATCTGCCGTCATCGCATCCTCACTTGATACCGGGCGTAGGACTATGGGATGGCCATAACTTCTGCCATCTCCTTGAACTCCTACGCTACGCACCTCAGCAAGTAATACCACTGGAGATTGCCAGATCACTTGATCTAGACCAGCTAAGTGTAATTCCTCTCTTGCGATTAAATCGGCCTGGCGCAAGATTCTAAGTCTTTCTTCAGTAACTTCACCGACAATTCGAATCGCTAGGCCTGGACCTGGGAATGGTTGGCGCCAAATAATCGCATCTGGCAAGCCCAGAGATAGCCCAACTTGGCGAACTTCATCCTTAAAGAGAGTGCGAAGTGGTTCAATTAACTCAAAATCTAAATCATCTGGGAGGCCGCCCACATTATGGTGAGATTTAATATTTGCAGCACCGCTTCCGCCGCCTGATTCAACTACATCTGGATATAGAGTTCCTTGAACTAGAAACTCTATTTTGCTATCTGCAGATAAAGTCTTAGCTGCATCTTCAAAAACTCGAATAAATTCCCTACCAATAATCTTTCGTTTCTCCTCAGGATCTTTTACGCCCTTTAGAGCATCTAGAAACCTCTGCTTTGCATCAACAACCATAAGTTCAACCCCAGTTGCTGCTACAAAATCTTTTTCTACTTGCTCAGCCTCACCCTGCCTAAGCAGGCCATGATCAACAAATACGCAGGTTAACTGCCCTCCAATAGCTTTTTGAACAAGCGCTGCAGCAACTGCTGAATCAACCCCGCCAGAGAGGCCGCAAATCACTCGTTTATCTGCAACTTGAGATTTAATATTAATAATCTCATTTTCTACAATATTTTCAGAGGTCCATGTTGGCTTACATTTAACAATATCTATCAACCATTTGCGCAGAATCTCCTGGCCATTTTCGCTATGGAGAACCTCTGGATGAAATTGGACTCCAGCTAACTTTCCATCGCCACTTTCAAAGGCGGCAACCAAAGTTGAAGCGCTACTTCCTATTGCTTTGAAGCCTTCTGGAGCCTTCGTGACGCTATCGCCATGGCTCATCCAGACATTAAATGATGAATCAAGGCCTGAGAATAACTTTGATGAACTATCGGAAGTAAATTCAGTTCTGCCATATTCACTTAAACCTGTCTTTGCTACCTCGCCCCCAAGTAATTGCGCCATAACTTGAAAGCCATAACAGATTCCAAAGATCGGAATATTCTGCTCAAATAAAGCCCGATCAATTAAGGGAGCATCATCGACATAAACCGAAGACGGACCTCCTGAGAGAATTATCGCTCTGGGATTTCTTGCAAGTATCTCTTCAAGTGAGCTCTTATGAGAAATGATCTCGCTATAAACCCCAGCTTGGCGAACTCTGCGAGCAATTAATTGGGCATATTGCGCCCCAAAATCAATTACTAAAACGTGATTATTGCTCTGCACTAGCTCGCCTTTTTATGCTCTATTTAGAACTATTTCAACTCTCTGGAACTCTTTTAAGTCAGAGTAGCCAGAGGTTGCCATAGCCCGGCGCAGGGCGCCAAATAGATTCATACTTCCATCAGCAGAGTGTGATGGTCCAAGCAAGATCTCCTCCAAAGTTCCAGAACTTCCAACATAAACCCTTGTGCCACGTGGCAATTCGCTGTGATGTGCCTCTGGCCCCCAATGCCAACCTCTTCCTGGGGCTGACTCTGCTCTTGCAAGAGGAGATCCGAGCATTACTGCATCTGCGCCGCAGGCAATTGCCTTTGCAATATCGCCACTCTTTCCAACTGAGCCATCGGCAATAACATGAACATATCGCCCGCCGGATTCATCTAAATACTCTCGTCTTGCAGCAGCAACATCTGCAACAGCTGTTGCCATGGGAACTGAGATTCCTAGAACTTGGCGAGTGGTGTGAGCTGCTCCTCCACCAAAACCAACTAATACTCCAGCTGCTCCTGCTCTCATTAAGTGAAGTGCGCTCTGCGAAGTTGCACAACCACCAACAATTACTGGAACATCTAGCTCATAGATAAACTTCTTAAGATTTAGCGCCTCATTAGTCTTTGAAACATGTTCTGCGCTCACCGTTGTCCCGCGAATAACAAAGATATCAACGCCAGCATCAATTACAGTCTTATGGAACTGGGCTGTGCGCTGGGGCGAGAGCGCTGCAGCAACACAGACTCCTGCAGCTCTTATCTCTGCAAGGCGCTCTTTAATTAAATCAGCTCTAATAGGGGCTTGATAGAGCTCCTGCATACGTCTTGTTGCCTGCTCTGCTGGAATAGATGAAATCTCACCTAGTTGAATCTTAGGATTTTCATATCTGCTCCATAGCCCTTCAAGATTTAAGACTCCAAGGCCGCCTAATTTTCCAATAGCGATAGCGCTCTCTGGAGACACCACTGAATCCATCGGAGCTGCAAGAAGTGGTAGTCCAAAGCTATAGGCATCAATCTGCCAGTTAATTGATACTTCACTTGGTTCTCTAGTTCTTCTAGAGGGCGCGATAGAAATATCATCAAATGAATAGGCAGTTCTAGCTCTCTTGCCAGGTGAGATCTCGATATCAACCATTACTTACTCCGATAGTAATTAGGGGCATCAGCCACATCTAACACATCATGAGGATGGCTCTCAGAGAGGCCAGCTGCGGTAATTTGTATTAGCCGGCCACGTTTTTGCAGAGCTGCAATGTCTTGCGCTCCGGCATATCCCATCCCTGAGCGGAGCCCGCCAACTAATTGATGAACAACTTGCGCGAGGCTGCCTCGATAAGCAACTTTTCCTTCAATACCTTCTGGAACTAATTTATCTTCAGCTAATACATCATCTTGCATATAGCGATCCTTAGAAAATGACTTCTGCTCGCCTCTTGATTGCATCGCGCCAAGTGATCCCATGCCGCGATAGATCTTAAATTTTCTTCCATCACTTTCAACTAACTCACCAGGTGATTCATCACAGCCTGCAAGAAGAGATCCAAGCATCACGGTATCGGCCCCTGAAACAATTGCCTTGGCGATATCTCCAGAGTATTGCAAACCACCATCTGCAATCAATGGAATATCAGCTTTCTGACAAGCCTTTGCTGCCTCCATAATTGCAGTTATCTGAGGAACTCCAACGCCAGCAACAATTCGTGTGGTGCAGATAGAGCCAGGTCCTACTCCAACTTTAACCGCATCGGCTCCAGCATTAATTAGCGCTTGAGCTCCTGCTCTAGTTGCAACATTTCCACCAATTACCTCTTGTTTAGGAAAGTGCTTCTTAATTCTTACGATCGCATCTAAAACTGCTCGGTGATGGCCATGAGCGGTATCAACGACAATTACATCAACGCCAGCGCCAATTAACGCCTCAGCTCTTTCAAATCCATCTTCGCCAACACCAACTGCTGCGCCAACTCTTAGATTTGCTCCCTTAACTAACTTCACATGGGTTACTTGTTCATCGATAGCAAGGTTTCTATGGATGATTCCAATCCCCCCAGCTCTAGCCATAGCAATTGCCATTGCCGATTCAGTAACGGTATCCATCGCAGATGAGATCAAAGGGATATCTAATTGGATCGAGCGAGTGAGATAAGTCTTGGTATCAACCTCTGAGGGCACTACCTCTGAGGCATCTGGGAGCAGGAGAACATCATCGTAGGTAAGGCCAAGCATTGCGACCTTCTCATTAACGATCTCACTCACCGCTCCACCTTAATGGCTAGGGTATTTAAGCTCCAACTGCCCGCGTAATTTCCATAATTGCGCTATCCAAACAATCGACTCTAACCACTGACTTTCGTGAAGATTTACGCCATCCTGGTCCGCCAAGAATGATTCGTGGGGCTGGTCTAATCTTTGGAATATCTCCAATAACCTCACACTTTCCATTCTTAGCTAATTGAGCCCAGAGAAAGACTGCCGGAGGAGCAGACTTTTTCACTACCGCTCCAACTGCTGAGATAGGAGTTCTAGCTCCGAGAAATTGCGATTGAATATTTCTCTCAGCAAGAGCTGCTCCTAGAGTATAGAGAGCCAGGGTATGAATCTCCTCGCCAATACAGGCAAGTAGCACTGGACGGGAATTAATTGGAAGCTCTAGAGACTGATTTGAACTCTGCATTAGGTGAGTAATAACCTCGGTTAGTAAATGCTCTATCTCAATTCCGGTACCAAGCTCTGCCCATTCATTTCCCACTGCGATTAAAACTGGAACTATTAACTCATTCCAGGTGTTGACTATACCTCGCTTCCTAATCTGCTCTTTTAAAGTATTTTCAATGTAGCTTCGATCATAAACTCTTGCAGCTTTAAGAAGTGATTCAATTAATTCAGAGCAATCTGCAGATTCAACTCCCTTACTTGTTTTATATGAGGTTTCAGCTGCCTTAGCCTTACTCTTTAGCGCTGCTTCGGCAGCATCACATGGTGAGTAGCCTTGAACAATTAACTTTCTCATTAAGGTTAGCCTGGCTAGATCCTTGCCATCATATTTGCGGTGCTCACCCTCAATATGACTTGATGGGCCAAGGCCATATCGCCGATCCCAAGTTCTAAGGGTGGCTGGAGCTATGCCGAGTCTGCGAGCTACTGAAGCGACGGTTAAACGCTCATCTTCTAAGCCAGCCTTAAGGTTGGCACTTTTGGGGCGCTGGGCCATGGGCCAATAGTGGTGCTTATCACCTACTTTTGCGACCTGAAATCAAAGAAATTACCCCAAAGTACTTGAACAACCTATGGCGCGATTGTATATTGGGGCCATGTCAGAGACCTCCCGCCTACCAAAGCCAGTTATCGATAATTGGCAGTGGCAATTTGAAGGCGCATGCCGCTCACTTCCAACTGAGATGTTCTTTCATCCAGATGGGGAACGCGGTCCAAGACGTCGCGCTAGAGAAAATGCGGCAAAGGCAGTCTGTGCAACTTGTCCAGTACTAGCAGCTTGTAGAGCTCACGCCCTTGCCTCACAAGAGCCATATGGAATCTGGGGCGGTTTAACTGAAGATGAGCGACTTGAGATCATCTCTCGCGCTTCTCGCCAGAGCAACCCTCATAGCGCTTAAGTTAGCTACTTATTTCTTTTCCGCTTTACCGTAATCTCCACTAGCTCTGAGGCTAATAACTGTTGTTACCGCCAAGGCAGAGATAATCACGCCAAGTGAGACAGTTAATGAAATGTGGGGCACTTTAACGCCATAGATGTAATCAATTCCAATTCCATGTAAGGCCTCTATTATTAACTTTATTCCAATAAAGCCTAGAACAATTGATAGACCTTTGGAGAGATAGACCAGGCGCCTTAGTAATATTCCAACGAGGAAATAAAGCTGGCGAAGTCCCATAAGGGCAAAAGCATTGGCCATAAAGACAATATAAGGATCCCTAGTCAAACCAAAGATTGCGGGGATGGAATCAAGTGCAAATAGTAGATCAGTTGTTCCAAGTGCAACGAGTGCAATGGTAAATGTGGAGTAGCCACGCTTTCTAAGAGCTGAGATAATACGATTTTCCTGCCACTCATCTTCTTCAGGGTCTTCGGTAATTAATTTATATGCAGTCCATATCAAAATAGCTCCAAAGAGGAAGAAGATAGCGACAAATCTCTCAACTACTGCTGCGCCAATAACTATGAATATTCCACGCATTACAAGGGCCATTAAAATGCCTAGAAGGAGCACTAGCTGCTCTTTCTCTTTCTCAATCTTTAGCCTCGATAAGATAATGAGAAATACAAAGAGATTATCGATTGAGAGTGAATACTCAGTTATCCAGCCAGCGAAGAACTCAGCCGACTTGGTCTGCCCTCCCCAACTTCGTAGCGAGATTCCAAAGGCAATTGCTGCTGAGACATATATTCCAGTCCAGATTGCCGCCTCTTTTAAGGTGGTTATAGAGTTTCGGTGAAACCAGGCCCAGATCAAATCTCCCAGAGTTACTATAAAAATTACGCCAAGGGTTATTGCCCAGATTTGAGTTGAGATATTGAGAGATTCGCTAACCATGACAGTGAGTTTATAGAGAAAGAGCCCTGATGTTTTGCATCAGGGCTCTATCCTTACGCTTTTTATTTCTTAGATTAGTGACTATGGCCACCTGGTCCATGGCTATGGCCATGACCTGATGCTTCTTCCTTCTTATCTTCTGGAGTTTCAAAGACAAGGGCTTCAGTTGTAATAAACATTGCAGCAATTGAGGCCGCATTGGCAAGAGCTGAGCGAGTGACCTTAACTGGATCGATAACTCCAGCTTTAACTAGATCGCCATACTCATCAGTTGCCGCATTAAAGCCTTCATTTGGCTTTAGCGTTCTCACCTTTGCTACAACTACATAGCCTTCTTGTCCTGCATTCTCTGCAATCCAACGAAGTGGCTCTTGGCAAGCTTTAGCAACTAAGCGAACACCAACTGCTGAATCTCCTTCATGGCCAAGATCGCCATCAAGAACAGTTGCAGCATGAACTAGAGCTGCTCCGCCGCCAACCACGATGCCTTCTTCAACGGCTGCGCGAGTAGCAGAGATTGCATCTTCTAGGCGATGCTTCTTCTCTTTTAATTCAACTTCGGTATGTGCTCCAACTTTGATAACACAGACGCCGCCAGAGAGCTTTGCAAGACGCTCCTGAAGCTTCTCTTTATCCCAATCAGAGTCAGCTGCTTCAATCTCTCGCCTTAACTCAGCGATGCGACCTTCCACATCCTTCTTCTTTCCAGCTCCATCAACGATGGTGGTGTTATCTTTAGTTATAACAATTCTGCGAGCTTTTCCAAGCATGTCAATTGAAATCTGATCTAGCTTAAGACCAACTTCACTTGAAATAACTTGGCCGCCAGTTAGTACTGCAATATCTTGCAGCATCGCCTTGCGACGATCTCCAAAGCCTGGAGCCTTAACAGCTGCTGAGGTAAAGACCCCGCGCATGCGGTTTACAACGAGAGTTGAAAGCGCTTCACCCTCAACATCTTCAGCAATAATTAATAGCGGCTTTGAGGCCTTTGCAACCTGCTCAAGAATTGGCAGTAGGTCAGCTAGAGCTGAGATTTTGCCAGCAGAGATCAAGATATAGGCATCCTCAAGGGTTGCCTCCATCCGATCTTGATCGGTCACAAAATATGGCGAGATATAGCCCTTATCAAATTGCATGCCTTCAGTAAATTCCAGCTCAAGGCCAGTAGTTGAAGATTCCTCAACAGTAATTACGCCATCTTTGCCAACTTTATCCATCGCCTCAGCGATGAGATCACCAATACTGCGATCTTGAGCAGAGATAGTTGCAACATCTGCAATCTGCTCTTTAGCAGAGATCTTGGTGGAGTTAGCTCTTAACTTCTCAACGACTGCAGCAACTGCTGCTTCAATTCCAGCTTTGATTCCCATTGGCTGGGCTCCAGCTGCAAGGTTTCGTAGGCCTTCACGGACCATAGCCTGGGCAAGAACTGTGGCAGTTGTAGTGCCATCTCCTGCAACATCATTGGTCTTCTCAGCAACCTGCTTAACTAATTGAGCTCCCATATTTTCGGAAGGATCAGATAGTTCAATTTCCTTAGCAATGGTTACACCATCATTGGTAATTAAAGGCGCGCCAAATGACTTGCCAATAACAACGTTACGTCCCTTAGGTCCTAGCGTTACTTTGACAGTATCAGCCAGGATATTTACTCCACGCTCCATAGCGCGACGAGCATTTTCATCAAATTGCAGTGATTTACCCATGTTTAGTTATCTTCTCTTCTTCTTTAATTACTTCGCGATTACTGCAAGAATGTCACGGGCTGAGAGAACTAGATATTCCTCGCCACCATGTTTGATTTCAGTTCCACCGTATTTGCTATAGAGAACTACATCGCCAACTTTGATATCCATTGGCACGCGAACTCCATCATCAAATCGTCCTGGACCAACTGCAACTACTATGCCCTCTTGTGGCTTCTCTTTTGCAGTATCTGGAATAACTAGACCTGATGCGGTCTTCTCTTCAGCTTCGTTAATTTTGATAACGATACGATCTTCAAGCGGCTTAATGGCAATGGCCATCGTTATTGCTCCTTCTTCATCGAGTTTTTTCCTACTTCGGGTGTTTTATCACTCTCACCCGCTGAGTGCTAACGCCAAGCCTAGAGGCCTCTATTCCCGTTCTCAAATCCGCAAAGGTGCCTTAGGCCCAGATAGCTACCGAAGGGCTGATCTCAGAGGCGACCTGAATGCCTAGCTTTGAGGGGGCAATCCCGTTTGAGATGGCAAGGGAGCCCAGGGCAGCCACCATCGCCCCATTATCGGTGCAGAGATTGGCAGGGGGGCATCGCAGCTCAAGGCCTGCCTGATCACACCTGGAAGCCGCAAGGCTTCTAAGGCGAGAGTTTGCTCCAACCCCTCCGGCAATTATCAAGCTTTGGATTCCGCTGGATAGGCAGGCCTTAACCGCCTTATCAAGTAAGACATCAACAACTGCTTCTTGAAAAGAGGCAGAGACATCAGAGCGGTTATATGAAGGATTAGCAGCTAGATATCTTGAAACTGCAGTCTTAAGACCTGAGAAAGAGAAATCAAATCGATGCTCTGCCATATCTTTTGCCTGGTTAAGGCCGCGAGGAAAATTAATAGCATCACCTCGGCCATCTTTTGCATCTCTATCAATTAATGGCCCGCCAGGAAAACCTAGGTTAAGCAGGCGCGCCACTTTATCAAAGGCCTCACCTGCTGCATCATCAAGAGTTCTTCCAAGTGGTTTTATATCTCTAGTTAAATCATTTACTTGCAATATCGATGAGTGTCCCCCACTAACTAGCAGAGCAATTGCAGGGCTTATTTTTCTATCATCACTTAATAGATCAACAGCAATGTGGGCTGCTAGGTGATTGACTCCATAGAGTGGTTTATCAAGAGCAAGTGAGAGAGCGTTAGCTGTTGAGATGCCAAGAAGAAGAGTGCCGACAAGACCTGGCCCTGCAGTAACTGCTATGCCATCAAGATCTTTTAGCTTCACTCCAGATTCATTTAAAGCTTGGGTAATTGCAGGTTGCATCGCCTCTAGGTGAGCCCTGGAGGCAACCTCTGGAACTACCCCGCCAAATCTTGCATGCTCATCAACACTTGATGAGATGATATTTGCGAGAAGTTCTCTCCCTCTAACAATTCCAATTGCGGTCTCATCACAGGAGCTCTCAATACCAAGGACTAAAGGCTCGCTCATCTATTGCTCAACCTCTTTTCGCATGATTAGCGCGTTAATTCCCTTGGCATAGTAATTCTCACGCCGCGAAATCAGTTGATATCCATTTTTTTGATAGAGGCTCATCGCAGCTTGATTTCCCTCACGCATCTCAAGCATTAGCGCTTTTGCTCCACGCTCAATTGCCCAAGATTCAAGTTTTTCTAACATGCTTGAGGCAATGCCTAGCCTTCTATGGCTCTGCTTAATAGTGAGCGTGTGAATATCTGCCACATCCCCAAGCAGGGCAACTCCTCCATAGCCAACAACTTCTATCTCATCTAGTGCTACTAAATACTCTCTGCTCTTTGGCGCCCCAGCTAGCTCTTCTTTAAATTGATTAGCGCTCCAAGGGCTCTCTGGATATATCTCACGCTCCATTGAGACAAGAAGTGGAATATCTAAAGAGATCATCTGGCGAAAGTTAGCCTTCATCTTGCGCTACTTTCTATCGCATCAGGACGCCTCAAATAAAAAGGCTGCTTAACATCTTTTGTTTTGGATTTAGCAAGAAGAAGAGCCATTGAGGGATAGAGGGGATCGCCAAATCCAAAGCCAAACTTCTTGATATCTAGATCTTCAATCTCACTTGGCGCAGAAACTGATGGCCCCTGGATTCGAATACCATCTTGATATTTAGCGTAGTAAATTTCTTTTCGTCTAGCATCAGTTGCAACAAGGTATGAATCTGAGTCAATATCTATTCCATCAAGTGAGCAGACCCCGATCCAAGGAATCTGCCTAGCGTTTGCAAAGCTCATAGCAAAAATAATTCCAACCCTAAGCCCGGTATATGGCCCTGGCCCCATTCCAACAACTACTTGATCAACTTTATTTTCAACACTTAAACACTCTTTAAGAAGTTTAGGTAGCGCCTCTGCATGCTCTGTTGCTCCATCATGAAAACCTGAATAGAGCAGATCGTTATTATTAAAAAGCGCTAGTGAGCTGCGATCTGTTGCAGTATCAATTACTAGGTAGTTCATAGGCTAAATCCAGCCCATCTTGAACCGATACCAGTGGCGCTTAACTTTCTTTCATTTTCACCTGCGCCAAAAGCGATATCAATTACTAAATACTCATCACTAAGACGATTAACCAGGCTATCGCCCCATTCAATAACAGTTATTGCGTGATCTTTAGAGGTAGCGATATCTAGATCATCAAATTCAAAACCTTTAGCACCACTTAATAGCAGGCGATAGGCATCAATATGAATTAAGGGCACCTTTGCTTTATGAACCCTTGAAATAATAAAGGTAGGCGAGCTAACTCCCTCTATCCCAAGTCCCATACCAATTCCTGATGCTAGAGCTGTCTTTCCTGCTCCAAGATCGCCTTTGAGAACAA
>JANQVH010000029.1 GCA_030730425.1 Candidatus Nanopelagicaceae bacterium
GAGCCCCGGACTCATAATCCGGTCGTCGTAGGTTCGAGCCCTACCTGCCCCACTCAGTAAGTTAAGAAGCTGCTTTCCACATCCGCTTCGCAGAGCTCTCATCGCCGCCCTGATTAGAGCGGGTTTTAGGCGCTCCATCTGGCAGCGGTTCTAAATCTCTCTCGATCAGGGTCGATACTCATTTATTCCCTAAAAATCGCGCTCTATTCATCTTTTATATGCTGAGAATTTCGGGGAATTAGAGCCTGCTAGTGAACTCTCTGCTGCGCGCTGATACGCTCCCGCTTAATTCCTTCCCACATCGCTTCCAAGTCATGAAAGGTAAGAATGAAAAAATCAAGAATTATTGCTTTTGCCGCTCTGGCATCTCTTGCACTCTCTCTACTCTCAGCGATTGCTCCTGCTCAAGCAGCTCGCAATCTCGAAGGAAGTAAATGCGGAAAAGAGGGATTGGTTCGCACCATTAAAGGTGTTACCTATACCTGCGAGCGCGTCAGCGGATCTCTGCAGTATGCCCAGGGACGTAAACTCTCTGGAACGCTAAATGTTCTCTGCACACCACAAGAAGCATGGTGCGTCGCTATGACACAGGCATTCCAAGCTAAAACTGGAATCACCACAAAATTTCTTCGCCTCTCATCAGGTGAATCTCTAACTCGCCTAATTGCTTCGAAGAATAATCCAGAGTTTGATGTCTGGACTGGCGGTCCAAATGACAGCCATATCGCTGGTCGAATTGCAGGAGTATTGGATACTTACAAATCACCAACTAGAAAAATGTTAAAGAAGCAGTTCCAAGATAGCGATGGTTACTGGACTGGTATTTACATGGGAGCCCTAGGTTTCTGTTCAAATACCAATGAGCTAAAGCGTCTTGGTCTTCGCGCTCCAACAAGTTGGAATGATCTTCTAGATCCTAAGCTCAAGGGCAATATCATGATGGCTCACCCTGGAACTTCAGGAACTGCATACACCACGCTCTGGTCACAGGTATTGCGCCTTGGATCAGAGGATGCGGCAATTGCATATATGAAGGATCTAAATAAGAACATTCTTAGCTACACCAGGAGCGGCTCCGGTCCAACCGGTCCACTTGGTCGTGGTGAAGTTGCAACTGGTTTAGTTTTCTCTCACGATTGCACCGCAGCAAAACTTCGTGGCAATCCTGTAGTCGTCTCCTTCCCTAAAGAAGGAACTGGCTTTGAAATTGGTGGAATTGCTCTAGTTAAGGGCGCCAGGAACTCAGAGGCTGCTAAGGCCTATATTGATTTCTCACTATCGGCTGAGGCACAAAATCTTGGACCTGCAAAGGCTGAATCTTTCCAGATTCTCACCAATCCAAATGGAAAGTATGACCGACGAATGGTCAAATTAAGTAAGGTGACATTACTTGACTATGAAGCAGAGGCAGCAGGAGTTGCATCAACTGCGCTCAAGGCTCGCTTCGATAAGGAAGTAGCTCTAAAGTCATCAGCAAAGTAATCTAGTAATATAAGTAAAGTAGGTAGAGGGGCTCTGAAATCACTTTCAGAGCCCCTCACTTCTAATCTGAGTTAAGGAGCAGTTTTTTGAGCGTTAAGGCCAGTGGAGCGAAATACGACATCTTCACAAAGATTGCTCTAGCTCTAGTTATCTTCATTATTGGATTTTTAATAATCCTGCCGTTAATAAATATCTTAATTTATTCCACGCAGCCCTCGGGCAGCGCCATCATCACCGGTGCATTTAGCGATGTTGTTACTAGAAATATAATTTGGAATACCGTAAAGCTAGGTCTTACCGTGGCGGCCCTTGGAACAGTTCTAGGTTTCATCATGGCCTATGCCCAAGCTCGCCTTGAGTTTAGAGGTAAGAAAGTTCTTCACATCATTAACCTAATTCCAATTATCTCTCCACCATTTGCTTTTGCTACCGCAATCATCGTGCTCTTTGGTCGAAGCGGAATGATTACTAGAGGTGTCTTTGATTGGCGTCCAACGCTCTATGGCTTTCCAGGGCTGGTTCTAGTTTTAACTCTCTCCTTCTTTCCAATTGCATATATGAATCTTTTAGGAATGCTAAGAAGCCTTGATCCTGCCCTAGATGAAGCTGGTTCAAGCCTTGGAGCAAATAAGGCGAGAATATTTAGGACAGTGACTTTGCCGCTATTAATTCCAGGATTTGCTGGATCATTCTTACTTCTCTTTATTGAATCGATCGCCGATCTTGCAAATCCAATAATTATTGGTGGTAATTACACAGTTCTTGCCTCGCGGGCTTATATGGCAATTAATGGCGATTATGACATCTCTCTTGCTGCCGGTTACTCATCATTACTTTTATTACCAGCACTTCTTGTATTTTTAGTCCAACGCTATTGGGCGCAGAAAAAGAGCGTGGTCTCAGTAACTGGAAAGCCAAGTGGCCGTCCAACTTTAGTTACCTCCAAGGGGGCCAAGTTCTTCCTTCTCTCTGTAACTGGATTGGTAACCACCCTTATTGTGATGGTCTATGCCACTGTGATCTTAGGTGCTTTTGTAAAGATTATTGGAGTAAATAATGAATTTACTCTAGATAATTTCCGCTATCTCCTAGGCGGTTTTGCTAATGGAGCGATTAGAACAACAACCATGCTCGCTCTAATGGCAACTCCCCTTGCAGGAATATTTGGAATGTTGATTGCTTGGCTAGTAATTAGAAAGGTTAAGCGAGGCTCTGAAGCTCTAGATTTCCTTGGAATGTTAGGTATTGCAGTTCCTGGAACGGTCATCGGTATTGGATATGCAATCACTTATAACGATCCGGTAAAAATCTCTGGAGTAACAGTATTTCCTCAAGTTGCAGGAGGGGCTGCTCTACTAGGTGGCTCAATTGCTATTGTCATGGTCTACATCATTAGATCTAGCCCTGCCGGGCAACGCTCTGGCATCTCTATGTTGCAACAGATTGATCCCTCAATTGAGGAGGCATCAGCCTCACTCGGCGCACCCGGTGGTAAGACATTCCGCCTAATTACTCTTCCACTGATTAGTGGCGCATTTTTATCAGGTCTTATGTATGCCTTTGCTCACTCGATGACCACGCTATCTCCCATCATCTTCCTTGTTACCCCCGATACTTCAATTCTTACGCAGAAGATTCTGGCTGAAGCAGACCAGGGAAGATATGGCAATGTTTTTGCCCTCTGCTGCATTTTGATTGTAATTGTTATGGTTATTGGTAGCTTAATTAATCTGCTGGTACGTAGAAGCCAAGTTTCAATAGAACGCCCCATGGTGACAGGACGCTAAGGAGAGAGAATGAAGAATAAATCAGGAAGACTAAACCTTGAGGCCCTAACCAAGGAATTTGGTAATGATAAAGAGAAGGTAGTGGCGGTACGCGAACTAACGCTGACCATCAATCCTGGTGAGTTTGTCACCCTGCTTGGCCCCTCTGGCTGTGGCAAAACAACCGCGCTTCGAATGATTGCTGGATTTGAAACCCCAACAAGCGGAAAGGTTCTTCTAGATGGCGAGGAGTTAAGTTCACTAACTCCTGATAAGCGCCCGATGGGAATGGTCTTTCAATCTTATGCGCTATTTCCTCATATGAGCGTCTTTGACAATGTTGCCTATGGACTCAAGATAAAGAAGATGTCAGCAGCCTCTATTAAAGAGGCGGTAGGTGATGTCTTAAGCTCGATGAGTCTTTCACATCTTGCAAATCGCGCCCCTAATCAATTATCCGGCGGCCAGCAGCAGAGAGTTGCACTCGCCAGAGCAATGGTGGTTAGACCCAAAGTTCTTTTATTTGATGAGCCACTTTCAAATCTAGATGCCAAGCTTCGAGCTCAGATGCGAATTGAGATTCGCTCAATTCAGCAGAAGCTAGGTATTACCAGTATTTTCGTTACTCATGATCAGGATGAAGCGATGAGCCTCTCTGATCGCATTGTGGTTATGCGAAATGCAGTAGTCGAGCAAGTCGGCACACCTGATGAGGTCTATCGCAGACCAGCAACAGTCTTTGTCGCTGATTTCATTGGGCGCTCAAACTTCTTAGCTGTTGAAACTTTTAGTAAAGCTGCCCCTAATATGGCCAATATCGAGGTAAGTGGCAAGAAGATGGTCGTTGCTGCTCACTCAAAGGCCCTCTCCTCAAGCAAGCCAGTCTTATTGGTTCGTCCCGAATCTATCTTGGTCACCTCTGCAAAGAGCAAAAACTCAAAGCCTGGCAAGGGTGAGGGATTAGTTGAAAATGTTGTCTTCTATGGAAATCACGTTGAATACACCTTAGATACCGATGAGGGAAGAATCATCTCAGTTGTCTCAGATCCGATCTATGATGAGATCGTGCCCGTAGGAGAGATTGCTAAATACTCATTTGATCCCTCAAGAGCTTGGCTTCTTCCCTCTCAATCTAGCGAGGAAGTTAGTGAGAGCAGAAAATGAGCCCTCTTTCCTACCTTAGATACTTAGCCTATGCCCTATTCGCCCTTGGCCTAATTAATCTGCGTTATCAAACTGGCGCTAGCGATCTCTTTCTTAAGACAGTCG
>JANQVH010000030.1 GCA_030730425.1 Candidatus Nanopelagicaceae bacterium
GCGGTATGGTAATCGGAGCTTCAACTATCGTATTTATTCAAACCGGTGTGGTTGCCGCTGGCCTAGATGGCCATTGGACCCAACTTGGTTTCGGATTGGTAATTGTCCTTTCACTCCTAGGCCATAGAAGATTCTCTGGACGTTTGACGAGATAACTTTGTGAAGTTACACCACGTTGAGTCGAACCATCAATTTGAAGTTGATGATAAGACAGGGTTACTTACCGGCTTAACCTACACATCCCCTTCGGGGGCAAGAGGTGTTGGCTTTGCAACCTCTCTAAATATCCAATCAGAAGGTGGCGAGCGGCGGGCTGCAACTGGTGGAGTTGAGTACTTTGATTGTAAAAATCAATCACAACTCACCAGCCAGGGTCCTTCACTTCAAAAGCAAGGATTAGATGGCATCTCTTGGCATATGCCAGTAGCTATCGGGGATATCAATGCAGAGTTGATCTATCGATTAGATCGACAATCTGCAGCCGCCTCCTTTGCTATCTACTTTCCAGGCGGGCAAGAGGTCTTAATTCGTAATATCAATCTGGTATTTGAGATTAAATTGTCAGCAGATAATTGGATTATAAATATGCCAGGCAATGGCCTGCGCAAAGATATCCCAATCCAAATTCTTAAGAGTGAGGTTGGTATCTCACCAGTCGGGGGTCTGCGCGGCTCCAGCTCAGTTGTGCACCTGGGGTCAGGAAAAAATGGCCAGATTGCGATTTGGCCAAATAATAGAGTTGAGATCGCTGATCTAACTCTAAAAAATAGCGGCGATAATCAGGTGCAGTTAAAGATTGATACCAACTTTGGCTCAGATCTCTCTCAGGTTTCTGGCGTTGAGCTGGAAATCTGCAAGATTGATTTATCAGTGCCTAGATACGAAGACTTTGCCTCAGTCTTTCAAGATTGGTTACGTAAAGATGGTTATGTTTCACCAAATAATCCACCAACTTGGATTGATGGTGCGATGATTTATGAGGCTCAGATTGGTTTTTCAGTATTTAACGAGGTACATCATTATTCGCCATATCCGCAGGTACGAGATTTAATCAATGATCTAGATCAGATTCACGAGTACGGCTTCACCTGTATCCAGCTGATGCCGAAGCAGCCGTATCCAAGTTATAACATCCATGATTTTTGGGATATTGATACCTCCTATGGCAATAAAGAGGAGATTAAAGAGTTAGTAAAAAAGGCGCACAAACTCGGGATTAAGGTAATTTTAGATATCTTGCTGCACGGGGTATTAGATAAAGAGATTATCAAGATTGCCGCAGATGGGGTTCGAAGTGGGCCATTTGCCGATTTAATCTCATCAGAGACTGGCGATAGCTTTAATACAGATGTAAAAGATTGGAACAATTACTTAATTGCCTGGTCCAGACATATTCTAGATTTCGAAAAGTATTGGTATGAAGGAAGCCCGGCAGTTTCCCCCTTAATTGCCCAGCACCCAGATTGGTTCTATAGAAATTCACAGCAAGAGGTACAAGGGGTTTACACCAAGGCCTTCGATGCCAGAAATAGCAGTTGGCAGGATTACTTCATCTCTGCTTGTGAGTTCTTAATGAATGAGTTAAATATTGATGGCTTTAGATTTGATGCCCCTTCCTATAATGACTTTCCAAATTGGGCCACCTGGGCAAGAGGTAGAGCAGGCGCATCAGCGCTCGGTTGCTTAGGTCTATTTGATCGATTACGCCCGGTACTGAAAGGTATTAATCCAGAAGCTCTCCTATATACCGAACCATCTGGTCATGTATTTAGACAGGCGATGGATCTAAATTACAACTATGACGAGCAGTGGTTGGTAACTTCCATCTCAGAGCCCAGCGCACAATCTGCCTGGGGGATTAGAGGAGCTAAAGATCTAGCAACCTGGGTGCAGGAGCGCGATAGATTCCTACCAAACGGCTCAATGACAGCCCATCACATTGATTCCCATGACACATTCTGGTGGCCAAGCTGGGGCAAGAAATGGCGGCGCGAACAATTTGATATTACAAAGGTAAAGCTCTTAACGCTCATATTTGGCTCCCTTCCTGGACCATTTATGATGTTTTCAGGGGGCGAGATTGGCATAGAACAACTTCTGCCCAAGCTAGCCAATGTAAAGCGGTCAAAGATTTGGCTTACTGGCGAGATAACTTGGTGGACCAGGGAGAGTGTGCCAGATGGCATATTTGCCATCTCACGAAAGCTTGATAATCAAGTTAGCGCCACCTTAGTTAATTTCACTGATAAAGAGCTATCTCTTAAGAATGATGGCGCTTACCAACTCAAATCAGTACCATTACAGATCGGCCAATCAATTGTGGTTGATGCAGCCCAGATAAAAGTGCCCCCATTTAGCGGCGCAGTTGTGGAGTTTGAAATTGGCTAATCTGAAGACAGTCGTTATCACAGGTGCTGCCGGCGGCATGGGTAGCGCAACAGCTGCCCTATTTAAATCCAAGGGATATCAAATCCTAGGTACCGATAATCGCGAGATACCAGGTGTTGATTACTCCGTCGTGGGCGATGTAGCAGATGAGGCAACTTGGGCGCAGATAACTGCCGTAATTGAGCAGAATAACTTGTCAGTCTCTAGTCTAATTAATATCGCTGGCCGTAATTACTTTGATCTCATCACTGAGGCGAAAAAGAGTGAGTGGCTTAATATGTTTGAGGTAAATGTCGTAGCCATGGTCCTTGGCGTAAAACATCTCGCCCCTTACCTGCGCAAGGCAACGCCATCATCGATTGTAAATATGAGCTCAATCTCAGCCCATATAGGAACTAGTGGCTATGCCGCATATGTGGCAACCAAGGGAGCAGTTGACTCGCTAACTAAGGCCTTATCTCTTGAATTAGCCCCACAGATCCGGGTAAATGCGGTAGCTCCAGGGTGGATTGAGACCCCATTTACCGTTACTGGGCTAAATCTAAACCCAGATCCAGTTGCCTACCGCAAAACGGTGGAGAAGATGCATGCCCTCAACCGAGTGGGAACACCAGAGGAGATTGCAAAGGTAATTTACTTTCTAGCCAGCGAGGATTCATCATTTATGACTGGCTCAATTGTTACCTCAGATGGTGGATATTTAATTAAGAATTAGTAAATCTGCCATTCACAGCTTTTCCTACTTTATCTTTGAACGCGAGCACTTCCCCCTGAAGCTAATTTCTTAACCTCACTCAAAGTCGCCATGCTGGTATCTCCCGGCGTTGTCATCGCCAAGGCTCCGTGTGCAAGACCGTAATTTAGCGCTTCCTGTATCGGAAATTGATTGATAAGCCCAAAGATCAGCCCAGAAGCAAAGCTATCTCCGCCTCCTACCCGATCAAATATCTCCAAGTTCTCATACATCTTGCCATGCGCAAAGCCCTGCTCCTTAGACCAAGCTATCCCGGTCCAGCCATTGTTAGAGGCAGATTTCACCGTTCTAAGAGTCACTCCAACAGCTTGTAGATTCTCAAACTTAGCCGCCGCCGCTTTAATCATCTCTTCGTAAGCCTTAAACTCAAGAGAGTTATAGTTTTCATCGACTCCAGAAATCTCTAGCCCAAGAGCCACTTCAAAATCTTCCTCATTGCCAATTAGCACATCAACATACTTACTAAGCTCACGATTTACCTCTTGCGCCCTATCTATACCCCCCTGAGATTGCCAGAGGCTAGGTCGATAATTTAGGTCATAAGAAATCTTCGTCCCGTGCTTTCGAGCCATCTGCATAGCAGTTTTTGCTACCTCAAAGGTTGATGGTGATAGCGCTGCAAAAATTCCACCGGTATGTAGCCACTTTGAACCAATAGACCCAAAGATATGCTCCCAATCAAAGTCGCCCGGCTGTAATTGTGAAACGGCTGTATGCCCACGATCAGAGACGCCAACAGCGCCACGAACCCCAAATCCACGCTCTGTAAAATTCAAGCCATTACGGGTTTGCCGTCCAACGCCATCAAACTTACTCAGCTTTATAAACTGCTTATCTACCCCACCTTGTGCAATGAGATCTAGAAGAAGATGGCCAACCTCATTATCTGCAAAGGCCGTCAAGACAGATGTTTTCAATCCAAAACATTTATGTAGGCCACGAGCTACGTTGTACTCGCCCCCGCCTTCCCAGACATCAAAACTTCTTGCAGTTCTTACTCGCCTATCACCTGGATCTAGCCGCAGCATTACTTCACCAAGTGAGATGGCATCAAAAGTTGTAACTTCTTTAATCTGCATATTAACCCTGCCTACCTTTAACCGCTTGAACGGCTCCTCGGATATCACTTCTTAAACCATCAAAATCGCTCTCACCAATTCGCTTCTTGGAAACCATCCA
>JANQVH010000031.1 GCA_030730425.1 Candidatus Nanopelagicaceae bacterium
TGGGCGTAGCTCAGCTGGTAGAGCACCCGGTTGTGGTCCGGGATGTCGCGGGTTCAAGCCCCGTCGCTCACCCCATTAATACCTTAGCAATAGCGCTATCTAAGCAGTTGCTACCAAAACCTTCTCATCAATTAATTCAGAAGTAAGAACTTCTTGAATTAATCTCGGTCTTCCTGGAAGCCTTTTGGCAGCGATAACTACTCCATCTTCAAATAGCTCCCCACCCCAGATGCCACAAGGTTCTTTTCGCGAAAGAGCTCCTTGTAAGCACTCCTTCTTTACTGGACATGCGCTGCAGAGGCTCTTGGCATATGCGATCTCATCGCTCTTATCTGAGAAGAAGATTTCAGGGTTGGAAGTGTGACATGGCAAGGTAAATGCTTGATCACTGCCATATACGCCAGTGACTGCATCTAGTCCGATCATGGCGCCTTCGCCCTCGGCCCAGCCTGGAATTAATAGTTCGCTAAAGAGAACGCTCATCGTTCTCACCTCTGCCTTCCTTTTTCATCTCATTTTTAATTACCTGGATAAAGAAAAAGGGGCCTGAATCCTTTTGGATTCTAGGCCCCTGGGCTTTGCTTAATCGGCGTTATCCGATAGCGCTCCAGGTGCCGAATCCATCGGCCTTGGTTGACTTGGTTGCAAAATACTTGTAACCAAATGCAGGCATGCTCCAATGACGATGTGTGCGATTTGCGCTCATCGTTAGTGAAGTACTTCTTGCTGCTGTCATGGTTTGCAAAGAGTAATGCATCGCTAGCAAATGGTGCAAACTAATTAACTTACTAACCCTGCCTCTGCTAAAAATGGGCTTGCTACTCCGTAGTAGGTAAGAGCCAGGCTCTGCTGCGCTCTAGTTACCCCCACATAAAACAAACGTCTCTCTTCATCAATTGAGCTAGCCTGCCAGGGGAGAACCTCAGCGCTAACCCCTGCTAGATAAACCTTTCGCCACTCCAGGCCCTTTGCAGCATGTAGCGTTGCAAGAGCCACTCCAGGAAGGATCGGGGGGTTATTAGTCTCTGAGCGTTCTTCAAGTTCCCTAAGAAATGCCCTAAGAGAGGTAAGTCCCTCTGCTTCAAGTTCTCCTGCTAATTGCATAAATGAGCGTACATATTCACTCTGTCCAAATGGTTTTAGACAATCTCGCAAGTCAGAGAGCCAATCAGATTCAGATAGAACTGAAGCGCTTCTTATCGCTCCAATTATCTCTCTAACCTGCGGCCTATTAAAGAAGCGCTCTGAATTTCTAATTTGATTCTCAATACCTGCAGCATCAAGGGCGCTCTCAAGAAGCTCTAATTGACTATTTGTTCTAGTAAGAATTGCTATCTCATTTGTTGCAAGGCCGCCTGCGATATCTTCTTTAATTAGTGAAACCAGCGCCTGCGCTTCTTCGCTCTGTGATTTATAGCCCTTCGCAATTGGCTTTTCGCCATGGCTATTTATCGCATCTAACTCATGGCCAAGATTGGCACTTCTCAAAATAGTATTTGCAGTATTAATAATTTCAGGAGTCGAGCGATATCCAGCGCTTAGCCTAATTACCTCAGCGTTTGGATATTTAGCGGTGAAGTTAAGAAGAAAGGCTGGGCTTGCTCCAGCAAATGAGTAAATCGTCTGAGCTGGATCTCCAACAACGCAGATATCATCTCTCTTTCCGAGCCATAGATCTAATAGTCTTTGTTGCAGCGGTGAAACATCTTGATACTCATCAACTGTAAAATATCTATATTGATCTCTTACTCTCTCCCTGACTTCTCGTTCTTCCTCAAGCATTCCAACAGTTAGTAGTAAGACATCTTCAAAATCAATTGCTCGCTCTTGTTTCTTTAATGATTCATATGCTTCATAGACTTTTGCAACCTGCTCAGCGCTTATCTTGCTACTTGGGCTAAAGACTCTGGAGTAATCGCTAAGCCCTTGCAGGTATTGATCGGGGGCGAGTGCTAGAACTTTTGCCCATTCAATCTCTCCTGCTAAATCTCGAAGCAGCGAGCTCTTCTTACTACTTGAGATATTTGCCCGCTTCATTGCCTCACTTAAAAAACCAGTTTTGCTAGTTAATAACGAGGGAAAACGCCCCCCTAGCGTCTCAGGCCAGAAGTAAATTAGCTGCTTTAGGGCCGCCGCATGAAAGGTCCTTGCAGCAATACTTGCAACGCCAAGTGATCTAAGCCTGGTTCGCATCTCACCTGCTGCCCTTGCAGTAAAGGTAAGGGCGAGTACTCGCTTTGGGTCAATAACTCCAATATCAACGCCATATGCCAGGCGATGAGTTATCGCTCTAGTTTTTCCAGTTCCAGCTCCAGCAATTACACATACTGGCCCCTTTAGAGCAGTTGCAACACTTCGCTGCTGGGGATCAAGTGATGAAAGAATCTCATCAGCTAATTGCGCCACGACTGACCTGACAATTCACTCTCTGCAGCTGGGCCATACCAAGCATTAATCATCGCTCGAGCAACCGAAATAATTGGTGGAAGTAGTAGCTCGCCGCTTTCACATTTTGACTTCAACTCTTCTCGAGTTAGCCAGACAATCTCTTCAATCTCTTGCCCATCTGCAACAACTGAGTCAGGGTTTGAGATATTAGCTTCATAAGCAATCATCACTGATGCCGGAAAGGGCCAAGGCTGTGAGCCAAGATAATTCATCTCAGTAACTATCCCCCCGCACTCCTCAGCAACTTCTCTGATAACACAACTTTCAAATGATTCACCTGGTTCAACAAAACCTGCAAAAGTTGAGAAGCGCTTCTCAGGCCAGACCTTCTGTCGCCCAAGCAAGATGCGATCTTTACTATCTTTTACTAAAACGATAATCGCCGGATCAGTTCTTGGATGATGCTCAGCGCTACAGACCAAACACTTCCTAACAGAGCCACCAAGAATTGATTTAGTCTCCGCGCCGCATTTAGAACATCTCAAATGGCTCTGATGCCACTGCGATAAGGCAAGGCTATGAACCGCTGCTCCTATTTCTAGATCATTTAGGTGAGCACCTAACGTTCTTAAGGATTTAAAGTTCTCTCCAAACTCTTTTTGATCACTCACCTGATGCGCGAGAAAGTAGGCCTGGCCATCACTTGAAAGCCCTAGAAAATAACGCTCACCCTTAGCAAGTTCGGGCGGGATAAAAGTCAGCCCTTTCTCGCTACATTCAAAGCGATCAGCGACCATAGAAATTATCTTTGCCTTGGAAAAGAGCTCATCAAGTGATGCAGAATCGCTGCGCAGATGGGCCGCTCGATCTAGCTTTGAGCGCGAGAGTGGGAGGTTTAGCAGCACGGGGCGACCCTACTAGCCTGCCTTCATGGCATCTACCCAGGGCTTTAGCCTGACCTGCTGGAACACCCTTCATGGCATGGCGATTCCGCCAAATTCTGGGGCAACGCTTCAAAGCGCGATAAGTCAGATTCTTCAAGAAGTTAATAGCGATGTAATCACTCTCCAAGAAGTTGATCTCAATCAGAATAGATCATCTGGAGTTAATCAAGTAAGTCATATTGCCAAATTAATCGGCGCAAATTATTGGGCCTTTGCTCCCTCACTAATTGGAACACCAGGTGAGAAATGGAGCGCAGTAGAAGGTGAATTGATTTACACCCAAGACTTAGTGATTCCAAATCAGGCGATGTATGGCATTGGAATTGTTTCAAAAGTTAAAGTCAAATCTTGGCATCGAATAAATCTTGGAAGATCAGCTATCGGTATGCCGCTTTTGGTTCCAGGGGAGAAGAGAGCGCAATTTATCTATGTCTCAGATGAGCCAAGGAGCGCTCTAGTTGCAGAGCTTGAAAATGGTTTATCAATTAGTACTACACATCTCTCATTTGTTCCAGGAAAAAATGTTTCACAGCTAAGAAAGATAATTAAATGGCTTCCAAGTATTGCTGGAAAACATATCCTCACCGGAGACTTTAATCTTCCATGGGGAGTTGCAGCAAAGATCTCTAGGTGGCGAGATCTTGCTCCAGGTGCAACATATCCATCATGGAAGCCAAATATCGAATTTGATTACATCTTAAGTAAAGATATCGATACAGATCAGGTGAAGTCTTTGATTCATAAGCACAATGGCTTAAGTGATCATAGAGCTCTTAGCATTACTCTTAACTAAGCAACTTCAGATTTTCTACTTAAACTCTCTCGATGGCTCTTATAGATTGAAAGTAGTTCATTTCGCTTAACTTCAGGCATATTAAAGCTTGCAGCATAGGCAGACCAGGCCTTTAATTGACTTAACTCACTGCAACCATGGAGCTGGCTGATGAGCCGCTCCCAATCACTCTTATTTAAAACCTTTCCAGAGCTACCTCTGGCAGCCTTTGCCATCTCCTCCCGACTTGGGCGCTTTCCTTTGGCGGCAAAACCTAAATTAGCAAGGCAGCGACCAATACTTGAAGTCTCACAATTCTCGCTGGCATTAGCGCGATTAACTGGAGAGGTTCCTTCAATCTCTGTAGCAAAGCCGGTTGATTGCGGGCGAATATCTTCAGAGTTGGTATATGCCTCGCTGCGACAGATCCATTCAATCCTGCCATCGCTGCGCTCAGTTCTCTGCAGGTCAGTCAAGATTCTTCCATTTGGATATTTGAGCCAGAACGCTCTAATGCGATTTTCAACTGGTTCGTAATCACTTAAATTAAAATAGCTCATTACTGCCCCACCGCCATCTCTAACTCTTCAGCCATGACAGAACTTGGAGAAAGTGATCCGCTTCTAAAAGCTTGGCTTAAAACCTCACGACCGCCGCTTAAAAATCTTGTTGAGATATAAGAGTCACGGCTATTAAAAGTAATGAAATCAAGGATCTCACCGCTTCGCTTATAGATCGCTTTGCCATCGACATTTTCTACAGAGTCCATAACATGCTTTCTAAATGACTCTCTAATTGATTCAATAATTTCATACTCGTAATTGGATTTAACCCAATCAACAAAGGCTTTCTCATTTAATACCTGTGGGGTATTTTTAGGTCTAATCAGTGAGACCTTAGCAATCTCCTCACCCTCAAGTGCAGCTTTGGCTGAATCTGCGCCAACTTCCTCAAGAGCTTGCGCAAACTGCCTTCTTAGCCTGTCTTTGGCTTCTTTGGCAGCATCAGCAATAAGTGTTATTGCTGAGAGTTGAAAGGCTAGCTCTCGTAGATTCATCTGTAATACCTCCGGCTTATTTGCTTATGGAGGTGATTAAAGAGGGAGCCACTGACAATGGGGCAAAAGAGCCTATAAATCAGCGTGTTTGGCCCTTATTGGTTAGTTTTCTTCGCCTTTGAGGTAAGTCTTGATCTCTCGTTTTGATCAAAGATAACTTTTCTAATGCGCACCGTGCCTGGAGTGACCTCAACGCATTCATCTTCGCGGCAATACTCAAGTGCCTGCTCTAGATTTAATAGCTTTGGTGGAATTAACTTCTCAGTCTCATCGCTACCAGAGGCGCGCATATTAGTTAGCTTCTTCTCGCGCACAACATTGACATCCATATCTTCAGGTCTTGAGTTCTCACCAATAACCATTCCTTCATAGACATCAGCGTTTACTTCAACAAATATTGTTCCGCGCTCTTGCAGACCAAAGATGGCATATGAAGTTGTTGTTCCTGAGCGATCTGCAACAAGGGATCCAGTATTTCTAGTTCTTAACTCGCCATGCCATGCTTCATAACCATCAAAGACATGGTGGAGAAGTCCTGTGCCGCGAGTCTCGGTTAAGAACTCAGTTCTAAAACCAATTAGGCCTCGAGATGGAACTTTGAAATCCATTCGAATCCAGCCAGTTCCATGATTAACCATCTGCTCCATACGACCCTTGCGAAGAGCCATTAGCTGGGTGATAACACCTAGGTAATCATCTGGCGCATCAATTGTTAGCTGCTCCATCGGTTCATGAAGTTTTCCATCAACCATCTTGGTAACAACCTGCGGCTTTCCAACTGTTAGCTCAAAGCTCTCACGCCTCATCATTTCAACTAGCACTGCAAGTTGGAGCTCTCCTCTTCCCTGAACCTCCCAAGTATCAGGACGCTCGGTTGGAAAAATGCGGAGTGAAACATTTCCAACTAGCTCTGCATCAAGGCGATTTTTAACTAAGCGAGCTGTTAATTTCTTGCCAACTCTTCCTGCAAGAGGTGAGGTATTGATACCAATTGTCATAGAGATACTTGGTTCATCAACGGTAATTAAAGGCAGTGGATATGGATTTTCAGGGTCAGCGAGGGTTTCACCTAAGGTAATAGTCTCAATTCCAGCAACAGCGATAATGTCTCCAGGGCCAGCTTTTGTCGCTGGAACTCGCTCAAGTCCTTCAGTAATCATAAGTTCTGAGATCTTTACCTTGCTCTGCGTTCCATCAGTTTTAATCCAGGTCACCATCTGACCTTTATTGATCTCACCTTCATGGACTCTACATAGCGCAAGGCGGCCAAGATAAGGAGATGAATCAAGGTTAGTAACATGTGCTTGTAGCGGCGCTCCAACGTGATACTTAGGAGCTGGGATAGTTTTAAAGATAACATCAAAGAGCACATCAAGATTTTCTTCATCTGGCATGCCGCCATCACTTGGCCTTGTTAGCGATGCTCTTCCGGCTTTAGCTGAGGTATAAACAATTGGAAAATCAATCTGTGATTCATCAGCATCAAGATCTAGAAAGAGGGCATAGGCCTCATCAACAACTGCTGCAATTCTTGCATCAGGGCGATCTACTTTATTGATAATCAAAATAACTGGAAGGTTCTTCTCTAAAGCTTTTCTCAAAACAAATCTAGTCTGCGGAAGCGGTCCCTCTGAGGCATCAACTAGAAGCGCAACGCCATCGACCATCTCAAGTCCGCGCTCTACTTCCCCGCCAAAGTCTGCGTGCCCTGGAGTATCGATGATATTAACGATGCTATCCCCGCGCTTTACCGCAGTATTTTTAGCAAGGATCGTAATTCCTTTTTCCCGCTCTAAATCCATCGAATCCATCAAACGATCTTGTGAATCTGATTGCGCTTTATGGGCAGCAAAGGCACCTGATTGCCATAACATGGCATCAACAAGTGTTGTCTTGCCATGATCTACGTGAGCAATAATGGCTAGATTTCTTAGCTCTTCACGGCTCTTTACCTCAAGGCCATTTAAATGGGCAGATTTAATTACTCTAGACATTGAACCTAAATTCCACGACATCTCCATCAGCCATTACGTAATCCTTGCCTTCCATGCGAACTTTGCCCCGCGCCTTGGCTTCATTAAATGATCCAGCGTCAACTAGATCGGTAAATGAAACAACTTCGGCCTTAATAAAGCCTTTCTGAAAATCACTGTGAATTACACCGGCTGCCATAGGAGCGGTGTCGCCCTTATGAATGGTCCAAGCCCGAGCCTCTTTAGGACCTGCAGTTAGATATGTCTGCAAGCCAAGAGTTGCAAAACCAACACGAGCAAGGCTACTTAACCCAGGCTCTGATAGTCCAATTGAGTTTAATAGCTCTAAAGCCTCTGCCTCATCTAATTCAATCAACTCAGATTCTGTCTTTGCATCAAGAAAAATCGCCTCAGCTGGCGCAACTAGCGCAGATAACCGAGCCTTTAACTCGCTATCTTGCAGCTCGCTAGCATCAAGATTAAAGAGATAGAGAAAGGGCTTTGCAGTTAATAGCTGCAGCTCTCTGATAAGTGTTAAATCAATCTTTGATTGAGATATCAAGCCACCTGATGAGATTACCTTCTCTGCCTCTTTTACCGCTTCTAGAACTATTGCTCTCTCTTTTGCCTGCCTTGCCTCTTTTTCAATTCTTGGTATCGCTTTTTGAATCGTCTGCAGATCTGCTAATTGCAGCTCGGTATTGATAGTTTCAATATCGCTCTTTGGATCAACTCTTCCCTCAACATGGACAACATCGCTATCGTTAAAAGCTCTAATTACTTGGCAGATCGCATCACACTCACGGATATTGGCAAGAAACTTATTACCAAGTCCTGCCCCCTCTGATGCTCCTTTAACAATTCCTGCAATATCAACAAAAGATAGGGCTGCTGGAATTATCTTCTCTGAGGAAAATATCTTGGCAAGCACTGCCAGGCGCTCATCTGGAAGGCCAACTACGCCAACATTTGGCTCAATAGTTGCAAAGGGATAGTTGGCAGCTAGAACGTTATTTTTCGTCAAAGCGTTAAAAAGGGTCGATTTTCCGACATTGGGTAGACCCACGATTCCGATGGAGAGGCTCACAAGGGGTAGAGCCTAACTGCCAATGTCACCTCCTGATGCCACGATAGCGCCATGAACACAGCGATCTATCTGCTCATCGGCTTAACTCTAGGTATTGGCCTAGGTCTTCTTATTGGCTACTTCCGCCTCAATAGCGAGCGGGGCAAAGTCTCACTACTTAATAGCCAGATAGATGCGATGCGCCAAGAGGAGAGCCGGTTAACAACTCTTAATGAACAGCTTCGAAGCGTTACTACCTCAATGACGCAGTTAAATACTCAGAGCCAAGAGGCAGAGATTAAGAGAACTAGAGCTGAATCTGAGATGAGAGCTCAGATTGAGAATATGAAGCTAGGAAATGAGACGCTACTTAGAGAGACAACTAAATTAGCTGGAGCTCTTTCAAATTCTCAGACCCGCGGAAAATATGGCGAAGCACAACTTGAAACCCTCTTAGAAAATGCTGGCCTATTAGAAAATGTTCACTTCTTCAAACAAGATTATCGAAGTAGTGGTAGCGAGATCACTAAGCCCGATATCAAAATAGCTATTCCTGGTGGCAGCGAACTATTTATCGATTCAAAGTTTCCCTTTGATCGCTTCCTTGAGGCAATAGTTGAAAAGGATCCCTTAGAGCGCACCAGGCTGATGCAAGCCCATGCAAAAGATTTGATGGGCCATGTCACCTCTCTTGCTAAAAGGGGCTATCAAGAAAGTAATAACTCACCTGATTATGTAGTCCTCTTTGCTCCCTTTGAATCAATTCTTAGCGAAGCACTCGATGTTGACCCACAACTTCTTCATAAAGCATTTGAAAAAAATGTCACCATAGCAACCCCCACAACAATGATGGCGCTTCTTAGAACTGTTGCCTATGTATTTAGTAGATCTGAGCTTGCAAGAAATGCCCAAGAGATTCAAGATCTTGCTGGCGAGCTACTTAAGAGAATTGGCAAAGTCCATAGCAAGATTGAGACTCTAGGCGACCGGATTAAATCAACGGAGCGAGCCTTCAATGATCTAATAAAGAGCGCTGAAGAAAATGTTATTAAGCCAGCTAGAAAGATGGTGAAGCTTGGCGCTCCATCTAGCTCTAAATTAAAAGCGATCGAAGATATCGATGATGAGGTAAGACAGATTGCGCCAAAGGAGATTGGCTCCGCCGCCCTAGATGATGGCGATGATGATTTAGATGAAGGTGAGAGCGATGAGAAGTAGTCTGCCAACTCCTTCGATAAAGAGCCCAATAAAGGGAGCGGGGCTAACAAAGCCTGGAGTAGTAATTCTTCAATTCTTAGCAATATCTTTTGTTGCGCTAATTGAAATCTTCTTTAGATCAAATGTTGGCTTTCTAACTGGCCTTGCTATCTGGGCTTCTTACTATGGCGCTCTGATTTACGGTCGCGATGGAACTACCTATGTCGCAGTTGTTAATCCCCCACTCGCCTTTGGTCTTGCAGCGATATTGCTTCTGCCATCAGTTGGCGGAGCATCGCTATCAATTACTCGTCTTGGGGTTGATTTAGTTTCAGGGCTTGCAAGCGTTGCGCCATTTTTAATCACTGGCTCAATCTTTGGCTGGTGGTATTACTTTAAAGAGCGAAGAAAACTACTTTCCAGCGGCTCTTAAATCTTTTCTCAGCTCAGGCGGGATAGCAAAGAGCAGGTGCTCCTCCATTGCAGTAACAGTCTCAACATCGCTATAGCCACGCTCTGCAAGCTCAGTTAATAGATCAGTTACTAGAATCTCAGGAACTGATGCTCCGCTTGATACTCCAATAGTTTCAACCCCTTCAAACCACTTATCTTCTAGCTGGCTGGCATAATCAATTAGATATCCAGCCTTTGCGCCATATTCCAGAGCAACTTCAACTAAACGCACTGAATTTGAAGAGTTCTTTGAACCAACCACTAGAACAAGATCTGCTTGTGGCGCGATCTGCTTAATTGCCACTTGGCGATTCTGTGTTGCATAACAGATGTCATCAGATGGCGGATCTTGAAGATTTGGAAAGCGCTGCTTAAGAATTGCAACAGCATCGAGAGTTTCATCAACGCTAAGTGTGGTCTGGGAGAGCCAAGCAACTCCCTTGTTTGGATCAATCTCAACACTTCTTGCGCCATCTAGACCATCAACTAACTTCACATGATCTGGGGCCTCACCTGCTGTTCCCTCAACCTCTTCATGTCCCTCATGGCCAATTAGAAGAATCTGGAGATCATCTTTAGCAAAGCGGCGCGCCTCTTGATGAACTTTAGTAACTAGAGGGCAGGTGGCATCAATAGTTTTTAGATTCCGCTGCGCTGCCTCTTTATGAACCTGAGGTGAGACGCCATGGGCTGAGAAGATAACAATTGAACCCTCAGGCACTTCATCTGTCTCATCAACAAATATCGCGCCTTTTTTCTCAAGTGATGAAACCACATGAATATTATGAACAATCTGTTTTCTGACATAGACCGGGGCGCCATAGAGATCAAGAGCCTTCTCAACGGTGATCACCGCTCGATCAACGCCTGCGCAATAGCCTCGCGGCGCAGCAAGAAGGACTCGTTTAGCCATAGCCCTATCCTATTAGCATTACCCAATGCTCGAAACTTCAAGTGAAAAGCCTGCCCCAGTAAGGGTTATCTCTGAGGCGATTAGTGAATATATAAATCGCTTAGGACAGGTTTGGGTTGAAGGAGAGATTGCGCAATTAAATGATCGAGCTGGATCTGGAATGATTTATATCAGGCTAAGAGATCCAAGCGTTGATATGTATTTAGAGGTCACCTGCCCGAGATCAGTTTTTAAAGCAGTAGCGCCTCTTAGTGAAAATGCTCGAGTTGTAATTAATTCAAAAGTTAATTTCTATACCCCAACTGGCCGTCTCTCACTTAACGCTAAAGAAATCCGCCAAGTTGGTCTTGGTGAATTACTTGCTCGCCTTGAAGCACTTAAAAAAGTCCTTGCAGCAGAGGGGCTATTTGCACTTGAGCGAAAAAAGCCGCTCCCATTTCTGCCAAATAAAATTGGACTTATCTGTGGCAGGGCAAGTGCTGCTGAAAAAGATGTTAAGGAGAATGCTCGAAGAAGATGGCCAGCGGTTCGCTTTGAAACTAGGGAGGTAGCAGTTCAAGGATCTGATGCTGTTATTCAAGTATCGGCTGCCTTGCGAGAGCTTGATAACGATCCAGAAGTTGATGTCATCATCATCACTAGAGGCGGCGGATCCTTTGAGGACCTTCTTGCCTTCTCAGATGAAGGGCTAGTAAGACTTGCTGCCTCTTGCAAGAAACCAATTGTCAGCGCTATTGGCCATGAGCAAGATACTCCGCTTCTTGACTTGGTAGCAGATGTTCGCGCCTCAACTCCAACAGATGCAGCCAAATTAGTAGTTCCTGATTTTCAAGAAGAGGTAAGCAAAATCAAGAATCTAAGAGAGCGCTCTGATAGAAAGATTAATGACTTGGTAATTCTTGAAATGACCAAGATCGTTAACTTAATCCAAAGACCTGTAATGAAAGACCCGCTAATTATGGTCACCTCAAGGCAGGAGATAATTTCAAGCTTTATATCGCGCTCATTTATGAGCATGAATTCCAAGCTCCTTAGAGCCTTTGATGAAGTCACCCATATTGCTGCCAGGGTTAGAACCCTCTCACCGCAGGCCACCCTTGATCGCGGTTATTCAGTGGTTCAAAAAAGCGATGGAGTTATTGTCAAAGACCCAGCATCACTTGCCCATGGCGAGAAGATTCAATTACGTATGGCTAAAGGTGTGGCCCTTGCGACAGCTCTTGGCAGCCAAGAAGATAGTAAAAGCGAGTAGATTACGAATATGGCCCAGCTAAGTTATGAGCAAGCTCGAGATGAGCTGGCAAGCGTTGTAGCAACCCTTGAAGCTGGCGGGGTTGGCCTTGAAGAATCTTTAAAACTCTGGGAGCGCGGCGAGGAGCTTGCAGCAATCTGTCAGCAGTGGCTCGATGGCGCAAGGGCAAAACTCGAGGCAGCAAAATCTCAAGTAGAAGCTGAGTAAGCCATGCCGGAATTTATCTATGAAGATCTACTTCCGGTTGGGCCAGATACCACGCAATATCGCCTCATTTCAAGTGAAGGCGTCTCAACATTTGAAGGCGATGGAAAGACTTTCTTAAAAGTATCTCCTGAGGCAATTAGAAATTTAACTGAAGTTGCTCTCCACGATATCTCGCATTATCTACGTAGCGAACACTTGCAGCAGCTAGCAAATATTCTTAAAGACCCCGAGAGCTCTGCCAATGATCGCTTTGTCGCACTAGATCTACTCAAAAATGCCAATATCGCAGCCGGTGGAATTCTTCCGATGTGCCAAGACACAGGTACTGCAATTGTTATGGGCAAAAAAGGCCAGCAAGTTCTCACCTCAGAGCAAGATGAGCTAACAATATCTAGAGGAATCTATGATGCATTTACCAAGCTAAATCTTCGCTACTCCCAACTGGCACCTGTTACCACCTGGGAGGAGAAGAACACTGGTAATAACTTGCCTGCTCAAGTTGAGATTTACTCTGATTATAAGAATGCGCAGGAATATAACTTCCTCTTTATTGCAAAAGGCGGCGGAAGTGCTAATAAGTCTTTCCTCTATCAAGAGACTAAGGCAATCCTAAATCCAACATCTTTCATAACTTGGCTTGAGGAAAAGCTACGCTCTCTTGGAACTGCTGCTTGCCCTCCCTATCACCTAGCTATTGTCATTGGTGGAACCTCAGCTGAGTTCACGGCAAAGACAGCAAAGCTTGCCTCAACCAAGTATTTAGATTCACTTCCTACAACAGGTGATGCCAAAACTGGTAGAGCCTTTAGAGATCTAGAACTTGAAAAAGAGGTCTTGGCTCTTACCCAGAAACTAGGAATCGGCGCACAATTTGGCGGCAAATACTTCTGCCATGATGTAAGAGTCATCCGCCTTCCAAGACATGGCGCCTCACTTCCTATTTCAATTGCAGTCTCCTGCTCAGCAGATCGCCAGGCCAAGGCCAAAATCACTAAAGATGGCGTATTTATTGAAGTTTTAGAGCGCGACCCAGCCCACTTCCTGCCAGAGACGACAGATGATCACCTAGATGAGAGCGTAGTAAATATCGATCTAAACCAAAGCATGGACCAGATCTTGGCTGAGCTTTCAAAGCACCCAGTAAAGACTCGTTTATCACTTAGCGGAACCATGGTTGTTGCAAGAGATCTAGCTCATGCGAAATTAAAAGAGCTAGTAGATTCTGGAAAAGAACTCCCTGATTATTTCAAGAAATATCCAGTTTATTACGCAGGCCCTGCCAAGACTCCAAAGGGATATGCCTCAGGATCTTTTGGTCCAACAACTGCGGGACGAATGGATTCCTATGTTGAGTATTTTCAAGCACTTGGCGGATCGCTAATAATGCTTGCTAAAGGAAATCGCTCAAAACAAGTAAGTGAGGCATGCAAGAAAAATGGTGGTTTCTATCTAGGCTCTATTGGAGGACCTGCTGCTCGCCTTGCTCAAGATTGCATCAAAAAAGTTGAGGTTCTTGATTATGAAGAACTTGGTATGGAGGCAGTTTGGAAGATTGAAGTTGAAAACTTTCCAGCATTTATTGTGGTTGATGATAAGGGAAATGATTTCTTCAATGGCTCACTAAAGCCGCTAACTATTGGGGTAAAACCAGAGAGCTCTTTTTAATAATAATTTGAGCGTTTAAATTTCGCCCACGCCTTACATGGAGTCTCATAGCGAATATCGATATATCTCAGACCCCATTGCATCTGAGTAACTGGATTAGTTCTCCAATCAGTTCCTACAACCTCCATCTTTGTAGCTGGAAGTGCTTGCGGAATTCCATGGGCGCCAGTTCTAGGATTTCTCGCTCTATAGTTCCAATTACTCTCCTTGGTCCATAAAGCATCGAGGCAGCTATATTGACGCGCTCCCCAGCCATAGCTCTCTTTGGCAATCTCTCTGCCAACTTTTCTCGCCCCATTGGCGCTTCTAGCTTTTTCAACTTTTTGAATCATCACCGAAACCATCAACATATCCCAGGCCATAACTAGGGAGCGATCGCTCATCTCAATTAGCGTCGGCCAGTTTGGCTCTAGATCTCCTGGAACGCTGACCTTTAGGGAGTCGCCAGGTTGAACTACTAAGAGCTCTATAGGCTCTTTATAAACCGGTTGGGCATGGGAGATTTCAACCGAGGAGATAAAGAGGGTCGCAAAGGCGAGGGCAACGATCGCGCGCCGGTTTGGCAACATCTTTCTACCTCCTTAGCGCTGAACAAGTCAGAGCCAGGCTCGAGGGTATTTCTAGGGGGAATTGGGGCTAGACTTACAAAGTAAGGGGTGAGGGGCAAATTTAAACCTGCGAGTGGCGTAAAAAGATTAAACTCACAGCAATTGTGGATAAGAAAAGTGCAGTTCAGCCCCTATAAAGTCCGTTATACCCTATTTGTAGTAAAACCCCGATTATTAGGCATAGAGCTGGACTGGATCTTCAAGAAGCTCAGTTATTAAAGCTGCGATCTGAGAGCGCTCAGAGCGGGTCAGAGTCACATGGGCAAAGAGAGGATGGCCCTTAAGAGATTCCACAACAGCAACAACGCCATCATGGCGACCAACCCGCAGGTTATCCCTCTGGGCCACATCATGGGTTAGAACCACCCTTGAGCCTTGCCCAATTCGAGAGAGCACAGTTAATAAAACCCCACGCTCTAGAGATTGAGCTTCATCGACAATTACAAAGGAGTCATGGAGTGAGCGGCCGCGGATATGGGTTAGCGGAAGAACCTCTATAAGTCCGCGATCTAAAATCTCTTCAATAACTTGGGCAGAGACCACAGCTCCTAGGGTGTCAAAGACTGCTTGCGCCCAGGGAGACATCTTCTCCCCTTCACTTCCTGGCAAGTATCCAAGCTCTTGTCCTCCAACTGGATAGAGCGGGCGGAAGACAATTATCTTTTTATGGAGGCGCCGTTCAAGAACAGCCTCAAGGCCTGCGCAGAGAGCAAGGGCAGATTTTCCAGTTCCCGCCCTTCCTCCTAGAGAGACAATACCAATCTCATTATCAAGGAGTAGATCAAGTGCTATCCGCTGCTCAGCAGATCTGCCATGAATTCCAAATGCGCTCTTATCTCCTCGAACTAGGCAGAGAGTTTTATCTGCATTTACTCTTGCAAGAGCGCTGCCCTTTTCAGAGTGAAGCACTACTCCAGTGTGAACTGGAAGATCTTTAATTTCAGGATCGCTCACCTTCTCGCCAGCATAGAGAGCATCGATAGTTTTACTTCCAACGCTTACCTCAGCCATTCCAGTCCAACCGCTACTTGGCGCAAGCTCTGCGCGATACTCATCAGCGCTTACTCCAACAGATGATGCCTTAACTCTTAAGGGAAGATCTTTAGTAACTAGAACAACATCTTTTCCTTCACTTACTAGATTTCTAGCAACAGCTAAAATTCTTGAATCATTTGTGCCATCACGCAAAAATCCATGAGGCAGTGATGAAGTATCAGTATGGTTTAACTCAACTGAGAGAGTTCCTCCAGTTGCCGTGATCTTGAGTGGTTTATCAAGTCTTCCATGGGTAACTCTTAGATCATCAAGCTTTCTTAAAGCTGCTCTGGCAAAGTATCCAAGCTCGGGATGATCTCGCTTTGATTCAAGTTCTCCTATTACCGCTATAGGAATGATGATTTCATGCTCATCGAAGCGGAAGAAGGCGGAGGGGTCTGCTAACAGGACGCTGGTATCTAAAACGTAGGTCTTGCGACCTTCGGAGCTAGCGCGGGCCACGGAACTCCTTGCTTATTCTGTTGTTATAGGGCTTTTTCCGCCTGAATTAGGCAGATTTGCCGGGGAAGTACCACGAGAAAAAGGTAAGTCCTAGAGGCCTTGAAATCACGCGACACGCTCAAGTTCAACTTGAGGTTTTAATTACTTTCCAAGACGTCTCTGGCGAAGTGAGTAGGAGCGAAGTGCTCGAAGAAAATCTACCCGGCGAAAATCTGGCCAGTAAGCCTCACAGAAATAAAACTCAGATTGATGGCTCTGCCAAAGCAGAAACCCACCAAGCCTCTGCTCCCCAGATGTTCTAATCACCAACTCAGGATCTGGTTGCCCTGCAGTGTAGAGATATTGATCTAATGAGTTCACCGTTAATTCATCTCTTATCTGCGTTATATCTTTTCCAGAGCTCTTTGCTGAATCTAGATAGCTCTTAACAGCATCAACTATCTCAAGTCTGCCGCCATAGCCAATTGCTACATTAACTTTTAGACCAGCGATACCTGCGCTCTCTTGCTCAATTCGCTTTAGCTGTTCTTGGAGTTTCTCTGGAAGTAGCTCAAGAGAGCCTAAGACCTTAATGCTCCATCTACCAGTATCGCCAAGGGATTCAACGCTTGATCCAATAATCTGCATTAAAGAATCTAGCTCTTGGGGGCTTCGTTTTAAATTATCACTTGATAGTAGCCATAGCGTCACGACGTTTATATCAGTCTGCTCACACCAGGTGAGTAGCTCAATAATCTTGCTCGCCCCAGCTCTATGGCCATGAGCTGATGAGGTATCGCCATTTAGTGAAGGATTCTCTTTTGCCCATCTTCTATTGCCATCTAAAATCACAGCAATATGGCGCGGGGTTCTGCCTAGATCAAGCTTTGCAAGTAAGCGCTTTTCATAGAGGGGATAGAGCGCTGACTTGATTAAAGTTTTAGCTCTCATGAGAGGGGAAATTGCCTCATAACTCGCCGCTCAGCAATAAATGAAGCTATTGGAAGGGTTCCAGCCAAGATAAATAAAATCATTCGTTTGATAGTAAAGCGAGCCCTTGCTGTGAAGTGAATAGCTGCAAGAACATAGAAGGCATAGATATAGCCATGGACAAAGGGAATCCACTTAACTTTTGCCTCTAAATCTGGATTATCAAGTAGATAGACCACTGGAAGTTCAACAAACCAGAGCAGAAGCGACATGATGCCAGCTGCTACCGCCATGAAGCGATATCTCTTAATTACCCCGTTCATAGCCCTGCCTCTTTCGTGATACTTGATAGAAGGGTAGAAAAAGTACTACCAATGCCATGAGCCACCAAATAACGACATAAGAGATATGTTGCCAGTAATAGCCAGGCACACTTGGCTTTGCTGGATCTAACTCTAGGCGCTTTATATCAAGTTCTATCCCATTAATACTCTCACTTTGAGCTAAGACAAATCCATCAAAGAGTTTCTGATCATAACTTGCCACTAGTAGCGCTGGATCGATTCTACTTAACTGCGATGAGCTCTTCTTGGCGCGATCATCAAACTGTCTATTAAATAGCCGGCCTGTGATTTCAACGTCGCCACTGGGAAGATCTGTATTAGAAGTACTTCGAACTACCAATATCGCTCCACCTGAATCCACTTCTAATAGACCAACAACCCAATCTGATTTAACTCCATATTTATCTTCTTGGTTAGGGGCAATGTATTGATCAAGATATCTGCCGCTGAATTGAACTATTTGATTAATTGAGTCATCGCTTAGATTCTCACCAGGGATTGCTACCTGTGTTAAGTTAATTACTGGTCTTTCGATGTAAGGCTTTTGTAGCTCTTGAAACTCTCCTGCTCGATCTAATTGCCAAAACCCTAGTCTTATAAAAGTTGCGCAAAGGATCAGAACTATTAAAGCTGCGCCTATTTTGCTCGGCAACTCTCTCTTACTTATTTTCATCATTTAGGCGACGCTGATCCATCCTCTTCCAGCGTTTATAGAAACTTCTAAGCAAGAAAACTGTGGCGAGAGTTAGAAATATCATCGTCATTGAGCCTGCAATACCGGCGTCATAAACTGTTGCTTCCATGTAATCATTCTCCCATGACTCAGGAGATAGGCAGCAACGAAGAGCTTCTTGCCCAGCGCTATGGGAGAAAGAGCTCAAATGCCTGGCGCTATATCGCAGCGCTACTTCTACTGACCGCTCTTCCCTGGTTGGTTTGGAGCGCATGGCATCATTCAAATCCGCAGATTCGAGTTACTCTAATAAGTTTTCAAAATGAGCAAGATACTTCAATTGATATCACCTACCTTATTCAAAGGCGAGATCCATCCCTTGCCTTAAATTGCACCTTGATTGCCCGGGACTTTGATAAGAATGTGGTTGGAGAAATCGAGGTAGCAATCCCTAGTTCAAGCCAAGGCTCTCTCAAGCGAGATGACAGTATTCCCACCCGGTTAAGGGCGGTTAATGCCTCAGTTCTTAAATGTGATGCAATAGATCTAAAAGGTAAGTAACCTCTACGCCTATGAGTAAGAGTTGGTTGACCCAAGAAGCTGCAGATCGTCTATCTGCCGAGCTTGCAAGCCTTGAAACAACTGGACGCTCTGAGATTATTAAGAAGATTGAATCAGCAAGATCTGAAGGTGATTTGAAAGAAAATGGTGGCTATCACGCAGCACGTGAGGAGCAGGGAAAGATTGAAGCTCGCATCCGTCAACTAAAACATATGCTCGAAAATGCAGAGATTGGAACTGCGCCAAATAGCGCAGATGGCTCGATCTCACCTGGCATGAGAGTAACTGTTGAAATTATGGGCGATGAGATGGAATTTCTACTTGGCTCAAGAGAGATCTCCTCCGGGGATCTAGATGTCTATAGCGAGAAGTCTCCACTAGGAGCTGCAGTGATGGGGGCAAAGATTGGAGATACCAAGTCCTATAACGCGCCAAATGGTAAAACGATCTCGGTAAAAATCCTAAAAGCAGAGGTCTATAGCTAATTACTTTGAGGCAGTGTTAATGTATTTACGAACACTCAAAGGAATGAAGATAGCCATAATAATCACCATATAAATCAAGGACATTTCAAGGGGATTCTGGCTAGGCCAAGAATTGGCAGTAACGCCAAAGATATTCTGTAGCCCAAATAACTCCCTACACCCAGCAACCATTGTTGAAACTGGGTTCCATTCAGCAAAGTACTGCAGCGCCCTTGGCATTCCAGTAGTTGGAGCAAAAGCATTTGAAAGAAAAGTTAGCGGAAATACTGCGATAAATACTGCAGCATTTGCAACCCGAGCAGAGCGAACCGAGAGGCCAATTAAGACACCAACCCAAGCCATTGCAAAACCAAAGAGAAGCAAGAAAGCAAAGCCAAGTAAAATACTAAATATCCCAGAAGATGGTCGCCATCCCACGGCATATCCAGCAAGCCCCATAACTGCTAAGACCACGATGTTGAGTGCGCCATCACCCAGAGTTCTGCCAAAAACAACAGCTGATCTTGAGATAGGAAGTGATCTAAAACGATCAATTAGACCTTTCTGCATATCTTCAGCAAGTCCAACTGCAGTTCCTGCCAGGGTAAAAGCAACTGTTTGAACAAAGATTCCAGGCATTAGAAGTTGCACATAATCCACGCCAGGAATTCCCGTGGAGATAGAGCCGCCAAATACATATCTAAATAACAATACAAACATCACTGGTTGGATAGTTGAGAAAATCAATACTTCAGGAACTCGAATCAACTGCAGGAGTTGGCGCTTGGTGATAATTAATGAATCTGAGATAGCGTACTTAATCACTTTCTCCTGCCTCTCCTAGACTTAACTTCGCCCTCTTCAGGCTTATTCTCTTCAGCAACATGGCCTGTTAAAGCGATAAAAACATCATCAAGTGATGGCCTCTTAAGCGCAATATCTAATGGGTGAATTCCTAGATCATCAAGTGAGCGAACCGCTTCAATTAAGGCCCTAGATCCAGTAGTAACGGGGGCTGAGACTTGGCGAGATCCTTCTTCAACCAAGACTTTTCCACCGCTGACTTTGCCAACGATTTCTGCCACTTGCTTTAAATCTTTTGCCTCAGCCACAATCTCCAGGCGTTCTCCGCCAACTTCTTTCTTTAATTGATCTGAAGTTCCTCTGGCAATAACTTTTCCATGATCAATAACTGCAATCTCATCTGCTAGCTGATCAGCCTCTTCCAAGTATTGGGTGGTAAGAAGCAAGGTGGTGCCATCTTTGACTAGGCCTTGAATTACTTCCCACATTTCAATTCGACCTCTGGGATCAAGGCCGGTAGTTGGTTCATCAAGAAATAGAATTTTTGGTTTAACGATTAGAGAAGCAGCAAGATCTAACCTTCTTCTCATTCCACCTGAGTAAGTTTTAATTGGGCGTTTGGCAGCATCAGTTAGTGAGAATTGCTCAAGTAATTCATCTGCACGCTTCTTTGAAGCTGCAGGCGAGAGATGATAGAGACGACTAAACATTGTTAAGTTATCCCAGCCAGTTAACGTTTCATCAACTGCTGCATACTGGCCCGATAAACCAATTACTTCGCGGACTTTTCCTGGATTTTTAATTACATCTATACCTGCAACGCTAGCTCTCCCTGAATCTGGGGTGAGAAGAGTTGCTAAAATTCTCACAGTGGTTGTTTTACCAGCGCCATTTGGACCAAGAACACCAAGAACTGTTCCCTCTTCGACATCAAGGCTAAGGCCATCAAGAGCTCTTATTTTGCCCTTGTCGTAGGTTTTGATGAGATTCTCTGCAATAACCGCCTTCACCTGCCCAATGGTAGTAATCTTGCCTCTCTGTTGCCAAATGCGCACCTCTGGAAAGGCTTGATTTAAAATTAAATTGAACTCACCCTTTAAGGGCCTGCCCAAAGAAGTAGCGGTCTTAACCTCAATTTCCTTTCTAGTGGCTGTTGGCTTTGGACTCATAATTCCTGCAATCCCAATCTTTGCTAAATCATTTGGTGTTTCAAATACTTTAATTGGATTAATCATCTCCTCTTTTGCAATTATGCGATTTATCTCAGGCCTTTTTGCTGGAAAGCTAGTGGATCGATTCGGCGAGCGATTAGTACTTGGCGTAGGCCTTTTTATGGTTTCGATTTTCACCTTAATCTCAGGGCTTGCTCAAACCTATGAACAGTTATTGATATTTAGAACTGCAGGCGGCCTTGGCTCATCGATGTTCTCAGTTTCAGCTGGCGCGTTAATTCTTAGAGTTGTTTCAGATAACCAGAGAGGCCAGGCGCAATCACTTTATAACGGCGGTTTTATTGCCGGAGGAGTTGCAGGGCCGGCATTTGGCGGGGCTTTAATTGCTATCTCTGCTAGAGCGCCATTTTTTATCTACTCAGGACTTTTAATTGTGGCAGGAATTGTCTCTCTGATTTTTCTTCATGAGAGTAGATTGGGCGCAAAAGTTGAGCAGAGTAAAGAGGAGCGCACTCTTACGATCAAGGAAGCTCTGGCAATCAAGCCTTATCTCTACTCACTATTTTTAGCATTTCTTGGAAGCTGGATTCTCTTTGGTATGCGCTCATCTATCTTGCCGCTCTTTGTTGTGGAAGATCTAAAAGCAAGTCCATCTCTTGTGGGCTTAAGTTTCACAGTAGCGCTAATTGCTCAGGGTTCGGTGATGGTTAGAGCTGGAAAGCACTCAGATAAGAATGGTCGAAAACCAGTCATCCTTACTGGATTTTCTATCGTAATGGCATCTCTTGGAATTCTCTTTATTGCAAATAATGTGACGGTCTATTTAATCGCGATGATTGTTATGGGCCTTGGCGCAGGTTTTGCTGCATCTGCTGGAGCAATTGTTGGCGATGTAATTAAAGGAAAGAGTGGAAAGGTCTATGCCTTCTGGCAGATGGCAGGAGATGCTGGAATGATGGTTGGCCCGGTATTACTTGGCTTTATCTCTGATGCTTTCTCTTATAGGACTGCGATCGGAGTGAGCGCTGCAGTATTTTCACTTTCCATCATTGTGGCGTTAAAAATCCCCGAGACAAATTCTGCCCATCTCGGGGATTCTAGGAAACATCCTATAAATGAGGTCTAATTAATCATTTCCGCGAAGTATTGAGATCAAGCGCAATACCTCGAGATATAGCCAGACCATAGTTATCAATAGTCCAAAGCCAGCTCTCCAAGATTCCTCTTGTGGCACTCCAGCTCTTACGCCCTCTTCAATTTGATCAAAGTCAAGAATTAAGAAGAAGGATGCGATGGCAACTCCTGCCACAGCAAGTAATGGTCCAAAGCCGCTAAGACCATAGAGTCCTGCGCCCCCGCCAAGTCCAAAGAATGATCCAATCAAGCTTCCAACTGCTAGAACTAGATAACCAATTGCAGCGCCAAGAAGCATTCTGGTGAATTTAGGAGTTACGCGAAGGCGTCCACTCTTATAAAGAGTAAGCATTCCAATAAATGCTGCAGCAGTTGCAACGATTGCTTGCTGAACAATTCCAGGATAGAAGAGTTCATAGGTCTTGCTAATTATTCCTAGAACTAAACCTTGGCAGAGCGCATAAGCTAAATAAACTCCAGGACGAATTGTCTTACTAAAAATTCCAATCATCGCAGTTACTAATCCGCCGATAAAGCCAAGAAGAAGTAAGCCGCCGCCAAGATTGAAATACCAAGCAGCAGCGCCAACAAGTGCTGAGGTTCCAAAGAGCATCCCGCTTCTTGCAACAACATCATCCATGGTCATGCGACCAGTGCGTAGTGATGAAGCAGCAGGTGCGTTAAAACTCTGCTCTAGATTATCTTGCGGGAAGTTATCCATAGCGGCATAACCTCTACGGCCCTTCTCGCCAAATGCCTTACCAAGTACTGGGTTGGAACTATTCATCTCTCTCCTTTAGTAGTCCTAGCGCCCCATTATGAACTTTTTTCTCTATGCGTGCCCCCGGTGGGGGTCGAACCCACACTTGGACGATTTTAAGTCGTCTGCCTCTGCCGTTGGGCTACAGGGGCCACTTCCGCGTGGGCAAATCTACCTGCCTTTTTTACCACCGAATCCAGTTGGGAGCGCGTGAGCTTTCCCGTGAAAGTATTCTGCTGGCTCGGGTGATAACTACCGATGACCAATCTAGTATTCCCGTCGCGGCCAAGAAAGTTGAAACTGGCCCCATGGCCAAACTTTGGGCGTTTTCTCGGCAATTCTTCACCTAGCGCCAGCAAGGCATCGATCGTCGCCTTCCAGGCAATCTGGCCCAATGGCAGAAAGGCGCGCAGAGTTGGCATCAGTAAATTCATCTCAGCTTCAAGCCAGCTCTTACAGCTTTGCTGCTCAAGCGTTGTCGGTTTATTTCCTGGCGGAGCGCAGCGAAGTGCGCAGGTGATGCGAGTTTCAAATAACTCTTGTCCATCATCACTTGATAGCGAAGTTGAAATCTTTGCTAAACCATTTTTATAAAGTGATCTATAGAGCCAATCTCCTGAAGAATCTCCAGTAAATACTCTTCCAGTCCTATTTGCTCCATGAGCCCCAGGGGCTAGTCCAATAATTAATAATTTAGAATCACTTGGACCAAATCCAGTAACTGGTTTTCCCCAATAATCTTCATTGCGATATGCAGCGCGCTTGGTAATTGCCACCTCTTGGCGCCAAGATGTCAGCCTTGGGCAGGCACTGCATTTGATAATCTCTTTATCAAGAACTTTTAAGCTCTTAACTCCCTTGGCAATCACTCTCGGTTTACTTCGCAAGGAGAAGAGCCATTCCATCTAAAATATCACTCTCTGATGCAACAAATTCACTTGCTCCGCTTAGAGCCATAATTCTTGAAAGCACTAAAGATCCTGCAGCGATTACATCAACTCTTCCTGGATGCATATAGCCAAGTGATGCAATCTCTGATCTTTCAAGTGCAAGAAAGCTCTGACAGACTTGATGAGTCTTTTCTGCGCTGATTCGAGAAAGATGAATTAGGTCGCGGTCATAGCTATCAAGGCCAAGTGCGGCAGCTGCAACGGTAGTTGCTGTTCCTGCAACAGCTACTAAAGTTTTAGCGCTACTCATTGGAACTTTGATAGCAGCATTTTTAATAGCTTTATCAATATCAGCAATTGCCAAATCAATCGCAGCTTTACTAGGTGGGGAGCTATTTAAGTGGCGCTCGCTCATTCTCACACAGCCAATATTTTCACTCACCGACGCCTCAACTGCATCCTGTCCATAGACAAATTCAGTTGATCCTCCGCCAATATCTACTACCAAATAAGGAGCGCCTATCTGATTTAGTTGATGGGTTGCTCCAATGAAGGAGAGCTCGGCTTCTTGTTCGCCGCTAATTACCTCAGGTTCAATTCCAATTATTGCTTTTACGCCATCGATGAAGAGCTCTCGATTTGATGCATCTCTTGTGGCACTTGTTGCACAGAACCTGATTGCCTCAACGCCGCGCCTTCTAATCTCACCTGCAAATAACTCAGTAGCTCTTAGAGTCCTATCTATTGCATCTGGATGAAAGGATTTGTTCTTATCAACTCCTTGTCCAAGGCGGACAATCTCCATTCCTCGATAAATCTCACGCAGATTACCTCCCGAAACATCTGCAATCAGCAGACGAATAGAATTTGTCCCACAATCAATAGCTGCTACTCGACTCACTGATCACGTCTCTCTAAGCAATTTCCATTTAGCCACCACTTTGGAAGAAGTGAGAGCGCTTCATCTCCCAAAGGATTAACTCCCTCTCCCGCTGACAAGCTATGGGCAATAAGGGAGTGTAAACATTTAACACGATCTGGCATCCCCCCTGCTGAGATATCAACAATCTCAGGAACATCAATTCCAAGCGCAGCTCTTGCCGCTAAATAATCATCATGCGCTGCGCGATATTGACCGGAAAGTTCGGCATCGATTGCTAATCTCTCATTCATCTCCTCCATAAGGGATGAGTTTTCTAGAGTTGAAATAGCAGCGGTGAGATTAGGGCAGGTTGCGTAGTAAAAAGTTGGAAATGGCGTTCCATCTGAGAGGCGCGGGTTAGTTTCAACTACTGCTGGATTAGAGCATGGACAGCGATAGGCGATGCTATGAACATCTCTTGGAACTCTTCCTAATTGAATCTCTATCGCAGATAGATCCTCATCACTTGCTCTCTCGCCCATAATTTAAGATTACGGCGTAGCTACGCCGACTCCGACTGAGGTAATAGATGAGATGACTCTGGAATACCAGGGAACTCCTAGTGGAAAGTCTTGATTAATTGGAGCAGCGCCTTGTGCTTCAGGGTCAATTGTTGGTTTTACTCCCAAGATTACGTATTGCCGCTCACCTGGCAGAACAAAGTGGAGGCGATTTCTTGCCTCACTCTTTACATAATCTGGATCACGCCATCTTTGTAGCTCAGCTCTTGCTGCCTCTAACTTTTTATAATTGGAATCAAGATCTGCTTCAAGAGCGCTGATTTGTGCTCTCTGTGCAAAATACTGTTGCGTTGGAGGAGCAAGAGTAACTGCGACAATAAATAGAACTAGAAAGAGAATTAGTAATCGAGTTGAGATTCCTCGTTTTGCGGCAAAGCTTTCAAGAGTCTTAGGAAGCGAGATTTTGCTGCGCTTCATAGCGGCTCCTTATTTGCTCTAATTATTTCTTAACGCGAAGTAAAACGAGGAAATGCTTCACGGCCGGCATATTGAGCCTTTGAACCAAGTTCCTCTTCAATTCGCAGTAACTGATTGTACTTAGCAACTCTCTCACTACGAGCAGGAGCACCTGTTTTAATCTGACCACAGAGAGCTGCAACCGATAAATCTGCAATTGTGGTGTCCTCTGTTTCTCCTGATCGATGACTCATCATCGAGCGATATCCAGCTTTATGGGCCATATCAACGGCAGCTAGAGTTTCAGTAAGGGTCCCAATTTGATTGACCTTAACAAGTAGAGCATTGGCGCAACCTTGGCTAATTCCTTGAGCTAGGCGAGTTGGGTTAGTGACAAATAAGTCATCGCCAACTAATTGAACGCTAGCTCCCATCGCCTTTGTTATATCTGCCCAACCACTCCAATCATCTTCAGAGAGTGGATCTTCTATTGATAACAATGGATAAGAATCAAGTAATCCTTGATAATAGTTAATCATCTCAGTTGCGCTGAGATTTGAACCTTCGAAGCGATAACTACCATCTTTATAGAACTCAGTGGCAGCAACATCCATTGCAAGACCAATATCGCTTCCCATCTTGTAGCCGGCCTTCTCTACAGCTTCAATGATTAAATCAAGCGCGGCTCGATTACTCTCAAGATTCGGCGCAAAACCACCTTCATCGCCAATACTTGTTGCAAGGCCTCTCTTTTTTAAAACTGACTTTAAGGATTGATATATCTCAGCTCCATAGCGCAAGCCCTCTTTAAAAGTTGGGGCGCCAATTGGTGCAATCATAAATTCTTGGATATCAACATTTGTATCGGCGTGAGCTCCACCATTTAAAATATTCATCATTGGAATTGGTAGAAGCGTTGCTTTCTCTCCACCTATGAATTTGTAAAAGGGTAGCTTCTTACTTACCGCTGCAGCTCTAGCAACTGCTAGCGAGACTCCAAGGATTGAATTTGCGCCAAGTGAAGATTTATTGACTGTCGCATCTAGCGCAATCATCTTTTCATCTAAGCCTTTTTGGTCTAGGCCATCGTGGCCGATTAGGGATGGTGCAATTTTTGCCTTCACATTTTCAACCGCCCCAGATACTGACTTTCCTAAATATCTTGAACCGCCATCTCTTAACTCTGCTGCTTCAAAAGCTCCGGTTGAGGCGCCACTTGGAACTGCAGCTCTTGCCCAAGAACCATCTTCTAATTGGACATCTACTTCAACTGTCGGATTTCCTCTTGAATCAAGGATCTCTCTTGCGGTAATGGATTTAATCGCTGAATTTGTGCTCACAGGCGCGAAGTCTAGCCTGATTCTTCTTGGCTCATCGCATCACGATATTTGAGTGCGGCCTTACGCAGAGCAACCTCAGGGTCAAGATTATTTGCTATCGCCCATGAGATTAGTGATAGGAGTTGATCTCCTAGCGCAGCTTCATTTACTTCAATCTTCTCAACCGGATGCTCTGGGGTTGAAAGTTCATTCTTACTAGCGCGATAAATTAATTTGCTAGCCAGAGTTAAGGCAGGTTGACCAGTTGGAACTCCATCATGAGCGCTCGTTCTAGACTTTTCTCTGCGCTTAATCTCTTCCCAATTTTCCAATACTTCCGCGCTGGAATTTACTTTCTTATCAGAGAAGACATGAGGGTGGCGTGAGATTAATTTCTCTATAACCCCTTTGGCTACATCATCAACGCTGAAGGGATTCTCATTATCTTCCTGCGCAATCCTTGAGTGGAAATAGACTTGCAGGAGAATATCTCCTAGCTCCTCACGCATATCCTCGCTATTACCGCTCTCAACAGCTTCAATAAACTCATAAGATTCTTCAAGCAAGTATTTAAGTAGTGATTGATGGCTCTGCTCACTATCCCAAGGACATCCCCCAGGAGATCTAAGGGTGTCCATCACTTGAGCAAGTCGAGCTAGATTTTCATAAGCCATCTTGGAGCGCTTTGTTAATTAATCATTAACGGCATCGCCGGCAGGCTCTGCAGCAACGACAGTTAGGCTGGCAGCATCCCAAATTCCATATCGAGGATTAACCTCAACACTTAGAGCTGTTGCTTTATCAGTAACAATCTTCTGGATTAAGTCATTAATTTCAGACTCAACAACTCCAGCTGCAAGCGCGCCATCAGTTATCTTTCGCAGGATCAAATCTCGACGAAGCACATTATCTAGAGATGTTGAGGGAATCGCTGCGCTCACAAGTACATTCGGAAGGTTTTCCTCTCCTCCGATATTGGCATAAATTTCAATCTTGTAGGCATCAATTTCTGCTTGATCTATCTCAATTTTCTCTTCTTTTGCAACTTCATCAATAATTAAGTTAGAAATCATGTAGGAAAGTTGTGAGCGAGTTAGAGCCTCCCCACTTTCAAGACCCATCTGAGTTGTATCAACACCTTCGCGCTCTGCCAGGATTAAATCCACTTGATCTTGCAGCGCTGCGATTGTTATCTTCTCATCTCCAATAGTTGCCGCTGAATCAACCTGAGAACAGGAAGATAGAGCTAGCGCCAATATGGCGATAATGGGAGCTAGAAATTTCTTCACGGAGTTCTCACTTTCCTAAGGGGCGTTCAAGGAGAGTCTTGGCTAGCTCAACCGCCCAATCAATGAGAGAAGTATCCCCTATTTCCTGCGCCTCTGATACCCAGGCAGCAGTTTGCGGCCGAGCAATCATCACAACTTGGGTTACCGACTTCACAATTGAGCCAGGATAGAGGCGCTTAATTTTCAACTCTAGCGATTCACTTGGCACAAGAGGTGCAATTTTTACATAACGACCCTGCACTGCAAAGTCTTGAATCTTTCGCTCCTTTAAGTAAGTGCGTAGACGAGCTATGCGCAGCAAGTTCTCTGCCTCTTTAGGAAGAACGCCAAAGCGATCACTTAACTCCTCGCCAATCTTTGTAATCTCATCTTCATCCTTTGTATCTGCAAGTCTTCGATATAGATCAAGACGGAGTCGATCAGATGGGACATATTCGGCAGAGAGATGAGCGGTAACAGGCAATTCAACTTTACAATCAACTAATTCTTGCCCTTGATCAATAAATCCTGCCTTGTACTCATTAACAGCATCTCCAACCATGCGCATATATAAATCAAATCCCACATCTGCAATGTGGCCAGATTGCTCGCCTCCCAATAGATTTCCTGCCCCTCTTATCTCTAAATCTTTAAGAGCCACACGCATTCCAGCTCCGAGTTCGGTGTTCTGGGCAATTGTGCTTAATCGATCAAGTGCAACTTCGCTCATAGCTCTATCGATTGGATAAAAGAAGTAGGCATAAGCGCGCTCTCGTGAGCGTCCAACTCTTCCTCTAAGTTGATGAAGTTGTGATAGTCCAAAGAGATCTGCGCGTTCCACAATTAAAGTATTTGCATTTGCAACATCAATACCATTTTCGACAATTGTCGTGCAGACTAAAACATCAAATTCTCGATTCCAAAAACCTACAACTACCTGCTCTAGATTTGTCTCACTCATCTGCCCATGGGCGATAGCCACACTTGCTTGCGGAACTAGCCTTCTAATCTTGGCCGCTACCTCATCAATTGATTCCACGCGATTATGGATATAGAAGACTTGGCCATCTCGCAGTAGTTCTCGATGAATAGCTGCTGCTACCTGCTTTTCATCATATGCACCAACATAGGTAAGGACTGGATGGCGCTGCTCTGGCGGAGTAGTAATTGTGGACATTTCTCGAATTCCTGTAATAGCCATCTCAAGAGTTCGAGGAATTGGAGTGGCAGACATAGCTAGTACATCAACACTTGCTCTCAATTTCTTTAATTTCTCTTTATGCTCAACGCCAAATCTCTGTTCCTCATCAACAATAATCAAACCTAAATCTCTAAAGGCAACATCATCTGAGAGCAATCTATGGGTGCCAATAACAATATCTACCCCACCGCTAGCAAGGCCGGCTAGCGTTTCACTAATCTCCTTACTTGAAGCAAAACGTGATAGAGCTGAAACAGTTATTGGAAATCCGCTATAGCGCTGGGTAAAGGTTGCAAGGTGTTGCTGAGCAAGAAGAGTGGTTGGAACTAAAATTGCCACTTGCTTAGCATCTTGAACGGCTTTAAATGCTGCCCTAATAGCTATCTCTGTCTTTCCATATCCCACATCTCCACAAATAATTCGATCCATTGGATAGGGACGCTGCATATCCTCTTTAACTTCATTAATAGTGACTAATTGATCTGGAGTTTCAATATAGGCAAAGGAGTCCTCTAGCTCTCGCTGCCAAGTAGTGTCAGGTGAGAATGCAAAGCCAGGAGAGCTAGTTCTTGCAGCATAGAGACGAATTAACTCGCCAGCAATTTCCTTGACTGCCTTCTTAGCTCGACCCTTAGCTTTAATCCACTCCCCACCTCCAATGCGATGAACTGCAGGGGCTTCACCGCCGATATAGCGCGTGATCTGCTCTAAAGAATCAGTTGGAACATATATCCGATCTGCAGGATGGCCTTTCTTTGAGGAGGCATATTCAATTACCAAATACTCCCTAGAAATCCCAGCAACATCTCGCTGCACTAATTCAAGATATCTACCAACTCCATGTTGTTCATGAACCACATAATCGCCGCTCTTTAGCTCTAGAGGATCAATACTTGCTTTTCTCTTTGAGGGCATCCGTGAAGTAGTTGCGCGCAACTCTTTATTTCCAGTGATATCAGCTTCGGTAAGAAAAACAATCTTGAGTTCTTGATCAATAAATCCATCGTGAATCAAGGTAGAAGTTAAATACAACTTATCTGGCGCTAGATCAGCGCTTAACTTTTCAACTAGAGCAACAGCAATATCGCCATCTACAAATATGTCTCGATATCGCTCGAGAATGCCAATACCCTCTAAGGAGATAACGACTAGAAATCCTTGCTTAATCCAAGTTTTAACTTGCTGTATCAGCTTCTCAAAATTATTTTTAAATGGCTCAACTGAAATAAACTGGCTGATTTGTAGATCATCTGAGCTTCCGTAAGAGTTAAAGTAACGCCAGATAATTTGATTATCTGCAGCATATTCAATCGCCTCATCTAGCTCTAAAAATCCTCCAGTAGATAGTTCTTTGCGAAGCGGTGTATTAAAGCTTGCCTCACTGCCTTGGGATAGGGCGGCGCTAGACCAAGCAGCTGAGAGAAACTCTTCATTGGTGCTAATTAAGTCTCTAACCCTTAGGGCAATTCGCTCTTGATCAAGACTAATTACTTCAAAGCCTTTAGGAAGTAGTTCAAGAAGAGGCACTAATTTTTTTGATAAGACTGAAAGTAGTGACTCTAGACCTTGACTATAAATCCCCTCTGAAGCTTTATTGCAGATCTCACTTATCTCTGGATATTTGCTTGCTAACTGCCTTGCTCGCTTTGCCACCTCAGGAGTAAGAATCAACTCTCTGCAAGGAATGAGATTTAGCGCTCCTTCAACTAATGCAAAGGTGCGCTGATCACTAACTTCAAAATATCTGATCTCCTCTATCTCATCGCCAAAGAATTCAATACGAACTGGATGGTCTGCAAGTGGAGGGAATAGATCGATAATTCCACCTCTTACTGCAAAGTCCCCACGCCGCTCCACCATATCTACTCGACTATAGGCACGATGAGTTAGCTCTTGAATTAGCTCAGAAAAGTTTTGTTGCTTGCCGCTTTGAATGCTTAACATCGGCATTTCGATTATTTCTTGATTAATTGGTTGTAGTAGAGCTCTTGCAGTTGTTACTACTACTCTGGCTTTATCTAGATTTATCAGAGTATCTATCCGTCTTGCCACAGTATCGCTATTAGGACTTAGGCGTTCATGTGGCAAGCTCTCCCAAGCTGGAAATTCAGCTACTTGATCTACTAGCTCTGATAATTGCAGAGCAATCTCTGATGCTCTAGAACTTGAATGGGTAATTACTAATTGCGGAGCCTTCTTACTTCTTTCAGCAATCAAGAATGGAAGAGCTGGCGTCGCAGAAATTAGAGCAACTTCACTCTGCTCCAAGGCAAGGTGAGTTGTTTCAGATAGCGAGATAAAGCCCGCTAGCTTTGCATTCACTTAGATTCGCTCCCTCTCTTGAATCAGGCTCAACGCCGATTAGCCCCGATTTCATAGCGGGCAGGGGTGCTGCTTCCAAGATGAAAGGGGCTTATCTGTAAAACGCAGTGTAATTCTATCGTGCCATTATTAGCCCGTGTCCGTGCCTACCTCTGCCGAAGAAAATCTCTCTCTTCGAAGTGATGTCCGCCGTTTAGGCGATCTATTAGGCCAATCTCTAGCTCGCCAAGATGGGCAGGAACTTCTTGATCTAGTGGAGCTAGTTAGAAAGTCAGTGAGAGAAGGCGGAGGCGAGGATCTCCTTCAATCAATATCAGCAGATCAATCAGTAAAACTAGTAAGAGCCTTTAATGTCTATTTCAATCTAGCAAATGTTGCTGAACAAGTTCACCGTTCAAGAATTCTGGCAAAAGAGCGAATCAAAGGCGGCTCCTGGTTAAGTAGAGCTGTCGATAATATCTTGGCTGCTAGCAAAACTTCTGACGGCTTTACAAGTCAAGATATCGAAAAGTGGTTAAAGAATTTTCAAGTTCGCCCAGTATTTACAGCGCACCCAACTGAAGCTGCTCGTCGATCAGTGCTTGGAAAGCTCTCGACTATCTCAGAGTTATTAGATAAAAGTGATAGCCCAACTCGTGACCGACGTCTTGCTGAATCGGTAGATCTTCTATGGCAAACCGATGAGTTAAGACTTGGTAGACCAGAGCCACTTGATGAGGCAATTAATGCTCTCTACTACCTAGATGATCTCTTCCGACTAACAATTCCTGAAGTTCTCGAAGACTTCTCTCGAGAAATATCAAGGCTTGGTATCAAAGTTTCGCCAAGAGATTCGGTATTAAAGTTTGGCTCTTGGATTGGTGGAGATCGAGATGGTAATCCAAACATAACTCCTGAGGTCACCAAAGATGCAATTGTCCTCCAGATGGGTCATGCCATAAGAGTTCTTAATGAGGCTATGGATGAACTCCGTCAGGCCTTATCTGTTTCAACCAAGATTGCTGGAACATCAAAGCAGCTACTTGATTCGGTTGCTAAAGATTTGGAGAACCTGCCTGAGATTGAACCTCGTTTTAGAAGGATAAATGTCGAAGAGCCTTATCGACTTAAAGCCACTGCAATTGGTCATCGCTTGTTATTAACTAGAAGTAGACACCAAAATCGCACTGAGCATCAAGCGGGGCGTGATTATGCAAATACCAGAGAGCTAATTGATGATTTGATGTTGATGTATGACTCACTGATGCAAAATCGTGGCGAGCTAATAGCCAAAGGCTTACTTGAGCGCACCATACGCACTATCGCAGCCTTTGGTCTGACTCATGCCACTATGGATGTTAGAGAGCACTCTCAAGCTCATGCCGCTGCGATTCAATCGCTCTTTAGTGATAGTAATTATCTACAACTATCCCCTGAGGGTAAAGCTGAGTTTCTTACTAAAGAGCTCACCCAAGCTAGGCGAGATAGTTCAAAGCTAGGCGAGATAGATGGAAAGACTCTTAGAACTTTTACGGCGATAAAAGAGCTACAAGCAAGCTTTGATCCATCAGTTATAGAAACCTATATAGTCTCAATGACAAAAGGCCATGAAGATGTCTTAGCTGCGCTATATCTGGCTAAGGAAGCTGGACTTGTCGATTTTGAAGATAAAAAAGCTGATATAGATATTGCGCCTCTACTTGAAACTGTTGCTGAACTTAGAGCAGCTGGAGATATTTTAGATAAATTGTTAAGTAACCAGATTTATCGCCAATATGTGAAATTACGTGGCGATATTCAAGAGGTAATGCTTGGCTATTCCGATTCAAATAAAGATGCTGGTATCGCTACAAGCCAGTGGGAGATCCATCAAGCGCAGCGAAAACTTAGAGATGTTGCTGGAAAATATGGAGTTAAGTTAAGACTATTTCATGGTCGCGGAGGATCTGTCGGCCGCGGCGGTGGACCAACTTATGATGCCATCATTGCTCTTCCCTGGGGAACTCTAGATGGCCAGATAAAAATGACTGAACAAGGCGAAGTTATCTCCGATAAGTACGCCCTTCCAGCTCTTGCTAGAGAGAATGTTGAATTAACACTTGCTGCTGCTCTGGAAGCAACAATACTTAATCGCTCTGCTCGCCAATCTTCAGAAGATCTCTCCAAGTGGAATTCGGCTATGGAATCTGTTAGCTCAGCAGCATTTACTAGATATCGCTCACTAGTTGAAAATCCTGAGCTTGCTAACTATTTTTATCAATCAACCCCAGTTGAACAGTTGGGAAATCTCTTTCTAGGCTCTCGCCCCTCTAGAAGACCTGATGCAAGCTCTGATCTCTCATCACTTCGAGCAATTCCCTGGGTATTTGGTTGGACTCAATCACGGCAGATTGTCCCTGGCTGGTATGGAGTGGGAAGCGGCCTTAAGGCTGCTCGTCTAGCTGGTCATGCTGAGAGCATGGCATCAATGCTCAAAGATTGGCACTTCTTTAGAACATTTATAAGCAATGTGGAGATGACTATTGCTAAGACTGATTTAGCGATGGCTAGTAAATATGTATCTGCCCTAGTTGATCCATCACTTCATCATTTCTTAGACGATATAAAGGCAGAGTTTGAATTAACCGTTAGCGAGATATTGCTACTAACTGGCAAGAAAGATATTTTGGCCGACCAAGAAATTCTGGCCCAGACTCTTCAAGTTCGTGATGCTTATCTTGCTCCACTGCATCTACTACAAATCTCGCTATTAAAGAAAGTGCGCGAGGGAAGTAGTGATCCCTTAAATACTAGAGCATTACTTTTAACTATTAATGGCGTGGCGGCAGGACTTAGAAATACTGGTTGATTACTTATTAAATGAGTTCTGTGCCTTCTCAATTCCTTGAGTAATAAGAAGCTCAATGGCATCAATGCCTCTTTGCAGGAAAAGATCTAGATCTTTTCGCTCAGCTGCTGAGAAGGCCTTTAAGACAAAGTCTGCTGGATCTTGTTCACCGATAGGCCGGCCAATACCAAGTCTGATGCGATAGTAATCAGAGCTAGAAAGTCCAGAGGTCACGCTCTTTAGGCCATTATGGCCATTATCTCCGCCACCATATTTAATTCGTATTGCTTGAAATGGGATATCTAACTCATCATGAGCGATGATGATGTGATCGCTACTGACCTTAAAGAAGTTAGCTAGAGAACTTGTTGGCCCGCCAGATTCATTCATATAGCAGCGAAGCGTTGCTGCAATTAGGGAAACTCTTTGAGCTCCAACTCCGATGCTAATTTCAGCAATATCTGCTCGAGATTTGTGAGATGAGAATTTAACTCCAGCTTTCTTGGCATACTCTGATATCAAAGCTGCGCCAATATTATGGCGCGTCTTTTCATACTCTTTGCCAGGATTACCAAGGCCAATTAATAGCCATCGGTTGGGAGAAGCTCCGCCTTTATCCTTGTTTGATCTACCAAACATGGAGCAAGGTTAGCCCTTTATTTTTCTTTACTCTCCTCAGCAGGAGCGCCTTCAGCAGGATCAGCAGCAGTAGCGTCAGCTTCACCTTCAGCTGGGGTAGCAGCAACAGCGACAACTTCTTCAAATGCCACGCGGACTGATAGATGGATAACAGTCATCTTTGGATCGCTCTTAAGGATTACGCCTGCAGGAAGAGTTACCTCTGATGCTGTCTTTGAATCCCCTGCCATCAAACCTTCAATATCAAGATCAAGTGATGCTGGGATTGCTGTTACATCTACTTCAACTTCAATTGTGTTATGTACATGCTCCAAAATACCTTCTGGATCGTACTTACCATGTGCATGAACTGGCACGTGAACGATAACGCGCTCACCGCGGCGAACGATAATTAAATCTATATGTTCCAAAGTCCCTTTCAGAGGATCGCGAACGATTGACTTTGGAAGCACTAACTCTTGCTTCTCACCTAAATCAACATTTAGAAGAACGTTAGAGGTCTTTATTGCTACTCCAACCTCGCGTGCTGGAAGGGAGATATGTATTGGCTTCTCACCATGTCCATAGATAACTGCTGGAACGCTGCCATCGCGGCGGATTCTTCTTGATGCGCCTTTTCCAAATTCACTACGGAGCGCGCCCTTAATTGAAACTTCAGCCATTTTCTTGCCTTTCGTCGATAACGGGGGATTCCCCCTCGCCTTAAGTGATGCGAAGGCTACCTAAAGGCAATTAGAAGCGCAAAACCGGGCTCAACTACCGCCTTAAACGACGAGTGATTCGCCAGATGAGAAAGAGCGGAATGACTCCCACTAATAAATACCAAGGGGTAAAGGCTAATCTTGCATGGCTATCTAGATCTGGATCGATCGCTCCAGCCATTCTTGGTAATTCGATGGTTGAAACAACTCCAGCATGATCTGAAGGAAAACAAATCTTGCTGCCGCAATTCCAGACTCCTGAGCCATCGGGCCATACATTGCCAATTATCTTTGAACTCACCGTGGCATAAACATTTTTAGTAAAAATATAATCAAGGCGATCTGTAAATCCATATTGATTACCAAGTTGCTTAGCAATCTTTGCTCGCCTCTTATCAGGGCCATCTAGAAGCGCTGCTGCTCCCCAGGTGAAGTAGCGGGCGTTTTTAGCATCAGGTGATGCATTTTCAAATCCTGCTTCAATCATTGTGGAGTAAGCGTTGCACTTAGCTCCACCAGGCGTTGGACAGATATCGCTAACTACAGGTTGCTCACCTGGATTTGGATCATCAACTCCTCTTGGATCTCGATAATCTGCATTGAAATCACCAAGGATGATAATTGGCATCTTGGCATCTTTTAGATCAGCAACTAACTGCCCAGCTTGAATTGCAGAATTTGGAATCTTATTCTCATCCCAGATTGATTCCAGGTGAGTTGTAATTACCCGAACCACTGAGTCTTGGACTTTAAAATCAGCCCAGCTATATCCACGATAGATCTTCATCAATACTGGAACTATGGAATAACTTGCTTCATATTCACTATTTCCAACTTGGATAATCTGAGATTTAACATCATCTCGAACTAAAAGAGCATCACCGATAACAAAGCCGCAGGCCGCGCTATCTTGACCAAATATTGGATTGAATACTTCAGGATCTACTACTTTAGTTAAATAAGGAATAGGAGCAATCGAATAGCCTGGATTAAAGGCTTTAACGCCATTGGCAGAGGCAATTGAATAAGAAAGGCCCGCACTCTTTGTAGCAGCTATCAAGTCATCTAGAAAGTTATAGATTTCAACTTCTTGGTCAGAGAAATCCTTCTTACAACGCCAAGATGTCGCCTCTTGAATTCCAATTATCTCAGGGCGATCTTGCAGGATTTCTTTAGCTAATTTTGGAGCTCTAGCTTTAAAGTTTGTCTGCTTCATCTGATCCCACATAAATTGAGCAGCTGCTGGGAAGTTAGGAATCAAATCAAGTGCTACCCCAACATCTGCGCCAAGATAGATATTTCTTGACATAACAGTTATGCGATAGGGCTCATTTGATTGGGCAGGTGCAAGGGGAAGAGTAAAGAGTGCGCAGAGAAGGAGAGAGAGCCAGCGCAGCCTTGATCTTTTAGGAGTGGCCATCAAAGAGGCTCGTGACAGAGCCATCTTCAAATACTTCGCGAATTGCTCTACCTAATAGCGGGGCTATGGAGAGAATTGTAAGAGTTGGAAATCTTGACTCCTCAGGTATCGGAAGAGTATTTACAACCACTACTTCTTTTACTCTGGAGTTAGCTAGGCGCTCTGCTGCAGGGCCTGAAAATACTGGATGAGTTGCAGCAACGATTACCTCTTTAGCTCCTGCGTCATAGAGAGCATCTATCGCTTTAGTTATGGTGCCAGCAGTATCAATCATGTCATCGATAACTACGCAGGTCTGTCCTGAGACATCTCCGACTACGCGTCCTGTAATTGCTTCATTTGGAATTCTTGGATCACGTGTCTTATGTATGAAGGCGATCTGAGCTCCGCCCAATAAATCGCTCCATCTCTCTGCTACTCGCACTCGTCCTGAGTCTGGAGAGACGATAGTTAGCCTTGAGCGATCAACTTTTGAACCAACGTAATTTGCTAGAAGTGGTAGCGCAAATAAATGATCAACTGGACCATCAAAGAATCCTTGAATCTGTGAGGTGTGAAGATCAACAGTCATTAAACGATCAGCACCTGCTGTCTTAAATAGATCTGCCATTAAACGAGCAGATATCGGCTCTCTACCTCTATGTTTCTTATCTTGTCTGGCATAGCCATAGAAGGGGGCGATAACAGTAATTCGCTTAGCTGATGCTCTCTTAAGCGCATCAACCATTATTAGTTGTTCCATGATCTGTTTATTTACTGGAGTGGTATGGCTTTGAATTACAAAGGCATCACAGCCGCGAACGCTCTCTTCAAATCTAATAAATATTTCACCATTGGCAAAGTCATAAGCAGATGTTGGGGTAATTGGAATACCAAGTTCTAATGCAACCTCATCGGCTAATTCAGGGTATCCACGTCCGGTAAAGAGGCGGAGACGTTTTTCGGAGCTGAGACGTAGTTCGTTACTCATTTCGACCCTTCTTTCTTGGCTGCCGCTTCTGCTGACTTACTGCCTTTTCTCTTCTTTAAGACCCAGCCGAGGATATTGGATTGTCGAGCTCTTCCTATCCCTAGCGCTCCTGCTGGAACATCTTCGGTAATTACCGATCCAGCTGCTGTGTATGCGCCATCGCCAATACTTACTGGCGCTACCAACATTGAATCACTACCGATTCTTACATGATCGCCAATAACAGTCTGGTGTTTTTCAACTCCGTCATAGTTAACAATCACAGTTGCAGCGCCAATATTTGTCTGCATTCCAATACTTGCATCACCAACATATGAAAGATGTGGAACTTTAGATCCCGCTCCGATTGTTGAATTCTTTATCTCGACAAATGAGCCAACTCGAACCTGCTCTGAGAGCACTGTTCCACTACGAATATGTGTATATGGGCCAACTTGGGCAGATTCTCCAATTTTCGAGCTCTCACAATGTGATTCAAATACTCGCGCCATCGCGCCTACCTCACAATTAATCAAGGTAGTTCTTGGTCCGATAACAGCTGCTCTTCCAATCTTTGTGCTGCCCTTAATCGCGCTACCTGGCTCAATAGTCACATCAATATCAATTTCACTTGTTATATCAATCCAAGTACTCATGGGATCTGTGATTGTCACTCCACTTTGCATTAATGCATCGCAAATTCGAGCATTCATAATAAAACCAGCCTGAGAGAGCTGGGAGCGATCATTAATCCCTAAAATCTCAGTGAAATCTGGAGTTTCAAAGGCTGAGACTTTCTTGCCCTCAGACTTTAAGATGCCAATCACATCAGTTAGATACTCTTCTTGCTGCGCGTTACTTTTACTTACTTTACTTAGCGCAGCTATTAAATCTATAGCGGCAAAAATATAGACCCCTGAATTAATCTCAGAGGTCTGCTTTTGAAGCTCTGTGGCATCTTTTTCTTCAACTATCTCTGCCAAATCTCCATTTGCTTCTCGCAATACTCGACCGTATCCACTCGGATCAGGCATGTGGGTGGTCAATACAGTGGCGCTGGCTCCAGTTGAGCCATGGTCTTTAAGTAATTCTCTAAGTGTTGCGCTAGTTAGAAGTGGCGTATCACCGGCGCAGATTAATACTGTTCCAGATGAGTTGTGGCCAGCTAGCGCGAGTTTTACAGCATGGCCAGTTCCGCCGCGAATCTCTTGATAGATAGTTTTAGCACTTGGTGAAATATCACTTAGATGTTGGATTACATCCTCTTTATCTGCTCCAACTACAACTCTTAGCTCTCTAGCTGCTAATGGCTCAACTGCTCTGATGACATGTGCGATTAAAGATCTACCTGCAATTTCATGGAGAACTTTGGCGCGAGAGGATTTCATCCGTTTGCCCTCGCCAGCAGCGAGAAGTATTGCGAGATCCAGCTGGTTCAACTCCCCACCTCTCTGCGCTCCTGGCCCTATTCTATTTAATTTTCGACCTATCTCTTTCCCGCTTAATGCTGGCTCCTCCACCAGGTATCGATCCTGGACCCTGGGCTTCAAAGGCCCATGTGCTAGCCACTACACAATGGAGGAACCTGAATTCTATTGCCTCAGGCTCAATGCTCCATAACTCCTGATTTTTATAGGCTCTCAATCACCCGAGCTCCAGGCACTGGCCCAGATGCTCTAACCACATTACCCACTACTCCGCTTGAGGTCAGAGCGACAACAAGATCTAGCGCATGATCTTCATGCTCTGCCAAAAATGCCACGCTAGGACCTGAGCCAGAGACAATTCCACCGAGGGCGCCATAATCCAGACCAACATCAAGAATTAGACGAAGCGCTGGTTTTAGCGAACATGCTGCTGCTTGCAGATCATTACTTAGCGCTTTACCAAGTTTATTACTATCTCCAGCGCTGAGGGCTTGGAGAAGCGCATCGCTAATTTGTGGCGGAGCAACTTGCAAACCTTCACGGAGGCGATCGCATTCACTATAAACCGCAGGCGTTGATAATCCAGAGCTAGAGAGAGCAAGAACCCAACTATATGTTCCTCTAGAAAGTACTGGAGTTATCTGATCTCCCTTGCCTGTTCCGATTGCCGTTCCACCAGAGATAGTAAATGGAACATCTGCTCCAAGTTCTGCTCCGATTTTTTCCATATCGTTTCGTTTCAGACCAAGATTAAAAAGAGCATCCATTCCAACTATTGCTGCCCCTGCATTAGCACTTCCGCCAGCCATACCACCAGCTATTGGAATTTCCTTTGTTAAGGTAATAGTTATTCCATCTGAGATATCAAATTTCTTACGCATTAGCTCAACAGCTTTAGCAGCTAAATTCTCTTTATCTAGCGGCAGATGATTATTTGTTTTAGCTGTAGATTGAACATGTACTAGACCATCATCATTTAATTCAACTTTTACATCATCAAAGATAGAGACTGCTTGAAATACTGTTGCTACTGGATGAAATCCATCTTTTTGCAGCGGCCCAACTGAGAGCTGAAGATTAATCTTTCCTGGAACTCGAACCAGAACATGGGCGCTCATGTGGTGAGGGTATTACTACAGCGCTATTAACGCCTATCTAATTGGCGAGCAATTGCCAGAAAGTCATCAATAGTTAGCGCTTCTCCTCGAATAGTTGGCTCAATTCCTGAAGCAATTAGTAGCTGCTCAGCCTGGGCTGATCCCCCTGCAAGATCTGCATAAATTGAGCGAAGCATCTTTCGTCTCTGCCCAAATGCGCGATCAACTAGTTCAAAGGTGAGCTTTCTTAGAGTTTCATCGCCTAAAGGTTTATGCCTTGTGAATTTCACTAAAGAGGAGTCAACCTTGGGAACTGGCCAAAAAATTGAACGGGAAACTGAATCTGCTAATTGCAGATCTGCCCACCAAGCAGCCTTAGCGCTAGGGACTCCATAGATTTTGCTGCCCGGCTTTGCTGCCAGTCTCTCTGCTACCTCACTTTGAACCATAACAATTCCTGAAGTAATAGATTCAAACTTTTCAAGAAAGGTCAATAAAACGGGCACTGAGATGTTGTAAGGAAGATTTGCTACTAACTTATCTGGCCTGCCAGCGATTTCATCTACCTCCATGGCATCAGCATTAATTATTACTAGATCTTTCAAACTTGCTCCATGAGACTTAGCCGTTATCTCTAATTGATCTGCTAGACGTTTATCTATCTCAATTGCTGTTACTTTATCGCTGGCTTGTAGCAGAGCTAGAGTTAGAGAACCAAGGCCTGGGCCTATTTCAACTACATGATCACTAGATGTAATTCCTGCTAAACGAACAATTTTTTGACAGGTATTACTATCAATTACAAAATTTTGACCTAGTGATTTTGTGGGGCGAAGATCTAAGGATTCGGCAATCTGTCTGATCTCACCTGCGCCAAGTAATGTGATACTCATCTAAGAAATGATCCAAATACGCGCTCTGCATTATTACTAATTGCTCTGGTAAGAGTTGTTAGATCCTCCCCCCTTCGCTCTGAGATAAAGCGCAAGATATGTGGGATTTGAGCTGGAGTGTTATGAGCTCCTCTATTTGGAGTTGGAGTTAGAAAGGGAGCATCAGTTTCAACTAGCAAGTTTTCCAGCGGCACATGCATTAGCGCCTCATGAAGAAGTGGGGCATTTTTAAAGGTAACAGTTCCTGAGAAAGAGAGTAGATAGCCCTTAGCAACGCACTCCTTTGCCATCTCAGCATCTCCAGAGAAAGAGTGAAAAACAGTATGAGTTGGCGCTCCTACTTCATCTAGAAGATCTAATACAGCTCGGTGAGAGTCACGATCATGAATCATAAGAGCTTTCTTATGGGCTTTAGCAATTTCAATATGCTTTTTAAATGAGTACTTTTGTTTATCTCTAAGGCTCTCCTCGGTTCGAAAGAAGTCCATCCCAGTTTCGCCAATTGCGCAGACTCTTTTTTCACCAGCTAACCTATTGATTTCCTCTAAATCAGATTCAAGATCTTCAATTAATGGAGCATCGTTGGGATGAAGCGCAACAGCTGCTAAGACCTGAGTATTGAACTTATTGGCACAATCAACTGACCATTGAGATTCCTTAACAGAGATACCAACTTGAACCACTCGATCAATGCCAACGCTTCTTGCATCATCTAAGACTTTCTTAACATCATCATGATCGGCTGCGGCGCCAGTTACTATCTCAAGGTGAGCATGAGAATCCACACAAGTGGTGGGTAGGGGTTCTGGAAGTGGGGCAGCTCTGCGATCACCTTCGCGATTATTTCGATCAGCCATTTGCTAAGTTTTTTAACTCTCTAAATCTGGAAGACGAGGAAAGAGAATATCCCCTTTAATTATTTTGCTTCCACCCTTTAGCTGTCCCCACTTCGCAACATCTGCAATTTTCTGTGAGGAAATTGGCCCAAGTGAGCTCTCAGCGCCTAGATAAGACCATAACTTGCTAGTTGATAGCGGCATCACTGGATGGAGCAGAATTGCAAGGGCTCTTAAAGATTCTGCAGTGTTATATAAAATTGCATCAAGATCGCTTTTTTTGCTCTCATCTTTAGCAACTACCCAAGGCTGTTGAATCGTTACATAACCATTAACGACCTTACAGAAATCCATAATGGAATTTATTCCACCTTGAAAATCTAGGGCCACAATTGCTTTATCTGCGCTCTCAACTGTCTTTGATAGCGCGCTTGCTAGCTCTTCATCTTTTGCTGGATTTGGCAGAATGCCATCGCAATACTTCTCAACCATTGCTGCAAGGCGTGAGGCTAGATTTCCAAAGTCATTTGCCAGCTCACTTGTGTAGCGGGCAGCCATATCCTCCCAAGAAAATGAGCCATCACTTCCAAAAGGTATGGCTCTCATAAAGTAATAACGAAAGGCATCAACGCCAAAGTGATCTGTGATGTCTGAAGGGGCGATGCCAGTTAATTTACTCTTGCTCATCTTCTCGCCCCCAACTAAGAGCCAGCCATGGGCAAATACTTTCTTTGGCAGAGCAAGCTTTGCAGCCATAAGCATTGCAGGCCAGATAACAGCATGAAAGCGGAGGATGTCTTTTCCGACTAGGTGAACATCAGCAGGCCAAGTCTTTTCAAAGAATTTACCACCATCACTTGATGGATCATCAGTTAAGCCAACTGCTGTTGCATAATTTAAAAGCGCATCAAACCAAACATAAACAACTTGCTTATCATCCCAAGGAACTCTTACTCCCCAATCAAAAGTTGAGCGAGATACCGATAGATCTGAAACTCCACCTTCAAGAAATGAAATTACTTCATTTCGAGCACTCTCTGGCTGGCAACTTTCAGGGTTTTTCTTGTAGTGCTCAAGAAGTGGGGCGGCAAACTCTGATAACTTGAAAAACCAGTTTGTCTCGCTAAGCATTTCAACCGGCTTTGAGTGAATTTTACAATTTCCCTCAATTAGATCTCCAGGTAATTTAAATTCTTCACAGCCAACGCAATAAGGGCCTTCATATTTGCCTTCATAGATATAACCCTGCTCCATCAATCCTTGGAGAAACTTCTGAACTCTCTTTGTATGTCTTGCTTCAGTAGTGCGAATGAAGTCATCGTTAGCTATCTCTAAATGCTTCCAGACTGGCTTCCATTCCTGCTCAACTAAACGATCACACCACTGTTGCGGCGCAGTGTTATTAGCTTCAGCTGTGCGCATAACTTTCTGGCCATGCTCATCAGTTCCGGTAAGAAACCAGACTGATTCACCTCTCTGTCTGTGCCAGCGAGTTAATAAGTCACCAGCCACAGTTGTGTAGGCATGCCCGATATGAGGGGCATCATTAACATAATAAATAGGCGTAGTCAGATAGAAAGATTTCCCGGTATCTGACATGGGCTAAATTCTATCTACTTCTGTTCCACCATGATGTCAAAGACTTTTCGCTTGCGTATGCGAAGCTCTTTGGCAGTTAAGGCAATTGCCTCCTTGCGGGTGATACCCGATGCTTCATAGCGTGAAACGGTTTCAACTACATCCTGATCACTTACTACTTGCTCACTTGGATCATAGGGGGCAATAACTATGGTGAATTCACCAAGCATTTCTTTACTTTCAGACCAGCTGAGTAATTCTGTTAGTTCGCCGCGCACTACCTCTTCATAAGTCTTAGTTAGTTCGCGGCAGATAGCTGCTTGTCTATTTGGACCAAAGCTCTTAATCATTGATTGAAGTGATTCACTAATTCGATGTGGCGCTTCAAAGACAATCAGAGTTCGAGTCTCCATAGCGCGGTCTTCAAAGAATTGATCACGTGCGCCAGAACTTCTTGGCACAAAACCATCAAATGCAAATGAATCACTGGCAAGGCCAGAGATAGCAAGCGCTGCTAGTGGAGCGCTTGGACCTGGAATCACTGAGACTTTAAATCCCTTATCGATTGCCATTCTCACTGCTCTATATCCAGGATCACTAACTGATGGCATCCCTGCATCACTTACTAGTAAAACTTGGCGCCCTGATGCTAAATGATTTGCTACCTCATCAAGTCGCGAGATTTCATTTCCTTCAAAGAATGAGAGAACCTCTGCAGCGCAATCAATTTCAAGGTCTTTGCAGAGGCGGCTAAACCTGCGTGAATCTTCTGCAAGAACTACATCCGCACTTGAAATAGCTGCCTTTAATCTCGTCGATGCATCACCGATGTTTCCAAGGGGCACCCCAGCCAGAATCAACTCGCTCACTGCCTCATTATGGCCCTTAGTATCCTTATCCATCATGAGTGCCTTAAAAGCTAGGCCGACTTTCAACTATCGCAATCAGATCGCACTGGCGCTTATTTTATTATTTGCAGCAATTACACGCTTTGCCAATTTAGGCCGGCCCAATGAGTTGGTTTTCGATGAGGTTTATTACGTAGATGGCGCTAGAGACTTCCTTGCCTATGGGGTAGAAAGCCAATCAGGTGAAGCAGAGTTTGTGGTCCATCCACCGCTAGGCAAGTGGTTAATTGCTATAGGAATTCAAATTTTCGGTGACAACCCCTTTGGATGGCGATTTAGCGCAGCTTTGTTTGGCCTTGCTTCCGTAGCTCTCATCTATTTAATTACACAATCTTTGTTTAAATCTAATTTTTTAAGTCTAGCTGCCACAGCCCTGATCTCACTTGATGGATTACATCTTGTAATGTCAAGAACTGCGCTACTAGATATATTCTTGTCTTTCTTTATCTTGCTCACTTTTTATCTAGTGATTAAAGAAGAGTATTGGCAAGCAGGCATAGCCATAGGATTAGCACTTGCAACTAAGTGGAGTGCGCTCTATCTCTTAATAGCACTCATTCTTTTCTTACTCATCTATAAGCGAACATATATAAAAACTTCAGTACAATTTATAGTTCTGCCAGTATCGATATATTTAATTACTTGGAGTGGTTGGTTTATAAGTGATATTGGATGGAAGAGAGATTCAGCAAGTAATTCTCTACTATCGCTCTTTAATTATCATCGCGAGATACTTAATTTTCATACCAATCTAAAAACTAATCATCCATATGAAGCAAGTCCTTGGAATTGGTTGATTCTTGGTAGACCAACATCTTTCTTCTATGCAACCCCAAAACAGTGTGGTCAAGAAAGTTGCTCACAAGAAGTACTTGCTCTAGGAACTCCAACGCTCTGGTGGCTAGGTTTTTTCTCAATCTTTATTACTTTGGGTTATTTCATATATCGAAGAGAATTAAACGCTGGACTCATTCTGCTCTTTCTATTTGCTAATTACCTTCCTTGGATTGCATTTCCAGAGAGAACTACCTTCTACTTCTACTCCATAGCCTTTGAGCCCTACTTAATCTTGGCTTTGATTTATGTCATGTCAAAAGCGCTAGAAAATCAGGAGTTAAGGGGGGTTAGGAAGAAGTATGCCCTGGTAACTATTGGCTTAATAGGCCTTACTTTTGCCTACTTTTTGCCGCTCTATGTTGGATCAGTTTTGCCATACCAAGATTGGTATGGGCGAATGTGGTTTCCTAGTTGGATTTAATTACTGGCCAGCAGCTCTATTGCTGCGAAGGTGTTCTTCGTATTGATCAGCAACTTCTTGATCAAAAATCTTATCTGCACTCGGCGCTAGAACTTCTCGCATAATCTTTTCTTGTGCCTCGCTCCAAGCGCCAGGAATAGTTAAGTCAATTACGCGACGAGAAACTGCCTTAGATGAATTGGCATAATTTGGAGCAGGAACTGAAACTGGATCCCAGCTCTTATCATCTTTACTTGCGCTGCCCTTAGGAAGCAAGGTAATACTTCCACTATCTTGGTAGGAAGAGAGACGCTCTGATAAAGGTAGCCATTGCTCTTCACTCAAACCTGAGCCCTCGGTGATACTTGCAAGAGATGCTGCGCGTTTAGATCGTCCAATAATTTCTGCGTAATTTGCTGCAGATGATTTGTTTGTAACTCTATTTGCAGAATTAACTCGTTTTACTTCTTCTTGTATCAAACTAATCTGATATCGAGCATTGACTACATACATTAGAAAAACTGATCCTGGTAGAAGGAGAATCACTGGAGAAAGTAGCCCTACTAAAGTAAATAGAGAGATAACGATTGCTAATCCAATTATCGAGAAGAATTGAATTCGACGCATGGCAAGCTGGTGTTCACGTTTCTTACCTAGCGACTCAATATCTGGAGCGGTATGGCCGGAGGTTATCCCAACAACTTTCATTGCTTCATCAAATCGTTTAACAGATCTTCCACTTATCTCTTCATGATTTGAAATCCAACGGGGCAAGAAGTAGGCAATCCACATGCCAATGATGATTAAGTAGATAAGCCCTGAGCCCATGAAAGATAACCTTAAAGGTAGAGGTTCGACTTTTCTGGTATTTACCTGATACCAATTTTAAGATTTTTACGATTCTAATATTTCTAAATTCTGGGATTTTCTTTCACATAACAAAGGTGGTCGCGCCATGAACCATCAATATGAAGATAGCGAGGACGAAGCCCTTCAAAAACATAGCCAGCCTTCTCGGCCACTCTCTTAGATGCTGCATTCTCAGGTCTTAGATTAATTTCGATGCGATGTAAACCAAGTTCCTCAAAGCCATAACTGGTCAATCTCCTTACAGCCCTAGTGGTTATCCCCTTATTGGCATATCGCTCATCAATCCAATAGCCGATATGACCTCCGCGATATGCGCCATAGGAGATCCCCCCTAAAGTAATTTGGCCAATCAGATTCTTTTCAAACCAGATAGCCAGAGTTAGCGATCTTCCAGCTCTGCCCTCACCTCGATGGTAATTAACCATCTCAAAGTAGCTAGGAAGATTCTTATTCTCATGGCTAATAGGTGAGGTTGCCTCCCACTGAGAGAGCCATGCTCTATTGGTTTTTCTAACAGCCAACCAAGCTGACCTATCGCGCAATCTAAGTGGTCTAAGAGTTATCTGATCCTCTTTGAGAACTGTAGGCCACTTATGGCTAGAAAGACTTGCCATAAAATCAATTAAAACGTCGCTCGAGAACTAAGACATCAACCTCAGCGCCTGCACTTGCGCCACTTTCATTCTCTGGAATAACAATTAAGCCTGTGGCATCAGATAATCCAATTAAATCTCCTTGATTTGCAATTGGAGTAACAAGTCTTCGCTCTGGATTATCGCCAGAGAGAACTCCTCTTATAAAGGAGTGTTTTCCAACTTCACTTAATACATCACTTGTTAAAGTTGCTTTGATTACTGGTCGATGGATGTCATATAGCCCCATCATGTTTCGAATCATCGGACGGATAAAGAGCTCTGCCGAGATATATGCAAATATCGGATCTCCTGGAAGTGAAACCACTGGAGTCTGATCTGGGCCCACAACCCCAAATGAATGTTTACCACTTCCCTCAATTAATGGAAGGACTTCACGAACTTTTCCAAGTTCATTAAGGACTGAATAGATAAGAGAAAAAGACTCATCATGTCTTTCGCCGCAGATGACCAATAAATCAGCTCTTACTAATTGATCTTCAATTACATCTTTTAGTTGAGCAGCATTTTCTGGGATGGTATGAACTCGATAGCCCACTGCTCCAGCCTCTTTTACGGCGGTAGTTAATAGCCATGAATTAGTCTCATACTCATCTTCGCCATCTCTAAGGGGCGATCCTGGTTCTACTAAATCATCTCCTGCTGAAACAATTACCACTCTTGGCTGTGGTCTAGTTGGAAGACGATCTAAACCAAGAGATGCAGCAAGGCCTATTTGAGTGGAACGGATTCTTGAACCAGATTTAAGTGCAACCTGCTCACCAGAGAGGACATCAAGTGCCAGAGTTGCCCCATGGGCATCAAGTAAGGGCATATCAAAGGCAGCAAGCGGCTTTGCTAGCGCTAGCAGTTCAGTAGCAAGTTCAGCCACCTTAATCGTTTCGCTCACGTAGTAACCCTACTTTGAATCTACGCTAATCCCGTGGATTCAACCCAGAGTGCGTCATTAATTAAGTCAGAACTTCGTCAGCGCTTTCGAAGTGAGAGAGAGTTTCTCATCACAGAGAGTTCTTGGCAGCATTTATTAGATAGTAAAGAAATCAAAAGTTCCCAGGTTCTTGCAAGTTATCACTCATATGCAAGTGAGCCAGATACATCAGAGCTAAACAAATCCTTGATTCAAAGCGGTAAGACTCTTTTATTGCCAAGACGCCTTCCAGATAATGATCTGGATTGGATTATCTGGACCGGCAAGGATGAAGATCTAGAAATTGATGGCAAAGTAAAGTCACCAAAGGGCGAGAGTTTTAAGGGCGAGATTGATGTTGTGATAGTTCCAGCTCTTCACGTTGATCGCCAGGGAAATCGCCTCGGTCAAGGTGGAGGCTCATATGATCGCGCATTAGCGAAGTTAAATTCCTGGAAAGTTGCTCTGGTCTATAGCGGTGAACTAACGAGTGAGAAACTTCCTGTCGAGAGTTTTGATTGCAAATTAGATGCTGCAGCAACCCCTGAAATCTTGGTTAGGTTTACAGCAAAGAATTAAGGTTGCGAGCCATTACCAGACGCTGGACTTGATTAGTTCCCTCATATATTTGAGTTAACTTTGCATCTCGCATCATTCGCTCGACAGGATAATCACTTACATATCCATAACCACCAAGAACTTGGACTGCATCGGTTGTTACCTTCATAGCAACGTCAGTTGCATAACACTTTGATGCAGCAGAGAAGAAGGTCAAATCACTTGCGCTATTTTCACTCTTACTTGCAGCTGCATATGTCAGCTGCCTTGCAGCAGCAATTTCCATAGCCATGTCAGCTAACATAAATTGGACTGCTTGAAAATCAAAGATTGGTTTGCCGAATTGCTTTCTTTCATGAGCATATTTGGTAGCAACTTCAAAAGCTCCTTGAGCGATGCCGAGTGCTTGCGCAGCGATAGTAATTCTGGTGTGATCAAGAGTCTTCATAGCAAGAGAAAAACCGGCACCAATTTCACTAATTCTACGATCATCGCCAATTTCAACATTATCTAGGTAGACCTCACGAGTTGGAGATCCTTTAAAACCCATCTTCTTCTCTGGCGCTCCAAATGAAAGACCAGGATCACTTTTTTCTACGATAAATGCTGTAATTCCCTTTGCGCCTTTTTCTGGCTCTGTTGATGCCAAAACCGTATAGAACTCAGAGACTCCGGCATTTGAAATCCACTTCTTACTTCCATTTAGAACCCAACCATCGCCTTTTCTTACCGCCTTTGTTTTCATGGAAGCAGCATCTGATCCAGCCTCTGATTCTGAGAGGCAATATGAAAATCCTTTTCCTTGAGCAAGCGGTGTTAACCAGCGCTTTTGTTGTTCAGGGCTTCCACCTAATATAAGTGGAACAGATCCAAGTTTATTTACTGCAGGAATTAGAGATGAAGAAGCACAGACTCTGGCAACTTCTTCGATGATTATTACAACGCCAAGTGCATCTGCTCCATCGCCGCCATATTCAGTAGGAACATGGGCTGCCGCAAGACCTGCACCTTGAAGAGCTTCAAATGCTTCTTGCGGATATCTGGAATTAGCATCAACGTCATGAGCAAAGGGTTGGATTTTTTTATCAGCAAGTGAGCGAACGCTCGCTCTTAGGGCTTGGTATTCCTCAGGAAGGTCGAAGAGATTTTCCATGGCGCAATACTACTTATCTTGCGATGAATTGTTCTTGCGAGAAAGTTGCTCGAGATAGGCGTTATATTCGGCAAGATCTGTATTGGAGCGACGATCTGCCCTCTTGGCTTCCCTGGCATCACTTCTTACCCACTGAATAAAAGTTGCAACAAGGGCGATAACGATAGGTATCTCACCCATCGCCCAACCAATAGCAGCCCCCGCCTTTTGATCACTTAGAAGATCTGTAGCCCAAGCTCGATCCAACAACTGATAAAAGCCACCATCAATTAACTCATTAGCTGACATTAAAGCAATTGAGAAGAAGGCGTGGATACTCATCGCTGCAAGAAGTATTACTACTCGAACTAAGTGATGAACCTTTCTGGGATTTGGATCAATTCCAACTATGACATGAAAGAAGAGCAAGCCAGCAGCAATGAAGTGAAAATTCATAATTAAGTGACCAAAATGTCCACTCATCAGATTTGAAAATAGCGGAGTGAAATAAAGTGCAAAGAGAGAGCCGTCAAATATTGCTAGCGCTGAAATTGGATGGGTGATTACTCTACTTGGGCGAGAGTGAAGAGCTTGGATAAGCATGCCTCGAATTCCTCGCTCAGATTTATCCCGACCAATAGGAAGAGTTCTTAAAGCAAGTGTGATTGGGGCGCTTAATATGATTGCAATCGGGGCAATCATGCTTAAAACCATATGAGCAATCATGTGATACTGAAAAGAGAAATGAGAGTAGAGACCTAAGCCTCCACTTGTTGCATAATCTAGAAGTGAAATTCCAATCGCAAAAGAAATTGTTCTCCCAACTGGCCAGCGATCTCCCCTTCGAGCTAGGGCAACTACGCCTCGAATATATAGCGCGGTAGCAAAAATCAGAGCTCCTAGTGCTAAACCATTTGCCTCATATTCAAAGAACACTCTTGAAAGAGTGGGCTCACTCGGCATAGAAATTCCCACCAGCTCTCTGATGCGATCAAATTCAATTTCTCCACTCTCCTCTGGTGTAAAGCGATTAAGAATTGATCCAATTCCCAAAATCGTAGCCATCACTCCGATTTCAAATGTGACTAGAGCATTAACCGATAAACTATTTCTTACTCTGCTTGCAATAATAAAAATAAAAAGTGTAAGTACGATCTTTAGAGAAATTAAAGCGCCATATCCAGTAAACCAATCCTGGCTCAAGCCAAGCCTTGTCCAAGCGTTAGCAAATCCAGTAAGAACTACCGCCATCGATGACCAAAGGGCAATGATTGAAACTCTCGAGAAAGCTAAGGTCTGTAATTGACTTGGCATTATCTTTAAAGCAATCACACTGCCAATCCAAAAGCTCAAGGCAATAACATGAATCACAAGTGAGCCGATTGCTAGTGAGTGGCTGCCTTGTGAGCTGGAATGACTTTGAAAAAGTGGCGCAGCGATCCCGCTAAGGGCCAAGATAAGAAGTGCTAACGCGCCCCCATTTTTCTTTATTAGATTTGAAAAGATAAATACCAGAAGAGCCACTATGACTTGGTAGGCCAACAATTTTCCAAGAGTTATCTGAGTTATAAATGATTGCAAGATATTCACTTTCAATATCTCACCAATTCCACTGCCAAATATTTCAGCAAGGCTAGATAATAAATAGCCAATTGATATAAGAAACCATAATCCCGAGGCAAGCTTTAAACCTTGAAGAGTTGTCGAAGCGCTCTGCTCTAGTCGACCCTGATTCTCCGGCAGTAGAAAGGCAAGGGAAATTAAAAGTCCAATTACAAGGACAGCGAGTGCGCTATTTGCTAGATCAAAGAACATGCTCGCCTGCTACTCCAATTCGCCGAAGTAATTCATACTCCCTAAGATTACGCTGTGCCGACATACCAATATCAATGTACCGCCTGTGAACATGCCTTCGAGGAAGTGCAATCCTTCACAGATGAGCCAATCTCTATTTGTCCTGAGTGTGGCAAAGAGGTTCGAAAGATTTACTCAAATGTCGGCATCGTCTTCAAAGGTTCTGGCTTTTATAAGACTGATTCACAAGTTAAAAAGAGTGAGGCGCCAAAGCCAACTCCAGCTGCAACCAGCACGCCACCGCCTGCAAAGAGTGATTAACTCTTAACTATTTGTTAGTGATGCGGGGGTTTATCGTTCTTGATTTCATCTTCGCGAGTGATATCTATCTCGGTTTCTACTTCATCTGAAGTTATTGCAGGAAGTATCTCGCTCACGCCGATATTATGTCACTATGTTTGAAAAACTTGGACATCTAATTGCTAAGCGAAAAAAGCCAATACTTGCTCTCTTCTTGCTCTCAACGATATTTGCTGGGGTTGTTGGTTCTCAAGTTTTCTCTCGCTTTGATACCGGCGGATACATGGACCCCAATAGTGACTCAGCAAAGGTCTGGGAGTATCTAGATGAAACATTTGAGGTAAAGAGTCCAGCAGTTGTATTGGTAGTTGATGGAAGAGATAAGTCTGTTGATGATCCAAGCGTGGTTGCAAGTGCAGAGAAAATTGAAGCTAGCCTTCGAAGTGAGCCCAGCGCCGAAAGTGTTCTCTCTTATTGGTCAGCAGGTAGAGCTCCTTCGCTTAAGAGCAAAGATGGAAATTCTGCGTTTATATTCGTGTATCTAAAGTCAACTGACTTTACTGAGATAGATAAACTCGGCGGCCTCTATCAAGAAAAATACGATGGAGCATTTGAAGGCATGGAAGTTTATGCATCTGGTGGCGCAGTCTTTGCAAATGCTATTAATGGCCGAATCCAAAATGATCTAAAAATCTCTGAGGCAGTATCTATTCCACTTACATTTCTTCTTCTCTTATTTGTATTTGGAGCTATGGCCGCATCTGCTATGCCTCTAATTGTTGGCATTACAGCGATTTTAGGAACGCTACTAGTTATGCTCTTACTGACACTTGTTACCGATGTCAGCATATTTGCCTTGAATTTAACTACGGGACTTGGCTTGGGCTTAGGAATTGATTACGCTCTATTGATAGTCAATAGATTCCGAGAAGAATTAGCTAAGGGTCTTGATGATGAAAGTGCGATAGTAAATACGCTTCGAACAGCTGGAAAGACGGTCTTCTACTCTGGAGTCACCGTTGTTCTTACTCTCTTATCACTTACATTCTTTCCGCAGAATTTCTTAAAATCTATGGGTTATGCCGGTGCTGCAGTAGTAGCACTTGCCGTAGTTGGAGCGCTTATTCCTCTACCAGCAATTTTGGCCCTATTGGGAGCAAGAATTAATAAGGGTGTAGTTCGCAAAGGTGGAATAGTTCAAAAAGAGGATGGAAGATGGTCAAAGGTTGCAAGATTTGTTATGAGAAGACCGATAGGTGTAATAACCGCTTCTTTAGCAGTGCTCTTCTTGATGATTGCTCCAATAGCAAATATTAAGTTCTCTCAAGTAGATAGTGGGGTCCTGCCTAGAGGCGATCGGGCATATATCGCATCGCAATTTATTGCTGATGAATTTCCAGGACAAGAGAGCAACCCTGTTGAAATAGTCTTTCCAAATGGAGCATCACAGACAAGTGAGATCAACGCATTTCTAAGCCAAGTTTCAGCAACTCAAGGAATCTCGCGAGTTGGCCAACTTGAGTTAGTTGGCGAGAGTGCGCGCGCGGTAGCAATTCATTCGATGCAGCCAAGAACTAGTGAAGGCGAGGCTCTAATTAAGGAGCTTCGCAATCTGTCTGCGCCTGATGGAACTTTGATAGGCGGCGCTGCAGCAGATTATGCAGATACGCAAAATGCAATCTCTAGCACTCTTCCTGCCGTTCTTGGTTGGATCATAATTACTGTGCTATTACTTCTCTTTGCATTTACTGGCTCAGTCCTTCTTCCAATTAAGGCCTTGATCTTAAATTTCATCTCACTTGCTGCAACTATGGGGGTTCTCACCTGGGTATTTATCGATGGAAATCTAAAGTTTCTTGTGGGAGATTTCATTGAAACTGGATCGCTCGATACAAATACCATGGTCTTAATTGCAGTCGTTGCCTTTGGGCTATCTATGGATTATGAGGTCTTCTTACTCTCGCGAATCAAAGAAGAACATGATGCTGGTAATTCAAATGTTGATTCTGTTGCTATGGGTCTACAGAAGTCTGCACGAATTATCACCGCAGCAGCCTTTATTCTGGCGGTTGTCTTTGCTGCCTTTGTTATTAGCGGTGTGACCTCAATAAAGATGATGGGATTTGGTGTTGCTTTCGCAATTCTTCTTGATGCTACTTTGATTCGTGCATTTCTAGTTCCAGCTCTAATGAGACTCTTTGGTGACTGGAATTGGTGGGCTCCACGCTCGCTCAAGCGCTTTCAGATAAATCACTAAAGGGATTCTGCGCAGGTAGAATTCGCTAATGGATTTAATTGCAACCCTGCAATGTGTTGACCAGCCAGGCATCGTTCATGCGATGACAAGCTCTGTCCTAGCCTGCCAAGGCAACATCATCGAAAATCAGCAGTTCACAGATCCAGTAACCAATAGCTTTGTCATGCGCACTCGCTTTGAAACGAGCGCCTCACTTGATAGCGCTCACAAGCTCTTATCTGAGGGGCTCTCTAAATTCAATCCTGAGTTAACCATTAGAGATAACGCCTCACCCAAGCGAGCTTTAATAATGGTTACTAAAGAGAGCCATTGTCTCCGTGATCTTCTCTATCTACTTGAACTTGGAGAGCTACCGATTCAAATCCCTCTAGTTGTAGGCAATCATGAAGAGTTAAAGAGCCTAGTTGAATCACATGGCATCAAATTTAAATATCTTCCAGTATCTAACGAAAGCAAAGAAAGCTCAGAAACTCAACTGCTCTCACTTGTTGACTCCGAGAAAATCAATTTTCTCGTTTTAGCTCGCTACATGCAGATACTCTCCTCGGACTTTTGCAGCAAACTCTCTAATCGAATTATTAATATCCATCACTCATTTCTTCCAGGATTTAAAGGGGCTAAGCCTTATCACCAAGCACATGCAAAAGGTGTAAAGATTATTGGCGCTACTGCTCACTTTGTCACCAAAGATTTAGATGAGGGTCCAATAATTGAGCAAGATGTAGCTCATGTCTCTCATGCATCAACTCCTGAGGAGCTAATTGCGCTTGGCCGCGATATTGAACGCCGTGTTTTAGCAAAAGCTGTAAAGCTTTATGCTGAAGATAGAATTTTTATCGTTGGAAATAGAACAGTAATATTTAATTAAGTGTGTCCTTGGCCGGAGTTGAACCGGCGACCTACCGCTTAGGAGGCGGTTGCTCTATCCACTGAGCTACAAGGACTTAAGTGAAACTAAATTCACACTATATTCACAGAATATTACTTACATAATAAGTGTGAAGTATCTAATGATAATTCAATATTTTTACGCGGTAAATTGCTTAATTCAATGCTTTCAGATAGCCTAACGCTCAATCTCGTTTGGAGTTGATTTCTAATCATGAAAGCCCTAGTAATAGGTGCCGGTGGCGTCGGAAGAGCGATAGCAAATATCGCTGTGCGAAGGCCCTTTATCACCTCAATGGTAATTGCAGATCGCACCCTCTCGCGCGCCGAAGAAGCTGTATATCGCGTTAAAGACCCGCGCTTTTCTGCAGCCCAGGTCAATGCTGCTGAACTGGAAGACCTGCGCGAACTAATTCGTAGAGTCGATCCTGATGTAGTCATTAACGCTGTTGATCCTAGATTTGTAATGCCAATTTTTCTTGCATGCGAAATCGAAAATACTAATTACATCGATATGGCAATGTCTCTCTCAAGGCCGCATCCTCACTACCCGCATCGCGAAACTGGTGTGAAGCTAGGAGATGAGCAGTTTGCAAGAGATTGGAATTGGGAAGAGAGAAAAATATATGCCCTTGTTGGTATGGGCGTCGAGCCTGGCATGAGCGATATCTTTGCTAAATATGCAAACGATGAACTCTTCTCAAGAATTGATTCAATAACTGTTCTTGATGGCTCTAATTTAAGAGTTGAAGGAGCAGATTTTGCGCCCTCTTTCTCAATCTGGACCACAATCGAGGAGTGTTTAAATCCTCCGCTAGTTTGGGAAGATGGTCGCGGTTGGTTTACAACTGAACCATTTAGCGAGATTGAGGTATTTGATTTCCCAGAAGGTATTGGGCCAGTTGAATGTGTAAACGTGGAACACGAAGAGGTAGTTCTAATTCCTCAAAAGATTGATGCCAAAAAAGTTAACTTTAAATACGGTCTTGGAGCGGAGTTCATCCAGATTCTAAAGACCATCCATATGCTTGGAATGGATAAGAAAGAAAATGTGGATGTTCAGGGAGTATCAGTTTCTCCAAGAGATCTTCTTGCAGCATCACTTCCAGATCCAGCAACTCTTGGATCAAGGATGAAGGGAAAGACCTGCGCTGGAACTTTAGTAAAAGGATTAGACAAGTCAGGAAATCCGAAAGCTGTCTATATCTATAACGTAATTGATAATCAGTGGTCTATGAAGGAATATGGCGATCAAGCTGTAGTCTGGCAAACAGCCGTTAATCCAGTGATTGCTATGGAGTTAATTGATAAGGGAATTTGGAAGCCGCTCGGTGTAAATGGCCCTGAGTGGTTTGATGCCAAACCTTTCCTTGATTTATTAGAGGAATATGGCACCTCTTGGCTTATCAGAGAAGAAGATGCCAGTAATATCGTAAAGTAATGTCAAAACCGATAGCTTTAATAACTGGAGCCACAGCAGGAATTGGCGCCTCCTTTGCCGAGCTACTGGCAAAGAAAGGCCATGATCTAGTAATTGTTGCCCGTGATTTAGAGCGCTTAAATCAAAATGCTAGTAAGTGGCGAGAGAACTTTGGAGTTGAAGTTGAAGTCTTAGTTGCTGATTTAAGTCGTGATGAAGATATCAGACGTGTTGAGCTGCGCCTGCAAAATACCTCAAGACCAATTGAAGTACTAATTAATAATGCTGGCTTTGGAATAAAGAAAAACTTTTTAGTAAGTGAGATTTCAGATGAGATAGCTCTACTTGATGTTTTAGTAACCGCTCCAATGCGTCTAATCCATGCCATATTGCCAATTATGAAGACGCGAAATAATGGAGTAATAATTAATGTCTCAAGTATTGCTGGCTGGATTGCTGGTGGAAGCTATAGCGCTGCCAAGTCCTATCTAACAGTTCTAACTGAATCACTACATACCCAACTTGCAGGAAGTAATATAAAAATGTTAGCCCTAGCTCCTGGCTATACAAGAACTGAGTTCCACCAGAGGGGCGATATGAAGATGAGTGGATTACCAAACTGGCTCTGGCTCACCTCTGAAAGAGTTGTCGAAGAAGCTTGGAGGGCCGCTTTAAATGGAAAAGTTCTCTGCGTTCCAGGAAAGCGATACCAAGTGATCTCAAAGCTAGCCAGATATGCCCCAAGGCCGTGGGTAAGGAAACTCGGTATGAACGTTCGCTCACGGGGTCAAAAAAAGTAGAAAACCTAATTTCTCAGTAAATTCTCTAGAAGTTTAAGCATTTCCCTCACCAAAAAGACAGGCTCCCCCCTTTAAGATGGCGCTATATAGGCCACTTACTTTTTAAGGAGAAAAATTGTGCGTATTTCACTAAAGCAACTTGGAAGAGGCGCAACCCTATTTGCTGCAACCTCCCTACTAATGGCAACTACCGCTGTCATTCCAGCAGAGGCTGCTAAGAAAGCTGGAGCAGCTTGTAAGAAACTAAATGCAAAGACAAAAATTGGTGGCGACCAGTATTTATGCGTTAAGAATCCAACAGTTAAGAAGGCAAAGAAAACTTGGGTCTGGATTGGATGTATCGATTCAAACAAACTTTATCTTGAGTCAAGTGCTCGACTAATTACGATAACTGAGACTGCTGCTCAAGCAGCAACAATGCTCGATACTGAGATTGCTGCCCTTAAGGCTGCCGCTCCGACCGATGAAGCAGAGGCAAAAGCATTTGATCAGAAAGCAGCTGATGCCAAAGTTAAGCAAGCCGCTGCGCTATTAGATGCTCAAGCTAATACTGATAACGCAACAAAAGCTGGGGCAACCACAACAGCTGGAAGGCAATACACAACTAACGCTGCAACCTGGGTTAAGGCTGCACGCAGTTATGAACTTGCTGCCAAGAACTTTGAACGATCAGCTGCCAGCCTCCGTGACAAGATAAATGAGGTTGAAAAGAAGGAGAAGCAGAAGGTAAACGTCCTCCAGACCGTTGAAAATACAAAGTCTGAGGTTAAGTCAACTCTCCAAAATAGAAAGCAGGCCTGCAAGCCTGGTCTATAAAAGAGGCAGTTAGCCGACTGTTATCTTTTTCTTTGTTGCCTTCAAAGGGATGTTTTGAAGATTGCTCTCTGCAGGGCCCTTTGTAACGGCTCCCGCTAACGAAAAGTTTGCTAAATGGTTATCACAGACCCATTTGTCTCCCTCTAGCCTTAAAGGATAACCCTGATGGGTGCATGCTAAATTCAAAGCTCTAAATGCTTTTACGCCTTTACCTGTTCTCACCAAAGCAATGTCAATTCCTTTGTTATTTGTGAATTGAACTACTCCACCAACTTTCTTCAAGGCAGGGTTCTTTGAAAGGTTTACTACCACTTTTCCATTTGCTAGCACCTTCACACCACTTGCAGCAATAGCATTTTCAGGTATTAAACCAAGCGTCAAAACAGCAAGGCCACAAAGTACTGCCCGCCTTGATACATTTTTCTCGCTATCCATTCTCTCTCCTTTAATACCTTTAGATGATGAAAATCTATCTCCTTTTCCGCCCCCTTGCCATCGCAACTCTGATCACCTACCTATTTCTCAGGAACAATTCAGATGCAAGATGGGAGTATGACCTGGTCCTATTTAATCTAGTAGCACTCCTTGCTGCTGCCTCAATTGCCCTTTCGCCAATCCTTGATGATCCCTACGGTAGGGCTGGAGTTATCGGAGCAATCATCTCCTGGAGCGCAGGGTCGATAACTTCATCGCTCGACTCTTTCTTTGAGATTAATACGCTACTTGATCTTGATGTGATGGCTCAGAGCCTCTATGCGCTTTTTTATCCACTGGCAATATTTGGTCTTACCAGAGCAATTCGTTTCAAGGTCACCAGTAAATCTCTCGAGTTACTAGATACTTCAATTATCGCAATTGGATACACCACGATATTAACTGCGCTTTTAGTAAGACCAGCAATGACAACTATTGAGGGAAGTATCTTTGAGGTATTCCTAGCTATTCTCTATCCAGTAGGAGATATCGTTATATTAGTTTTAGTTCTTCTCTTGGTTTTGAGACAGAGAATAAGCTGGCGAAATAACTTACTTCTTTTTGGAGCAACTACTTTTTTTCTCTCTGACTTCTATTTTCTCTATCAATCCTATCTAGGCGAATATGAATTTGGATCCCTAACTGATGTTGGCTGGTTGATAAGTTTTATACTTCTCTCTGAGGCATTTTGGTTTGCAAATAATGAGGAGCAGGCCCCTAGAAGCTTTAATCCAGCAGTTGCAACAATTGCTCTCCTTGGAAGCTCTACCCTTCTTGCAATTGCAGTTCTGCAGCCCTCTTATCTCCCGCGGTTTTTAATCCTGCCTGCCTTTATAACCATCGCCCTCTCATTTCTTCGCATGGGCGTTGCTATCAATGATGCTCGCAACATGAGTAATGAACAGATTCTGGCAAGGACAGATGAGCTCACTGGCCTTGCCAATCGACGTAGATTCATGGTTGATTGCCAAGAATTTCTTAAAAATCCTGGCTCGCTACTGATTCTTGATTTAGATGGATTTAAGGCAGTCAATGACAGCCTGGGGCATGGAGTTGGCGATCAACTCCTTAAGCAGGTAGCTATCCGCTTTCAAAGAGTTATGCCATCAGATTCCCTGCTAGCTCGCTTAGGCGGGGATGAGTTTGGCGCACTAATTCCAGGAGGTGATGGCATAGAGGTTGCAAGGGCTCTAAAGGCAACTCTCACCTATCCATTTCACATTAACTCACATGAAATCTCTCTAGATGTTTCAATTGGTGAGGCAGGTAATGAGCCGGGCGCAAGCGCTGCAGAGCAACTCCTTCGAAGAGCTGATGAGGCGATGTATGAAGCAAAGAGATCAAAACTTGGCGTGGTCTCCTGGCATAACCAATTAGGCACATCTGGCTCTAGGTTGTAAATTTCGCTCGGTCAGAGATATCCAACGAAGTAAGCCCTAAAGGCTTAACAACAAGAGGTGAGATTAACAAGCCCCTAGCAACGGAGGTTCCCTAATTGGCAGAGAAGTTCAACAATAAAGTTCTAATCCTGGGAGCAGGATCAGTATCCCAATCAGTATTACCCCTTCTAATCGAGCATCTAGTTGATGCAAAGCAAATCACAATTATGGATCAGCGAGATAATCGCTCAAGAGTCAAAGGCGCGCTAGATAAAGGCGCTACTTATATCCAAGATCAGATAACTCAAGAAAATCTTGATAGTCAGTTAAAAAAGTATTTAAGTGCCGGAGATTTTCTCCTTGATTTAGCATGGAATATCGATGCCAATACAATTCTAAATTGGTGCCATGACAATGGAGTTCTTTATTTAAACACCTCAGTTGAGCAGTGGGATCCTTATGAGGGAGGGGCAAATAAACACCCGCTAGAGCGAACCCTCTACCACCGCCATATGAGTATGCGCGAGATGAAATCAAAGTGGAATAAAGTTGGAGCAACAGCCATTGTTGAACATGGCGCAAATCCTGGACTTGTTTCGCATCTAGTTAAGAAATCTATGGTTGATATTGCAACCCTTGCTCTTAAAGAATCAAAGGCAGCAGCAGGGGTAGAAAGCGCCCTAACTGATGAACGTTATAACGATCTTGCTCACCTACTTGGAATTAAAGTTATCCATATCTCTGAGCGTGATACCCAGGTAACTAATAAGCCTAAACAATGGGGCGAATTTGTTAATACCTGGTCAGTTGAAGGCTTTTATGAAGAAGGTGTTGCTCCAGCAGAGCTTGGCTGGGGAACTCATGAAAAGACTCTTCCATTAAATGCCTATGAACATCAAAGCGGGCCAAGAAATCAAATTGCAATTGCTCAACCTGGAGCAACAACTTGGGTTCGCTCCTGGGTGCCAAATTTTGAAATACATGGCATGGTAATTCGCCATGGCGAGGCTTTTACAATCTCAGATCACTTAACGGTCTGGGACGGATCCAAGGCTCTCTATCGCCCAACTGTTCACTATGCCTACTGCCCCACAAATGAAGCTATCGCTTCGATGAAAGAACTTGAGATGCGCTCTTGGGATCTTCATAGAAATCAGAGAATTATGAATGATGAGATCACAGATGGCGATGATCGTCTTGGAGTATTACTGATGGGCCATCCCTATAAAGCTTGGTGGACTGGATCGCTACTTAGCATCCATGAATCAAGAAAGTTGATTCCAGATCAATCAGCAACCACAGTCCAGGTTGCTTCTGCAGTTTATGCAGCTGTTGCTTGGGCGATGAAAAATCCTGATAAAGGATTACTGGTGCCGGATGAACTTCCTTGGCGCGAAGTACTTGGCTATGCCGAGAAGTACTGGGGTGGAATTCATTCCGAGGCTAGCGCTTGGGATCCTTTGATGAATCGAAAAGATTTATTTGAAGGTTGGAATGGCAAGAAAGTTGATAGCAGCGATCCCTGGCAGTTCTCAAACTTCCTGGTTTAGTAATTAAGGCTTGAGTGGCTTAGCCGCTTTGATCTCTTCGAGGCGAGCAAGTGACTCAAGCCTTTCTGCTGCATGATCAACAATACGTTTTGGATAGCCATTTTTATATCCATCCTCAGAGTCCCAAGGCTCATGAATATCATCGCTTGCTAGGTGAGATAGCTCTGGGACATATTTCTTAATATAAATTCCTTCGGGATCAAATCTTCTTCCCTGCTCAATTGGGTTAAAGACGCGGTAATAAGGCGAGGCATCGGTGCCGCAGCCCGCTGTCCATTGCCAGCCATGCGAATTTGATGCCACATCATTATCAATTAGGTATTTCATAAAGAAATTAGCGCCATGTTGCCACTCAATATGAAGGTCTTTAACTAGGAATGAGGCAACCACCATGCGAGTTCGGTTATGCATCCATCCTTCTTTAACTAATTGGCGCATTGCTGCGTCAACAAATGGATAGCCAGTCTTTCCGCTGGACCAAGCTTCGAAGGCCTTTCCGGGTTTTTCATAACGCATTTTTTTGTATTTAGGATCGTAGTAATCACGGCTGGTGTGGGGATTATTGTGAAGTACATCGGCATAAAACTCGCGCCAGGCTATCTCTTTACGATAAACCTCATGGCCTTTTGATTGACCCAGTGAGGCAAGAATAGTTCTTGGATGAATCTCTCCCCAACGAAGATGAGGACTTAATTTACTTGTTCCCTCAATGCCTGGAATATTTCGATTATCCCCATAATCTTCGGCTGACTCCTTTAGGAACTTTTTGAATCTTATGAGCGCAACTGCCTCACCAGATTCTTGCAAGATAATTCCATCAGGGGCTTTCCAATTAGGAATATTCTGATCACTTTTCTTAGGTGTAACCCAATTAGGATTTTTAGGAGCAGTAACTGGAGCGCGCCAGCCATGCGCTAGCCACCCTCGATAAAACGGTGTGTAAACCTTATAGGGCGTTCCATCCCCTTTGAGAACTCTTCCTGGAGCAACAGCGTAGGCCGATCCAAGTTGTTCTAATTTAATCCCTGCACTTCTTAGCTCTTCATCTCTTGCATTTCCATAAGGAGCAAATGGAAACGCAGAGTGAATTGAAGTTGCTTCATATCGCTTCATTAAATTTGAGAGAACTTCCACGGGATTTCCACTAATCACATGGAGTGCCCCGCCTAGAGAATCATTTAAAGCCGTTAGTGAGTTAGCAAGAAAAGCCCTACGATGCTCGCCAGCTCGCTCTGAGATTTCATCATCCAAAATAAATAGTGGGATCACTTCATCTGCTTCATCCAGGCAAGCAAGAAGAGCAGGATTATCTGCAAGTCTTAAGTCCCTACGAAACCAGAATATAGAGCGCTTACTCATGGCGTGATTCAACCATTACTTTGCATATTTAGCGCTGCGATCTTGATTAAGAGAGTCGATAGATGCCAAGGCAGGCGCCATCAGATTTGTAAATCTGACCTTTCAAATCGGGGCCATAGAGACGCTGCTTAACTTCTGCAATCCCATCAAGTTTAATCCTCTGAGCAGATCGACTCACAACTACTAAGAGTTTTTCTCGCTTAGATTCTCTTTCAAAGACCAAGAGATCATCTTCAATCAAAATCCAACGAAGCCCTCCTTGAGCTAGAGCGTGGGACTGACGTCTAATTTTAATGAGCTTCTTAACTTCGCTTAGAAAATCATGGTCCCAGCTCTGCCCACTCCAATCGATAGTTCTTCTGCCATCTTCTCCCCACTGGCCTTCTACTCCTAATTCATCGCCTGCATAAATTGAAGGAACTCCGGGATAGGTAAGTAGCAGACCCATTCCAGCAATGTGGCGTTTACTATCTTTTCCTACAACGTTTCTAAATCTTGCTGTGTCATGTGAATCTAGTAGCAGCATTGAGGAGACAAAATTTCTCCAAGGAATAGTTGAAGAAAACTCTTTCATAGCCGAAACCATCTCGCCAGCAGTAAAACGAGGAATTGATACTGGAACTCCAAAGAAAGCTTTCTCGACTTCGGCTTTGTTACTTAGCCAACCCCAGATAGGGCGCATAAAGCCGTTGTAATTCATAGTTCCATGCCATCCAAATCCATCTAAATCGCTAGGGAAATGGTCAGCATTTTCTGCCACTAACCAGGCTTGGCTATTGCTCTCCTGCAGCGCTTTTCTAACCCCGGTTACTACTTCGCGATTGATATCTTCTCCTTTGTAGCGACCGGTCATATTGCCAACATCTATTCGCCATCCGGAGAGGTTGTAAGGCTTCTTAAGCCACTTCTTAACAATCGAATTCTTTCCTTCATACATAATCTCGCGAAGTTTCTTCGAGTTGTAATTTAACTTTGGTAGTGAGGCAAGTCCCCACCATCCCTCATATCCATGCTTTACTGATTTATCCCAATAGAAAAACTCTCGCTCCTTTGCCTTCTTTGACTTTAAGGATTTTTGCAGCCAGAGATGCTCTCTGCCGCAATGATTAGTGGTTAAATCCCCCATCAAGTAGATACCAGCGCTCTTTGCCTTCTTTGCAAGGCGCAGTAGCGCAGCATCGCCACCAAGAAGTGGGTCGACTTCATCAAATGAACTTGCATCGTATCTATGGGTAGAGCCAGCAGGAAAAATCGGTGTGAAGTAAATTCCATTAATACCCAATTCCTTCAGGTGATTTAGGCGTTGAGATACCCCATCGAGATCGCCACCGAAGAACTCCAATCCTGTGCTCTTATCCCTCCCCTTAGGAAGTTGATCCCAAGGCCTTGGAATAAATTTTTCAGGTTTTAAATGCTGATACTTACCTGATGTTGCAAATCTATCGGGAAAGATTTGATAGAACACAGCGCTTCTAATCCACTTTGGAAAAGCAGGTGTTGCGAGCAATTGAAAGTCATTGGTGCTAGTTACATCATGGCTCTGAAATCCACGAGCATTAAGCCAGGAGTAGGTATCGCCATTAACTATTAAGAATCGATATGGGGTTTTCAAATTCCTTATCTGAACTTTAACCTGCCACCATTGCTCACCCTTTATAACGCTTCGCTTCATTGGAAAGAAACGTGGTTCCCCATCGTGATAGAGCCTTAATATTGCTTGTTCGATTGGGAAATTAGAGCCGGCGCGAAACTTAAAGGTGACTCTCTCCTCTAATTTGGGAGAACTTGAGCTTAAGTAAAGCTCGCTGCCGTCATGGTGTGGCAATATTGAAAGCAAGTTCCCGGAGCTCATATTTCCTTCCTTTGGAGTCGATGACTATTGCTTTTACTTCAACAGGGCCAGAGTATTGATAAGGATCAATAAATACCTTAAATGGTTGATTAAGATCAACTCCAAGAGTGCTCCACTTACTCACGCCCTTGGTTCTAATAAAAAACTCTGCAATCGCAAGATCTTTGCTCTCAACTTTTAGCGAGAGATTGTAGAAACCACTTAGGAAATCCTCTTTTAACGTGAGCTTTCCAAGCTTTATCCCTCGTAGATTGATATCACTCTCAGCTCTTAAGATTCTTGAGCTAAGCCCATCAAGCTTAAGAGTTAACTCACCACTCTTACTCATAAAGGACTTGCCATCGATTAAATCTCGCCACTTCCCACTTGTAGCAGTTGAGATAGTCACCGTTCTGGCCTTGGCGCCATTATTAAGAGCTACTAGATACTCTCTCTTCTCATTCAAAGCTCGCTTCGAGAATGCAAATACTGGGCCCTTGGCATATCTAATCTGCATCTGCTCATTTGCCAGAGCTGGATGAAGCTTTCTAAGTTCAGATAAGGCCATTAGATGCTTGGCGATTGGATTAGAGAAGGTATCTGTAAATGAATCAGCGTCACCAACAGGCCTGCCCGTAACCCTGGCCTCTTGCTTCCAAATTTCAACCTTAGTTGGAAATAGATCTTGGCGAGCTAATTGATCTCGCCCATTTCCACTTCCAAGTATTCCGACTTCATCTCCATAATAAACGGTTGGAATTCCGCGACTTAGATAGAGCAGAGTATTAGCAAGTTTTACTCTAGAGAGAAGTTGACCCGGTGGATTTATCTTCACCCGTTCAATTAGAAAATTTGCTCGCCCCATATCGTGATTTCCAAGGAATGTCACTAGATTAGAAGCTGAGGAGGTTGCGCTGGTGTAATAGTCATCGTAGGCAAATAGATTTTTGAGGATACCAGCGTTAGAACTCGAGGCAGCGTAATCAACAGCAACTCTTTGAAACGGAAAGTCGAGAGCGCTCTGCATCTTATTAACTCTTATATATGGCATCAGGGCAATTGGGCTTGGCTCCCAAACTTCACCAAAGATTGTGAAGTTAGCCATGCCGGATTCCCCAGCAATCTGATTGATCTGCGGGCTCCAGTTTTTAAAGAACTCATTATCTAGATGTCTTGCGGTATCAACCCGAAACCCAACAAATCCATATTTTTCAATCCAATCTCCATAAACCTCAGCAAGTCCGTTATATACCTCAGGTTTTTCTGTAGCTAAGTCATCTAGCCCAAAGAAATCACCATCTCTTACGCACGCTCCAGGGCTCCAGCAACTATTCATATCTCCATAGTTATGGTAATTGCTTATCTCATTGAGCCAACTTGGATTCTTAATATTCTTATACTTATCTGGGATATATGCCTCACGATTGTTATACCAAACAATGTCTCCGGTGTGATTAGTGACTACATCAAGAATTAGTTTTAATCCCAACTTCTCGGCGCAGCTACTTAGCGCCAGTAAGTCTTCTTTAGTTCCTAAGTGAGGATCAACGTCAAGGAAATCAACTCCCCAATAACCGTGATATCCAGCCCCGCCATCAGTTGGTGGCTGTTGCACCACTAAAGGGGTAAGCCAAATTGCAGTAAAACCTAATTTCTTTAATCTTGCTAGGCCATCATCATCAACGCAGTTGCCGGTAAGGCCCTTCAGGTCTCCGCCATGAAAGAAAGCAGTATGAGTTGGATCAAATCCGGGGAAATTATCGTTACTTGAATCGCCATTTCGATAGCGATCTGGCATGACAAAGTAAATGACCTCTTTATCTATTCCAGTTCTTGCAACATCTACCGTTGGAGTTTGAGCATATAGAGAATTAAATGGAGCAAGTAGTAAAGCAAGTAGAGCTAATAAGGCCAGCCTTGAAAGCTTCATTAGCCCTTAACAGAACCAGCTGTTAAGCCACTGATAATATATTTCTGCAGGCTTAAGAAAATAATCACAATTGGTATTGAGGCAATTATCGATCCTGCAGCAAAAGGTCCCCAATTCTCAGAGTATTGGCCGCCAATAAATTGTTGCAGCCCAACAGCAACTGTTCGGCTCTCTACCTCTATCAAGAACAATCTAGCCAAGATAAATTCATTAAATGTTCCAATAAAGCTTAAGAGTGAGACAACTGCTAAAACTGGCGCAGCTAGAGGTACAAATATCTGCCAATAGGTCTGCATCGCGCTAGCTCCATCAATCTTGGCCGCTTCATCTAGCTCTGCAGGAATGGAGTCCACAAATCCTTTTAGTAGCCAGATATTTACTCCCATAGCTCCACCTAGATAGATCAAAACCAACCCTGCCTGCGTTCCTATTCCTAGGCTTGGAGCAAACTTATATACCCGCTCCATAATTACATAAACTGCTGAGATAGCCAGAATAGCTGGGAACATTTGGATCAATAGAAGAAGTTGGATTCCAAACTTCTTTCCTTTAAAACGTAGGCGACTAAAAGCAAAGGCAGAAGCCGCGCCAATAACTACAGAGACAACTGCAACAAATCCAGAGATCATTAGGGAATTCTTCATCCAGGTCAGATAGGGAATTCTCTCGTCATTGAAAAGCACATCAAAGTTTGCAAAGGAAATCTCTCTAGGAAGAAATGATGTGACTTGAAGACTTCCTGACTCATTAAAGGCTGATAAGAAAACTAAGTAGAGTGGAAATACCGCAAAAGCACACATAATCCAGCCAGTAATGTGTCGCCATAAGTTCTCTCTTAGCCATTTTGTCATGAGAAGCTCTCCAGAACTTTTGATTTTCTAACCCCATAAAGCGAGATACTGGCAACAAGGAAGAATATTAGAACAGAAATTGCGCTAGCTAAACCTAAATCTTGCAGATTGCTACCAAAGGCAATTTGATAGGTATAACTAATGAGAATATCAGTTGCCCCTGCAATCTCACCATCTAATTGCTCTCTTGGTCCCCCGCCAGTCAAGAGATAAATTAGATTGAAATTATTGAAATTGAAGGCAAATGAGGCGATGAGAAGTGGTGAGAGAATCTGTAGAAGCAAAGGAAGTGTCACCTTGCTAAAGACTTGTCTGGGATTTGCTCCATCTATCGCGGCAGCTTCTAGTAGCTCACTTGGTATTGCTTGCAAGGAACCGCTAGAGACTAGATAGAAGTAGGGAAAACCAAGCCAGAGATTTACCAGAATTACTGCCACCCGAGCAAAAGTCGGATCTTGGAACCAGGCAATATTGCTACCCAATATTTCATTTACTGCGCCAAATTCTGTATTAAACATACCGCCCCAAATCAATATCGACATAACACTCGGCATGGCATAGGGAAGAATCAATATTGATCGATAGATTCGACGGCCTCTAATTGGTTTATTTAGAGCAAGCGCTAAAAGAAGTCCGAAGGCAAACTGTGTAATTACTGTCACCGTAGCAAAGACAACTGTCCAGATAAATACCGAGATTAAGGGGTCCCTGACTCGCTCGTCATTTATTAGCCTTACATAGTTGGTAAACCAAGCCGGATCTCTCCAGCCTGGTTCAAGAAAATCTGACTTATCCTCAGGATTTACATAATTTCCATTGCTATTATCACGATAAATCGCATCACTTATAAGGCTGCGAAAAATATCTTGCTGCGGGAGATACTCTAAACTTTGTCGAAATACCGCGCCTACATTCAAATTTTCTACTGTAATGAAATACTCATTGTTATATAAGTAACGCTTGATAGCTGCCTGACTTGCTGAAATCTCGCCTGCATCTAGCTTGGTAAATCCATTACTTGCTTGTGCTACAAGGTTCTCATCCAGCTCTACTTGGTTTTTATTAAGCTCAATTCTTCGCTCTGGGGTGGAAATGAAGTATGAGTCATTAACGATATCTGAGACGAGTAGAGCATCACTTGTTTGAAATTCTCCAACAACAATGTCAAAAGCTGAGTTGTTCTCATCGGGCTCAAGTGCTAGCGCCTTAATGCGATCTATCGCCTCTTCTTTGCTGATGTAGTTTCCCGTTTTGTAATTGTATGTAGACATCACTACGGTATAGAGAATAGGAGTAATTACAAAAGCGGCCAGAAGCAGAATCCCCGGGAGAAAGAATTTCAGTGGGACACTTCTTTTACTGAAGTAAGTAAAATTGATTGCAAATATTGTGGCGGCTAAAAATGCCGCTATTACATACTCTTTCTTGGCAAAGGCGCTCTGAGTCAGTGTTAATAACACAGCGCTAATTAGCGCCACTAAGGCAACCTTGATAGTGGTTGCCACTTTGCCGCGGATAATCATCGAAAGCAGAGGTATCACCAACTCCAATTATTTAGAACTGACTTTAGTGCAGAAAGCGAACTGACGTGGTCCATAAGAACCACGTCAGTTCAACTACTTCATCTTGATCTAGATCAAGACTTTATCTTCTACTGACTATAGATCGCTATAGGCAGCTCTGAGGTTTGCTCGCCAAATGGAGACCAACTTCTTAGCTTCCTTAACAGCATCTTTTCCATCAACTAGTACTGCAGTCCAGTAAGCAGGAGCTGAATCCCAGTAGCTAGTGCCGCTAGGTCCATTCAAAATTGCTCCAACCTGAGGAATGCTGGCAGCAGCTGCAGAGGCGCCAAATCCTTTTTGGCCATCTGTAACTGTCGCATCTGTTGAAGCACCCTTTTCAGCTGGTGGACGCTTCTCATTTAACTGATAAGCAACTTGACCAGCAGTTGATCCAAAGAAGTCAACAAGAAGAGACTTGGCAGCCGCCTCTACTCCATTTGCAGCTGCAAATGTTGTTAGAAGTGCTCCAGATACTGATCCGAATGCATTTCCACTTCTACCTGCAGAGGCACCTGGAACTGGCATTAGGTTCATAGTGAATCCCTTTGCCTTGTAATCATTCCACTCCCAGTTTCCAATAATTGCGAAAGGGACATCTCCTGCAAGGAAGTTATCCTTGCAACCAGTATCTGTTGCTGGGAAGAAGCCATTGCTCTTCTTTCCATCCATTAGGAACTTTTTAACATTGTTGCCAAATGTGTTTGGATTAAAGGACCTTGACTTATTAATTGATCCATTTGACTTGAAGTAATAAGCATCAGCGCCAAGTGCTGAAAATACCGAGTGAGCGCCCCATGACATACCGCCACCGGCTACACATAGACCAGCTTTTAGGCTCTTGGAAGTCTTATTGGCCTTGTAGTAATCAACCATGTCACCAAATGACTTTGGCGCGGAAGTTACGAGCTTGGTGTTGTAGATCATTGCCACGTTATTTACGTCAACAGGAATTCCATACAACTTCTTCTTATAAGAAAGATCATAGAACTGGGATGCTGAGAATCTGGCACGCTGTGAAGCGGTCAGAGTAACTGGAGCTAGCTTTCCATTCTTAGCAAGTGTTGGAACCCAGTCATTAGCACCAACTACGATATCTGGACCAGTAGTTGCTGTTGCCTTATCGATCGCATCTTTTAGCGCATCGAAGTTAGCAAATGACTTAATAGTGACGGTATAACCAGGAACCCAGTTACCTTTTGTCTCAAGTGTTGTCGTCAAATTCGGTCCGCGTGATTCATCTGCCCAGACAACAATATTCTTGTTGGCATGTGCAGGAGTCACAGCAAGACCTGCTGCAAGAGCAAGTGTTGCTAGAACTGCGAACCCTCTAAATAATTTCTTCTTCATCAATTTTTCCTCCATGGAAGTATCTGCAGCGAGGGGCTGTAGAGAAGGCAATTCCAGCCCTAAGGGCAGAGCCCGTCAAGGCAAAATGGCCGTATCGGCAAGCTAAATTCGAGGGTTACTTATTCGTTATAAAGCGCTTGCTTTTACACGCTAGTTTTCAGACTAGAGATGAAGCCCTGAAACGCTCTCATCCCAGCCCTGAACATCCTCAGGCCTTCTTGGGGCTTTGCCAATATATCTAGCAGATGGCCTAATCAAACGACCGGTTCTCTTCTGCTCCAAGATATGGGCAGACCAACCAGCAGTTCTTGCTGAAGTAAACATTGGTGTGAACATATGTCCTGGAACTTCAGCAAAATCAAGAAGAACTGCTGCCCAGAATTCAACGTTTGTCTCAAGAACTCTATCCGGCCTTCTCTCGCGTAATTCTGCTAACGCTGCATCTTCTAGCGCCTTAGCAACTTGATAACGAGGAGCACCGAGTTCTTCACAAGTTCTGCGAAGAGTTCTCGATCTTGGATCTTGCGCGCGATAAACGCGATGGCCAAAGCCCATCAAACGCTCACCTTTATCTAATAGCTCTTTCACATACGCTCTTGCATCTCCGCGTCTTTCAACTTCTTCAATCATATGTAAAACGCGTGAAGGAGCGCCGCCATGAAGTGGTCCAGACATCGCTCCAATTGCTCCAGATAGAGCAGCTGCAACATCAGCACCTGTTGATGCAATTACCCTTGCAGTAAATGTTGAGGCATTCATTCCATGCTCTGCCGCCGAGACAAAGTAGGCATCAATTGCGCGAACATGTTTTGGATCTGGCTCTCCTCGCCAGCGAATCATCATTCGCTCAACAACGGTATGTGCTTTATCAACTTCTGCTTGAGAAACCATTGGTTGCCAAGTTCCGCGGGCAGATTGCGCAACATATGAAAGCACCATCACTGATGCTCTAGCTAGATTGCTTCTAGCCTCTTCATCTGAAATATCAAGAAGCGGCTTAAGTCCCCAAGATGGAGCAAGCATCGCAATTGCTGATTGCACATCAACTCTTACATCACCTGAGTGAATTGGAATTGGAAATGGTTCTGCTGCTGGAAGACCAGGATTAAATTCATCATCAACTAGTAAGCCCCAGACATTGCCGAAGGTGACTCGACCAACTAGATCATCAATATCAACGCCGCGATATCGAAGCGCGCTTCCCTCTTTATCCGGCTCTGCAATCTCTGATTCGAAGGCGATTACCCCTTCAAGGCCTGGCTTAAAGTCTTCATTCATGCGCCGTATTCTCCACTTAATACCCCGCTAGACCAAATAAGGTCCTGCAAAGATGCCAAGGCTGACAAAGTGACGTTAGATACACCTATGGCAGAGAGCCCAGAGATTAGTCGTGAGGCAATATCAGCGATGCGCCGCTCCTATGGCGAGGTTGGAATTACTGAAAGCTCAATAAATCCTGATCCAATTGCGCAATTTTCTCTCTGGTTAAAAGAGGCGACAGAAAATTCCATGATCATCGAGGCCAATGCCATGGTGCTATCCACTCTTGGCCAAGATGGACCAAGCTCGCGAACTGTTCTTTTAAAAGATGTTGATCAAAGTGGATTTACCTTCTTTACCAATTATCAATCAGATAAATCTCGCCAGATCCAAGCAAATCCAAAGGTCTCTCTTCTCTTTCCTTGGTATCCAATGGAGCGACAGGTAATAGTTATAGGAAGTGCAAGCAAGATTGATCAAGCAGAGTCAGAGAAATACTTTGCTAGCCGTCCCTGGTCTAGTCAGATTGGCGCTCTTGCTAGCAGCCAATCAGAGGTTATCGATTCAAGGCAGGTATTGGAGGAGCGCTTTAAAGAATTAGCTGAGAAATACCCGCAAGGCAGCGTTGTGCCAAAGCCAGAGAATTGGGGTGGCTATCTAGTTATGCCAAGCAGTATTGAATTCTGGCAAGGGAGATATTCACGCCTACATGATCGACTTCGCTTTAATCAAAGTGGTTCCAATTGGAGTCTTGAGCGACTCTCCCCATAGGATTTGGCAATCATGTCTGATATAAAAATTCCAGAGAATCTAAAGCCCAGTGATCCACGCTTTGGTTGTGGTCCTTCAAAGATTCGCCCTGCTGCTCTTCAAGTTTTAGCAGGCCCTGGAGCAAAAATTCTTGGCACCTCTCATCGCCAGAAGGAAGTTAAAAATGTAGTTTCACGCGTTAGAAGTGGCCTTAGCTCGCTCTTTGATCTGCCACAAGGATATGAAGTAGTTCTTGGAAATGGTGGCTCTACTGCCTTTTGGGATATCGCAACCTTTGGCCTCATTGAAAAGAAATCACAGCACTTATCATTTGGTGAGTTTTCATCTAAGTTTGCTCAAGCTGCAAAAGAGGCGCCATTTCTTGATGAACCAAGTGTTATTAAATCTGAGCCAGGAACTCATCCGCAGGCAGTTGTTGAAGCAGGTATCGATGCTTACTGTCTAACTCATAATGAAACATCAACTGGCGTTGCTATGCAGATCAAGCGCCCAGCAAAAAGTGATGGCGCTCTGGTTTTAGTTGATGCAACAAGCGCAGCAGGTGGCCTAAGCGTCACTGCTAGTGAATTTGATGCCTATTACTTTGCTCCGCAGAAATCTTTTGCCTCAGATGGCGGGCTCTGGATCTCACTAATGAGCCCTGCTGCTATCGAGCGAGTGGCAAAGATTAAAAGCTCTGGAAGATGGGTGCCAGCATTCTTTGACTTAACTATCGCTATTGATAACTCACGACTTGATCAGACCTATAACACTCCAGCAGTTGCCACATTAATCTTGCTTGCTGAGCAGATTGAATGGATGAACCAAGGTGGCGGAATGGCTTTTGCTGCTGGCAGATCAGCAAAGTCTGCCGAGACCATTTATAGCTGGGCAGAGAAGACTTCCTATGCCACCCCATTTGTCACTGATCCTGCGATGAGATCTAATGTTGTTGCAACTATAAATTTCTCAGATGATATTGACGCCCTAGAAATCGCTAAAGTCCTTCGAGCAAATGGAATTCTAGATACCGAGCCATATCGCAAACTAGGCAAGAATCAGCTACGAGTTGGAATGTT
>JANQVH010000032.1 GCA_030730425.1 Candidatus Nanopelagicaceae bacterium
CACCATGATCGCGATTCTTTGGTCGCTCCAAAGTAATCTCATCAAGAGCTGCATTTGAACTCAACTCTGCTGGCAGCTCACCTTTTGCAATAGCGGCTCTGACAGATTCCAAAATTGCAGCGGCAAGCAGCTGATGAGGAGCAAGCTCAGGCGAATTTGGTGAATTAGAGGCCGACACCTAGATAAGGCTACCGATAACTGGCGCTATCTTGCGGAAGGGAAAAGTAGAGCTCAACGCTCAAAATCAAGAGCGGAACTTCAGAATAAAGAAGTCTCATCGCTTAATTACCTTGTATCACAAGGAATTTTTCTCCCTGAGACTTACTGGGTATCCTTACGCCTCCAACTCTTGCGGGAGTGGTGAAATGGCAGACACGCAGGTCTTAGGAACCTGTGCTTCGGCGTGTGGGTTCAAGTCCCACCTCCCGCACCAGTACCTCTTCTAGCATTAACTTGAGAACAATTCAGAGATCAAAGCCTAAAACTCTCTTTCTCACATCTTTGCCGCTGCAAAACCTTTCTCTAGATCAGCAATGATGTCTGAGATATCTTCAATTCCAATGCTAAGTCGAACCATTCCCGGCGTTATTCTCGCGCTGCGTAGACCATCTTCTCCAAGCTGTGAATGAGTAGTGGAGGCAGGGTGGATAACAAGTGAGCGCACATCACCAATATTGGCAACATGGCTAAAGAGTGAGAGCCCCTCAACAAATTTCTTGCCGGCTTCTAGTCCGCCTTTAATATCAAAGGCCATAACTGCTCCGGCTCCCTTGGCTGCATACTTCAATGCATTTGAATGCCAAGAAGAACTTGGCAGACCTGAGTAACTAACTGTTTCCACTTGATTGTGTTTAGCAAGCCACTGGGCAACTGCCAGCGCATTTTGTAAGTGGCGATCCATTCTCATACTTAACGTCTCTAAACCTTGCGCTAAGAGCCAGGCGTTAAATGGCGAAACACTTGGACCTAAGTCTCTAAGCAGTTGCAGTCTGCACTTGAAGATATAGGCAACATTTCCAAATGATGAGCCCACTCCAAGGTCCTTTGCATAAACCATATTGTTATAGCTTCCATCTGGTTGATTAAAGCCCGGAAATTTCTCTGGATTCTTTGAAAAATCAAAATTTCCTGAATCAACAATCGCCCCTACCATCGCGCTGCCATGGCCGGAGAGAAATTTAGTCGCTGAATGCACAGCGATATCTGCTCCATAATCAAAGGGGCGGGTCACATATGGAGTAGCGATTGTGTTATCTACTATCCAAGGCACTCCTACTTCATGAGCAACCTTGGCAATTCCTTCGATATCAAGAGCTACTCCTAATGGATTAGAAATTCCCTCACCAAAGAAAGCCTTGGTATTTGGCTTTACTGCTCGCTTCCAAGAATCCATATCGCTAGCATCTTCAACGAAGGTAAATTGAATACCGAATTTTGGTAGCGTGTATTTAAATAAGTTATAAGTTCCGCCGTAGACATAAGGACTTGCCACAACGTGATCACCGGCTTCGGCAACATTCATAATTGCAAGAGCAGTAGCTGCCATTCCAGATGAAACAAGAAGTGAGGCTATTCCTTTTTCTAAGGTAGCAAGCCTCTTTTCTACTGCATCTTGAGTTGGGTTATTAATTCTGGTGTAAACATTTCCAGCTTCAGCTACTCCAAATAGATTTGCAGCATGGGCAGTATCGCGAAATTGGTAAGCAGTAGTTTGATAGATAGGAAGAGAGCGAGACCCGGTAGTTGGATCTGGGGTTTGTCCTGAATGAATTTGTTGGGTATCAAACGACCAGTCTTGATTCTCTGACATACCTGACCTCTTCGTTGAAGTTTTCGCCGAATTCAACCTTCAGCGGCACATTCTGTGCCTTTGCACTCAGAATAGTAGAAATTCACCTAAATGTGTGTAGAGCGCCATAGAGAATTTCATTTCTCTTAATCGCTTTTTATTCAAGACAGGGTTACATTGGCTCCATGACAAAGGCGTCATCGCAGGATGCTTCACGTGCAAAATCGCCATCTCTGGAATCTCCGCTAGCTACCGCTCTCTCACAATTAAGAAGAGCTATTGATCAATTAAAACTCTCTGAAAATGATTGGAATACCCTTTCAACTCCCCGCCGCATATTAGAAGTGGCTGTTCCCTTGCGCCGCGATGATGGCCGCGTTGAGATGTATAAGGGCTATCGCGTTCAATATTCAACAACCCGCGGGCCTTCTAAGGGTGGCGTTAGATTCCACCAAGATATCGATCTAGATGAAACAGTTGCACTTGCAATGCTCATGACTTGGAAGTGTGCACTTACCAATCTTCCTTATGGTGGAGCAAAGGGCGGCGTTGCAGTAAATCCTAAGACTCTCTCCCTTGCCGAAAATGAGAGATTAACTAGGCGCTACACCTCAGAGATTCTCCCAATTATCGGGCCAGAGCGAGATATTCCAGCCCCTGATGTAGGAACTGATGAACGCAATATGGCCTGGATGATGGATACATACTCTGTTAATGCTGGATTTTCTGTTCCTGGAGTTGTTACTGGAAAACCAATTGTTCTTGGTGGATCTCTTGGGAGAACTTCAGCCACTGGCGATGGAGTTGCAATTTCAGTTCGCGAGGCGCTAAAACTTAAAGGAATTGATCCAAAGGGAGCAACTGTTGCTATTCAAGGTTTTGGAAAAGTTGGATATTGGGCTGCCCTTGCCTTAGAAGAAATGGGGCTAAAAGTTGTTGCAGTCAGCGATGTCTCAGGTGGTGTGACTGGATTTAAAAGCGTTACTGATCTGCAAAAGTATGCAAAAGAAAATGGCACGCTCTCTAATGCTCCTGGGACAGATGGCCTGACTAACACTGAGCTTCTTCATCTAGGAGTTGATGTCTTAGTTCCTGCTGCTCTCTCTGATGCCATAACTGAGGCAACTGCTAGCGGCATTAAAGCCAAGATTGTTGTTGAAGGAGCAAATGCTCCAACAACTCCCTCTGGAGATGCGATTATGAACGATAATGGAGTCATAGTTGTTCCAGATATTTTGGCAAACTCAGGCGGTGTAATCGTTTCTTACTTTGAATGGGTTCAAGATAAGCAGAATTATTTCTGGAGCGCTGAGGAAGTTAAGACCAACTTAAGTACCATCTTGATGCGAGCTATAACCGAGGTAGCCGATAAGGCCAAGGATGAGAAGCTGACTTGGCGCGAAGCGGCCAATATGATCGGTGTGGCCCGCGTGGCCCAGGCCCATCGCCTCCGCGGTCTCTACCCATAATCAAGGGCTTCACCCCATTTTCAAGCTAGAGCTAATCGTGGGAAGATTCACGCCCCCTGAAAGTACTTAAAAGAAGTACTGAACTAATGAGGAGCTGAACAAAGTGGCAGATAAGAACTTTTTATCATGGGTTGGATTTAAGGGCGAAGAAAGTAATGCCAGTAAAACAAATCTTGCCGCAGGTTCAGCCTCACTAGATCGCATCCGCGAACTTGAATCCCAGTTAAACGATCTTCGTTCACGCCGAGACATCACAGGGCTAAGCAAGGAAGAGTTTGAAATTCTGGCAACAGAGACTGCGATGTCTATTATTCGCACTGCTCAACAGCGCGAAGCTAAAGCAAACTCAAGTGCTGAGAAAGTATTAAACGAGAGCAAGAAGCTAGCAAGTTCAACTCTAGAACAAGCTGAGGCAAAAGCTAAATCACTTCTTACTCAAGCTGAATCGCGCGGTCGTAAATATATTGAAGCAGCAGAAAGTGATGCCTCAGATATTCTCTCTCAAGCAAATTCTGAAGCTGAAGATCTTCTTACTAGTAAGAAGCGTGAGGGCGGTGCAATCACAGCTACTGCCAAGAGAGAGGCAGATCGCTTAATCCTTGAAGCAAGCACAGAAGTTTCAGAGTATAGAAACTGGCTTGCCGGAGTTATCTCAGAGGCAGAGCGTCTCTATCGAATTCAGAGCCAATCACTTGATTCAGCCGAGAATGCAATCTCACAATCTAGAGCAAGGCTTGAGAGCGCATTTAATCGACTAGCAGAGCTACAAAAGCAGGTGGTCTCAGCAATTTCTCCAGATGGTACGCCAAGTGCTGACGCCAAAGTAGCTGCAAAGATTAGCGCTGCAAAAAATGGCGAAACCAAGAGCGCAGCAAAGAAAGCTCCAGGTAAGAAGAGCGCAACTAAGAAACGTCGGTGATGTCTTCTAGTACTCGCTACATCCATTCAGTTGATGGCCTTCGCGCCGTTGCAGTTCTGGCAGTTCTTCTCTATCACCTAGGCATTGATTGGATTCCAGGTGGTTTTCTTGGAGTCGACCTTTTCTTTGTCATCTCAGGCTATGTAATAACTGGACTAATTCTTGATTCGATCGAGAGATCTGGAAATTTTGATTTAAGAGCCTTCTATTTAAGTCGAGTTAGAAGACTTCTCCCGGCCCTAGTTGCAATGATTATCTTCACTCTTCTCTTTATTGGGGTTTATGCCCCAGAGACTGTTAGAAGATTTGTCTCTGATATTGGCTATGTCTTATCAGGATCTATGAACTGGGCCCTAGTTGCAAGGCAGCAAGATTATTTTGAAAGTATCGGCCGCCCTCCGCTCTTGCAGCACACCTGGTCGCTAGCCGTTGAAGCGCAGTTTTATCTGCTCTGGCCACTAGTTCTACTTTTCATCTTGAAGTATTTCGGCAAAAAGAGAGTCTCAATTGTCGCTCTTGCAATCGCTATTGCATCAGGGGTAGCCCTATTTGCCTACTCAGTACAGATCGATACTAAAGCATCAGCAATTAGCCATGTTTACTTCGGAACTGATACTCACTCCATTGGCTTATTCCTTGGCTCTGCCCTGGCTGTTAGTTGGAAACCAGCGAATCTCACTAGAGAGATCAGCAAGAGAGCCCAGGACTTTATCGATTTAATCGGTGTATTTGGTCTACTCGGATTACTTGGAACATTTCTATTTATTAACGAAAGTGATCCAACGCTCTATCGAATCGCCTTTCCGCTAACGGCTCTATTTGGATGCGCCACTTTAATCTCAGTTGTTCATCCCGCTTCCAGATTTGCGCCAATACTTAGCACTAAAGCACTAATTTGGATCGGTGAGCGCTCTTATGGAATCTATCTCTGGCACTGGATTGTCTTTCAATTAACCAGACCATCACTTGATTTAGTCGGAGATGATTGGGCTCTATATGCCTTGAGAGTATTGATTGTATTTGCCCTTGCCGATATCTCGCTTCGCTATATCGAGATACCAGTAAGACGTGGATATTTCGAACTCTGGTTCCGCGGAATGAAATATCGCACCAAATCAGTGCGCATTAGACAGAAACTCTCAACGCTACTAACTGTAGTTGCCTTACTCGGCGCAACAACTCTTGTTGCAAATGATGGAATAAGAAAAGCTGATGAAATTGCAGCGCAAGAGAAATTGGTAGTAGAGGCTGGTGAGCCCGTTAATCAAGTAATCACCAATCCAAATAGCCCAGGGCTCTGGGTCACAGGAGATTCGGTAATCCTTGGAATTAGAAATGTTCTAGCTCAATTTGAGCGAATTGAATTAATAAATGCCAGAGTTGGCAGACAAATTGGCGAGCTAATTGAAGTTGCAAGAACTGATCAGCGCTTCGTTGGCGCATCGCCGGTAGTTCTAAACCTAGGAAATAACAATCGCTTGGTTGAGAGTGATGTTGTAGAGCTAATGGAAGTAGTTAAAAATCAGCCAAAAATTATTGTAGTAAATACCGCTGTTCCAAGATCTTGGAAGAGTGAGAATAATGCTCTGATCAAAAGTGTTCTCGCTCGTTATCCCAATACCATTCTGGTTGATTGGGATGCTATCTCAGCAAATAATCCAGAGTTCTTTGCCTCCGATGGTGTTCATCTAAATCCGCCAGGAGTTAATGCTTATGTCTCTGCAATTCGTGAAGTTTTACAGAAATAAAAAAGACCGCACCTTTTTCTCTTAGGGGCGGTCTCTTTTAGTAATTCAATTAATTCTGATACTTGCCCTTTAGTGAGAACTTAGCAGCATCTACTTTTGTTCCATCTGAATAGACAGATTGGAGTAGGAACTGGGTTCCACCTTCATCACTTGCAAGCGCGATATCAAATGAGAGTTGATCTGCTCCAACTGTTGAAACCTCAACAAAATCAACGGCGTTATAGGAGACAGATACGGCATAACCAGTTAGACCATCAGTTGCAGTAGATGCCTTCCAGCGAAGAGTTACTCCACCAGATGCATTTCTAATTGCAACAAAGCCTGTAGGGGCTTCATATGCTGTGATCGCAGGCTCTTCGCTCTCACTCTCTGATGGTTCAGCGCTTGGCTCCTCAGATACTGTCTCAGTTGGAGTTGGCATTGCGTCATCATCATCACTTGAAGAGTTGGTGAGTGCAAAGATTGCAAGGAGAACAACTCCTGCAATAACTAGAAATAGAACGTTATTTGATTTCTTTGCCGGCGCTTGAGCAGTTGGGGCGCTCGCGCTCTTTGCTGGAGCCGGTGTTGATGAAACTGAAGTTGTTCCTCTTGATGGAACCGGTGGAATAACTATCTTTGAAAGATCACTTCTTGAACTAGCCTTCTTAGCACTTCTCTTTGCAGGGCGCTTAGCAGCCGCTTTCTTTGGCTTTGCCTTGCCTGCCTTCTTAACAACTCTCTTCGCAGCTTTCTTTGCTGGACGCTTTGCTGTGCGCTTTACTGGGGCCTTCTTTACGCGCCGCTTTGCAGAAGCTTTCTTCTTTGCCGCCACTATTACTCCTTCGCTCTAAAACTTCGCGCACTTGCTCTTAGTTATCTAACTAGGAGCGCGCTTTTCTATTCCAAGCCTACCTGCGAGTGTGCACTTTCAACGGCTATGAAAGGGAGAGAAAAGGTGAAATTTTAGGAGCGATTTGCGCTAGAGCTTTGCCTCTATGGCTAATGGAATCCTTCATCTCAGGGCTCATCTGCGCAGTTGTGATGTTAAAGCCCGTTGGTTGAAATATTGGGTCATAGCCAAAACCTTGATCTCCGCTTGGGCTAAAAATTATCTGACCGGCCACCTCACCCCTTGAAATAATGCTCTGGCCATCGGGCCTGGTAAGTGCCAAGACTGCGATAAATGATGCAGATCTATCACTTATCCCATCCATCAGCCTTAATACCTTGGCATTGTTTGCCGCATCATCGCCATGAACCCCGCTATAGCGAGCCGAGAAGATTCCAGGTTCACCATTAAGGCTATCTATTGCTAGCCCGCTGTCATCGGCTAAGGCAGCAAGGCCTGAGAGCTTGGTGACAGTACTTGCTTTTAAAAGAGCGTTCTCTTCAAAACTATTTCCTGTCTCTTCGATATCGCCAATATCTAGATCTGCCATAGAGATAAGTGAAATCTCTGGGGCATGGATTTTTAGCATCCGCTCTACCTCTAATACCTTGCCTTTATTTCTAGTTGCTAGTACTAGAGTTTTTTTCATCTTTCGACTTTAAATACTATTTAGCGAGGGCTTGAGCCTGAAGCGCTGCAATCTGCTTACAACCATTTGCTCCAAGATCTAATAATTTATCAAGCAAGGCTCTATCAAATGGCTCACCCTCTGCTGTTCCTTGAACTTCAATATATTTTCCCTCACCAGTGCAGACAATATTCATATCAGTCTGAGCTCTAACATCTTCTTCATAGCAGAGATCAATCATTGGCTCACCATCGATTATTCCCACGCTAACTGCAGCTACTGAACCAATAAGTGGTGATTTGCCAGCGATATGTCCTGCTTTCATCGCCCAAGAAATTGCATCACTTAGCGCAACATATGCCCCTGTTATTGCTGCTGTTCTAGTTCCACCATCTGCTTGGAGAACATCGCAATCTAAAACAATTGTGTTCTCACCTAAAGCCTTGAAATCAACAATTGCTCGAAGTGATCTACCAATTAATCTTGAGATCTCTTGGGTTCGCCCGCCCAATTTGCCCTTAACGCTCTCTCGATCTGAGCGGCTATGTGTGGCTCTTGGCAGCATCGCATATTCACTAGTCACCCATCCTTTTCCGCTTCCCGCTAACCAACGTGGAACACCTGGGGTGAATGAGGCAACGCAGAGAACTCGAGTATTACCAAAGGAAACTAGGACTGAGCCTTCAGCGTTATTAAGCCAATTTCGCTCAAAGCTAATTGCTCGAAGTTGCTCATGGCTACGGCTATCGCTGCGTTTTACCTCTGACACTTAAATACTCTCCATTTCAGTTAATTAAATCTGACCCTTAACAAAGTTAACTTCAGGGCCAAGAAAGCGTCTTGCTAAGTGGGTAAAGGTATCGGTGTCGCCACTTGAAATGAATTGATGACTTGGCGCGCTCTTCTCACTTCTTAGAAGAGAATTTTCAACTAAGACTTTATAGAGCTCTTTTGCTGTCTCCTCCGCACTTGATACTAAGTTGACCTCACTTCCCATTACATAGGAAATGACTCCGGTAAGTAGCGGGTAATGGGTGCAACCTAAAACCAAGGTATCAACCCCAGCTGCCTTTAGCGGCGCTAGATATTCCTGGGCAACTTTGGTTACCTCATCTCCTGAGGTCATCCCGCTTTCAACAAATGAAACAAACTTAGGACAGGCAAGGGCAGTTAGCTCAAGATGGGGAGCTGCAGCAAAGGCATCGTTATAAGCCTTGGAATCTATTGTCGTTTGGGTTCCAATAACTCCAACCTTGCCGCTCTTACTTGCAGCAACGGCTCTTCGAACTGCAGGTTGAATCACTTCAATAACTGGAATTGAATATCGCTCTCTAGCATCTCTTAGCATCGCAGCGCTTGCCGTGTTGCAGGCGATAACAATTGCCTTAACCCCAGCGCTAACTAAAGAGTCCATAATTTCTAGGGCAAAGGAGCGAACCTCAGCAAGGGGCCTAGGTCCATAGGGGCCGCGGGCCGTATCGCCAAAATAGATCAGAGCCTCATTAGGCAGTTGATCGATGATCGCTCTTGCTACCGTCAGGCCGCCAAGGCCAGAATCAAAGATGCCAATTGGAGCTGAACTTTCCTTATCGGCCATAGCAGCAAGTCTAAAGGTGCTTATCAATAAGGCTTAGTCTCTCTATCTTCGCCGAAACTCTCCCCTTTTCTCCTAGGAAAATGTCCGTTTTGCCCTTAAAAAAACCTAATATTTCTTAAGAATTGCCGAAGAAGTGGCTTGAATTACCCGTGAGTAAAGGCCACCCTTTGTCTTAATCGCATCTACCGAGGCTTCATATGGGTCTACGGAAGGCGCGATCGCTCGGCCCTAATTGAGTCGAGCAAACCTAATTGCCCACGGAGGCTTATAGAAATGCAACTAGACGCAACTCAGTGGAGCACGGTCTACAACATCCTTTCTTTTGGACTTGTATCCATGCTCGCAACAACCGTCTACACCCTTGTTTCACAGAACCGCGTTCTTCCTAAGTATCGCAACGCTCTGGTTCTTTCATCAATGGTTACCTTCATCGCTGCTTATCACTACTTGAGAATCTTTGATTCTTACAAGGAAGCAACAACAGAAGGTACATTTACTGTAATCACAGATTTCAAGGAGAGCCCAGTAGCTTTCAACGAGGGATATCGCTACGTTGACTGGATCCTTACAGTGCCACTACTTCTTGTTGAGGTAATCGCTGTATTAGCTCTTGCTAAAGAAGCAGCTCGCTCACTAATCACACGCCTCGTTCCTGCATCAGCAGCGATGATCGCACTTGGTTATCCAGGAGAAGTTTCTGCAGACCAGGGTGAGAAGATTATGTGGGGCGTTCTCTCCACAATTCCATTCCTCTACATCCTTTATGTTCTCTTCGTAGAGCTTGGTAAGTCCCTAGATCGTCAGCCTGAGGGAGTTGCAGCCACAATTGGTCGCCTCCGTCTCCTGCTGATTGCAACATGGGGCGTATACCCAATCGCCTACCTCCTACCAATCATCGATGCAGATGGAGCAGCAAGCTCTGGAGCATTCGTTGGACGTCAAGTTGGTTACACCATCGCTGACGTAGCAGCTAAGTGCGTATTCGGTCTAACAATTCTTAAGATCGCACGCATGAAGTCAATTGCTGAAGGAATGAAGGACGATCACTAAGAAGTAAAGAAAGTAGGAATCAGGGCTCGGGAAACCGGGCCCTGATTTTTTTTACTCTGGAGAGATCTCTTCTAATAGGCCTTGTTGTAGCCAGCCGATCCAAGAATAAACTGCGTAGACAGCTTTCATTGGATCGCTCTCTAACATGAGCTCATATTTATTATGAATAGCCTTGGTATCAATATTCATACCTTCTTTGCGGCCCTCGCCAATTCCAAGTCGCACCGCAAGTGCAAGCCTTAAATCATTAAGCCCTGAGAGCCAATCAAGTAGCTCTGCGCTATTAATAATCAGCTTAAATGAGCCTTTATCGATAGGGGTATTGCCGCCGGTAATCTCTTCGGGCTCTCCTTGGCTAGTTAGAGCTTCATAAATAATTCGGGCATGTGCTTTCTTCTTTTCGCGTAGGCCATATTCGGTATAACGGCGAAATTCACTAGATGAGGCTAAATCTTCATAAGCATCAGGAAATAGCCTGCGAAGAACTGGATCATCAGGAAGTGCATCAGAATCAGATATTCCTACTAAGTGCAGTAGTGGATCTTGAGCTTCAAAATGAGAATCTCCTTGAGAGAGAAGCTCTAGAAGTTGTTCGGTGAGGCTAATTAAGACATGTGACTCTTGCGTTGAAATCTCAATTGAGATCTCGCCGTTTTCTTCTCGCTTAAATGGCGCCATTTAATTAATACTCGTTATCTCTTTGTAGCGTTGCCCAGAGGCCATATTCATGGAGCCTTTGCACATCTCGCTCCATCTCCTCGCGAGTACCACTTGAAACTTGGGCTCTTCCCTCATTATGAACTTTTAGCATCAACTCAGTTGCTCTCTCTTTTGAGTAACCAAATAGCACCATGAAGACATAGGTCACATAGGCCATTAAATTAACTGGATCATCCCAGACTATGCAGACCCATGGACGATCTGCTTTTAAATCAACTTCGCTATCTACTTGCGTAGCGGTGCCTAGCGCCATCACTTACCTAAAGTTCGTTATTGGATTGATCATCTGGCCCTTTGCGAAGGCCGGAATGAATCTCTTTACATGTTGGACAGATTGGAAACTTATTTGGGTCACGAGATGGAATCCATCTCTTGCCGCAGAGCGCTGTTACTGGTTTTCCAGAGACAGCAGATTCAACAATCTTCTCTTTTTTAACATAGTGCGAGAATCTTTCATGATCACCTGAATCCAGCTGCTCTTGAGTGCGAGTATCAATCAAGGTATCGCCATCGCTACTTGGTTTTCCTCTACCAAATAGCCCCATCACCTGCTCTGGCTCAAAAGCTTGCTTCATAGCGCTAATAATAGGGCGAGCAGGCAGAGCCCCAGGTGCTAACTCTGGGGCCGTAAGATATGCAGATGAAAGATCTCTTGCGCAGCCAAGATCTGCTCAAATCTGATGTGGAGATGCTTCTTGCTACCGCATCCGAGTTTGCAAGTGAGCCACTTAAGGCATCAAATCTTCTCGCCAATAAAACTGTTGCGATCTATATGTCTAAGCCATCAACTAGAACTCGTCTGGCATCTGAGAGCGCAGTTGCCCATCTTGGCGGCACTCCGATTTTTTTACGGGGCGATGATCTCCAAATTGGTCGAGGAGAGACAATTGCAGATACTGCCAAGGTAATAAGCCAATTTGCCGAGGCGCTAATAATTCGCACCTTCGCCCAGAGCGATGTCGATGAATTGGGAGCTAATGCCAGCATTCCAGTAATTAATGGCCTTACTGATTATGACCATCCCACTCAAGCACTTGCTGATTGGCTAACTATCCGTGAAGTATTTGGAAAAGATATCTCAGGAAGAAAGTTCACATATTTTGGTGATGGAAATAATGTCACCACTGCTTGGCTAATGATGGGAGCAATCATGGGCGCTCATGTGGTTGCAGCAACGCCAGAGGGAAAGTTTGCTCCTAAGAGAGAAGTTATCGAGCTTGCAAGTAAGTTGGCTCTAGAAAGTGGCGGAAGAGTTGAAGTCACAAGTGATGCTAGATCTGCAGCGAGCGGGGCAAGTGTTTTATATACCGATGTCTGGATGTCTATGGGAGATCCTGAAGCAGATCGGATTGAGAAAGAGAAAGCTCTTGCAAGTTACTCTATAAGTGATGAGTTGATGAGCCTTGCTAGTAAAGATGCGATTTTTATGCACTGCTTGCCAGCTCATCGCGGCCAAGAGGTAAGCGCATCTGTCATGGATAGTCCTGCTTCAAAGATTTGGCGTCAGGCCTATCATCGCCGAACTACAATTCAAGCCATTCTCTATCACAGCCTGCGCGGAGAATTAAAGGGAAGGATTTGAATCTAATTTCATTAAAGGTTCGCCCATTTGAAGTGGCAGGTCTTTTATTCAACGAGATAGGCTTTTGATATGCGCGTAGTGGTTCCTGCTGAGAGTAAGGCTGGTGAAAAGCGAGTAGCGCTCCTTCCAGACATCATCTCTAAATTAACTAAAGCAGGGCTTAGCGTCTCTATCGAATCAGGCGCTGGAATACATACCGGGGCAAGTGATGAGAGTTATATAGAGCAAGGCGCAGCGATATTTAGCGCAAGTGATCAGAGAAAAGAGTTAGCAGGCGCTGATGTAATCCTCTCAGTGCAGCCGCTAAGCCCAGATCAGGCCAGTAATCTAAAAAGTGGCGCAATTACTATTTCATTTCTCTCAAGCGTTAGCGCTAAAGAGAGTATTGATGCACTTGCTAAATCTGGAGCAACAGCTTTTTCACTAGAAGCTCTACCTAGAATTTCAAGAGCGCAATCAATGGATGCGCTAACTTCCCAGGCGCTCTGCGCTGGATATAAAGCAGCGCTTGTGGCAGCAGAGCTTTCTCCACGTTTTTTCCCATTACTTATGACTGCTGCCGGAACTGTTACTCCTGCAAATGTTCTAGTCCTTGGCGCAGGCGTTGCAGGACTTCAAGCAATTGCAACTTCTAGAAGGCTAGGAGCTGTGGTCTCTGCCTATGATGTTCGCCCATCATCTGCTGATGAAGTTAAATCAATGGGAGCTACCTTTATTGATTTAGAGTTAGAAGTACTTGAAGGCTCTGGTGGTTATGCCAGAGAGATGAGTGAGGAGCGCGCAGCAAAACAGCGAGAACTACTCACTCCCTACATCACAAAATCTCATGTCTTAATTACTACCGCTGCGGTGCCAGGAAGGGCTGCGCCAATGCTCGTTACAAAGCAGATGTATCAAGCGATGGCTCCAGGTTCGGTAATTGTTGATCTTGCTGCTGAAAGCGGTGGAAATGTTGAAGGATCAAAGCCAGGTGAGGTAATTACAGTTGGAAATTCAGTTTTGCTCTGGGGCGGAAAAGATGTTCCAAGTCAATTGCCATTTCACTCTTCTTACTTGCTCTCAAGAAATATGGTCAACCTTCTTTTATTGATGGTTAAAGATGGCGCAGTTGCTCCAGATTTCTCTGATGAAATTATTGATGCCTCAGCCCTTACCCATGGTGGAAATCTAAGGAAGGGTGCATAAAACAATGGAAGCAATGGCGATAATCTCCATATTTACACTCTCTATATTTGTTGGCTTTGAAGTAGTTTCAAAGGTCTCATCAACTCTTCACACCCCACTTATGAGCGGTGCCAATGCAATTCACGGCGTTATCTTGGTGGGCGCAATTATTGTGGCAGACCATAGCGATAACTCACTAGAGCTTGGTTTATCACTTGCTGCAATTGTTCTTGCCACAATCAATATGGTTGGCGGATTTGTTGTTACAGATCGCATGCTCGAGATGTTTAAAGGCAAGGGTGCAAAGAATAAAGGCTCAGGTGATAAGTAAATGAGCCGCTTTTTATATGAATTAATCGGTCTTGGCGCGGGGGTTATGTTTATTCTGGCGCTTAAGGGGCTATCTCACCCAAGAACTGCAAGGCGAGGAAATCTTCTTGGAGCAGCAGGAGCCACCATTGCAACTATTACTGTCTTTTTCTATAGCAGCGATGGCCAGCTTCCCCTAAATAATCTTGGCTGGATCCTGGGAGCTATTGCTTTTGGTCTAATCATTGGAGTTCCTGCAGCAAGAAGAGTTCAGATGACAGCGATGCCGCAATTAGTTGCGCTCTTTAATGGCGTTGGCGGCGGAGCAGCAGCCCTTGTTGCAATTGTTGAATATCTAAAGCTAGGCCAGAGCGCATCAACTACAGTTGTTATTGCAACGGTCTTTACAGTTATCGTTGGCTCAACTTCATTTTCAGGTTCAATTGTTACCTTCCTAAAGCTTCAAGAGTTGATGACTACTCGCCCTGTAGTTTTTGCAGGGGGAAGATTTGTTATCGCTGGAACTCTACTTGCAACACTTGGATGTGCCGGCTGGGTTGTTACATCACTTGGCACTACCCCGCTGCTAGTTCTTGCAGGGCTTTCACTTGCCTTTGGTATTTTATTTGTGCTTCCAGTTGGCGGAGCCGATGTTCCTATTGTTATCTCGCTACTAAATGCCTTCACAGGTTTAACAGTTGCTGCTGGCGGCTATGTTCTTGATTCAACGCTATTAATTATTGCTGGAACTTTAGTTGGCGCCTCGGGCACAATTCTTACTCGCTTGATGGCAGAGGCTATGGGGCGCTCACTCTTTGGCACTTTATTTGGGGCATTTACTGCAAAACCTCAAGATAGTTCAGGTACTGGGGAAGATAGGCCAGTTAAATCAGGATCTGCTGATGATGTAGCGATATTGCTTAACTATGCGCGCAGAGTCGTAATCGTTCCAGGCTTTGGTCTAGCAGTTGCCCAAGCTCAGCACACAGTAAGAGAGCTTGCAGACCTCTTATCTGCCAAGGGAATTGATGTGGCTTATGGAATTCATCCTGTTGCAGGTCGCATGCCAGGGCATATGAATGTTCTCCTTGCTGAGGCCAATGTGCCCTATGAGCAGTTATCTGAGATGGATGAAGTTAATCCAACATTTCCACAAACTGATGTTGCCCTAATTATTGGAGCAAATGATGTGGTTAATCCTGCTGCAAAAACAACTCCAGGATGTCCAATCTATGGAATGCCAATTCTTGATGTATCGCAAGCTGGAAATGTAATCTTCCTAAAGAGATCTATGAGGCCTGGTTTTGCTGGAATCGAGAATGAACTTCTCTTTGATGCTAAGACCACGCTTCTCTTTGGGGATGCCAAGGCCTCACTAACAAAAGTTGTGAGCGCTCTTAAAGCCCTCTAAAGTACTTAAGCATTAGTAGGTCTAATATCTAGCTATGGAGTCGTTAGCACTTCTAGTTTCAATTATTGTCTTTCCAGCCATGTTTGGTGGCCCTATCGCGCTCTTGCTATCACTCTATCGACCAGCGAGTATGTCGCACTTTCGCAGAATGTTCATTATTTTATTTGCAATTCTCTCAAGCATCGTTGGAATCTTTCTGCTTATTGAAAATGTCAGCAGAGGAGCAAATGTAATTGGAGCACTTGGTCTAAGCACTGGTCTTGGATCGCTATGGCAATTAAAGAGAGATAGAAAAGTAACTCCTTAAAATTTCTTTAAGGAGTCTCTCTGGTGGAGGTGCCGGGAATCGAACCCGGGTCCTTCGACACTGAAACAGGGCTTCTACGGGCGTAGCGCGCTATTCGTTTTCTCTGTCCCGGTTCTCTCGCACGCTAGTAACCGACAGACTCAGTTGTGAAAGATTTCCTTACCGATAGCCACAACAACTTCGGTTAGTAAGCCCCCCTATCGACGTTGGATTCTGAGGCGGGGAGCGCGCTCAGGCCAACGGATTACTTAGCTCGCTTAGGCAGCGAGGCGGTAATCAGACGAAGTTTTATCTGCGTCTGTATGTTTGCACGGGTTTTTGTGGTTAACGAGATCATCCCGGCTTCCTCGGCCCGCTTCCCCTGGCTCAACAAACGAAGTCGAGACCGTTCACCCCCGCGATTAACGTGGATTAGAAGCTGTGTGCAGATTATAGAGCAGAGATACGACCTCAAGAAACCTAGTTGATACGCTCAGTAGCGCGATAGATGAGAATCAATCTTCGTTTCTCTTTGATTTACCCCTACTACTTTTTCCAGTTGAGCGATGAGAGAGTTCTCGATCAATCTCGCGGTTTGCTTGTTTCTCCATCAGCGTTGCGCGTTTATCGTGGGCTTTCTTGCCTCTGGCTAGTGCAATCTCAACTTTTGCTTTGCCATCTTTAAAATAAAGTGAGAGTGGAATAAGGGTAAGTCCACTTTCCTTTAATGTTCCTATCAAGCGGTTTATCTCTCGCTTACTCATTAAGAGCTTTCTATTTCGCCTTGGTTCATGATTGGTCCAAGATCCCTCGTTATATTCAGGAATATGAACACCGCTTAGATAGATTTCGCCATCTTGGATCATTCCATAACCATCAGTAAGCGTTGCTCTACCAGCTCTTAGAGATTTAACTTCAGTGCCGACAAGGACTAGACCTGCTTCAAAAACCTCATCAATGAAATAGTCATGGCGCCCCTTCTTATTCTGGGCAATTAATTTCTTTCCTATTTCTTTGGCCACGGCTTAAGGGTATCTCCCCTGGCCAAGATATCCCTGCTAACTAACTACCTTGAGTTATTCCTTTGAGATAAAGGATGCTAGGCCGCCTAAAACCTGGAGTGATTTAAGGCCAATTTCACCAGGGGTAACTGCTAAATCTGGTGTTATTCCAACTTCCTCAATGATGCGACCAGATGGAGTTAGAAAGAGTGCAACAGTGAGCTCAAGTTTTGAGCCATCATCAAGTGAAATGAGCTCTTGAACTGAACCTTTTCCATAACTGCGCTCTCCAATTACAACGCCTCGATTTCTATCCTGGAATGCCCCGGCTAATATCTCAGCAGAACTTGCAGTGTTTCGGTTGATAATTACAACCACTGGGACCTTAATCGGATTTGAATTTGTTGCACGAAACACTTTCTCTGATTCATTTACTTTGTAAGAGACAATTATCCCATTTCCAATAAAGAGCTCTGCAACATCAACTGCTTCTTGAAGTAATCCTCCAGAATTATTCCTCAAATCTATTATTACCCCAGAGGCATAATTGGCGCTCTGTAGCACTCTTGAGACCTCAATTGCAGTTCCTGAGATAAAGGAGGCAATTTCAAGTAGCGCTACTGAAGAGGTAACTTGTGTAAGTTCCACGCTCTTTGCCTGCACTTTTCCAGCTTTTATTGTTGCCAGTATCTTCTTCTCAGCTCTGGCTACAAGTAGATCAACTCGATCTCCAATATCTGCTCGAATGAGAGCAACTGTTGATGCTAGAGAGGCTCCAGTAACTTGAGTTCCATTTACCTCAAGTAGCTCATCGCCGATTGCAAGATCTGATTTCGCGGCAGGAGATCCCTCTTGAATTGATGAAATCCTTATTACTCCCCCTCGAGATTTACTCAAGTAGATACCAATTCCTGTAAAGGAGTTAGAGCTCTGGGCTTCGAATATCTCCAAAGCCTCTCTTGGAAAGTAATTGGCCCATTCATCACCTGATGCTTTAAGAACTCCCTCAATTGCTGCCCGTTCTAAAACATCACGATCTATCTCTTTAGCGCTACTTTCAACTACGCTTCTAATCGCCTCATCTACTGAACTGCTATTTCTTGACTCACCAACCTGTATTCCTATCGCAAAAACTAGTGAGGTAATCAGAATCGCAATTAAGGTTTTCCGAAGTAGATCTGGATTAGTGGCCTTCTGCTGGTTATCGCTTGTTCTGGGTGAATCAACGACCTTAGAGAGATCTACTTCGCTGATAGTTTTAGTCTTTGGTGGAACTGAATCTAATTTCCGCGTTCTTCCTCCAATCACAGCACGCTTAGAAGCAGGTGATTTCTTCTTATCACTCACTTGAAAGTCTCCTAATGCTTAAAGTTTTGAATAACTCAGAAATTACCGGGGCGTAACGGTAGCCCAGAAGCACATTAGAACTCAACTGAGAGCGGATTAGCGCTCAGCGATAGGGGTATTTGAAGTTAAACTTTTAAGTATTTACGAAGAGTTAGAGTCGATGCCAGGGATGAAACTAAAAGTCCAGTTCCAAGAAGATATGCAGATGCAACCCAGACATCATTCCAGGTAAAGAAGTTAGTGAAGGTTAAAAGGGGAGCTATCCGCTCATCGATTACATACTTTAAAGACGAGAGCAGGCCAACTGAAAATCCCCAACCAATAATCGCCGAGAAAACACCTTCAAGAATAAATGGTAGTTGGATAGAGAAAGAACTTGCTCCAACTAGTTTCATTACATTGGTCTCTCGTCTTCTATTAAAGGCAGCAATTCTTAAAGTATTACTAATTAATAGCGCTGCCGTCAGTACGCTGGCAAATCCAATTGCTAGCGCTCCATCACGCAAAACATTTAGCAATCTAAAGAATTTCTCCAAAATTGATCTCTGATCTTGAACTACATCTACTCCAGGCCGACCTGAGAAGGCGCTCTGCACTACTGCAAATTGCGTAGGGTCAGTTAGCTTTACACGAAATGACTCTGGCAATTGATCTGCAGTGACATTTTGTGAAATAGCTGAATCTTTAAATCTCTCCTGAAAGCGCTCAAATGCCTCTGACTGTGATTCGTAATAAACCGTTTCAACAACTGGTAATTCTTCAAGATCTGCCTGAATCTCAAGTCTCTGTTCTGAGGTGATGATTCCTCCGGCGCAAGAAGGTGAGTCAGAGAGAGAACCACAGAGATAGACCGAGACTTCGATCTTGTCATACCAGTAATCCTTCATCACTCGAACTTGCGAATTTGAAAGTAGGCCAATACCAAGAAGTGATAGCGAGATAGCAACCGTCACTACAACGGCAAAGGTCATAGTTAGGTTTCTTCGTAGGCCAATGCCTACTTCACTAAGAATAAATCCAGCGCGCATCGCTACCCCGTATATCCATAAACTCCGCGAATCTGATCGCGGATTACTTGGCCTTTATCTAATTCGATAACTCTCTTGCGCATCTGATCAACAATTCCAGAGTCATGGGTAGCCATAACCACAGTAGTTCCCTCGCGATTAATGCGATCAAGTAGCTTCATAATTCCAACAGAGGTTGCAGGGTCTAAGTTTCCTGTTGGTTCATCAGCGATAAGAATGGCAGGGTTACTCACATAAGCCCTGGCTATCGCAACTCTCTGCTGCTCCCCGCCGGAGAGCTCTCCAGGCTTTCGATCGGATTTATCCTCAAGGCCAACTAATTCTAGAACTTCTGGAACTTCGCGAGCAATTTCTTTCTTTGAAAAACCTAATACATGCAAGGTGAAGGCAACATTTTCAGCAACAGTTTTATTTGGCAGCAGACGAAAGTCTTGAAATACCGTACCAACTTGGCGCCTTAGCTCCGGAACTTTCCAACTCGAAAGTGTTCCCAGATCTTTTCCAGCAACATGGATCGTTCCAGAAGTTGGTCGCTCCTCCCTTAAGACAAGTCGAAGGAATGTGGATTTTCCAGAACCAGAGAGTCCAACTAGAAAGACAAACTCGCCCTTCTCGATTGCAATCGAGACGTTATCTAAAGCGGGTCGGTCATTTTTGGCATAGCCCTTAGACACATTCTCAAAACGAATCACGGGTGCGATTTTAGGTAGAGCTAGAGAGAAAGCTGCGGATAAACCCGCGGAATTGGGGTGAGAAAAAACGCAAAATTACCAATTGAGCCTAGATTCCTGCTTTATTTTCTCTCTCTACGCCAACGAATTCCAGAGGAGATAAATCCATCAAGATCGCCATCTAGAACTGCTTGGGTATTGCCGGTTTCAAAATCAGTTCGATGATCTTTGACCATTTGATAAGGATGAAGAACATATGATCGAATTTGATTACCCCAAGAGCCTGATGTATCACCGCGGAGGGCGTCGAGCTTTGCTCTCTCCTGCGCATTACGCCTCTCTAGCAGTTTTGATTGGAGAACTGCCATAGCTGTTGCTTTATTCTGAATTTGAGATCGTTCGTTCTGACAGGAAACTACAATTCCTGTGGGGTTGTGAGTGATTCGAACTGCAGAATCAGTGGTGTTAACTCCCTGTCCTCCAGGCCCTGATGATCGATAAACATCGATTCGAATATCTTTCTCATCAATTTCAATATCATCACTTTGATCAACGACTGGAACTACTTCGACGCCAGCAAATGATGTGTGGCGCCGGTTCTGTGAATCAAATGGCGAGATTCTCACCAATCGATGAGTGCCCTGCTCGACAGATAAAGTGCCATAACAGTATGGGCCACTTACTTTAAAGGTGGTTGATTTGATTCCAGCCTCCTCGCCATAAGAGGTCTCTAGAACACTAACTCCATAATTATGGCGCTCGCAATATCTGAAAAACATTCTTGAGACCATCTCAGCCCAGTCAGAGGCATCAACACCACCCGCCTCTGAGCGAATAGTTATAAGCGCATCTCGATGGTCATATTCACCACTTAATAGCGTCTGTATTTCAAGATCTGAAATTGCTGAAGTTAAAGAATCTAACTCTTTTAGTATTTCTAGCTCAGCTCCATCACTTGACTCATTATTTGCAAGTTCTAACATAATCGGAAGATCAGTGACTCTTGATCTAAGGCTACTTACTTTATTTATAGTGCTATTTACCCTTGAGAGAGCGCTCGTTACTTTCTGCGCTGCCTCTGGATCGCTCCAGAGATCTGGAACTCCTGCCTGAGTCTCTAGTTCAGCCTGCTCTTTTCTTAACTTACCTAGATCTAATACTGCTTCAATTGATTTCAACGTAGCATCAAGGGCAGCTATCTCACTATTAATATCGCGCTCTGCCATGGGTTAAGGATAGTGCGGACTTGTAATAGCAATTAATTCAGCATCGTCTATCACCTTTAATGGCTATACTTCTCCCGCACCAAATTTTTTAACATGGTGGGCGTAGCTCAGCTGGTAGAGCACCCGGTTGTGGTCCGGGATGTCG
>JANQVH010000033.1 GCA_030730425.1 Candidatus Nanopelagicaceae bacterium
GCGCCTTTTCTTAAGTTATCTCCACAGACAAAGAGATCTAGCGCATTTGGATTATCAAGAGACTTTCTCACTCTTCCAACCCAGGTTGGATCAGTGCCAACAACATCTGCTGGGGTTGGGAATTGATAGCTCTCTGGATCATCTACTAACTTCACACCAGCGGCAACTGCCAGCAGATCTTGAGCATCTTTTCTCGAAACTTCTCTCTCAAAGACAGCGTGAACCGCTAGGGAGTGGGTAGTTAGCACAGGGACTCTTACACAGGTGGCTGAGACTTTTAGATCAGATATTCCAAGAATCTTTCTAGATTCATTTCTTACCTTTATCTCTTCTGAGGAATATCCATCTTCTTTCAAAGATCCTGCCCATGGGACAACATTTAGGGCAAGAGGAGCGGGAAATGGACCGTTATCTTTAATTAGAGTTCGAATATCACCAGCGATATCTCCAACAGAGCTTCCAGCAACAGCGCTTATCTGAGAGCGGAGAGCATCAAGGCCAGATTGTCCTGCACCAGAGGCTGCTTGATAGGAGGCAACTACTAACTCTTTCAATACATATTTCTTATGAAGAGCTCCCATTGCAACAATCATGGAGAGAGTTGTGCAATTGGGATTAGAGATAATTCCCTTAGGGCGATTCTTTATTTCTTGAGGATTTACTTCCGGGACAACTAGCGGAACCTCAGGGTCCATTCGAAACGCACCTGAGTTATCAACGCATACTGCGCCCCTTGATGCTGCTATTGGGGCCCATATGGCAGAGATTTCATCTGGAACATCAAACATAGCAACATCAATTCCATCAAATGCCTCAGGAGAGAGCGCAACAACAGTTAGCTCTTCTCCGCGGCAGAGTAATTTCTTTCCAGCGCTTCGCTCAGATGCAATTAGTCGAATCTCGCCCCAGACATTCTCTCGTTTTGTGAGAATATCGAGCATCACAGTTCCAACTGCTCCTGTTGCTCCAACTACTGCAAGTGATGGCTTTCTACTCATATGCCGCTTCCGCCATAGACAACAGCTTCAATCTGGTCAGCATCTAGATCAAATGCGGTGTGAGCTGCTTGAACTGCTCGCTCAACATCTGCCTGGCGACAGACAATAGAGATGCGAATTTCTGAAGTTGAAATCATTTCAATATTTACTCCAGCAGAGGCCATAGCAGCAAAGAAGTTAGCTGTTACTCCAGGATGTGAGCGCATTCCAGCGCCAATTAAGGATAATTTGCCGATCTGATCATCATATTGAATCGATTGAAAACCAATCTCTCCCTGCAACTTTTGAACAATACTTGTCGCTCTTGAGCCCTCAGTTCTTGGCAGAGTAAATGAAATATCGGTAAGACCTGTGGCTGCTGCAGAGACATTCTGAACAATCATGTCGATATTGACATCGGCATCTGCGATTGCCTGAAAGATTCGAGCTGCTACTCCTGCTCTATCTGGCACCCCAACTATGGTGATCTTGGCTTCACTCTTATCATGAGCGATTCCAGAGATGATTGCTTGCTCCATGCTTCCTCCTTCAGGTTGGTCTTTAACGACCCAGGTTCCTTCTAAATTGGAAAATGATGAACGGACATGTATTGGTAGATTAAATCGTCTAGCATATTCAACGCAGCGAAGATGTAATACTTTTGCACCAGATGCTGCAAGTTCTAACATCTCTTCATAGGTGACGCTCTTTAGCTTTCTTGCAGTTGGAACAATTCTTGGATCTGCGCTAAATACTCCATCGACATCTGTATAGATCTCACAGACATCAGCATCAAGTGCTGCAGCAAGTGCAACAGCTGTTGTATCAGAGCCGCCTCTGCCAAGTGTTGTAATATCTTTTGTATCTTGAGCAACTCCTTGAAAACCTGCAACGATTGCAATTGCTCCCTCTGCTAGAGCCTCTTGAATTCGCCCTGGGGTCACATCAATTACTCGCGCTCTTCCATGAGTTGAAGTTGTGATAATTCCAGCTTGGCTTCCAGTAAAGGAGCGAGCCTCAAGTCCAAGATTTGAAATAGCCATTGCAAGAAGGGCCATAGAGATTCGCTCGCCTGCAGTTAGAAGCATGTCTAGCTCGCGTCCATTTGGCATTGGAGAGACTTGATTAGCTAAATCAATTAGCTCATCTGTGGTATCGCCCATGGCAGAGACGACTACAACTACCTGCTGGCCAGATCTCTTGGAGGCAGCGATGCGGGCAGCAACCCGTTTGATGCTCTCAGCATCGGCAACGGAGGAGCCCCCGAACTTCTGGACGATTAGACCCATGGCCTCATGTTGGCAGAGAGTTAAAGCAAAGCGGAGTTTATCTCATATATCAAGACGGGTTTTGTCTCACTATTAGAGATCTAAAGACCTTCGACCTTCAAATGCTCTTCCAAGGGTGACTTCATCGGCATATTCAAGATCCCCGCCAACAGGAAGGCCAGATGCAAGGCGAGAGATCTTTATCCCAAGTGGCTTCATTGTTCTTGCTAGATAGGTAGCTGTTGCCTCACCTTCAAGGTTTGGATCGGTGGCGATGATGATCTCTTTGATCCGATCATCGGCAAGGCGAGTGAGAAGCTCTCTGATTTTTAGCTGCTCAGGACCAATGCCATCTATCGGGCTAATTGCCCCTCCTAGAACATGATACTTACCGCGAAATTCTCTAGTTCTCTCAATAGCGACAACATCTTTACTCTCTTCAACAACACAGATTAGAGAGTCATCTCGCCTTACATCGCGGCAGATCTTGCAGAGCTCTTCTTCTGCAATATTAAAACATTGGCTACAGAACTTCACTCGCTCTTTGACTAGGCGAAGTACTTCAACTAAACGATTGACATCAACGCTCTCTGATTGAATAACATGAAAGGCAATTCTCTGGGCGCTCTTTGGACCAATTCCTGGCAGGCGACCTAGCTCATCAATTAGCTCTTGAATGATTCCTTCGTACATCACTTATCACTCTCGCCAATAACGCGCGCGCCAAGTTCTTTCATCAATAGCTCTGTTCCAGAGAGGCGAACTTCATCATCTGGATCTTCATCAACTCTTGCACTCTTTGCCTCATTTGAGTTGGCAGAAGTTGATGGATCTACCACTACTTCAATCTTTCGCCTAATGCCTGTTACTTCATCAAAGGCATCAATTAGAATCTGCTCGCTCTCAGATCTAATAAATGAATCCCTTGCTCCAGCATTGACAATTCCAATTGTAATTTGCTTCTCATCCACACTTAGAATTTGAGCGCTTGCTGAAATAAGCGACCAGGTGAGTCTTCGTCTTCTCTTAACGCTCTCAATAACATCTGGCCACATCCGCCTTAGAGCTGCAATATCAGCGCTACTTGGAGCCTTTTCGCTCTTTACCGGTTTACTCTCTACTTGCTCTGGCTCTTCTTTAATTGCTTTTGGCTCAGCTTTTCCTTCAGTTTTATTAACCTTCTGAGTAGGGGCAGCAGCAGGGGCGCTTGCAACATCAAATCCTGATTGGCGTTCAAGTCGCTCAAGCCTTGAGATAAGTCCAGTATCACTTGAATCACCTTGAGCAATTGTTATCTTCCCTGCAACTAACTCCAGAATTAGCCTTGCAGGCGTTGCTCCTCGCATCGCTGTTAACCCTTCGGCAAGCAGAGCTGCTGCCCTATTTAGTGATGCGCTGCCAATTCTTGACGCCTGTGATGCCATCCTTGTTAGTTGATCTTGAGGATAGCCGCGAAGAACTGTGGCTGCTTGATCAGCAAGGGCATCAACAATTACTAGATCTCTTAAGCGCTCAAGTAAATCAAAGGCAAAGCGCCTTGGGTCATGGCCAGATTCAACAAGTAGATCGATTGTTTTAAATAGCGTTGCAGTATCTCTAGCACCTATTGCATCAATAGCATCATCTAAGAGCGCGCCATCGGTATAGCCAAGTAGTTGAACTGCAATTTCATAGGTGACGCCATCTTTTCCAGCACCTGCTAACAGTTGCCCAAGGACAGAGAGCGCATCTCTAACAGATCCACCTGATGCTCTAACTACTAGCGGAATTACGCCCTTTTCAACCTTTACACCCTCTGCTTGGCAGAGCTTCTCAAGATGCTCTCCCAAAATTCCAGGAGG
>JANQVH010000034.1:0-1700 GCA_030730425.1 Candidatus Nanopelagicaceae bacterium
CTGATAGAAGAATTGAATTTAACTATGGCCTAGCAGTTGCTGAACCTATTGCGCTAACAGTTCCTCTTCCCTGCGAGCGAGTAGTAACTGGCTGGGGAGATATCGTTCGTGAGCAGGCCTATAAGAGGCTTGGAATAGCTGATAGCTCATCAAGATATCTAGTCATTGTTGCTCCAGAAAATGGCTGTATCTGGTCTGGTGTTGCACTTACTAGTAGAGCAAGTAAATCTGGCGGAACTCTAATTCTTCATAACACTATTAAAGGCTTTGTTATTGCCCATGAGCTGGGACACCTTCTTGGCCTGGGACACTCTAATTTGATTAGATGTCCAGCAAACGCTGCAGATGGAAGCTGGGGTAGTTGTAGAGCGATTGAATATGGCGGAAGCATTGATCTGATGAGCAATGTTGATGTCTCAACTCCCCTCTCTACTTATCATCAATGGCGGATGGGCATTCTTGATAGCAGTGAGGTGATTAAGTCTTGGGGTAGTAATAGCTATGAGATAAATAGCGTAAATCTTGCTGGAAAAGAGCGAGCGATATTTTTAAGACAGGGCGGCTCGACCTATTGGATTGAGTATCGAAGCGCTACGCCAAGCTATAAAGCAGGTTTAGTTATCTATCGAAGCGATCCGCCTCCAGCCTCTGCAATCCTCTCTCCCAATCCATTAGATAGCGCGCAGAGCCCAACGATGGCTCTTGGCACTGATATCTGGATGATGAACCTAGATGACTACATATATGACAGCTCAAGATCTCGCTCTACCGGCTCAATGAGCCTTGCCTTAAGTGAGAAGCTCTTTATCGCTGGGGGAGACATCAGCATCCAAGCAACTCTCACCTCAGAGCAGAGCGTATCGATTGCAATTACTCGAGATATTAAAGGCCCGCCAGCAAAACCAATACTTGCCGACCTTAATACCTGGGGATCAGGTGAATCTCAACTCTTTGATCAGAGATATCTTGATCAATTAAATGGCATTGATCAAGTTGAGATAAGCATTAACGATGAGATAAGACCGCTTCTGATATCTACCAAGCAAGATTGGGAGCCAACCTATCTAGATCCTTTTAGCTCACCCAATGAAGTTTTGGTAAGAGATATCCCAGAGGGGCGATATAAATTAGCAGTGAGAGTAAAAGATAAGAATGGCCAGTGGAGCCCATTTTCAGATTCAAGAGAGGTAAATATCGATCGAGGCTATCCAATTGCTGGCAAGGAGATTAACTTCCAGACCTTTAGTAGCGACTTGGTCGAGGTTGCACTTAAGAACTTTAAAGATGAGGGGGTTGGCCTCTGTCTAACCCAAGTGACCACTCCTGAAGGTTGGGTGAGATCAAGAAATCTTCTTAGCAAAGAGCCAATCATTCAAGTGCCACTTAACCTTAAAGGTGAATCAAGGCTTGCTTCCTATGATTGCCTAGGAAATGGGGTTTCAGCAGATTTAAGCTCAGAGATTAAATTGAAATTGGCAAAGGATCTAAAGAGAAGTGGCACCTGGAAGAGCGCAGCAAAGAGATATCCAGAGGGCTCAATTCGCTGCATCAAGAATTGCTCACTTTCAATTCCTATCTCAGGTGAGGTTGGTTTAGTTCTAGCTTCAGGAAGTATTAGCTATAGCCTTGATAGCAGTAGCTCGAGTCAATATAAAGCTAAATCAAGGCAAGGTAGATACCAGGTTCTCTCTATCAACTCA
>JANQVH010000034.1:1710-3815 GCA_030730425.1 Candidatus Nanopelagicaceae bacterium
AGCGGGCAAAGTTTAAAGATCACTGGTAAGAGCTTTTCTCTAATAGGTCTACTTGAGGGCGGGATAGCACTTGAAAATCTAGAGCAGGTTGATCGAGGCGAGTTGATTCAGGATTCATCACTTGAATTAAGTGAGCAGAGAGCCTTAAATCGCTATGGTTTTGGCTCTGAAGATTTTGATCCTAGCTGGGTAGTACTTCCTATGGCCCGGGGAACAACTCTTGATGATCCCTCACTAGACCTCTGCTCTGCTAGCTATCCATCAGAGTCTGAGAGAAGAGCTAGACGCCAAGTCATAGCCAATAAGGCTGGCTCGGAGTATGTCTTTCTCTCATCTGAGGTGGTGCGCTACTCATCTCTTGCCGCCTCTGCCCAAGCAATCTTGGAATTAAAAGAGAATTATCGAAAGTGTCAGCTAAATGGCGGCGGGGTGGAAAGTGATGGAGGCTTTGTTAACTACACCTTCCTACAACTTCCAAAATATGCCACCAAATTAGTTCCAGTTGAAAACCTATTAATTGCTTATGCCAAAATCGGTCAAGGACCATCAGAGCGCTCACTTCTTGGGATCTATCAATTTCAAGGAACTATCTTTAGCGGCCTCTATCTAGTAAAGGGAGCTAACTCATCCTTTAGTAGCGATGAAGTCTTGCGCTGGATTGAGGCAGCTGGGGTAATTGCTAAGAGGTTGGATGCGGCAAAGTCTTCAGCTAGCGCTTAAAGACATGGGTGCGATAGGCCCAGAAGCGAAAAATTGTTCCAATCCCAACTCCAATAACATTTGATGAGATGTTATCTGCCAAGATTGAATCAAAGCCAAGGATGTATCGAGAGATAGCAAGGCAGATCACATTAAATGATAGAGAGATAATGTTTATTATAAAGAAGAGAACTATCTCTCTTCTTGCTCCACTCCACTTTCGATCTCTCCAAGTCCAATGTCTATTGCCAAAATAGGCCACCAGAATCGAGAGCGCTCCAGCAAGTATTGATGCGGTCAGAGGCTTACTTTCAAGGGGAGCTGGCTTAATATGAACAAGAAGATTAAAGCCGCCTACTGCAACTACATAGGCCATAAGGCCTACGCCAAAGAATTTACCTAGCTCGGTACGGAGGCGAAAGAGTTTGCGAAGCACGCCCTAAGGCTAGTCTTAGGAGGCGCAGAATTGAGTATGGCAGGCTTGTTAAAACTTCTTGGACATCGAATCAAACAAATTCTATAAAGCGGAGAAAAAAGTCCCAAATAATGCTTGTGATACGAAGGTGGCGTTATTGGGTCATGGTGATCAATCTAAGCCGCTCCCCAGGCCCTGAAGAATGCCCAATATTGGAATAGGCTGCGGAGCGGCCTTTGATAAAAATTTGTGTAATTGAGATCTAGAGGTTACTGCTAGTAGAGCTGATTAACTTATTGGTAACCGCATCGAAGGCCAATATGATTTAGTTGTTTCCTCAAAGGAGATTGAGTCATGGCTGAAAACCAGATAAGACCAGCAGTTGCTGATGCAATTGAGAAAAGTCTTGCTCAATTTGATGAGTTATATAAATCTCTTGCAGAAAATTCTCGCCAAGTATTTGTTGTTGGTGAAGCTCTAATGGATCTCATTCCAGTTGCTGGGGGAAGAATTTCAGAGATGGTGGGTGGGGGTCCCTGCAATAGCGCAAAAGCCTTAGCTCGCCTTGGTTATTCAACTACTTTTGTTGGAGGCATTTCAAGTGATAGGTATGGCGAGGCAATAGAGCGCGAGCTATTAGATAGCGGGGTTAGCCTAGACTTTGTGCATCGCTCAGATCTTCCAACTGCGCTTGCCATAGCAACGATTAATGAAGCAGGCCTTGCTAGCTATGAATTCAAATTAGATTCAACTGTAAGTTTTAACTTCCACTCCTCTTGGCTTCCTAAAGAGGATGCTGAAGTTATTCATATTGGCTCAGTTGCAACCCTTTTAGAGCCAGGTGCTTCAGAGTTATATAAGTGGCTATCAGATAAGAGCGCAACTATAGTTTTTGATCCCAATGTGAGGCCTTCAATTCAAGGTAATAGAGAGATCTATCGAGATAGCGTTGAGAGATGGATAGATCTAGCAAAGATTGTGAAGCTAAGTG
>JANQVH010000035.1 GCA_030730425.1 Candidatus Nanopelagicaceae bacterium
GCGCTGTAAAGAGGCTGGGCTCTGGATCAGCGCCCTTGGCCCTTATTACGCAAGGTTGGTAACCCATCTAGATTTTGATGGCGCCCAGTGTAATCAGGCAATTGAAATTCTTAACAGTATCTTAATAGAAAGCGGTCAAAGGCAGAGTCTGGAAAGTCTGAGTTGATGCAAGCTCTACTGCTGGGCGTAGATGTTGGAACGACTGCAACTAAGGCAGTTCTAGTTGATCAGAGTGGACATGTAGTTTCCCAAGGTAGAGCTGAGTATCCAACCCATCATCTGCAAGCTGGTTGGGTAGAACAAGATCCTGAAGATTGGTGGCGCTCCTTCTGCGAAGCAGTTTCACAAGCACGAGCTGCTATAGGACCTTGCAAAATAAGTGGAGTTCTTATCAGCTCTCAAGCCCCCACACTTATCTGTGTTGATGAAAATGGTATCCCTTTACGTAACGCCCTAATCTGGATGGATCGCCGCGCGCAATCGCAGGCAGATCAGATTGCCAAAGAGTTTCCAGATATCTCTCAAAAAACCGGCAATCGTGCCGATCCATATTATGTGGCTGCAAAGATAAAGTGGCTTATTGAGAATGAGGCGCATAACTACCAGAAGAGTAAGTATTTCCTGCAGATACCAGGATATTTGAACTTTAAACTAACTGGGAAATTTACTTTAGATTCAGCACATGCCTCTCTTCTGCAACTAAGAAGCGCAGATAACCGCAGCTGGGCCACGGATGTTATGAAATTTGTTGGAGTTACTGGGGATAAATTTCCTGAGATAGGGCTATCTAGCCAACTTTGTGGCGAGGTTGGGGTTAATAACCAATCAGGAATTGAGGCCGGAACGCCTGTCTTTTTTGGAACGGTAGATGGCTGTTCTGCGGCTGTTGAGACCGGAGTGATTGATTCCGGTGTTGTCGCAGAGATGACTGGAACCTCAACGGTTTTGATCATGCCAACTACAGAAAATATCTTTAATGATGTCTTTGTATCAATCGACCACGCAATTGCAGATCGTCAATTAAGACTTGGGGCAATGGTCGCCTCCGGAGCGAGCGTGGCTTGGCTAACAGGAAGTATTTTGAAGGAGCAGAGCTCTATCGAAGAGCTAACGCAGGAGGCCAAATCAGTTCCTGCAGGAAGTGAGGGATTAATTTTCTTGCCCTACATGATGGGTGAACGAAGTCCCATATGGAATACCAATGCTCGTGGCGTCTTCTTCGGCCTATCGCTTTCAACGACTCCAGCGATGATGTTTAGAGCCGTTCTTGAAGGAACCGCCTTTGCGCTGGCACATAATGTTGAGCTGGCCAGGAAATCCGGAATTGAAATTGATGAGATCCGCAGTATCGGTGGTGGCAGTAAGAGCGATCTGTGGAATCAAATCAAGGCCGATGTGCTAGGTATTCCAATTGCAATCTTAAAAGACTCCAGTGGCGCAGCCGTTGGTGATGCCTATCTGGCCGGTCTTGGCACCGGGCAGATAGGCGATCTCCGAGAAATTATCAAAGCAAATATAGAAATTGATAACCGCTACTCACCCGATGCCAAGAAAAATTCCTACTACCAAGAGCGTTATCAAAGATTTAGGGGTCTCTATGAGAGCCTTAAGCCAGAGTTTGATAACTCGGCAGCTAGCGCTTCGTATAAGGTAGATAAATGAAGGTCCTCATCTCAGCGCGCATCGATACGCAACAAGTACGTCGACTAGAAGATAACGGCTTTACCGTCAAACTCGGCGGCTTTGGCCAGACCGGTGTGAAGCTAGATGAAGATAGCTTCATCCAAGAGCTATCTAGCGCCGATATCGCTATCTTTGAATTTGAGAATATGAGTGAGCGAGCCCTTAAGAGCGCTTCACACTTAAAGGTAATTGCCTGTCTAAGAAATGAGCCAGGAGCCAGCACTGATATAGCTGCAGCAACACAACTCAATATCCCAGTTCTCTTTACCCCTGGTCGTAATGCAGTCGCAGTAGCCGAGTACACCTTGGGACTTATGCTCTCAATCGCGCGCTCGATTCCAACTACCCATCACCTGCTCCGATATACCGATGAGCTAACCGCTGTTACTTACAGTGATAAGTCCGGTGATAGAGGTGGGGTTACTTCAGAGTGGAGCATGGATCCTGATGCGCCATTCCAGCGCTTCCAAGGATTTGAATTGATGGGTAAAACTGTTGGCCTAGTTGGTGCCGGCTTTATCGGACAAGAGATTGCCAAGCGCGTTCTAGCACTTGGTATGAAGGTAATTGCATTTGATCCATATGCCAACGCTGCCAAGCTAAGAGAGTCCGCCATTGAAGTTGTGGACCTTGATCAACTCGCAGCAGAGAGTGACTTTGTAGTAATGGCAGCAAAAGTAACTAGTGAGAGCACGGGAGTTTTCTCTAAGAAGTGCTTTGATCAGATGAAGAAGAGCGCCTTCTTTATTAATACTGCAAGAGCTGCGCTAGTTGATTATGAAGCGTTAACCGATGCGTTAGAGCGCGGCGCCATTGCTGGAGCTGCGCTAGATGTCTATCCAGTCGAGCCACTTCCCAATGGCTCCAAATTGCGCCAGTTAAGCAATGTAGTGCTAAGTCCTCACTTAGCTGGAGCAACCCGTGAAGTAGTTCTACACCATTCCACGATGGTTGTTGATGATTTATTGGCGCTCAAGGCAGGACAAACCCCTAGTAGAATTATTAATCAGGCAGTAATTGAGAATTTTATGAAGAATGGTGGCTTAAGGTGAGAGTTGCTCTGGTCACGGGTGGCGCAACTGGAATAGGAGCTGCCACCGTTGCTGAACTTGCGGCAAATAAAATTAACGTTGCTCTGCATTACTCAAGTAGTAAAGACGAAGCAGAGAAGTTAGTTGGCTCACTTGGTAAGGCTGGCGTTGAGGTAAAGGCATTTCAAGCAAATCTGGCAGAGAAAGATGCGCCGAGTTCTTTAGTTTCACAGGTCAAGGAGCACTTTGGCTCACTAGATATATTGGTAAATAGCGCTGGATTGATGACTGATTCCAGCATCATTGAGATGAGTGATGAAGTTTGGGATGAGACCATTAATCTAAACCTCACAGCGGCATTTAAATTGATTCGGGCTGTGGCCGGCGATATGGTAAAAAATGATTGGGGCCGAATCATCAACATCTCCTCTCAAGTAGCCCTGACTGGCTCTACCAACCATGCCCACTATTCAGCTGCTAAATCTGGGATGCTTGGCTTAACTTATTCCGCCGCCAAGGAGTTTGGCGCAAGTGGCGTAACTGTCAATGCCGTCCTACCTGGACGAATCGAAACAAATATGATTTCAGTCAGATCAGCTGGGCGTCTTGATGAATGGTTGGCCCAGACTCCCCTAGCGCGTTTAGGTGAGCCTTCCGAGGTGGCGAGCATGATTGCCTTCCTAGCCTCAGATCAAGCCTCATATATAAGCGGTGCCGCCATCAACGTTAATGGTGGATTGGTGATGGGCTAACCC
>JANQVH010000036.1 GCA_030730425.1 Candidatus Nanopelagicaceae bacterium
GAGTGGGGCAGGTAGGGCTCGAACCTACGACGACCGGATTATGAGTCCGGGGCTCTAACCAACTGAGCTACTGCCCCCAACGTGCGCAGTCTAGCCGACTGGATTAGAGGAGCAAGGCGCCGGCAATAACTCTTAAGGCAGATTAGCCCCTCTTGGTTTTTGACTCCCAAAGGCTCATCACTGCAAGAATCATTGCAAAACCAAAGATTAAATCTTCAATTGGCGCTCCAGCAAGACGCAATCCAATTATCGCCTCACTGTTATAGATGACAATTTCTCGAGATGTCAGCCAGTAGTTGGTGAGAAGTTGGAATGGCAAAATAATGAAGTAGCTAAACCAAAATCGCAATGTGGAAAGTAGCGAGTTTTTAGTAATGAACATGTCAAAGAAAATAGTGAGAATTAAGGCATAGACCGTTATCTGCGTGTAGGAGAGTTCAAACCTCATCGCTTAAGCCTCTTCAGAACAACCTTAACGCCCTCTAGGGTAAGAATTGCAGCAATTGGGATGATTATAAAGAAGGCAAACTCCTCTATTGGAATATCTAACGGTCCATAAAATCCCAGGATTTGATCTTGATCAAAGGTCCAATGCTTTTGATAGATAGCAAAAGCATCCCAGATAAGAAAGAAAGCGCTTACAGGAAGAATCGATAGGAGTAATTTTCTAGGACGGCGGAGCACTTTAATTTTAAAAGCAAACTCCAGCCACCAAGAGCTAGAGACCGTAAAGAGCAGCATTGCTAGATATGAGAAGTTAGCAAGCTCTAAACCCTGCGACATTTAAGTAGTTTCTCATAAAGGCCAATACTGTTTTGCTAATCTGCCTATATGTCGCTTGCGCAAAAGAGGATCTTTTCAAATACCAGGAGCTTTTCAAGCCTAGCCACCACTTGCGTCCTGCTGCTCTCACTTCTATTTTCACAGTTGATTGATGAATCAACAATTACCTGGCAAGTAGTAATTGCCTTGATCGCTTTAGCTATTGGGATTCCTCATGGCGCCCTCGATCATCTCGTTACTCTTCCTCGCTCATCAGTTATAAGGATGACCTTATTTATTGCGATTTATGTAGCGATTGCAATTATTGCAGTCTGGGCAATTCTTAATTGGAATATTGCTGGCTTTAGCGCTGTGGTTGCTATGAGCGCCCTTCACTTTGGAATTGGTGATGCTGCATTCATTTCAGAGATGGATAGATCTGCAAATCAAAGCGCCTCACCTCGCATAGCTCAATTCTTCTATGCAGCAAGTGCTGGGTTGATACCGGTAATAATTCCGCTAACAAATCAGATGAGCACCTCAGCTCTTAATGAAGTAAATCCAGCTCTTTTAAACTGGCATGGGGGATTTGCTGAAGAGCTAAATAATTTAGTAACTATTTTCTTTCTTCTTGCACTAGCCATACAGATCTTTTCCAAGCGCTATCGAGATGGGCTAGATCTTTCAATACTCTTTCTTCTAGCAACTCTTACCCCGCCCCTTGTTGCCTTCGCCGCCTACTTTGGTCTCTGGCATGCGATGCGCCATACGGCAAGGCTGACGTTAAATCTAAAGAGTTCGCAGAACTTTGTTAGCCAAGGCAATTCAGCTAGAGCATTTCTCCAAGCAGTTATTCCAGGGTTGCCGGCGCTTGTGGGCACTTTCATAGTGTCGCTCGCTCTTGCAGCCTTTAGCCCTGAAAGACTTAGCGATGAGCTGCTCTGGCTCTCACTAGTTGTGGTCTGGGCGCTAACAGTTCCTCACATGATGGTTACAGCAAGATTAGATAAGGCGGCCTTTAAATGAAGAAAACACTGCTAGTTCTAGCTCTACTTCTTACTAATTTATCGCCAAGTGCTGCCGCTCCCATCTATGCCTATCCTGTAGTTGGCTGCGAAACAATCTATGGAAAGTATCATCATGATTATCCTGCATCTGATATTAAGGCAGAGCTAGGTTGCGCATTTGTGGCTCCTATTGGGGGAGTAATTCAAGATGTAAGTAGAAAAGATCGCTGGAGCGGCAAAACTAATTTAGGTCAGCATCGTGGCGGTCGCTCAATTTCTCTCATTGGCGATGATGGCGTGCGCTATTACGGATCACATCTATCTAAAGTTATGAAGGGAATTAAACCAGGGCTTCGAGTTGAAGTTGGTCAGAAGCTAGGTGAGATTGGAACTAGCGGGAGCGCTAGAGGAATTCCGCGCCCCCATCTACATTTTGGAATCTCTTATCAAACTGAACCAGGAGACTGGGAGATTAGACGAGGAGTTGTTGCTCCTTGGAGATATTTAGATGCTTGGAAAGTTGGTAAGGATCGATCTCCAGCAAAGGCTGTTGCTAAAGCAAAGGCTAAGGCGGGGAGATAAAAAAAAGCCCCAGATTTCTCTGGGGCTTTCTTATAACTAGTTAGTGTAATTAGTTAGCAGTAACTGCATCTGCCTGAGGACCCTTTGGTCCCTGGACAACTTCAAACGTTACTGACTGACCCTCTTCAAGGGACTTGTAGCCGTTTCCTTGGATAGCAGAGTAATGAACGAATACGTCCTGTCCGCCACCATCAACAGCGATGAAACCAAAACCCTTTTCAGAGTTGAACCACTTAACTGTACCTGTTGCCATTTATAACTTTCCTTCGGTATTTTGGGGACAAACGTGAATTCCACGTTCGCCAGTCGTTCCGTTCTACAGCGATACCGATTCAAGCAAAAGCTATCAAGCGGGTACTGATAAGCGTTGGACTAGCGCCAAGCCTACCCTGAAGGTGTGAATATCAAAAAATGGCTTATCGCTGTCAAAGCTATTGAAATAAGCCTGGAACTATGGCAAGAATTCACCTATTGCAAGAGCGCTATCGCTAGGTGGGCTGGGGAAGGTCGCATCTAAGAGATAGATACGCCCTTATATATAAGGAGCTGCTCTTGATTACCTATACCCCGAGTGAGATTGGCTATTGCCATGGCCGGTTAAATATTTACTCATGCCCGAAGGCTCTAATGAAGCATCTGGAGGCCGGGCTAGAGCGAGAGCTTAAAGAGAGCATAAACATTAATTGGCAGAGCCAAGTATTAAAGCCAGGTTCTTATCGAGGGCAGATGAGTTATAGCAACGCAATTGGAAGTGGGGCAAGAATTGTTAACGCTCTTAAATCTTGGAGCTATCTAATCTTTGAACTCTCAGAGTTTAATTCCTCCGAAGGATCAATCTATTTCTATACCAAAGAACTTGGACTCTATCGAGGATCAATAAATAGCCAGGGACAGATTGTCGTAAGTGAAGATATGTTAAAGAGTGCTATCACTGAGAATCTAATTCAAAGTGATCTAACACTTGCTCTAGAAAAATTGATGGGAAGGCCCTGGGATACTTTTCTTGAGCCTTTTCGCAGAGTAGAAATTGAGGCAGCATCAAGTGTTGCTGATAGGCTCTCGGTATGAGTGAGAGCCAGAGAGAGAAATCTATAACTTTAATTGCAGCCGCTGCAGTTTTAGCAGTTGCTATAGGACTTGGATTAAACCAAGTTGGTTCAGGTTTTGCCTCAAGAAGTAGTGAGGGAATTACCGTTACTGGATCTGCGCGCGTTGATGCTAAGGCAGATCGCGCAGTATGGACTTTAAATGCTGAGCAAGTTGCTCCAACGATCTCTGAATCGGTTAGAAAAGTTGAGGCTACAACCCTTGCTGTCACCGAGTATTTAACAGATGGGGGAGTTGCAAGTGAGGAAATTGAACTTGGCTCTGTCTCTGCATATCCGCAAGAGGAGTATTCTAATGGAAATAGCACGGGACGAATCCTTAACTATCGGGCCTCTAGGTCAATAACTGTTAGAAGTGATGATGTTGAGTTAATTTCAAAGTTAAGTAATCAGATCGGATCACTACTTCAAAGTGGAATTAGCGTTACCAACTATGGACCACAGTTTTATGTATCTAAGTTAAGTCAGCTCCGCCCAGAGCTACTCAAAGAGGCGATGGCTGATGCCAAGATACGCGCTGAGGCAATTGTTGAAGCAACAGGGGGCAGAGTTGGAGCGGTAATGAGCGTTAGATCTGGGCCTTTCCAAGTTACATCACCTGACTCAGTTGATACCTCATCGGGCGGCTTTTATGACACTCAAACGATTGATAAAACTATTACTTCAACAGTTTCGGTAGTTTTTAAAGTCGATTAACTCCGATTTATCAACCAGATCTGCAGAGTCAAAGCTTTAATTGAAAAAGTATCATCAGGCTTTTTTAGTAATGGTGCAAAGTCAGAGATGCTCTGACTTGAGTCAAAGATACTTCGATAGGAATTACCCCAACTAGAGCCGGGTAGCTTAAATTCCAACTCGCTTGCCCCGCCGTTAATAGCAACAAATAAACCTTGAGCATCTCTTGCATCGATAGCAAAGCCAAGATAGCGAAGCTGGGGATCAAGCCATCCTTGCTCAGCCATCTCACTTCCATCGCTTTGAAACCAGGCAATATCTTTTCTAAGGCTTACCTGATCAAGGTCTCCAGTGAAGAACTCCTCGGTTGCATCAATTAGATAATTGGAGCGAATTTGGCTTAGCGTTGCTAAGGATTCTAAGGCAGAGCTTTGCAGCTCATTTAGCTTCCAATCAAGGGCCCATGCGCCATAGAGATTCTCTCTGCTATCTATTGGATGATTTGGCGAGAGAGAGTATGCGTTATTGCAACCATGTTGAGTTCTTGAAATCTCATCACCCATAGCAATCATCGGAACTCCAGATGAGAGTAGGAGAGTAGCAAGAATTGATCTCTGCAATTGAGCTCTCTTAGCAATGATTTCTAGATCACTACTAGCTCCCTCAACTCCTAGATTCCAAGATCTATTCTCATTACTACCATCGCGATTATCTTCGCCATTTATTTCATTATATTTCTGAGAAAAAGAGGTTAGATCATTTAGCGTGAAACCATCGTGTGCGGTGATGAAATTAATTGATGATGTTGGCCCGCGAGATGAGAAGATGTCATCAGATCCTGAAATTCTCTTTGCAAGATTTGAAACCCCAGAAGATGAGTTATTTGCGTTATCAGCTAGCCAGAACTGCCTAAGGCCATCTCTATAGGCATCATTCCACTCTCTAAAGGGGCGCGGAAAAGCCCCTAGTTGGTATTGAGTTACATCCCAGGGCTCTGCAATCAATTTTCGCTGACGTAAAATCGGGTCATCTAATATCGCTGCAATTAGATCACTGCCGCTCTGGCCCCAGATTGCACTTGTTAGATCAAATCTAAATCCATCAACGCCAATTATCTGTGACCACCATTTAAGTGAATCAATAATCATCTGGGTGACAAAGGGATTTCTGCTATCTAGCGTATTGCCACAGCCAGTTAAGTCTTCGTATTGAGATTGATCTCTATGGCGATAAAAGTAGCGATTATCAATTCCTTTAAAACTATAGGTAGGCCCTGCCAATCCCTCTTCAGCGCTATGGTTATAAACGACATCAAGAATTACCTCAATGCCTGCTAAGTGAAGCGCATCGATACTTGCCTGCAGCTCGCCTATCGGATCATCTGTTGCTGCATAACCCCGGTGAGGAGCAGAGAATGCAATTGGGTTATAGCCCCAGTGATTTACTCGCCCTCTTTCTGCAACTGCAACTTCCGTTGTGAAGTGATGGATAGGAAGAAGCTCGAGAGCAGTTACACCAAGATTTTTTAGATAATTAATTGTTGATGGATGAGAGAGCGCTTTATAGCTTCCACGCTCTGCCTCTGGAATCTCATAATTCTTAGCTGTTAATCCTCTTACATGGGCTTCATAGATGAGAGTTCTTTTCCAAGAAGTATTGGGACGGCTTAGAATTCTTGGGGCGCTTGCAGTTACGACAGAGAAGGGGATAAAGCCGGCAGAGTTTCGATCATCTATTTCATTGATATCGCCAGAGCCATCACTTGCCAAAGCGCGGTGGCCATAAATCTCTGGGCTATAAATAACTTCGCCCTCTAGAAGATGCGCGTAGGGATCAATGAGAAGTTTTGCTGGATTAAATCTCGCGCCTGCTTCAGGCTTCCAAGGGCCATGGATTCGATATCCATATCTCTGCCCAACTCCCACACCTTCTATATGGCCATGCCAGATAGCTCCATCTCTATGGGTTAATTCAAAGTGTCTCTCCTTGAAAACTCCATCGACTTGGTCAAAGAGGCAGAGCTCTACTCGGCCTGCCTCATATCCAGCCCAGATGGCAAAGTCAGTTCCACTATCTCTAACTTGGCTACCGAGAATGTGGGGATTGGCCGGCTTCACTTTGCTATTCAAGCACTCTCCTTAAGGCATCGATGCCACCCCGACCTTGATTGATTGGAGTGGAGGACAAGGTTACTGCCCAGTAACATAATGCCTATGAAGATAGCGATCTGTGTCAAGCAAGTTCCAGATTCTTGGGCTGAGAAGAAAATGGTTGATGGGCTTCTTGATAGAGCTAGCGTTGATGCAGTTCTAAATGACTTAGATGAATATGCCATTGAAGAGGCGCTTCGAATTGTTGAACCGTTAAATGCCGAGGGCGCAACCCATAGCATCACCTTAATTTCGATGGGACCAGAGCGAGCAAGTGAAGCAATTCGTAAAGGTCTATCAATGGGGGCTGATGAGGCGATATTAATTAGCGATCCAGCCCTTAGTGGATCTGATGCGCTAACTACTTCAAAAGTATTAGCAAAAGTAATTAGCGATGGTGGTTTTGATTTAGTTTTCTGCGGAACTGAATCAACTGATGCACGTATGAGCGTTATTCCTGCAATGCTTGCAGAGAGACTTGGTTGGGCTCAACTTACTTTCGCAGGATCTGTCAAAGTTGATCCTTCATCATCTAGCGTTGAAATTGCCAGAATGAGTGAGAGCGGTGTTGAAGTTATGTCTGCATCACTTCCTTGCGTTGTTAGCGTTATTGAGAAAATTAATGAGCCTCGCTATCCCTCATTTAAGGGCATCATGGCTGCTAAGAAGAAGACAATTGCAATTAAGAGCCTTAGCGATATTGGGATTTCACCAAGTGAGGTTGGAATAAGTGGCGCATGGAGCGCAGTATTAGATGCAAAGGCACGTCCGCCGCGCGATAAAGGAATCAAGATTGAAGATAGCGGTGAGGGCGGGCTAAAACTTGCCGAGTTCCTCCAAGAAAAGAGATTGGTCTAGTTATGGCAAAGGTATTGATTCTGGTTGATCACGCCTCAGGAAAAGTAGCAAAAACTGCTGGGGAGTTAGCAACTTTTGCTAAACGGGCAGGCGATTGCGTTGGGCTAATCCTTGCGCCAGAGGGACAGAGCCAGGCCTTAAGTGAGCAATTATCAAATACTGTTATTGGCCAGGTCATCGCAGTTGAAAGTAATGATTTTGCTAAACATGGCCAGGGCTGCATTCTTGATGCGATTACTCAGGTAGTTGAAAAGGTAAAGCCTGATGCAATCTTGATTCCATCAACCTCGGCAGGAAAAGAGATAGCAGGAAGATTGGCAATTAGATTAAATAGCGGAGTTATTACTGATGCTATCGATTTCGCCTCTGATCTAAGCGCTACCCAATCAATCTTTGGTGGTTCATTTACAGTCTCTTCAAAAGTTAGCTCAGGAATTCCAGTGATAACTATTCGCCCCTCAGCAATTGAGGCTGAAGTTGGATCAAGTGCGCCAGCTTTTGAAAAAGTCGATGTTCTCATTTCAGAAAAGGGAAAACTTGTAACTATTACCGATTCCAAACCTGCAGTTAAAGGCGGAAGGCCAGAGCTAACAGAGGCAAAAGTTGTAATCTCTGGTGGACGCGGAACAAATGGAGATTTCAAACCTGTTGAGGCTCTAGCAGATTTACTTGGCGCAGCAGTTGGCGCATCAAGAGCGGCCACTGATGCTGGTTGGTATCCACATACTCATCAAGTTGGTCAGACTGGAAAGACTGTTAGTCCACAACTCTATTTAGCTTGCGGCATATCTGGCGCGATTCAACATCGGGCGGGAATGCAGACCTCAAAGACAATTGTGGCGATTAATAAAGATCCAGAGGCTCCAATATTTGATGTTGCTGATTTTGGCGTAGTTGGAGATCTCTTTGCAGTTCTGCCTCAAGTTGGGCAAGCGATCTCGGCTAAACGCGCTTAAAGTCCGGCTCCATTAAGCACTTTTCCTAAAGGCATTTAGAATTAGCAATATGCCTCAGGTCTATTTCGATCATGCTTCAACTACCCCGATCTCATCGGTGGCCCTTGAGAGCTTTATTGAGCAAACAAAATTGGTCGGAAATCCATCAAGCCTTCATAGCTATGGTCGCTTGGCGCGAAAGAAAGTGGAGGAGTCAAGAGAGACCCTTGCTAACTTAATTGGCTGCCACTCAAGTGAGATTATCTTCACCTCATCAGGAACAGAGGCTAATAACCTAGCCATTAAAGGAATCTTCTGGCATCGGTTAAGAGAAGATCCTAGGAGAAAATTGATTTTAATTTCATCCTTTGAACATCACGCTGTTTTAGATCCTGCGCTCTGGCTAGGTGAATCTGAGCAGGCAGAAATAGTGATGATCGGTGTCAATAAAGATGGATATATAGATCTTGATCAGATGGAATCAGTCATCAAAGATCGCCATGAAGAGATAGCTCTAATAAGTGTGATGCACTCCAATAATGAGGTTGGAACGATTCAACCAATTAAAGAGATTGCAAAGCTTGCAGAGGTCTACCAAATCCCACTTCATAGCGATGCAGTTCAAAGCCTTGGGAAAGTTCAACTCTCCTTTAAAGATCTTGCTCTATTTGCTATGACAGTTAGCGCCCATAAAGTTGGGGGGCCTGTGGGAGTTGCTGCTCTGGTATTAAAGAAGGGCGTCGATATCACTCCATTACTTCACGGCGGAGGACAGGAGAGAGATATAAGAAGCGGAACAATTAATGCTGCTGGTATTGCATCTTTTGTTTCAGCAACAGGATCTGCAATGCGAGATATGGAGAGCAATTATCAAAAAGTATTTGCTTTGAGAGCAAAACTTATCTCCACAATTCAAGGACAGGTCAGTGATGTGAGATTAAATTCGCCTTTAGAGGGTGAGATATTGCCTGGAATTGCCAATATCGAATTTCCTTCAACTGAGAGTGATTCGATGCTTCTTCTTTTTGATGCTGAGGGAATAGCTTGTAGTACAGGCTCTGCTTGTAGCGCTGGAGTCCAGGAGGCCAGCCATGTTCTTATAGCTATGGGAAGAAGTGAGGCTCAAGCTCGCAGCTCTCTGCGTTTTTCCCTTGGAATCAGCAATAGTGAGAGTGAAATCGAATATCTTGAAGCATGTATCAAGCGCGTAATTGATCGCGCCCGAGCCGCTTACCGAGGTTGAAAATAAAGATATGAAACTCATCGCAGCTATGAGCGGAGGAGTTGATTCAGCCGTTGCTGCTGCGCGAGCAAAAGAGGCTGGTCATGAAGTAATTGGTGTGCACCTTGCCCTCTCTAAAAACCCTAAGAAGTATCGCTCAGGAGCTAGAGGCTGCTGCACAATTGAGGATTCACATGATGCAAGACGAGCAGCGGATGTAATAGGAATACCTTTTTATATCTGGGATATGTCTGATGAGTTTCATGAAAATGTGGTGGAGAACTTCTTAGCAGAGTATGCGGCCGGCAATACTCCAAATCCGTGTCTTAGATGTAATGAGAAGATTAAGTTTGCAGCTGTTTTAGATAGAGCAAAGGCGATGGGCTTTGACGGAGTAGTAACTGGTCACTACGCCCAAACGAGAGATATCGATGGTCAGAGATTGCTCTATCGAGCAGTGGATTCTGGAAAAGATCAATCCTATGTTTTAGCAGTGCTTAATCAAGAGCAGATTAATGGCGCGCACTTTCCACTTGGTGATACCACTAAAGACAATGTTCGCATTGAAGCAAAGTCACGTGGTTTATCTGTTGCGCTAAAGCCAGATAGCCATGACATCTGCTTTGTTCCATCTGGTGATAATGCTGGATGGTTAAGAGAGAGATTAGGCAGCCAGGTCGGAGATATTGTTGATGAGGCTGGAAATAAATTAGGAGAACATAACGGGGCCTACACCTTTACTATCGGACAGAGACGAGGCCTTGCGCTAAGCGTTCCAGAAAAAACTGGTGAGCCAAGATATGTTCTAAAAGTTGAGCCGGTAAATAACCGCGTAGTTGTTGGAGTTAAGGCAGATCTAGCAATCCATGAAGTCTCTGGCCTTAGCCCAATCTGGTGTGGCCCAAAGCCAAGTGGGCAAAAGAGTGGATTTATTCAGGTTAGAGCCCATGGCAGCGCCCATAGCTGCAAGTATTTTCTTGATGAAAGCGGCCCTCTGCCAGAGCTAAAAGCAGTTGTTGATCAGCCAATTTATGGACTTGCAACTGGTCAGGCAATGGTTATTTATGATGGTGATCGAGTAGTTGGCTCCGCCACGATTACAGGAACTAAGTAATGGCAGGTGATAGCGCAATTAGAGCCAAGATGGCTCAGCTTGCTGAAATCATTAGGGATCATCAATATCGCTACTATGTTTTAGATAAGCCAGTAATTGCAGATAGCGAGTTTGATCAACTCTGGAATGAGCTACTAAAACTAGAGGAGAAGAACCCAAAGCTAAGAGATCCTCACTCACCCACCTTTGAAGTAGGGGGAGGTTTTTCAACACACTTTGATTCAGTTGATCATATTGAAAAGATGATGAGCCTTGATAATGCCTTTGATGAATCTGAGCTTGATGCCTGGTTTGAAAGGGTTGCTAAAGAAAGTAATCAAAATACCTGGCTCTGCGAAGTCAAAGTAGATGGCCTTGCTATAAATCTTCTCTATGAACAGTCAAAATTAGTAAGAGCGCTCACGAGAGGAAATGGCGTAACGGGCGAGGATGTAACTCTAAATATAAAAACTATTAGAGAAATTCCGCATCAACTAATTGGAGATAAGCTTCCGCAGCGAGTTGAAATAAGGGGCGAGGTATTCTTTCCTTTAAATAAATTTGCGCAATTAAATGATGAACTTGAAGAGGCTGGAAAGGCCATCTTTGCTAATCCTAGAAATGCAGCTGCAGGATCTCTTCGCCAGAAGGATCCAAGAGTCACTGCATCAAGACCGCTATCTATGGTTGTTCATGGGATTGGAGTTCTAGATGGGATGACTCTAGATACTCAGAGCCGGGGATATGAGCTAATGAAGAGTTGGGGCCTTCCAGTTAGTAAGCGATTTAAGGTGGCGAAAAATAGGCTCGAGGTAAAGGAATTTATCGATTATTACCTAGAAAATCGCCATGGAATTGAGCATGAGATAGATGGCGTAGTAATAAAGGTAAATGAGCGAGAGGCTCAAAAAACTCTTGGTTTCACCTCGCGCGCTCCTAAATGGGCTATTGCTTATAAGTATCCGCCAGAGGAGGTAACTACCAAGCTACTTGATATCAGAGTTAGCGTTGGTAGAACTGGGCGAGTAACACCTTTTGCATTTATGGAGGCGGTAAGAGTCTCAGGCTCTAGTGTAAGTAATGCCACTTTACATAATATGGAAGAGGTAGCAAGAAAGGGAATTTTAATTGGCGATGTTGTAGTTCTTAGAAAGGCAGGGGATGTTATCCCTGAGATTCTTGGCCCAGTTCTTGAAAGCCGTGATGGGACAGAGCGCGCATTTGTAATGCCAAGTAACTGTCCAGAGTGCGGCAGCAAACTTCGCGCGATGAGCCAGGGCGATGTTGATATTCGCTGTCCAAATACTAGAAGTTGTCCAGCGCAACTTCGCGAGCGCATCTATTACATCGGATCAAGAGCCGCTCTTGATATTGATGTTCTTGGTTATGAAGCAACGAGTGCGCTATTGGAAGATAAGTTGATAGTCGATGAATCAGATATCTTTGATTTAGATAGTAAGAAATTATCAAAGAGTGAGTTCTTTAAGAAGAAAGATGGAACCCTTGGCGCCAATGCTGAGAAATTACTAGAGGCGCTAAATGAAGCTAAGCAGCGACCGCTCTGGAGAATATTAGTTGCGCTCTCAATTCGCCATGTTGGGCCAACAGCAGCCCAAGGTCTTGCTAATCACTTTGGTTCAATTGCAAAAATTGCCTCTGCTAGCGCTGAAGAGCTCGCCTCAGTTGATGGCGTGGGATCAGTAATTGCAGAGAGCGTTAAGGAATTCTTTGCTCAAGAATGGCGCGCTCAAATTGTGGCTAAATGGGCAAAAGCTGGAGTGAGAATGGAGGGGGTTTCATCAAGTGATAAAGCCCAAACCTTAAAAGGAATGACCTTGGTAGTTACCGGTTCCTTAGAGAGTTTTACTCGAGATAGCGTTAATGAGGCCATTATTGAGCGGGGTGGAAAGGTTTCCTCATCGGTCTCTAAGAAAACAGATTATGTAGTTGTTGGTAGCGAGCCGGGATCTAAGGCAAGCAAGGCGGCAGAGCTTGGCGTTGCCACTCTTGATGAGAAGAGTTTTATAGAATTATTGAAGAATGGGCCTAAGGGTTAGGATAGGGATGTGATTAAGTTATTTTCAATTGCAATGGTGATGGAGAGCTTCAGTGAGGTCAAGCGTGAACTTCCCGCCCCTCCAGTATTTTTCGGAATCTTTACCTTTGCCACTTTAATGCTGATGCTCTATCTAGTACTACGCCTTGATCGCGACTAAATCAATCGCCTTATTTGGGGGAAGCTTTGATCCCATCCATAATGGGCATCTGTTTCTAATTGAAGAGCTTTTAAATTCTGCTCGTTTTGAAAAGTTCATCGTTATCCCAGCTGGCAATCCTTGGCAAAAAAGCGTTGCAGCAAGCGGGGCTCACCGTCTTGCGATGGTTGAAATTGCCTTGAAGGATTGCATGGATAAATATAGAGAGCTAGAGATAAGCAGATTTGAAATCGATAACTCAGGGCCAAGCTATGCCTATCAAAGTATTGAGTATTTCAAGCTACAAAACCCTGGAGATAATCTAGTTTGGATAATTGGTAGCGATGCCTTTGCAAAAATTAGTGAGTGGAAAGAGATAGAGCAGGTGGCAGGGAGCGTGGAGTTCTTAGTAATTAACCGTCCTGGTCAGCAATTAGATATTTCTAAAATTCCCAAGTCACTTACCTATAGCCAGATAGAGATAAAGGCGCTAGATATTTCTTCAACCAAGATTCGTAATTTAATAAAGGCATCTGAGCCCTTTGAATCACTTCTACCCTCTGGAGTTGCCGCCTATATAAAGAGCCAGGGGTTATATGCCGCCTCGTAAATCGACTCTAGAACATACTCAGATAGCTGCATCTGCTGCTATAGATAAGCTTGGAAGCGATCTAATGGCAATTGATTTATCAGAGCAGATGCTCTTAAGTGAAGTTTTTCTTCTAATCAGTGGAGGCAACGAGCGACAAATTGATGCAATTGCTGATGAAGTAGAGCGCCTATTATCACTCGTGGGAGAGAAGCCAACTAGGCGCGAGAGTTCAGAGAATTGGATTCTTCTTGACTATCAAGATTTAGTAGTTCATGTTCAAACTCAACAGGCTCGCCAGTATTACAGCTTAGATCGGCTTTGGAATGATTGTCCCAGTATTAAATTAGATGCAATTGCTGCAGCTGATGCTTTTAAGGCAGGCAAATAAAAATGGAGAGACAACGCATAGTCCTCTGGCGCCATGGCCAAACTGATTGGAATATCGCCAGTCGCTTTCAGGGACATTCAGATATCGCCTTAAATGAGGTAGGTATTCGCCAGGCAGAGCGAGCAGCGCCACTACTACTTAATCTTGAGCCTTCGAGGATAATTTCAAGTGATTTAATAAGAGCAAGAATGACCGCTGAGGCGCTAGCTAAATTATCTGGCCTTGATGTGCAGATAGATCCAGATTTAAGAGAGACCAATGGCGGTAATTGGGAAGGCAAAACTGGAGAGCAGAATAGAGCTGAGGATTATCATCGATTTGTTCATTGGTTAGATGGAGATGATGAGCGAGCAGGTCAAGTTGGCGAGAAGAGAAGCGAGATTGCCACAAGGGCTGTTAGAGCAATTGAAAAGGGATTAAGAGGCGATGTTTCAACGCTAATAGTTGCAACTCATGGCGGAACAGTTCGTTGTATCTTAGGAAAGATGTTAGATATGCCGATGAAGCAATGGTCATCACTTGGCGGATTATCAAATGCTTCATGGTCGATACTAGAAAATGGCCATCACCGCCCAGGTTGGGTTTTAGTAGAACATAACTCCGGCTCTCTACCTGAGCCGATGTATGGGGAGGAAAGCGGGGCTTAGTTTGAGGTAAGGTCTGGTCTGAAAGTTAAGAAAAGAGATTAAAAGTTCGGGGCTATGGCGCAGCTGGTAGCGCACCTGCATGGCATGCAGGGGGTCAGGGGTTCAAGTCCCCTTAGCTCCACGTTATGGATAGTAACTCAGAGAAAAACGCGCTCGCTCTTCAAGTAATTCCCCGCGGCTGGAGCGCAAGTGATCTTGGTGATCAAAGCGGCAAACACTTTCTTATAACTGGAGCAACTAGTGGCATTGGCCTTGAGAGCGCTAGAGAACTAATTAGAGCAGGTGCGCAGGTAACAATTGCTGCAAGAGATCTTAAGAAAGCCGAGCAGGTAGTAAAGGAGTTATCAAGCCAGAGAGCCAAAGTCTTGCAGTTAGATTTGTCAGATCTAACTAGCGTTAGAAAAGCGGCTAGAGAAGTAGAGCAAGAGATAGATGTTTTGATATTAAATGCTGGGGTCATGGCAACTCCATTTACAAAAACTGCTGATGATTTTGAACTACAAATGGGAGTCAATCACCTAGGCCATTTTGCACTTGCTGGGCTTCTATCAGATCGAATCAAATCAAGAGTTGTCTCGGTATCAAGTGCGGCTCATAGATTTGGAAATTTTGGCGAAGGCAGCCAAGATGCAATTAGAGATATCTGCCTTGGCAGAATTAAATATCAACCATGGTCGGCCTATGGAGCAAGTAAATTAGCTAATCTGCTATTTACATTTGAATTAGAGAGAATTGCTAGAAAAGCTAATTATAGTTTTAGCGCATTTGCCGCCCATCCTGGTTATGCAAATACTAATTTGCAGAGCGTTGGACCAAAGATGCAAGAAAGCATTATTGAGCAGCGAGGCACAGCCTTTGCTAACGCCCTGATTGCGCAATCAGCATCAAGGGGAGCGCTTCCAACTCTATGCGCGGCAACATTTCCAAATCTCTATGGCGCTTCATATCTTGGTCCTGATGGATTGTTGGAGATGCGCGGTTTTCCAAAAGCAACAAGAGCTCGCTCTATTGCCTATGATCAAGGCTTGGCGCGAAACCTCTGGAGCGTTAGTAGTGAATTAACTGGAGTTAATTGGCGGTAATCTAGGGCAATGCTCTCGGCCTATGACTTTCACTTTATTCAAGAGAAGTGGTTGCCAGTATGGGACAAGCTAGCGCCGTTTAGATCCGGGGATGCAAGTGATCCCCGCCCTAAGAAATATGTACTGGATATGTTTCCTTATCCATCAGGCGATCTTCATATGGGCCATGCCGAGGCATATGCCTTAGGTGATGTGATTGCTCGTTACTGGGTGCAAAAAGGCTTTAACGTCATGCATCCAATTGGCTGGGATGCTTTTGGTCTCCCAGCAGAAAATGCTGCAATTAAGCGCAATGAAGATCCAAGTATCTGGACCTATGAAAATATAAATACCCAGAAAGCTTCAATGCGAAGGTATGCCTGCTCATTTGATTGGGATCGAGTGCTTTATACCTGCGATAGCGAGTACTACCGGTGGAATCAATGGATATTTTTAAAACTATATGAAAAAGGACTGGCTTATCGTAAGAACTCACCAGTTAATTGGTGCCCAGATTGCCAGACTGTTTTGGCAAATGAGCAGGTAATTGCAGGGCTCTGTGAACGCTGTGATAATCCAGTAACAAAGAAGAAGTTGAGTCAGTGGTATTTCAAAATTACTGATTACGCCGAGAGATTACTCGATGATATGAAAGAACTTGAGGGCAAGTGGCCTGAGAAGGTTCTAACGATGCAGCGCAATTGGATTGGCAAATCTGTTGGAGCTGAAGTTAAATTTAATATCGAAGGAAGAGATGAGGCTTTAACGGTCTATACCACTAGGCCCGATACGCTCTATGGCGCAACATTTATGGTGGTTGCCGTTGATAGCGAATTAGCTAGAGAGTTAGTGGCAAATACAGAAGTGCAGGGTGATTTTGAAAAGTACTTTGATAGCGTTAAGTCGGCAAGTGATATCGATAGATTGGCAACCGATCGAGCCAAGAGCGGCATTTTTCTAGGACGCTATGCAATAAATCCAGTTAATAACGAGCGACTTCCAATCTGGGCTAGTGATTATGTATTAGCTGATTATGGAACAGGTGCCATCATGGCTGTTCCTGCCCATGATCAGAGAGATTTAGATTTTGCTAGGGCGATGAAGCTTGCGGTAAGAGTAGTTGTTCAAGTAGAGGGGCAAGAAGATCCTGCCGTTAGCGGAGTTGCTACTAGCGGCTCTGGGGTCATGGTTAACTCTGGCAGCTTAAATGGGCTTGATAGCGCAGCAGCAATTGGCAAAATAATTGAAGAGCTTGAGGCAAAGAATCTAGCAAAGGCATCTAATAACTATCGCCTAAGAGATTGGTTAATTTCACGTCAGCGTTATTGGGGCACTCCATTTCCAATTATTCACTGCCAGAAATGCGGCGAAGTCCCGGTTAGCGAAAGTGAGCTACCAATTAAATTGCCTGACTCTAAGTCCTTAGATTTAAGGCCAAAGGGAACTTCACCTCTTGCCACAGCAACTGATTGGGTTAATGTTAAATGCCCTAAATGTGGCGCAGGCGCTCTAAGAGATACCGACACTATGGATACCTTCGTTGATTCATCTTGGTATTTCTTGCGCTATACCAGTGTTAATACCCACGATAAACCTTTTGATAGAAAAGAAGTTGATACCTGGCTACCAGTAGATCAATATGTAGGTGGAGTAACCCATGCCATCTTGCATCTTCTTTATTCGCGCTTTTTTACCAAAGCCTTAAAAGATATGGGATATATCAACTTCTCAGAGCCATTTACAAGGCTTCTTAATCAGGGAATGGTTTTAATGGATGGCTCTGCTATGAGTAAGAGCCGGGGTAATTTAGTTGCCCTCTCTGAAGAACTTGAAAAACATGGCGTAGATGCCATTCGGCTATCAATGGTCTTTGCAGGTCCGCCAGAAGATGATGTTGATTGGGGCGATGTCTCCCCAACTGGATCATCTAAATTCTTGCATCGAGCTTGGCGCCTTGCTGGAGATGTTAAGAGCGAGCCAGGAATTGATTTCTCAAAAGGTGATTTAGAGCTAAGAAAAGTTTCTCATAAAGCTCTTTCCGATATTTCATTTGCTGTTGAGTCCTTTAGATTCAATGTTGTTGTGGCAAGGATTATGGAGCTAGTAAATGCTGCAAGAAAAGCAGTTGATTCAGGTGTTGGTCCATCAGATGCTGCAGTAAGAGAAGCGGTTGAAATAGTGGCGATTTCACTCTCCTTAATTGCGCCTTATGCCGCTGAAGAGATGTGGGAGGTATTGGGACATGAGCCATCAGTTGCTAGAGCGGGATGGCCAAGTGTTGATCCAAAGTTATTAACCCAAGACTCTGTTACCGCTATCTTTCAGATAAATGGCAAAATCAAATCTAGAGTTGAAGTATCACCTGATATTACCGATGAAGCCCTTGAGAAGATGGCTTTAAGTGATCCTGCGCTATTGGCTGATCTTGGGGGAGTAAGCCCTAAGAAAGTAATTACCAAGGCTCCAAAGTTTGTTAATGTAGTTTTATAGCGATATCCACAGCGCCTACT
>JANQVH010000037.1 GCA_030730425.1 Candidatus Nanopelagicaceae bacterium
TGTGATGGCCAAGCTGTGCCATAGATTCTCTGGAGCATGGGATTTTTCTCAGAACCTCGCCAATATGCTCCAGCGCTTCTCATTAATTTATAGGTAGAGATGTATTTAGTTGAAGGCAGATGAGGACCTCTACAGAGATCACTCCAGAGCGCCTTTCCATCTCTGCCAAGATTGTCATAGATCGTAAGTTCGCCTTGGCCCACTTCAACGCCAGCTCCATCTGCAGCATCAGATGATTTCAATTTAATTAGCTCGCATTTATAGGGCTCAGCAGATAGTTCACTTAAGGCCTCTGAATCAGTAACTACTCTTCGTTTAAATCTCTGCCCATCCTTAACTATCTTCTTCATCGCAGATTCAAGTTTGATTAGATCATCAGGAGTAAAAGAATTCTTTGGATCAAAGTCATAATAGAAGCCATCTTTAATAGGAGGGCCAATTCCCAATTTAGTCTCTGGGAAAACATCTTGAACCGCTTGGGCCAGAACATGCGCAGTTGAGTGGCGCAGAACGCTTAATCCCTCATCTGAGCTAATCGAAATCGATTCAACTACATCGCCCTCTGTTAAATCATTCCAGAGATCTTTTAGCTCTCCATTTATCTTGCAGACAATAATGGCATCTGCTCCAGGCTTCATCTGATCTGGATAGAGCTGCTCTAAAACTTGGGTGACTTTTAGCCCTGTTTCTACTTTTCTAGATGCGCCATCAACGCTTATTTCAATCTCACCAGGCGACATGACATCAGGCTACCAAAGCCTAGGCCGATAAGGCCTTAAGAGATAGGTTTTCAGCTGTAATAGATTGCAATTGCAAGCAGAGATGCCAGGGTTAGAAGTGCAGCAATGAGATATTTAACCCAGAGCGGGATTCCAATTTTGTCTGAAAAATTCTCTGCAATGTTTTTAGTCTGTCTTATTGCCTTTGATGCCCAAGCAAACTCTGTTGCCAAGATGCCAAGACCGGCGAGAAGAACTAAGAGTCCAGGACCTGGCGCAAAAAGAAGAGCTGAACCAATGACAGTTACTAATCCGCCAACAACTCCAATAAAAACGCGCCATAGCAGAGAGCCATAGGGCGTGGATTTAATCTGGCGTCTTACATTCACTGCTCTAGATTACCCAATATCCAGCTATGAAAAGATGAAGCTAATGTATCTATTGGCTGAGAGTTGGAATAGAGATAACTTTCAAAAGCTTGTACCCCAACAATCTCCCTAACACTTGATGTTAAAGCTAGGCCATCAACGTTCTCTAAATCCTCTACTAGAAGGGGAGCCTGGATCACCCCAAAGCTCTCAACAAGGAGAGCTCTAACTACCCCCGGAAGGCATCCACTATTTAACTCAGGGGTGAACCACCGCCCATCTTTAAACCAGAGCAGGTTTGCCAGAGCGCTCTCCATTACCTCTCCCCGCTCATTTATAAAAACAGCATCATCGAAGCCCTTCGATGCTGCCTGCCGTAGGGCAACTGCGCTTGCTTGATAGGAGATAGTTTTCATTCCGGAAGTTAGATCTAACGAGTATCGCTTAATTGGCGAAAGGCAGAGTTTAAGAAATCTAGCCTCAGGTTTATATTCAATATGAGTAACCATCCAATTGCCATCACCCAATACAGTTATGCGAAGGCGGCCAAATGGCGATGCTGGATTAGCTGCAATAGTTTCTTCAACACCCTGAACCAATTGAGCTCTAGAAGGGGCGGCTATCTTTAATTCGTTAAGGGTCTGCTCAAGTCGATCTAAATGTCGCTCCAGCGCAAAGGCTCTTCCAGAGTAAGTTCTTAGAGATTCAAAGGCCCCATCACCTAGAAGCCAGCCGCCTCCAGTTGCCGGCAGAGCTAGATCATCTCGGAGTGAGTTATTAAAGTAGATTTTCATTACCTTGTTAGCCCTATCAACTTTCTCGCCTTTAACTCGGTCTCTTCCCACTCTAGCTCGCTATCGCTGCCCCAGGTAATTCCTGCCCCAGTTCCAAAGCGGAGAATCTGATCTTCTCCCTGCCAGAAGATCCTAATTCCAACCGCAAGCTCTGCTCGAGCGCCGTCAGAGAAACCAATCACTCCGCAGTATGGTCCGCGAGATAATTCATTTTCTTCAATTATTTTTAAGGCGCTGCTCTTAGGCGCCCCGCTTACCGAACCCGGCGGACTCATCGCAAGAAGGAGGTCGACTAAGTCCTTACCTTGAGATAATTCAGCTCTCACATCAGATACTAAATGAAATAACCCAGGATGGGCTTCGGTGGCAAGCAACCTTGGAGTAGTAACGCTTCCTATCTTTGCAACTTTACTTAAATCATTTCTGATCAAATCTACAATCATCAAATTCTCTGCCCTATCTTTTTCAAGAAACTCCTCTGTTGCTGAAGTTCCTTTAATGGGTGAGGAGATTGCAACTCCATCTTTAAGCGATATGAATCGCTCTGGAGATGCTGATGCCACTTGGATATCGCCAAGATTTAAATATGCTGCAAACTCCGCAGGATTCTCCTTTAGGATCTTTTCTGTTAGCGGCAGTAGGGATGGGTTTAACTTGTTATCAGCGCTTAGAACTCGGCAGGCATTTACTTGATAAACCTCACCTGCAGCAATCTTCTCTCTAATTCTTTCAACATATGAGCAGTAAGCCCCCTTATCTAGCGTGCTCTGCCAACTACCATCGGAAATTGCATTCCAACTTGATTTAGCTTTTGGAAGATTTCTCTGCTTAACCTTTGCAAACCTTGCAAGGCGCCACTTGCCTTCAAAACTTCCCAATACAACCCAGAAACCTGGCTTCCGTAATGAATTTAGATCGTTAGATGTTTCAACTAGCTCACTTGCCAGATGAGTACCCATCCAAAAGAGCGGTTGCATAAAGGTGACGCTACCTCAAGGCTAGGTATCTCTACTCCGTGAATCTATGCTTTAAGTAGACTCCATTTTCCATAAGACTTGGGCAGATGGCTCTAATTGCGATAGATTTCCCCCTCTAGCTGGCTTAGGTCAGTAGATGCGGACGTAGCGCAGTTGGTAGCGCGGAACCTTGCCAAGGTTCAGGTCGCGGGTTCGACCCCCGTCGTCCGCTCTCTCAAATAGAGTGAAGAGTTATATCAATAGATTTGGTGGAGTGGCCGAGAGGCGAGGCTCGGGACTGCAAATCCCGCTACACGGGTTCAAATCCCGTCTCCACCTCCAAAATTGGGAATCTATACATTTACAGAAAATGTATAGTTCGCACTTCGGACGATTAGCGCAGCGGTAGCGCACTTCCTTGACATGGAAGGGGTCACTGGTTCGATCCCAGTATCGTCCACATTTGGTTGGAAATGAACGGAAATGACGGAAACTCCGTCACTAGTTCTAATGTGAACCTAACTTA
>JANQVH010000038.1 GCA_030730425.1 Candidatus Nanopelagicaceae bacterium
GCGCTTTCTAGCAAAGAGTGGCTACACCTTGATAATTGCAGTTGGTCCTGGATATAGGCAGACAGTTGCAAGGGTTTCTAAGGAATATACCGAGACTCAGTTTGCAATTATTAATGATAAATCTATTGGACAGTTAAATGTTTCAAATGTCTTTTTTAGAGAGGATCATGGCGCTTATCTTGCAGGGGTAGCAGCAGCTAATCTTTCAAAGCGTAAATCAATTGCATTTATTGGAAGTGAAGCTGAACTGCTTGAAAGCTTTACAAAGGGAGCAAGGGCCAATTTTCCAAAGGTAAAGATAAGGAATGTCTCCTATCCAGATTCTGCTGAGTCGCTACGCGTCCAATTGAGCGGTGTTGATATTGCTTATTCAACATGGGATGGAGACCCTTCAGTAATCGCTGTAATCAATGAGAGCTTTGCTGGGAAAATAAAATTGATTTTAGAGACTCCAGATCAATACTTTGCTCAAATCTCAGAGACAAAGTCACTTGTTGTGGCAACAGTTTCAAAGCGGATGACTAAAGCGATATCCCAGCTAGTCTCAGCAGCTCTTGAATCTCGGGCCATTATTGATGTGCTCGATGATGCTGAGGGAATCTATGGCCGGGAATATAACGCTACCAATGGCGGGGTTGGCATTACCTTTAACATTGCAGTTACTAGCGCTTTAAAGAGTCAAATAAAGCAAGCCCGTCTTGAGCTAAAACAGGGATAACTACCAGCCGGGATGGACGCTCTTACCGCCATCAAAATCAATAATGCTTCCCGATGCAAAATTAAAAGTATCACCAGTTATTACAAGTGCTAAATTGGCAACTTCTTCAGCGCTTCCAATTCGCCCTGCGGGCACTGTATTGGTCCAAGAGGAAAAACCCTCTGGCCACCTACTTTCTAATTTACTATCTCCAATAAGACCTAATCTAATTCCATTAATTCGCATTGGCGCTAGAGATAGAGCAAGTGATCGAGTAATTGACTCTAAAGCCGACTTTGATGCGCCATAGATCTCATGACCCGATTTAGCGTTTAAAGCCTCAATAGATGAAATATTTATAGCTAATGTAGCTCCCTTGGATTTAGCAGCAAGAATTATCTCAATAGGAGATAGTAGATTTATCTGAAATATCTCTTGTGCTTTACTTGATGAATAATGCTTAAGGTCAAGAAGTGATTGATCAGCAGCGTTATTAATTACGCAATCTATTGAGCCAATCTGTTCAACTAATTCAGTACCACTTGCAGCTATAGAGAGATCTTTCTTTATTACCTCAATACCGTCAATGCCTTTAGAGCTATTTACCTGACCAACTACCCTCCAGCCTGCAGAGATAAAGGTTTTGCAAAGCGCACTTCCAATTAGCCCGCCAGCTCCAGTGATGAGAATCGATCTCTGCTTACTCATGAAATAGCTCCGGTAGGTTGGCAATGTTTGGGAATTGAGAGATTAACTCATCTTTGCCTATTAATTCCATAGTTGAAAAGGCAGGAGCTAGAAAGCAGCTCAGAAGCGAGTAAGACCCTAAAGACTCTGCTGCCATCCAGGTATTAGCTGGTACTTGGTAGGAAAGAGTTTTCCCCTCTTGATCTAGTTGATTACTGACTAGTTGACCATTTTCAATAGTGTGAAGAAGAAGAGGATCGCCAGATAAATGAAGCCAGAGCTCGGCCTGGGGCAGGCGATGCCAGGCTGAGAAATCGGGGGATACCACCATAAAATAAATTGCATTGCTTAATTCATCTCGATAAATCGCTGAATATAAACCACCTTCACCTTCAAGGGGCTGCAGATCAAGTTTTGCTATCAATTCATCCTTGTTCATTAAATTCCTTGCGCAGGGTTTGAACTACAACATCTACTTCCTTAGATAATTGGGAGAAATCAATCAAGGTTGATGATCCATTTGCTATTACTTGTATCCCATCGACCCAGACATCACTTACATCACCGCGACCTGCAGCAAAAACCAGCTGAGCAAATACGTCATGGAGCGGGATTAGATGGGCCTTATTTAGATCTATTGAGATTAGATCTGCGCTCTTACCTACTTCGATACTTCCAATTGAACTCTCAAGTCCTAAAGCTTTTGCTGCCCCAATTGTTGCCATACGAAAAATCTCACCTGCCTTTAAGTTTTCTGGGCCATTACTCTGGGCATATAAGTTGGCAGCTACTCGCATCACTGCCCACATATCCAGGTCATTACTTGATGAGCAACCATCAGTGCCAAGTGCTACAGATAAATTCCTGCTCTGATATTTCTTGATATCAGCAATGCCACTTCCTAGCTTGAGATTACTTCCAGGGCAATGAGCAACTGCGGCGCCTGCCTCAACTAATAATTCAATATCTTCATCTGATAGGTGAACACCATGTCCTAATAAAGTATGAGATTCTAAGATTCCACTTTCTTGCAATAGAGCAGTTGGAGATTTACCAAAACGTTTGGCAACATCATCATTTTCTCCAAGGTTTTCAGAGATATGAATACTTATCGAAGCTCCCATCTGCTTTGCTAGCTTCCCAATTTCAAGTAGGTGATCAGGCGATACGGTGTAGGTTGAATGGGGCATTAGATAAGGCGGAACATCTGGTCCACCAACCTCTTGCAGTACTTGCTCCCACTTCTTTGCTATCTCCAATCTCTCTTCCCAATTAAGACCATCAAGGCCAGTGAAATCAAAGAAAAGTGGGCCAGTTATATGGCGAATTCCAGTGCTTGCGGCTCCCTTGTGAGCTGCATCTGGATAGAGATACATATCAAGGGCGGTAGTTGTTCCCGCAAGTAGAGATTCCAGTGCGCCAAGTTGGCTTCCAAGGGCAACATTTTTTGGATTCATAATCAATCCCTCTGCTGCCCAGACTCTTTCTAGAAATCCTTGAAGGTTTACTCCCTCTGCCCAGCCGCGTAGTAGTGACATTGCCAGATGGGTATGAGTATTTATTAATCCTGGCGCAATTAATTTATCTTTAGCATCATAGGTCTTGCTACCTTTTAAAGTTCCTGCGCTCGCAATTGCAACAATTTTCTTATCTTTAATTGCGATAGCACAATCTTTCAGAACTCGATTTTTGCTATCAGATGTGACAATGTAGGTTGCATTATCAATTACTAAATCAAAATCACTCACTTTGAAGCCAAAACCTTTAGCGCGTCTTCAATAACCGTTAAAGCTTTCGACTTACCCATTTCAAGGGCCTTACTTATCTCATCCATTGTTATCTCAGCCTCGCTTAATCCTGCGGCCGGATTAACAACTAGCGCAATGCTGGCATACGCAATACCAAGCTCTCTTGCCAAACTTACTTCAGGACATCCCGTCATACCAACTACTGTCGCGCCAGCAAGTGCTGCTAGTCGAATCTCTGAAGGGGTTTCAAATCTAGGTCCATTAAAGCCGGCATAGACTCCATTTTCATGAAGCAAAATTCCTGACTCCTTAGCGCTTTGGCGAAGAGCGCTCTGTATTTTTGCATCATATGCGCGCGTGAGATCAACATGTTGAACTCCAGGTTTTGATCCATCAGAGAAGGTGTGCTGTCTACCAGAGGTGAAGTCGATAAAGTCATCAATTAGGCAGAGGTCTCCAGGAGATAGCTTGGGATTGATTCCTCCAACTACATTGATTGCAATGATTTCGGTAACGCCTAACTCACTCATAGCCTTGATATTGGCTCGATAATTGATCAGATGAGGTGGAATGCTATGGCCACTTCCATGACGGGTTAGAAATACTAGGTTTACACCGCTTAATTGCCCGCTGATAACGGATGCGTTTCCATATGCAGTATCTATCTCTTTAGAAATACCATCTTTCAAAGCAGGTAGGTCATAAAAGCCAGTGCCTGCAATTAATCCAATCGTCTTTGGCATCGAATCAGGATGCCAGGCCAGCCATCAAACGGCCGATGGTATTTCGATCCGCCTCTTTAGAACTAAATATTGCAACAATCTTGCCATTGGAGATGACTGCAATTCTGTCAGCAAGGGAGAGGATTTCATCAAGCTCTGCAGAGACTAAGAGAACAGCTGCGCCAGCGTCGCGAGCAGCAATCAATTGGTTATGGATAAACTCAATTGATCCCACATCAACGCCTCTAGTTGGTTGAGCAGCAACAACTACATCTAGCTGTTGGCTTAACTCTCTTGCAACAACAACTTTCTGTTTATTTCCACCAGATAGTGAGCCGGCTGAGAGGGAAGCATTTGGAGCCCTGATATCAAATTTCTCAACGAGGGCTTCACCATTGCTTGAAACTTCCTCTAAACTTCTAATCCAACCTTTGGCAAATGGTGCTTGGTCAAATCTATTTAAGACTAAGTTATCAGCGATGGAGTAAGAAGTGACTAATCCATGCTTCTCTCGATCTTCCGGAATATGAGAAACGCCCGCTAGATGGGCAGCCCTTGGATTCAGGTTTGGAATCGCTTGACCTTTGACAATTACCTCGCCGCTTAAGCGAGAGCGCATACTGCAAATTGCTTCGACTAATTCTCTCTGGCCATTTCCTTCAACTCCTGCAATGCCAAGAATTTCTCCAGCATGAACTTCTAGGGAGAGGTCTCTAACAGATTCGAGTTTTCTATCATCATTAACTCGTAGATTCTTTATCGAAAGCAGGACTTCTTTAGGCTGTGCGACGCTCTTTTCAACGCGAAGAACGACCTCACGGCCCACCATCATCTGGGCAAGTTTTGATTCACTACTCTCCTTTGGAGTCGTAGTACCCATTAGCTTCCCACCACGAAGAACAGCAATTCGATCAGCAACTGCCATAACCTCACGCAGCTTATGGGTAATAAATAGAATCCCAACCCCACGCTTGGCAAGATTTCTCAAAACTTCAAGGAGTTCATCAGTTTCCTGGGGAGTTAATACCGCTGTTGGTTCATCAAGAATTAGCAATTTAACATCGCGTCTAAGGGCTTTAAGAATTTCAACTCTCTGGGCCATTCCCACAGGAAGATCTTCGATGATGGCATCAGGATCAACTTCAAGGCCATATTTCTCTGAAAGAGCCAGAGCTTCTTTCTTTGCCTGCTTGATATTTACAACACCAAACCTCTTTGGCTCATCTCCTAGGATCAAGTTCTCTGTAACGCTCATAACTGGAACTAATTGAAAATGCTGGTGAACCATTCCTACGCCACTAGCAATTGCTGCAGCGGTATCACCACTTTCCATCACGATGCCATTAATTTTTATAGTGCCAGCATCAGGCTTAACTAGACCAAATACTGCTTTAACTAACGTTGACTTGCCAGCGCCATTCTCACCAAGGAGAGCAAGAATCTCGCCCTCTCTAACTATAAGTGAGATATCTTCATTGGCAATGACTGAACCAAAGCTCTTGCTTACACCCTCAATTTCTAGAAGAGTCTTCATGACTTCTCCTTCTCATAAGGAATGCCCTCAGCAGCTGGTGGACGCACTTTTCCAGCCGAGATTGCTAGAACAACAATTGTCAGGATATATGGAAGCATGTTTATAAATTGGGGAGGAATTTCTACTACCTCATCAATCATTAGCTGATTAGTTACCGCTTGGGTTAATCCGAAAAATAGGGCAGCAGCAAGTGCGCCCAGCGGATTCCATCTACCAAAGATCATGATGGCAAGAGCGGTGAAGCCCTTTCCTGCAGTAAATCCTCGCTCAAATATTCCAACTGCCTCAAGAGCAAGGTATGAGCCAGCAAGCCCACCAACAGCTCCTGCAGCAGTGACATTTAAATAGCGAAGTCTGCTTACTGAAACTCCCGCAGTATCAGCACTTGATGGATGCTCTCCAACTGCTCTTGAGCGCAGACCCCAAGAAGTTTTATAGAGCGCAAACCAGAGACCTAAAATAAAGAAGATTCCAAAGTAAGTAATTGGACCGTGGAAAGATAGAACTGGACCAAGAATTGGCCAGGCTCCAATAACTGGAAGATCAATAGGGTCAAGGGTTGAGGGGATTGAATAATTCTGGCGATAGTAAAAGGAAGTAATACCGGCAGCCAAGATATTTATGATAACTCCAGCAATGATCTGATCCATTTTCCAATTAACTGCCATTAGGGCCAAGAGCAGCCCCATCATCGCCCCGGTAAATACCCCGACTAGCATTCCTTGGACTGTATTTTTCAAAATAGCTCCAGCAAAAAAAGCTGTGAAGGCTGAGATCAGCATCGTTCCTTCGATACCGATATTTACAACTCCAGTCCGCTCGCACATGACTCCAACCATTGCGGCAAGTGCTAGGGGAAGTGCGAATTGAATTGCGGTGTATAGAACTGATGTCGCTACTAATCCATCCTTACTATAAAAATAAGTGAAGGCTGCAAGAAAAGAAATGATTAAATAATGGCTAGTGCGCAGTTTCATCAATTACTCCAACCGCTAGTCATCGCCACGTTCTCTTTACGGTTTTTAAAGAATTTAGCAAGTAGTGGCGCGGTAACAAAGAACAAAATCAGCGCAAGAAGTAGATCTACTAACTCTGGAGCAACTCCTACTTCAAACTGCATGGTAGAGCCACTAGCTCGCATTCCACCGATGAGAATTGCAGCAGGGATAACGCCAAGAGGATTTGCTCGTCCAAGTAAGGCCACAGTAATTCCATCAAAACCAAGCCCTGCATTAAAGGCTGGCTCAAATCTTCCAATAATGCTTAATGTTTCAACTGCTCCAGCAACGCCAGCGACTGCTCCACCAATTAACATGCTTAACATGATGGTTTTCTTTACCGAGATTCCGGCATACCATCCCGCATTTTTATTTCTTCCAATTGTTTCAATGCTAAAACCAGTAGTGGTATTTCTCATGATCCACCAAAGTGTGATGGAAATTCCTATAGCTAAAAAGAATCCCAATGGCAGGCCTAATAAATCAGGCATTCGCGCCGATTCTTGAATCTTTGGCGTCCTAGTAAGGGGCTGATCTGGCTCTTTAAAAGGGTTACTAGTTAGATAATCAGAAAGCGCAATAACAATGCTATTTAACATAATAGTTGTAATGACTTCATGAACTCCGCGGTAAGCCTTTAGCACTGCTGCAACTAAAGCCACTAGCGCTCCAAAGAATGCGCCAAAGATCAAAGCTAGTGGAATATGAACTAGCGCAGGTAGACCAACAAAGGTATATCCAGCCCATGCAGAGGCAAGCGCTCCAGAGATTAACTGGCCTTGGGCTCCGATATTAAATAGACCTGCTCTAAGACAAATCGCTACTGCAAGGCCGCTAAGAATCAAAGGCGTGGCTTTGGCTAAAGTAATTGCGATTCCATCAAAGGATCCAAAAGCAGTAGTGAATAGAACTCTATAAGCTGAAAGCGGATTAATCCCTTGGATAAAAATTAAGATGCCACCAAATGATAAGGCAACAAGAATTGATAATAGCGGAACTAAAATTGGGCTGAAATCAAGTTTCTTGCCTTGCTTTGCATCCACGAGCTACTCCAATGATTTTTGAATCTAAAACTTCTTCTCTTGATTTAAAAGGAGATACGCCTCTTTTAAAAGCGTATCTCCCTTTCTTTATAACCTTAACTTAAGTCTTAGAGCTTAACTCCGGTCTTAACTTTTCCTTTTATAACCTTCGGAGTAAGCGCCTTCAACTTAGCTTGATATGCAGCAGGAACCTTGCTTGTGAAGTCGTGTAGTGGAGCAAGTCCGACTTTTCCAAAGTAGTTTCCGCCCTTATCAGTTCCATTAACAATGGTCTTAACCACTGCAGCAACGCCCTTATCGATTAACTTCATTGCTGAAGTTACAAGGCAAGGACGAGCCTCAGGAAGTGTTCCCCATTGATCGCTATCAACGCCGATGCAATATGCACCTTTCTTCTTTGCAACGCGAAGTAGTGCACCGTTTCCAGTGTTTCCACCTGCGCCGAAGATGACGTCATAACCCTGGGAGAGAAGCTGCTGAGCAGTTGTTCCACCCCATGCTGGGTCATTGAATGCGTTATCTGGAGCGTGATAAATCAATTTAGTTGCTGGATACTTCTTCTTAAGTTCCTTAGCAGCATATGCAACGCCGTTACGGTATCCCTCTCCGAAGTAACGAACAGGTGGAACAAGGTCAGTTCCAAGAACTGCGCCAGTCTTACCTGTCTTTGTTAGATGTCCAGCTAGATATCCTGCAAGGAATCCAGCCTTATCTTCTGGGAAAACTAGTCCAGTTAGATTTGGAACAGCAGCTCCCTGAAATTGATCTACTCCAATGAACTTAATTTTTGGATACTCAGCAGCAGCTTCAGTCATGGCCTCTGCCATTAGGAAGCCAACGCCGATAATTACATTGTATTTCTTATCAGCAAACTGGCCGATATTTGTGGCATAGTCTTTTGGATCTGTTGTTTCGATATATTTAGCGAAACCGCCATTTGACTTAGCTGCTCGTTTTGCACCTTCCCATGCAGATTGGTTAAATGATTTGTCATCAACTTTTCCAGTATCAGTTACTAAACCGATGCAGAAAAGTCTTCCAGTACCACAATCACTCTCCGATGCTGCCTTGGATGGTGCCGCAAAACCTAGAGCTGTAAGTGCAACGACAGCTACTACAGATATCACGCGCTTAATCATGAATCTCCTCTCAAAGATCTCTGGCAATGAGGTATGCCCGAGGGTAAATCGATCGATTACCAGTGGAGAAATAAGTTCATTTTTATGACTATTTCGGGGAGGCTCACTGATACGGGAATCCTATCCATGCCCGAATTGAAGGAGAAATGCTGGCCAATATCAAAGGCCCCGTGTCCCATCACATTTTCGTGACCTATTTTCACCTTTGCCCAAAAATTCTGGTTCCCAAGTATCAACTCTGGCTTTAGACTGCTTGGGTGAGAACAATCGACTTTCTCGAACAGGGCGATGGGGCAATTACTCTGATTGATCAGCGCCTGCTTCCCCATGAGAAGAAAATCCTTACAATAAAAACTCACCAAGAGTTAATTGAAGCGATTCAAACTTTGGCGGTTCGCGGAGCTCCGGCTCTGGGAGTTGCCGGAGCCCTTGGGGTGGCTCTAATTGCCCTTCGTAGCCAGCAGCAAGGCTGGAGCCAGGTAGAGATAGATAGCGCAATTTCTGCCTTAAGAGCTGCTCGCCCTACCGCGGTCAATCTTGCCTGGGGAGTTGATCAAGTCACTCCGGAATTAGTTAATGGCCCCTCCTCTGTTTTGAAATCAGCTCTAGCTATTAGTCGCGCTGATGGCCTTGCAAATAGAGCGATGGGAAAACTTGGGGCTGCCTATCTATTAGATAAGTGCGGAGAGAGAAAACTTAGAATCCTTACCCATTGCAACACCGGATCTCTAGCAACTAGTGATTGGGGAACGGCTCTTGGAGTGATTCGAGAGCTAAGTGAGCAGGGATATATCGAGGAAGTCTTTGCCGATGAGACTCGCCCTCTCCTTCAAGGCTCTCGCTTAACTGCCTGGGAGTTAAGTGAGGCAGGAATTAAATATCGAATCCTTCCAGATGGAGCTGCAGCAAGCGCTCTCTTCTCAGGACTTATCGATGCAGTATTAATTGGAGCAGATCGCATCGCTAGAAATGGTGATAGCGCAAATAAAATTGGATCACTTGGTGTAGCAGTTGCTGCTAAAGAGTCTGGCATTCCATTTCTAGTAGTTGCCCCAGAGTCAACAATTGATAGATCACTTGCAAGTGGTGCTGAGATAGAGATTGAATTTAGGGCAGATAGCGAGGTCACCCACTTTGCTGGAAATGCTGTGGCTCCGCTAGGGGCTAAGAGCTATAACCCAGCATTTGATGTGACTCTAGCTAGATATATAACGGCAATAGTTACTGAGAAGTGCGTCTATAACCTCGGAGCTGGTGTTGAAATATGATTACTTTAGAGCTTTATATCTTTGAGATAAAGGCTGGAGAGTAATTATGGTCTCAGAGATTAATTCACCTAATTCAGAGAGCGAAATTTCCTCACTTATAAGAATCGGTAAAGCAGTTGTTGATCGAGGTTTAGTGGTGGGCTCTGGAGGAAATCTCTCCATGTTAATGAAAAGTGGAAAAGAATTTTTAATAACTAGAACTGGTAGCGAACTTGATCAGTTAGATGAGAGCAGCTTTGCCCTCATGGATCTTGATGGAAATCTTGCAACGGGGTCAGCAAAGCCCTCATCGGAGTATCGCGTCCATCTAGAGAGCTACCGAGCTCGAAAGGATATTAACACCTGTATTCACTTGCATCCTCAAGCAAGTATCTTCGCAGCAGCAATTGATGAAGAGATAAAGCTTGTGACAACTGATCATCTCTATTACTTGCGAAAAATTATCCGAATCCCTTGGATCGCTCCAGGAACTCAAGAGGTGGCGGAGGCAACTGCAACTGCCCTTAAAGATTGCAATGTTGTCATTCTTGAAAACCATGGATGTGTAGTAGTTGCTGATAATCCTCGCCTTGCCTACTCGCGGGCCTTAAACCTAGAGGAGGCTGCTGAGATGACGATTCGTAGCGCTTTATTGAAAGTTAAGCCAAAGTTAGTACCTCAAGAATTTGAGCAGTACCTTAAGCAGCAGGGGCTATGAGTGGGAGATGAAGATATGAATATTGATTGGGAGCTATTAAAGAAAGAGGCGATTAACGCTTCAAAGAAAGCTTATGCCCCTTACTCAAATTTCCCTGTTGGAGCTGCCGGCTTTGTTAGCGATGGGCGAATAGTTAACGGCTGCAATATAGAAAATGCTAGCTATGGCTTAACGCTCTGCGCTGAATGTTCCATGATCTCCAATTTGCTTATGAGCGGCGGCGGAAGGTTAATTGCTGTGGTCTGTGTTGATGGAAAGGGAGAACTTCTATCGCCTTGTGGTCGTTGTCGCCAACTTCTATTTGAACATGGTGGAAATGAACTTCAACTATTAACTCCATCTGGCCCTCAAAATATGTCGGTAATTCTTCCTTGGGGCTTTGGCCCTGATGATTTAGAAAAGAAGAAATAACGATAATGAGTGAGGCCTTTGATGCTGTTGAGATAATTTCAGCAAAGCGTGATCGAAACGAGTTAAGTGATCTGCAGATTGACTGGATTGTTGATGCCTACACCCGCGGAGTGGTAGCAGATGAACAGATTTCAGCTTTATTGATGGCGATTTTATTAAATGGAATGAATATGCGCGAGATATCGCGCTGGACCGATGCAATGATTAATAGCGGCGAGAGAATGAATTGGGCCAGTCTTGGAATTCCAACAGTTGATAAACATTCAACAGGTGGGGTTGGAGATAAAATCACACTTCCACTTGCGCCACTAGTTGCTGCTTGCGGAGCTGCTGTTCCACAACTATCAGGTAGAGGTCTTGGCCATACTGGCGGAACGCTAGATAAAATGGAATCAATTCCTGGTTGGCAAGCATCTCTAAGTAATGAGCAGATGCTCAAAGTATTAGAAGATGTAGGGGCAGTAATTTGCGCAGCAGGTGCAGGTTTAGCACCTGCCGATAAGAAGCTCTATGCGCTGCGAGATGTGACAGGAACAGTGCCAGCTATTCCATTAATTGCTTCATCGATTATGAGTAAGAAGATTGCTGAAGGAACTAGCGCCTTAGTTCTAGATGTTAAAACAGGCTCTGGAGCATTTATGTCTGATCCAGAAAAAGCTAAGGAGCTAGCAAGTGTCATGGTCGAACTTGGAAAGAGAGCTGGAGTAAATACCAGGGCTCTAGTTACTGCTATGGATGTGCCACTTGGGCTAACTGCTGGCAACGCACTTGAAGTGCGTGAATCAATAGAAGTTCTTGCAGGGGGTGGACCAGCAGATGTTGTCGAGTTAACTTTAATTTTGGCAAGAGAGATGCTTGATGCTGCAAAGGTAAGCGGCAAAGATCCTGAAGTTGCTCTTAAAGATGGAAGCGCGATGGATCGCTGGAGAAAAATGGTTAGAGCGCAAGGTGGAGATCCTGGCGCCCCGCTTCCCACTGCTAAAGAGAAGTTGGTTATTACTGCTGAGAAAAGCGGAACTATCTCTTCAATGGATGCGCTAAAAGTTGGAGTTAGTGCTTGGCGCCTGGGCGCTGGAAGAGCGCGACAAGGTGAGGCAGTTCAAGCTGGAGCAGGAATTGAAATTCATGCCAAACCAGGGGAGAAGATAGTTAGCGGATCTGCTCTATTCACACTTCATAGCGATGACAGTGAGAGATTTGAACGAGCTAAACAAGCGCTTGAAGGCGCGGTTAGTATCTCTGAGAAAGGCGAAGTTGCGCAGAGATTGCCGCTAGTAATTACTAAGTTCTAAACACCAATTGGATGCCAGAGCGTCTTATATTCCATATAGGAAAGAATCCGTCCTGGAGATTTTTCAGCTGAAAAACTATGAACTCTCTTTAAATTATCAACACTTGAAATGCGAAGAGCTGCAGCGCTCTTACTATCAACGCCGCTTAAATCAAGGCCATCTATCTCCATATGTGAGGCTAAATGCGGGGTTAATTCATCGCTTAGACCGGTGAGGATATTTACTACCCCTGCTGGAACATCAGAGGTTGCTAAACACTCCGCAAGGGTTATTGCAGATAGTGGGCGCTTCTGGCTTGCTAGTAATACAGCGCAATTTCCTGCTGCCAATACTGGAGCAAGTCCTAAGACAACGCCTAGTAGTGAAGATTTTTCATCAGCGACAATTCCAACCACACCTAGTGGCTCTGCAACTGTAAAGTTAAAGAAAGGTCCTGCAACAGGATTGGTGCTTCCTGCGATTGTTGAAATCTTATCGCTCCATCCGGCATACCAGACCCAGGTATCAATTGCTTGCCTTACCTGCACTTGAGCTTGCTTACTAGTAACTGATTCCATCGCCATAATCTCTGCAACGAATTGTTCGCTTCTACCTTCCATAATTTCAGCGATGCGATAGAGAATCTGTCCTCGGTTATAGGCAGTTGCAGAGGCCCAAGATGAATGAGCGTTCTTAGCTGCAAGAACTGCATCTCTTAAATCTTTTCTTGATGCTTGCGCAGGATTTGCTATGAAGTTTCCTTTCTTATCTTTAATCTCATAGCTGCGCCCTGATTCACTTCGAGGAAAGGCGCCGGCGATAAATAATTTGTAGGTCTTCTTTATATCAAGACTCATTACTTAGCTCCCTTGATATATGCGCCAAGTCCATGGCGACCACCTTCGCGGCCCCAACCAGATTCTTTATAGCCACCAAATGGGCTTGCGGGATCAAATTTATTAAAGGTATTGGCCCAGATAACTCCAGCTTTTAAGTGATTTCCTGCCCAGAGAATTCTTGAACCTTTATCGCTCCAAACTCCAGCTGAGAGTCCAAAAGGAGTGTTATTGGCTTTCTCTATCGCCTCTTGTGGAGTTCTAAAGGTAAGCACAGAGAGCACCGGTCCAAAGATTTCCTCTCTAGCAATGCGATGAGCTTGAGTCACTCCAGTAAATATCGTCGGAGCAAACCAGAATCCTTTATTTGGAATCTGGCAAGGAGCAGACCAGATATCAGCGCCCTCTGCTTGTCCAGAGGATGAGAGCTCATGAATCTTTGCTAGTTGCGCAGCTGAGTTAATAGCTCCAATATCTGTGTTCTTATCTAATGGATCACCCAGGCGGATCTTGGACATTCTCTTCTGTAATTTACTTAAGAATTCATCATGGATATTTTCTTGAAGCAGAAGGCGAGAGCCGGCGCAGCAGACATGGCCTTGATTAAAGAATATGCCATTAATGATTCCCTCAACTGCTTGATCAAGTGGGGCATCTTCAAAGACGATATTTGCACCTTTTCCACCAAGTTCAAGAGTTACTGGAGTGTTGCTAACAGCAAGAGATCTAGCAATTAGCTTGCCAACTTCAGTAGATCCAGTAAATGCAACTTTATCTATATCAGGATGCTTAGTTAGCGCAGCTCCCGTGCTTCCATCTCCTGTAATTATGTTTACAACTCCAGGTGGGAGATCTGCTTGTTGGCAGACTTCAGCAAATAGCAGAGCGGTTAGCGGGGTAGTTTCAGCAGGCTTTAAGACAACTGTATTTCCAGTAGCTAGAGCGGGCGCAATTTTCCATGCGAGCATTAGCAGCGGAAAGTTCCAAGGAATTATCTGAGCTACTACTCCATGAGCTTTAGGTTTATCTCCAAAGCCAGCAAACTCCAACTTATCTGCCCAGCCGGCATGATAGAAAAAGTGCGCAGCTGATAGTGGAATATCGATATCTCTAGTTTCCCTAATCGGCTTTCCATTATCTAAGCTTTCAACTACAGCAAATTCTCGAGATCTTTCTTGAAGTAGGCGAGCTATGCGAAAGAGGTATTTTGCTCGCTCTTTGCCGCTCATCTTCGACCAAACTTTTACATAGGCAGCTCTTGCAGCCTTAACAGCTTTATCAATATCGACTTCATCTGCGAGTGAAATCTTGGCTAATACCTCTTCATTAGCGGGATTTATAGTCTCAAAGCGCTTTTTGTTATGGGAGGCAATGAATTTACCGTTTATAAATAGCCCATAATCCTTACTTATATTGGCTATCGCCTTAGATTCCAAGGCTGGGGCGTATTCAAAGTCACTCATTATTAATCCACCGTAACATAATTTGCGCTGGAATATCTGCCGGTAGTTAATTTCATGCGCTGCATAAGTAAATCATTTAGTAGAGCGCTTGCTCCAATCCGAAATAGCTCTGGGTTTAACCACTCGGCTCCTGCTATCTCTTTAACCAATACCAACTGCTTGATTGCATCCTTAGTAGTTCTAATTCCACCTGCTGGCTTAACCCCAATTCTGACCTGACTTAGCTCATAGAAATCTCTTACCGCCTCAAGCATCACTAGAACTACTGGAGCGGTAGCAGCGGGAGTAACTTTTCCAGTTGAGGTTTTAATAAAGTCTGCTCCGGCAAGCATTGCTAGATATGAAGCTTTGCGAACGTTATCTAGAGTTACTAGCTCACCTGTTTCAAGAATTACTTTCAAGTGTGCCTTATCTGAACAGATTTCTTTAATTGCTCTGATCTCATCAAATACCTCTCCAAGGTGGCCAGAGAGGAATGCACCTCTATCAATAACCATATCGATTTCAGTTGCGCCAAGTGAAATGGCATCTTTGGTATCTTGAAGCTTGACTTTTCTTGATGCTCTACCTGAGGGAAAAGCAGTTGCGACTGCAGCTACTGGAATACTTTGACCGCCAATTGAATCTAGATGTTTTCTTGCTATTCCAACCATGTCGTTATAAACACAGACTGCTCCCACATGTGGAACCGAGGGATCTTGCGGATCTGGGCGGAGAGCCTTCGAGCAGAGTGATCTGATCTTTCCAGCAGTATCTGCACCTTCAAGAGTTGTTAAATCAATCATGCTAATGGCCATATCAATAGCCCACTTCTTACTAGTGGTCTTAATACTTCGCGTTGCAAGCATGGCAGCGCGCTCTTGAGCGCCTATTTGATCTACTCCGGCAAGGGTTTGTAGAAATCTACGCAGCGAAGTTTCAGAACCATCAATCAGATTTAGCGCTGACATAAGTGGTGAGTCTACAAGTTATGAAGCAAGAAAGGTACGTAGCTCGGAATCCAGCCTCGCAATGATCTCCTCGGCCATCTCCTGACTATCGCTAACTACCTCTATATAACACTTAATCTTTGGCTCGGTTCCACTAGGTCTTACGATGATTCGAATATTTGGCTCAAGAAAAATTCTCACTCCATTTGTTGGTGGCAGATCACTTGTAGGTTTTTCTAAATCATCAAAGCCACTCACGCGATATCCAGCGATTGATTGTGGAGTGCTATTTCTAAATCTTCCAAGGATTTTGGAGATCTCTTCAAGAGTATTAACCCTTACTGAAATCTGCTTGGTGCCGTGATAGCCGTATTTGCTCCAAATCTCATCTAGCAAGTCATTTAGCGTTTTAGATTCACGCTTTAGATCTGTTGCTATTTGAACAATCATTAGGGCTGCGCTGATTCCATCCTTATCATTTACTGAATTTGAGTCAACGGCATAACCAAGTGCCTCCTCATATCCGAAATGTAGATTCTCTATCTTTGCAATCCACTTAAATCCAGTGAGAGTTTCAGCAAAAGGTAATTGGTATGCCTTAGCTATTTTGCTCAGGATTGAAGATGAGACGATTGAATTAGCAAGAGTTGCGCTCTTATTCTTAGCTGTTCTTGCTAGATACTCACCAAGTAGGGCTCCAACCTCATCTCCTCGAAGCATTCTCCAATTGCCACCTCTATCAGCGATAGCAACGGCGCAGCGATCAGCATCAGGATCATTGGCAATAACTAGATCTGCTGAAACTTTTATCGCTTTCTTTATTGAGAGATCAATAGCTCCTGGCTCTTCAGGATTTGGAAATTTAACTGTTGGAAAATCTGGATCTGGCTCTGCCTGCTCGGAAACTAATATCGGGGGAGCAAAATTTGCTGCTGCAAATACTTGTTCTAAAGTCTCTTTACCAACGCCATGCATAGCCGAATAGACCACTTTAAGATCACTATTTGAGGTGGCAAGCTTTGCTGTGGCCTTAACATACGAATCAACTATCGCGTTATCTAGAACTTCTGCTCCACTACTTCGTTTGAGCGTATTTAGATCGGGAACTTGAGAGATATATTCTGAAATCTGAGTATCAGCAGGAGAGATAATCTGTGATCCTTCATAGCGAATCTGATCAACTACTCCAC
>JANQVH010000039.1:0-13653 GCA_030730425.1 Candidatus Nanopelagicaceae bacterium
CTAATTAATCTGCGTTATCAAACTGGCGCTAGCGATCTCTTTCTTAAGACAGTCGTAATCTCAGGAACCGGAGTAATTATCTTTGCTCTGACCTATCTAAACTTTGGTAAGGCTCTTTTCGCAAAGTCTTTTGGTAGAACTATTACCTGGGTTATCGGTATTGCTGCGATCATCTTTGCGATCATTAATTAGCATAGAAAAATGGAATTAGCAGAGATAAAATCTCGTTGGAATGATGTCTTAGATCTTCTAGAGCGAGAAAATCGCGTGGCATGGCTGGCATTCTTTGATGCCAGGTTGGTGAGTTTAAATGAGAGCGAACTTAAACTTTCCTTCATTGATGCTGAGAAGTTAAGTGGAGCACATAATTATGCTCAGGTGAGAAAGGATTCTCATCGCCACGCCTTGGAAGCTGCAATAGAAGAGATTTTTGGAGTAAGTATCGTCATAATTACCGAGTGACTTCTCCCCGCCGTATATCTCTGCTCTTACTTATTTGGGCTCTACTAGCCAATATAAGCTCTCCTATTTCGCAGGCGGCAACAACTTCAACTTTTAATTTAACCCAGACCCCAGCCTTTCCCGATTACAAGGTAACTTTTCATGGAGTAATTAAGCCGAAGGTAAAAAACGCAGTAGTAAGAATCGATGTAAAACTTGGCAAAACTTGGAGCGATACCCGCCTTAGAACCAAATCAACTCCAAGTGGTGCTTGGAGAATTCAAGCTAGAGCCACCGCCCTTGCTGCCAACGCAACTTATCGAGCTAAAGTAACAATCGGAGGAAAAACACTCACCACAAAGACAAAACGGATTTTTATTGAGCAGAACCCGGCAATTTCAACCCCAGATGAATTGATCTCACTTAGCGGTCCTGGCGGGCGAATTCATGGCACCGATATAAGCCGCTGGCAGCATCCCCAAGATAAACCGATTGATTTTGTGAAGATGTATAACGCGGGAATTAGATTTGTAATGATTAAGGCCTCTGATACAAGAGATGACTCTGATGCACTTGCTTTGAAATATCTATTGATGGATAGAGATCCAGCTCAAGCAGCTGGGATTTATACCGGTTATTACCATTACACGCTACTGCCTAACACCACTAATAAAGCTGCAGTAATACTTGATGCTAAAGCTCAAGCGCAGAAAGCTATTTGGCGATTATCTAGCCTTGGTGGCTATAGCGATAGAGATCTGCCTTATGCCCTTGATTTGGAGAATAAGTGTGTGCAAGTCACTAATGGAAGTTGTAGTAAATATGCCCCAAAGTCAGTAGTCACACTCTGGGCTGAGACTTGGCTTGAGACTATGTATGAAAAAACTGGACGTAAGCCATTTCTTTACTCCTATCCAACATTTCTTGAACAAGCGATGGTTAGAAGTGAGAAGTTGCGCCAATATCCCCTATGGAAAGCGCAATATGGAATTAATCCTGCAGATCCGATTGCAGAGCCAGGGAGAAAAGCATTTGGCTGCTTTGTTCACTCTTGGTCAACTGCTAACTGCTCATCTCTCTGGCAGATCTGGCAGTACTCATCCTGCGGTATCGGCGAGAAGTATGGCGTGCCCTCGCCAAGAGTTGATTTAAATGTATTCCGAGGAGATAGCGCTTCATTCCTCCAATTAACCCGCGGAATCTGGACTCCTGCTTCTGGCGATTATCTGCCGGTAAAGGAGCCGACGACGATGTTGATTACCAGCGTCAAAGCAAGCAGTACTGATAAACCAGTAAAGATTACTGTTGAAGTAAAACGTCCAAATGGAGAGCCGGTAGTAACTGGAACAGTAGCTTTTAGAAGAAGCCCTGTTGAGGGAGGCGGACCGGTAATTAAAGTTGATCAGAGCCCAGTGCGAGATAGAGCGGGAATTTGGACCTTAACTCTTAGGAATCTTCCTGCCGGTCTTACTCAAGGATATGTCGCCTTTGTTGATCAGACCGGAACTCACTTAGAGATTCGCCAAGACCTATCAATTGATTTAATTCAAGGACCTGAAGTTATTCCAACTCCAAAGCCAAAACCAAGTACACCTGTTGTGCCTTTTGATTCTTGCAAGAATCAAATTAAGAATTAACTTACTTTACTCTCTATCTGAATTGCTCTCTCTAAATTCTTCCTTTGGCGAAGGATGATCTGCTCATATTCATTAATAGATTTGGCAATCTCTTTCTTTTCTAGCCCTGCATACTTGCCAAGGAGTTCTCCTAGATAGCTAGTAATACTCAGCCCAGAATCACTAGCTTCAAATGCAATACGAGTTCTTCTTGAGAGTAAATCATCGATACTAAGAGCTGCTTCGTGGGTTATGGCATAGAGCGCTTCTGCTTTGATGTAGGGCAGACCTTCAATTAAAGGTTCAAGCAGAGTTGAATCATCTTTTGCTGGAGCTAAGAGTTCATCAAAGAGAGAGCCGTAGCGATCAAGAAGATGTCTTATCGTATCTTCAGCTAGGCCATACTCCGTGGCAAGTTTTGGAATCTTATTTATTAATACTGAATAACCTTCAGCGCCAATGATTGCAAGGTTTTCAGTTGTTGAATCAGGAACAATTCTTCTTAAGTGATTTACCGCCTCATCAACAGCATCTTCTGCCATAACTCGATATGTTGTGTATTTACCGCCAGCAATTGAAACAAAGCCAGGAGTAGGGCTATCAACTACATGCTCTCTTGATAACTTAGTTGTTGGCGAGTCAGGATCAGTTGAAACAAGTGGGCGAAGGCCTGCAAATACGCCAATAACCTGATCGCGTCTTAACTTCGGCTCAAGTACTCGATTTGCTTGGTTAATTATGTATGAAACATCATCGCTACTAGCTAGCGGCTCTTCTTTACTCTCTTGGTAATCAGTATCTGTTGTTCCCACTATCCATTGTTCTCCCCAAGGGATAATGAAAAGTACTGAAAGATCAGTTTTGATAATGACGCCGCTTTGAGAGTTTATTGCGCTCTTGGGCACAACAATGTGTGAGCCCTTAGACATACGAACGCTATAGCCAGCTTTAAGTCCAAATTTCTCATGAAGCTGATCGCTCCAAACCCCTGAGGCCATAATCGTAGCTTTTGCGCGAACTTCAATTACCTCATCACTTATTAGATCTCTTATCTTTGCGCCAACTACTCGCTTACCATTTTTTATAACTTCTTCACATCTAGTTCTAGTTGTAATCACTGCGCCATATTTAGCAGCAGTTCTAGCGATGCTCATCGTGTGGCGGGCATCATCTACTTGAGCATCAAAGTATTGAAATCCTCCGGTGATCACATCAAGGCGCAGTGATGGCGCAATCTCACTTACCTTCTTTTGAGTTAAATGCTTATGCCAAGGAAGAGCTCTCTTAAAGCCTCGAAGCGCATCATAGAGAGCCATTCCAGCTCCTACATAAGTTCTCTCAATTAGTTTTTCATGGAGTGGGTAGAGAAATGAAACTGGCTTAACCAAGTGAGGAGAGAGAGTAGTTACCATTAACTCTCGCTCATATAGCGCCTCTCTTACAAGACGAAAGTCATATTGCTCAAGGTAGCGAAGTCCGCCATGAATTAACTTTGAAGATTTCGAAGAAGTTCCCGAAGCAAAGTCGCCGCTTTCAACTAAAGCAACACTTAGCCCGCGTGATGCGGCATCAAGGGCAATTCCCACGCCATTAATTCCGCCGCCAATTACCAAAATATCAAATTCGCTCTCGCCCAGAGCAGTAATCGCAGAGCCTCGCGCGGCGATATTTAGGCTGGAATTAGATATGGACACGCCCCTTAGGATACGGGCTATGGGCTATATCGGCGCGCTCGACCAAGGGACCTCAAGTTCTCGCTTCATAATCTTTAATCAAAGCGGTCAGATAGTTGGGCAAGAACAATTAGAACACTCTCAAATTCTCCCCAAAGCTGGATGGGTTGAACATGATGGAGCTGAAATCTGGCGAGCATGCATCAGTGTTATTACTGGCGCGTTAAAAAAGGCCGGGATTAAGGGCTCAGATTTAAACTCAATTGGAATCACTAATCAGAGAGAGACCACTCTTATCTGGGATAAGAGCACCGGCCTTCCTCTTCATAACGCGATTGTCTGGCAAGACACTAGGACTGCAGAGTTTCTAAACGCCTTAAGTGATCAGGTTAAGGAAAAGATCGTCTATAAGACCGGCCTTGCAATCGCCCCCTACTTCTCAGCAAGCAAGATCAATTGGCTAATTAAGAACTCTCCAGCGGTGGCCCTTGCGATAAAGGATGGAAGGGCGCTGGCAGGAACTATCGATTCCTGGCTCCTCTGGAATCTAACGGGCGGAGTTAATGGCGGGGTCCACTACACCGATGTGACCAATGCCAGCAGGACTCTACTAATGGACCTTGAGAGCCTTGATTGGGATAGTGAACTTTTAGAGATCTTTGAAATTCCTCGTCAGATTCTTGCTGAAATCAAATCTTCTTCGCAAGTTTATGGCCATAGCCAGATTAGTGGACCACTTGCAAGCGAAGTTCCAATCTCTGGAATTCTGGGAGATCAACAAGCAGCGATGGTAGGACAGACTTGTTTTGAATTAGGGGAATCAAAGACGACCTATGGAACTGGCAACTTTGCCTTACTAAATACTGGCACTTCAATTGTTAGATCTAAGCATGGGCTATTAACGACGCTCTGCTATAAATTCGGTGAAGATAAAGCGAGATATGCCCTTGAAGGCTCTGTTGCTGTTACTGGCTCTGCGATTCAATGGCTTAGAGATCAATTAGGCATTATTACTTCAGCTCCCCAAGTTGAAGAGCTAGCAAAGAGCGTTAGCGATAATGGCGGGGTTTACTTCGTTCCAGCATTTTCTGGCCTCTTTGCCCCTTACTGGCGAAGTGATGCAAGAGGGGTAATTGTGGGATTAAGTAGAGCTGCTACCAAAGCACACCTTGCAAGAGCAGCCCTTGAAGCAATCTGTTATCAAACTCGTGATGTATTAGATGCGATGAGCGCTGATAGCAAAGTTGCTCTTACTGAAATTAGAGTTGATGGCGGAATTACCGCTAATGAATTATGTATGCAGATGCAGGCAGATATTTTGGGAGTTGAGGTAATTAGGCCGGTAATTATTGAAACCACAGCCCTTGGCGCTGCCTATGCGGCAGGACTTGCAACAGGTTTCTATAAAGATACTAGCGAGTTAAAAGCTAAGTGGCGCGAAGATAGGCGCTTTATGCCAGATAAGACCAGCGCCCTAGCTACTACAGGATTTAAGAATTGGAAGAAAGCGATTGAAAAAACCCTGAACTGGCTTGATTAGAGCGCAGTTATCTCAATTAAAAGCGCCGATGCTGGGCGCAAGATAGGGGCGCTAAGCCCAATATTTTCAAGCTCTGAGCCAGTTAATTCAAGAGCGGTAGTGAGCCATTTTGGTACTTCTACTGCCATGAAATTTGAATTTTGGATACCACTTATCGCCTCAACTCTATATCTGCGATCAGAATCAAGTCCTCGTATGCGAAGGCGCGGCGGGTGTGACTCTGGAATTGTCTCAAGACAAGAGAATGAAAATAGCGCTGATCTCTTATCGTTAGAGATAACGCCATGGAGATAGTGAGAATCCTTTGGATAATCAATACGGATTACATCGCCGCTATGGAGAAGTTCTCGCTTCTGCTTATATAGTTTTATCCAACTCTTTAGCTCAGCTAATTCACTACTAGATAGCTTGGTGATATCTCGCTCCACACCTGCATGGCCAAAGAGAGCGGTAAGAGCTCTAAAGGAGAAGGAGAGAGATCTTCCTGTTTGATGGCCAGGATCTGCTCCAATATGAGTTCCTAGTAGCTCTGGCGGAATAAATTGCGCGCTCCATCTCTGGATTCTCGCTCGCTCAAGGGCGTCATTATTATCGCTAGTCCAGAAGCGGTCGACTAAATCAATAATTCCTAAATCAATTCTTGCTCCCCCTGAAGCGCAAGATTCAATCTCTAGGCTTTTGTGGCGCTTCTTTAACTCAGCAAAGAGGCGATAAAGTCCTTGAGTTTGCTTTCTTACCGCAGCTCTATTATTTGAGCCAGCATCGACTAGAACTCGATTGTGATCCCATTTGATATAGGTAATCTGATATTGGCTAAGAATTTTATCGACTGAATCTAAAACATAGTTATATGCATCTTGGTTATCAAGATTAAGCACTAATTGATGGCGCCAAGTTGGACCGATGCGATTATTAACCTTTAATATCCAATCAGGGTGTGCTCGATAGAGCTCTGAATCAGGATTAACCATCTCGCCTTCAAACCAGAGACCAAACTCCATTCCTTTATCTCTTATGTAATTAGCAATTGATCCAAGACCGCTTGGCCACACCTCTTTGCTTACCTGCCAATCACCAAGGCCACTTAAATCACTTCTTCTTGAGCCAAACCAGCCATCATCTAGAACAACTCGCTCAAAGCCAGATTCAGCTGCCGCATCAACTATCTTCTTTAACTTCTCCTCATTGTGGTCAAAGTAGATTGCCTCCCACAAATTTAGCGTCATAGGGCGAGCGCTCTTTGGATGCAGACTCCTTGCTCTTAAATGCTTATGCATATTTGAGGCAAGGCCATCAAGGCCAGAATTTGAATAGAGAGCATAGAGATCTGGCGCTCTATAACTCTCACCTGTTGCAAGAATTACTTCGCCTGGAAGCAGAACTTCTCCCGCTGAAATGCTTGCACTTCCCTCATAATTTTTTTCAATGCAATATTGGCTATCACCGCTCCAAGCAAGGCTAAGCGCCCAAGATTGTCCTGATGCAAAATTAGTCTCTTTCTCTAAAGCAATCATTCCTATCGTGTAATTATGTCCAGGTCTTCCCTCATGGCTATCGCGAACATATCTGCCAATGGCAATATCTCGCCGCTGAGGATTTCGCTCATTGGACCAACGTCCCACAAAATCTAGGCTCTGCGTTGCGCAATCACTTAGCGGCATCCAATAATTTAATTCATCTAGAAAGTAAGTATCTCCAAGGTTAGTTAATTCCTGTGAAACTTTTAATACTCCAAATTGATCAAGAGTTGCGCTGATATCAAGAGTTAACTTTGCATCGCTATCCTCTAATTGAATTTGAAAACTATTCTTATCACTTTTAAATTCTTTAACGCTAAATTTTGTCGACCAATCAAGACCTGCCCTATGACCTTTGATTGTCGGATAGCCAAGATGGCCTCTTGAATGCTCACGCATAATCCCTGGGCTAGTAATTTCATCAAAGTCGCTATTAGCAATTGAGCGATCAAAGAGGTTTTGGCTTAGCTCTCCCTTAAAACTTGCTGCCCAATATCTAATAACTGGAGCGCCATCTATAACCTCAAGGAGGAAATCAACGCCACCATTGCTTAGATGCGCCCTTTGCCCTGGCTTAGATGAAGGTATTGGAGAAGACATACGGGTAGAGTAATAGCCATTATGTCGAGTAAGAAACTCCCCGCAGGCATTATTCGAAGTGATGCCAGGCTCATGGATGGGCGCACCATCCGCTACTACGACACAAAGGGCCAAACGCGCACCGCAGTAGATCAAAGAAGCAGCGAAGAGCAACCAAGTATCGGTGAGATGCGCCTTGATCCACTCAATAATGAATGGGTAGTAATTGCAGCCCATCGCCAGGGACGCGTATTCCTGCCACCTAAGGAATTAAACCCGCTTGCTCCAAGTAAGCCAGGTTCTCTCACCGAAATACCAGAGAGTGATTATGAAGTAGTCGTCTTTGATAATCGCTCACCTTCTCTTGCCGCTCCAACATCGAGTTTTAAGGCAATTGATGATCCAGATTTCTCTAGCCCTGCAATTGCCTCAGCTGGCAAGTGTGAAGTTATCTGTTTCACCTCAGATTATGAATCATCTTTTAAAGATCTTTCACACCTTCAGATAAGAACTGTTCTTGAGGCTTGGCGTGATCGAACTGCAGAGCTCTCTGAGCTTTCCTATATTGAATATATAGCTGCCTTTGAAAACCGAGGGGAAGAAGTTGGAGTAACGCTTAATCATCCTCATGGTCAGATTTATGCCTACTCTTATCTCCCTCCAAAAACTCAGAGGATGCTAGAAGTTGCAACAGCTCATAAGAAGAAGAGTGGAAATATTCTTCTTGAGGATATTTTGGCTAGAGAGCTTTCAGATAAAGTCCGAATCGTTGCTGAAAATGAGCATTGGGTTGCATATGTGCCATATGCCTCAAGATATCCATTTGAAATTCATCTTGCCCCAAGAAGAAGAGTCCCTGATTTTCTAGCTCTCGATGAAGCGGCATCAGATGCATTCGCGCCAATTGCGAAAGAAGTACTAACAAGACTTGATGGCGTCTTTGGCGTGAAGATGCCCTACATCGCTTCATGGCATCAAGCGCCAGTAAGAACTGGTAGAGACCTGCTTAGTTTGCACTGGCAGATTGCCTCAGTTAGAAGAGCGCCAGGAAAGTTAAAGTATCTAGCAGGATCTGAATCTGCATTTGGTGCATTTATGATGGATCTAAAGCCAGAGCAATCTGCGGCGCAGCTGCGCGATGTGGCGCTTTAAAATAAAGTGGATATAAGAGAGTTATTTACTAAAGGCTTTGGCTATCCCCCTGAGGTAGTAGCAAGCGCTCCTGGGCGAGTTAATTTAATTGGAGAACATATTGATTACAGCGAAGGCTTTGTTCTTCCCTTCGCTATCGATGCAGTAACTAAATGCGCCATAGCAAAAAGAGATGATGGGAAGATAAGGATTATCTCGGCCCAGAAAAAAAATGAAATCATTGAAAGTAATCTAGAAGCTATTGCAGCTAAGGAGGGATCTGCCTGGTCTAGATATATCTATGGCGTCATCTGGGCAATGGAAATAGATTCTGGCCTTGATATCTATATTGATGGAAAGGTGCCACTTGGCGCTGGATTATCTTCTTCAGCCGCCCTTGAGTGTTCACTTGCTACCGCCCTAAATCATCTATTTCATTTAGAAAAAACTTTACCTGAGTTAGCTCGCCTAACCCAAAGGGCAGAAAATGAGTATGTCGGAGTGCCTTGCGGAATTATGGATCAATCAATTTCGCTAATGGCAAGAGCTGGTTATGGACTATTACTTGATTGCCAGGATCTCTCAACTCGACATATCAAAATTGATTTTGCTTCAAGGTCTTTAAGGCTTCTAATAATTGATACCCAGGCCCACCACGCTCTAACAGATGGCGGATATGCAAAGAGGCGAGAGAGCTGCGAGGAGGTAGCAAAAATCTTTTCAATTGCCTCCCTGCGCCAATTAAGTATGGAGAGCCTTCTAGCCCATAAAACAAAGTTGAGTGATATTCAATTCAAGCGAGCACACCATGGTGTAAGTGAAATGCTTCGAGTATTAGATGCAGTAAAGGCCCTTGAGGCAGAGGACTTTGAAGCACTTGGTCAATTACTAAATCAATCCCATAACTCACTTCGCGATGATTATGAAGTCTCATGCCCTGAGTTAGATCTAGCCGTTGATACCGCGCTTCGCTCTGGAGCCCTTGGGGCGAGAATGGTTGGTGGCGGTTTTGGAGGAAGCGCTATTGCGTTAATTAACGAAAGTGATGCAGGAGCAGTATCTCTAGCAATAGAGAAAGCTTTTGCTAAGAATGGATTTAAAGCACCAAGATTTTTTGATTCACTGCCAAGTGATGGAGCTAAAGTTATTTCTTAAACTACTGGGGTTACTGAGATGACTTCAACGCCGCCAACTGCGCTTAATACATTTACTAAATCTTGTGGGTCACTTCCAGGAAATGCAACTGTGATGTCATCTATTCCTCTCCCACCTTCAGATGAGAGAACAACAAGGCCGCGAATATCTCCGCCAGCAAAACCAATTGCAGATGCCACAGCGCCTAAAGATCCTGGGCGATCAGGAAGAGCTACACGAATACGGACCATTGCCATAGGGATGAGTCTAAATGAAAAGCTCCCTGACTTGGACTCGAACCAAGAACCTGCCGGTTAACAGCCGGCTGCTCTGCCAATTGAGCTATCAGGGATCGTTCAGCGGCTAAATCTAGGTCAGAGACTCCCCAAGCGCCAATTCCCGCAGGGCCCGCCTCTTTGCCTCCATCTCAACTAACCTTGAAAACATCTGATTATATTCACTTTCACTCTCAAGCGGATTTAATCGCTGGAGGCTTGATTTAACTTCAGCGATAGATCTGGCAAGTGCTACCTCATTTAATCTGGCAGTGATACTTGAGACATAGCGATCTGAGATTTCACCATCGGTACGTATCGGCTCAACCATTAACTCGGTAATAAATGACTTAAGTTCATCAGAGTCTGTCGCCTCTAAATTAACTGCCATTAAATCCTCTTGGGTATCGATAAATTCTCTTAGCTTGATATAGGCAGGATGTGAAAAGGCATTCTTTTCTAACTCTGGCCAATTTCTAAATAGCGCTGGCATCTGAAGACGAACCTTTAGAACTTCTCGCTCAAGAATTAATCTTGGCTCACTTGGATCTGGCCGCCATTGCTCGCCAGCTAACGCAGCATCAACGCTTGTCGACCTAGTTGAAGTGTTTTTCTTAACCGCAGCCATTACAACTTCAACTTCCATCCCAAGCCAGCCAGCAAGAGATCTTGCATACTCTGGTCTTAGTGAAGTATCACGAATTCTCCCAATAAGAGGCGCAGCAGCATTTAGCGCTTGAACTCTGCCATCGGCATTGCCTAAATCAAATTGTTTTATAGAGCTCTTGATTGCAAACTCAAAAAGTGGGACCCGCCTTGCAATCAGATCGCGAAGAGCAGCATCTCCCATCTCTTGCCTTAAATCAGATGGATCTAACCCACTTGGCTCAACTGCGACAAAGGTTTGAGTAACAAATTTCTGGTCATCACCAAAAGCACGAAGGGCTGCTTTCTGTCCTGCAGCATCGCCATCAAAGGTAAAGATCACTTCGCCGCGGAATGCATCATCATCCATTAATAGTCTTCGCAATATCCTTATATGCTCATCACCAAAGGCAGTTCCACAGGTTGCAACGGCGGTTGGTATTCCTGCTAAGTGCGCTGCCATTACATCGGTATAGCCCTCAACTATTACTACCTGGCGCTTCTTTGCTATCTCCTTCTTCGCCTTATCAAGGCCATAGAGAACCTGGCTCTTTTTATATATCGAAGTTTCTGGGGTATTTAGATACTTAGGACCAGTATCTTCTTCATCGCTTGCTAATTTTCTTGCGCCAAAACCAACTAAATCACCTGAGATATCTCTGATGGGCCAGATCAAGCGATTTCTAAAGCGATCGATAGCTCCCTTGGTCCCCTCTTTTGTTAATCCAGCTAGAAGAAGTTCCTCTGCGCTAAAACCCTTTCCAAGTAAGAATTTACTTAGCGCATCCCATTGATCTGGAGCGTAGCCAATTTCAAATGATTGGCTCGCTGTTTTATCAAAACCACGTTTGATTAGTAGCTCTCTGGCATGGCTTGCGGTAGGAAGTTGTAGCTGCTCTTGATAAAAGAGGGATGCTTGGCTATTTGCTTCAAGAAGTCTAGAGCGCTGAACTGTTGGAGCCTTTGGCCCGCCACTGCTTTGTTCATAAGTTAATTGATAGCCAATTCTCGAAGCTAATCTCTCGATAGTTTCAGTAAAACTCAAATGATCAATCTTCATAATAAAGGCAATTACATCTCCACCTTCTTGGCAGCCAAAGCAGTGAAAATATCCGCGAGCAGGAGTTACATGAAATGAGGGGCTCTTCTCATCATGAAATGGACATAGCCCTTTCTTCTGTCCCCCACCAGCGCTCTTTAGCTGGACATAATCACTTACAACTTCATCAATTGGTGAATGATCGCGAACATAGCTCACATCGGTATCGCGAATTCGTCCAGACATAGCTGTAATCCTAAGCCCCTATCAATTTCTCATGGAGGGCGTATGCACCCATATCTGTTAATGAAGCTACCTGATCGATTACTACGCGCATCTTCGCCTCAGCGCTATCTGCAACCTGCCATTGCTGGAGAAAGAAACTCTCAAGACTTGCTGGGGCAAGGCGACTGACAGCCTCAACTAACTCAATAATTACCTCTTCTTGTCTTGCATAACGCTCCTTGGATACTTCTGCGCCGATTATGTAGTAACCCGCCATTGATTTAAGTAGCGCTACCTCAATTCTTACCTCGCGAGGAACGATCAGATTTGCTTGATAGCGAGTTAGATTCCCCTCTCCATACCTCTCTCTTGTGGCTCGCTCTGCATAGAGAGCGAAGCGACCTATTAATTGACTGGTCAGATCCTTTAACTGAGCAAGGTGTCTATGGCTTCTATCAAACTCTTTTGGCCAACATGAAAGATTATGCAAAGAGTTGAGAGCAGATGTGGCCTCTTGCTCACTCAAATCAGGTAGGTACTCTCTAATCGCAGTCTGATAGAGCTGCTCTAGATCGTCATTTAACTTTGAAATATCAATCTGTCCAGTAACTAAACCATCTTCTAGATCATGCACGCTATAGGCCACATCATCGGACCAATCCATAATCTGGGCTTCCATACAAGTTCTTGATTCAAGAGATTCTTGCCTGACCCAATTAAATATCTCTAAATCATCTTGATAGACGCCAAACTTATCTGGATTCTCTCTGCTGCTCCAAGGATATTTAGTTGCAGCATCAAGGGTGGCTCGAGTTAGATTTAAGCCAACAGAGAGTCCATCTTGATCAACAGTCTTTGCCTCAATCCTTGTTAATAATCTGAAGCTCTGAGCATTTCCTTCAAAGCCGCCAATATCTTTAGCAATCTTTGCAAGTGCTTGCTCGCCATTATGTCCAAAGGGAGGATGTCCTAAATCATGAGCAAGACATGCGCTCTCTAAAAGGTCAGGATCTGCGCCAAGGGCTGCGCCTATTTCTCTTCCAACTTGTGCGCACTCAAGTGAGTGAGAGAGTCTTGTCCTTGGAAAATCACTTGCCCAAGGAACAGCTACTTGAGTCTTTGCAGCAAGGCGCCTTAGAGCAAATGAATGGATAATTCTGGCGCGATCCCTGGCAAACTCAGTGCGCCCCTTTCGCTTCGCTGGTTCATCGAGAAATCTTTCGCGATCAAGTGCGCTATAACCTAGATGCTCATTTGCAGGATGAAGGGCCATGATGTGCTTAGGTTACGTGGTCGCTGATATGTATGCCACGGCGCCCAAGGGTTAGATAGGCAAGATAGGCCCCGCTCTCTCGCAATAAGTAGCGAAATCCAGCCTCTTCCAAGCTAGCGATGCCAACCCTTGTTGGTGAGCAGGTAGCGTTAAATCCAAAATCATTAGCCATCGTCATTGATCTTAAGCAGTGATAAGGATCGGTAACAATAATTATCTCTTTAATTCTTTTTATGCCATCAGCTTTTGATAGGGCTTCGATACTTCGATAAGTATCACGGCCCTTGGCAACAGCGGTAATACTCTTTGCTCTTACTCCTTTAGAAATCAAATAACTTCTTGATGCTGCTGCCTCTGTAAATCGATCTCCTGGCGCTCCCGCACCTAAGGTGTAGATCTCTGTGGCAAATCCCTTCTCATAGATTCGAAGGCTTTCCTTTAGCCTTGCCTCTAAAACTTCACCAGGTCTTCCATCTAACTGCGCAGCCCCCATGACAACTATCGCATCTGCTTTTCTAATGGTTTCATTCTGCGCGGTATACCAAGTCTTTCCCATAGCCCAAAG
>JANQVH010000039.1:13753-16355 GCA_030730425.1 Candidatus Nanopelagicaceae bacterium
CTTTTCTAATGGTTTCATTCTGCGCGGTATACCAAGTCTTTCCCATAGCCCAAAGCGGTATTACTAGGGCAACTAGAAGTAGAAAGCTAATAAACTTCCAAGCAAATTTAAATAAGAACATCAGCCGCCAGATCCAGAATCTTGCCCATCAACTGTAACTAATTCCTCTGGATCATTGAGCCAGCCATCAGGCAGACTAACGGCGCGTCCATGGCTGGTTCTTCCTCGCGGAGCATCGCCAATTGCTACAGGATATGGTTGATCGACTAATTGATCTAATAGCTGGCGAAGTTCAAGAAGCGATGAAACCATTCCAAATTTTGTTCGAAGCTCTCTTTCAACTCTAAAGCCCTTTAAATACCAGGCCATATGTTTTCTTAGATCCCTGCAAGCTCTATCCTCACTTGAGAAATACTGAGTAAGAAGCTCTGCATGGCGATAGATAATTTCTCTAACCTCAAATAGATTTGGAAGAGCTCTTATCTCTTGGCCATTAAAGGCTGCAACTAAATCTGCAAATAACCATGGCCGTCCCAGACACCCTCTGCCCACTACAACGCCTGCACATCCAGTTGTTTTCACCATCTCTATCGCATCAGAGCCTGACCAGATATCGCCATTTCCAAGCACTGGGATGCCAGTTGGGGCAAGGTGTTCAACTAGATTTTTAATCTTGCTCCAATCAGATTTACCTTCATAGAGCTGTGCTGCAGTTCTGGCATGAAGTGCCACCCATGCAACTCCTAGATCTGCAGCGATTTTCCCAGCATCTAAGTAAGTTTCATACTGACTATCAATTCCAACTCGCATCTTAACTGTTACTGGAATCTGATATTTGCTAGCGCCCTTTACTGCAGCTTCAACTAGAGATGCAAAGAGGCGTCTCTTATAAGGAAGAGCTGAACCTCCCCCTTTTCTTGTGACTTTTGGAACTGGGCAACCAAAATTTAGATCTATATGATCTGCTAAATTTTTCCTTCCTAAAATCTCAACTGCTCTTGATAAATCCTCTGCAGTTGTGGCATAGAGCTGAATAGAGCGAGGATGCTCACCAACTCCTGGAGTAATCATTCTTAGAGTCTCATCGTTACCTTCAATTAAAGCTCTTGCGGTAACCATCTCTGAGACAAAGAGCGCAGCGCCTTGTTCCCGGCAGAGCAATCTAAAAGCAGCATTGGTAATTCCTGCCATTGGAGCAAGGACTACTGGCGCAGTTAAATCTAAACCGCCACCACGAATTGGAAGATGAAGCGGCTTTAGATCTAGCAGCCCAGTAGCCGTGGGGCTAACCATGCCTCAACCTGATCGATACTGATTCGTTCCTGCTTCATCGAATCACGCTCTCTAATTGTTACCGCATTGTCATTTAAAGTATCAAAGTCAACAGTGATTGCATAAGGAGTACCGATCTCATCTTGTCTGCGATATCTCCTTCCAATTGCTCCAGCATCATCAAAGTCAACGCTCCAGTTCTTACTAAGCGCTGCAGCTAAATCTCTTGCCTTAGGTGAGAGATCTGCATTTCTAGATAGTGGAAGTACTGCAACCTTTACTGGAGCTAGTCGATAATCAAGACGGAGAACTACTCTCTTCTCCATCTCCCCCTTGGAATTAGGCGCCTCATCCTCGCTATAGGCATCCATTAAGAAGGTTAGAGCGCAGCGATCAACGCCTGCTGCAGGCTCAATAACATAGGGAAACCAGCGCTCATTCTTCTCTTGATCAAAGAATGAGAGATCTTTGCCTGACTTTTCAGAGTGGGCCTTTAGATCAAAGTCGGTTCGATTGGCAATTCCCTCAAGCTCTCCCCATTGGGTTCCAGCAAATTCAAAGTTATATTCAATATCAACAGTTCTCTTTGAGTAATGGGAGAGTTTCTCTTTAGGGTGTTCAAATAAGCGAAGACGCTGCGGATTAATTCCTAAATCAACATACCAAGCAAGTCTGGTATCAATCCACTTTTGATGCCACTCTTCATCACTTCCCGGGGCAACAAAGAACTCCATCTCCATCTGTTCAAACTCTCTAGTACGGAAGATGAAATTTCCAGGAGTGATTTCATTTCTAAATGACTTACCAATCTGGCCAATTCCAAATGGCGGCTTCTTTCGAGCTGTTGTTGCCACATTATCAAAGTTAATAAAAATTCCTTGAGCAGTCTCTGGCCTTAGATATGCAAGACCTGATTCATCTTCAACTGGACCTAGGAAAGTTTTTAGTAGCCCTGAGAATTGCTTAGGGGTTGTGAACTTTCCCTTATTGCCACAATGAGGACAATTAATCTCTGATAGCGATGCTGCTTTCTTTCCATGCTTTGCTTCATAAGCCTCTTCTAGATGATCAGCGCGATATCTCTTATTACATTCGGTGCACTCTGTTAGCGGATCGCTAAAGGTCTCAACGTGCCCTGATGCCTCCCAAACTTCTTTAGCTAATATGACGCAGGAATCAAGACCAACAACATCCTCGCGTCCTGTCACCATTGATTTCCACCATTGGCGCTTAACGTTATTTTTTAATTCAACTCCGAGAGGGCCGTAATCCCATGATGCGCGAAGTCCGCCATAGATTTCAGATGAGGGATAGACAAAGCCGCGCCTCT
>JANQVH010000040.1 GCA_030730425.1 Candidatus Nanopelagicaceae bacterium
TCTTATCTGATCAATTAAATCCATCACAAATAAGCTCTCAGAGTGAGGCGGGATCCAGCCAGGTTTTCCTAAGATGACATCTGATACCGCTTCAACCATCAATTGATAGGCATCAACGCTTTCAAATGAGTAAATCTCATCATTTACTTGAAGAGTTGATGGCTCATTCCAATTGGTGAAGGCCGCACCATCTAGAAACTTTATCCCTCCATTACTTCCCAAGATGCTTATCTCCTGGCTTAACTGGCCAACAAAAGAAACATTGAAATTGAATTTAATACTGCCATTAATTAAGGCTTCAACCTTAGTTACTAGATCAACGCCGCTTGGGCCAATCTCTTGGTTAACTGTAAGTAGTTCAACTCTTGCCTCACCTCCAAAGAGAGATGGAATTAGATGGAGTGGATAAGGGCCAAGATCTAGAAGAGCTCCGCCGCCAAGTGCTGGATCAAAGCGATAATTACCCTTATTGGAATTTACATAGGTAAAAGCAGCATTAATTTCTTTAATCTCACCAATTACCCCCGCTGCAATCTGCTGGCAAGCTTTAATCAGCCTTGGATGCCAGCGATACCAGATCGCTTCAACAAGGAGAGATTTACTTAAAGCAGCAAGTCCTACCAGTTCAAGACTCTCTTGATAATTCATAGTTAACGGTTTTTCGCAGAGCACTGCCTTTCCTGACCTAAGTGCTCTACTAGCAATTGGAGCATGAAAGTTATTGGGAAGGCTGATATAGATCGCATCAACCTTTGGATCATTGATTAACTCATCGTAGTTATCATAAACACGCTCAGGTGAAAGGTTTGTTGCTTTTGATATATCTCTACTAGCAACTGCATATAAGTTGGCATTACTAGCGTTTCTCACCGCAGGAGCAAGAGCCTTTGATGCAACAACTCCTGCGCCAATAAAGCCCCAATTAATACTCAATGTTGCCTGCCTATAGCTTTAATAACTCTGGCTCTATCGCAATGGCCTTTAAGGCAGCTGATTGCTCAGCCCTTGCCATAATCTCAACAACATTTCTTGATTGCTCAGCTCTAATTGCCATCTTGGCTCCATTAAGAAGATGATCAGCGATTGCCTTATGGAAGGCATATGGCTCTGCCTTAATCTCCTCTAATAGCTCAACTTCTCCATCTTCCTTAATCAATGAAATTATCGCTGGCAGATCTGCTGGAGTATCACCAGCTGCGCTATTCCAATTACCAACAAGGGCTCCCTTTGTCCCTAGGGCGTAATACTTAGGCTTTCTTGCTGCAGCAAGATCTGAATTGGTAAATATCGCCTGCTTTGAATCGGTAAAGGTAATTACCACCTGAGAGTGATCAGCATTTGTGATGTGGTGCCAATGGCGCTTCTGATTAAGCCCTGAGATATGAGCAATTGGTGAGCTAATTAGCGTCACTATCTGATCAATAAAGTGAGCTCCCCAATCAAAGATAGCTCCCCCTGAGACAAGAACATCTGAGTGCCAGAGCGAGCAGGGTTTCTTATAGCCACCAACAAAGCTCTCGATATAGAAGAGATCACCGATTAGCCCATCGTTAATAGCCTTCTGCATGGTGAGAAAATCTGAGTCATATCTCCGGTTCTGATAAACGCTAAGCAGGAGTGATTTTGATTTTGCAAGGGCAATTAACTCATCACACTCGTTGGTAGTTAGCGCCATAGGTTTTTCAACAATTACATTTATCCCAAGTTCTAGAGCCTTCTTTGCCCAGGTGAAGTGAGTATTTGGGGGAGTTGAGATAATTACTAGATCAAGAAGTCCTGATTCAAGCATCTGATCAGCATCGCCAAAGCTTTTAGCATTTGGTGAGATCTTAAGAGCTGCCTCTATTCGCTCTGCTTTAGCATCACAGACTGCAACTGTAGTTAGACCGGCAGTAGATGAAATTGCTTGATTATGTTCATCGCCAATTGCTCCATAGGCAAGAAGTCCTACGCCAATTTGCCGATCTGCCATAGCTACCCCTTGCTAAATAGATTGAGAATTAATATTGATTAAAATGAAGAGTTAAAGCCTATCTCTATCCCTTGATATCGGTCATATTAAGCAAGGAAGGTGGAAGAAAATCTCAATCATTACGCGGCTAGATAGCGGTAAGCCCCTAGCTAATAGATCTATAAAGAAGAGCCTTACTTTCTCTTACTCGAGCCATTCTTAGCAACAAGGAGAATGACAAGTATTGCTAGGGCCACTAGAAGTAATTCCATCTCTAAATGTTACTAAAACAAGTAGCGCTCTATCTAGTTATCAGGTGAGAAATCAAGCTCGCCTGGGAAGCACCTTCCGCCCCCTGCTTATAAGCCTGCTGTTATTTAAGCTTTATCGAGTATTATCATTTTTCTAACCTTTACAAGGAGAAGATAATGAAGCCAGAGACACAAATTGGCATGAGGCTGCAGAGATTAAATAGATTAGCTGGCATTACCCATCTAATTCAGGGAATTGCCCTTCTTTTTATCCTCAATCCTGAGAGCAAGATTCCAGTAATAACAAGATTCTTCACCGATACACCAGAGGGGATCCGCCCTGAGAGCGAGCTGCTCTTTGAGTTTCCAATTGCGCTAATTGGACCAATCTTCCTGCTTCTCTCAGCCTTTGCCCACCTTCTTATCTCCTCGCCATTTTATGTCCGCCGCTATGAAGCAAATATTGCCTCTGGTATTAATCCTGCCCGTTGGTGGGAGTATGCAATTAGCTCCTCGCTAATGCTGGTAGTTCTTCTCATGCTTGGCGGCCTAATTGAACTCTCAAGCATTGTCTTTATCTTCACACTCAACTTCATCATGAACTTAATGGGGCTAATGATGGAGAGGCATAACCAAGTAACTGAGAAGACCAACTGGCTTGCCTTCAATATCGGAGTGCTAGCAGGCATAGTTCCTTGGATTATGGGAGGGCTTTACTTTTGGGTCTCAACAAATAACATCGCAGATGCAATCCCGGTCTATGCCAGATTCGGCTTCCTTCTTACATTCCTATTCTTTAATAGCTTTGCCATCAATATGTATCTCCAATATAAGAAGATCGGCAAATGGAAAGAATATGTCTATGGCGAGAAGTCCTATATCGCCCTAAGCCTTATCTCCAAGTCAGCACTTGGCTGGATTATCGTCCTTGG
>JANQVH010000041.1:0-599 GCA_030730425.1 Candidatus Nanopelagicaceae bacterium
GCGACATCCCGGACCACAACCGGGTGCTCTACCAGCTGAGCTACGCCCACCATGCAATAGAAAGTATTGCGGGGCTGAGTATACCGAGAGTGCCTAGGTGCTCACTACACATTACTTCTTTGCAGTTAATTCACAACTCTGGTCAGTAAATAACCAAGAGCCTGCCTGATCTTGGCCTATGAAAGGGCCATGGAAAATGATGAAATCCAGCAGGGAGCTGATTATGGAGCGCTACAAAGCCTTCTAGAAGATGATGAAGTTGAAGAGATTTGGATTAATTCGCCGCAGAGAATCTTTATCGCCCGTTCAGGTAAGAGTGAGTTAACCAATATAGTTTTAAGTGCTTCAGAGCTTCAATCAATTATGGATCGCATATTGATGTGGTCGGGTAGAAGAATTGATCTAAGCCACCCCTTTGTTGATGCTCGCCTACCTGATGGAAGCCGGCTCCATATTGTTATTCCTGAAGTTACTTCTGAGCATTGGGCAATAAATATCCGTAAGCATTTGATGCGTGGCAAGAGCTTACTTAATTTAGTTGAGATGGAAGTTATCTCTGCTGAGATAAGAGAGTTTCTAGGTGAGGCGGTAAGAGATAG
>JANQVH010000041.1:609-3130 GCA_030730425.1 Candidatus Nanopelagicaceae bacterium
AAGTGGTTCAACTCAAGCAGGTAAAACAACGCTACTTAACGCTCTTGTCAGCGCTGTGCCAATAACAGATCGAGTAATAACTATTGAAGAAGTTTTTGAGCTAAGTCCAAGAATTCCAGATTGTGTTGCGATGCAGACTAGAAGCGCCAGTCTTGATGGAGTTGGAGAGATAAGCATTAGAAAGCTAATCAAAGAAGCGTTAAGAATGCGTCCATCGCGATTGGTAATTGGGGAGATTCGAGAAGCTGAGTCTTGGGATATGTTGATTGCGCTCAACTCAGGAATTCCTGGAATGGCAACAATTCATGCTAATTCAGCAACAGAGGCGATAAGAAAACTTCAGACGCTCCCACTTCTAGCTGGCGAAAACATCACCCAAGATTTCTTAACCCCAACAGTATTTCGAGCACTTGATTATGTGATTCACGTTGGTCTTGATAGCACTGGAGTTCGAAGAGTTCTGCAAGTGGTTAAAGTGCTAGATAGGGCAGAGAACTTTCATATCGATTTAGAGCCAATATTTACCTGGAGCCAGGGGCAATATCAAAGAGGTTTCCATGTTTGAGCAATTTGCTCTACCAGTTTTTGCAGGCTTGCTTGCAGCACTTGGTTCTTATATCGCTCTATTTAACCTAGGTTCTTTAAATAAAAGATTTAAGTCAGATAAGAAGGTCTCTTCTCGAAGCGCTCTGACTTTGATAATTACTCTTATCTCTTCATACTTCACTACCTTTCTACTCACCTCATCTGAGGCAATTTCTTTAGCGATTGCTACCCTCTCAGCAGCTCTTCCCTTTCTTATTGGCCGAGGAAGAAATTTAAAAAAGCAGAGGGAGAGGGAAGTTGCCTGGCCAGAGGCAATTGACTCTTTAGTCTCAGCGCTTCAAGCTGGCATTTCAATCTCTGAAGCGCTTACTCAATTAGCGCTGCATGGGCCAAAGGTATTGAGGCCGAGCTTTGCGCAGATTCAGAGCGATCTTTTAAGCCTAGGAAATTTTGAACAGGTGTTACTAAAAGAAAAGAGGCGCCTAGATTCAGCAATCTCTGATCAGGTCTTTGAAACTCTGATTATCTCAAAAGACTTTGGGGGAAGAGATGCTAATAATGCACTTCGCTTGTTAGCTGAATTTGTTAGAGAAGACATTGCAGTATCTGAGGAGATTCGGACTAAATTTGGTTGGATTAGAAATTCAGCTCTTTTAGCAACTGCAGCGCCCTGGCTCTTATTGATTCTCCTCTCTACTCAAGATTCGACAGTTGAGATTTACTCCACGCCAAGTGGAGCCTTAGTCCTATCCCTTGGAGTTGTAATGACTGCAACTGCCTACATCTGGATGGAGAAGGTCGGCTCTCTTCCTGCTGCGCCAAGGGCGTTGAGATGAGAGCAGAGTTATCTGATATTCGCATGCTCTCACTTCTTACAGTTTTGCCTCTCTTGTTATTGGGAGTCTGGATCATTAGTAATGAGAGTTTTACCTCTTTAAGCTCAAGGAGTGAGAAGTATGCAAGGGTAATTAGAACAGAGAGCCTTGGTCATAAAGCGGCCAGAGTTAGAGATATCGGGCTCTACTTCTTTATCCTTAGCGCAGCGACAATTGCACTCTACTTATTAATTGCTATCTGGCCTGAGCAGATTCCAGCATCACTATTTCTTCTAAGCATCTTGGCCTTATTTCTTGCACTACTTCGTAAGCGGGCAGGTGCGGAGAAGAGAGTTGCAACCCAGATCTTTGAAAGAGAACTTCCCTCGCTAATTCAACTTCTAACAATTCTTATCTCCTCTGGGATCTCGCCCTCTCGGGCGCTTGCAATAATTGGCCAGAGATCAACTTCGCTAAGTGCTAGAGAGCTAGATATGGTGGTTTCAGATATCGCAAATGGCGCTTCTCTTACCCAGGCCCTTGATAATCTCGCTCTGCGCTATGACTCACTTATATTGAGAAGATTTACTACCAGCATAGTTCTAGGTATTGAGAGAGGCTCATCTTTAGGGCCCATCCTAATTTCGCAGGTGAAGGATGCTCGCCTATCGAGCAAGAATGTGATCTTGCAGAGAGCAGGCAAAGCTGAGATTTCTCTTATGATTCCGATTGTCTTTTTAATCCTTCCCATCTCAATTTTGTTTGCGCTATTTCCTTCATTTGAGCAGCTCAATAGTTTCATGTGATTAAACCAAGTTATACACAGCGCCCTTTCTCCACATTCTAAAGCCTTTGTTTTAAGCAGATGTCTGAGGTAGGTGAGAATTGCAGAAAGAATAAACAAAGGGGAATCAAAAATGGAAATCAAAAAGCTTTTACCTAGTGAAGTTTTCCAAGTAAAATTCATAGAGACTAGGGATTTATTGAATAAATCTAAAGTTGCCGAAAAGTATCGAGAATTCATGGCAAAAGATGTTGATGAATCAGGAGATGTTCCTGGTTGGGTACTAGTGGTATTAATGACCACGGGGCTAGTTACCGCTATCTGGACTATTGCTGCTCCAAGACTTAGCGCTATTCTAAAGAATTCATTGGATGCA
>JANQVH010000042.1 GCA_030730425.1 Candidatus Nanopelagicaceae bacterium
CCAAGGCTCCAAAGTTTGTTAATGTAGTTTTATAGCGATATCCACAGCGCCTACTTCTCCACTAATAGAGTCAATTAAAGAAATAATAGATAGCCATACCTGATTTCATCAGGCTATGAATTTTGAGAAATTAAAAGAAGATTTTCAGGATTACACCTACTCACAGCGAAGAGCGCTTATCGCTATCTCTCTAGTTGCCATACTCTTTGCCACATTTCTCTTTACTAACACTAGGGGAAGAGCAGTTGCGCAAGAATCTCCTAAGCCAGCGCTAACTATGCCGGCAGTAGCCAAAACGATACTTATTCATGTAGCTGGCAAAGTTAAACGACCAGATGTCTACCCACTACTTGCAGGCTCTAGAGTCTCAGATGCAATAAAGGCAGCAGGTGGAGCACAGAAAGGAGTTGATTTAAGCGATATCAACTTAGCTCGAGTCTTAGTAGATGGTGAACAGGTCTATGTGGGATATGTTGCAAAAGTTAGCTCTAGTAGTAGCAGCAAGAGTAAAAAGACGAAATTTACTGGAGTCATCAATGTTAATAGGGCTACAAAGGCTGAGTTTGATTCACTTGCTGGTATTGGGCCGGTAATTGCTAGCCGAATTATTAATTATCGAAGCGCTAATGGGCCATTTCTAGCTCTTGATGATCTGTTAAAAGTTTCTGGTATAGGCAGCAAAACTCTGGAGCGGATTCGCCCACGTTTGAGCCTCTAGACCAGAGGGTAAGAAGTGATTACCGCGCACTGCTCTTTGCCCTAGCCCTATGGGTTGGGGTACTGGGTGCGACCTATTTCTCTTGGTCTGCGTTAGCGGTAAGTGCGGTAATCACATCTTTTACCTACCTTTTTAAGCGACGCTTCTACATCATCTCGCTTGCACTTCTTATCGGCAGTATCCTCTTTTCGATTCATAGCCAGATATTACAAAGCAGCGTAATTGCTCAATTAGCCAAGAGCTCTAGCGATGTGAAAGTGATAGCAAGTGTTACTAGTGATCCAAAACTCACATTTGAAAGAGTTCGTGGCTCAAATATCAATCCTTCGCAGAGCTCATTTCTAGTTAGAACTTCATACCTTGAAAGTCAGAAGGCAAGTTATGAAGTAAGACTTGCCCTTAGAGTCTTGATACCGAAGAAAGTGGAGTTCATTCCTGGTGATTTGGTTGAGTTCCAAGGAAGGCTAATAAAAAGTAAAGAGCGGCGAGTAGCTGCTCTTTTGATTGCAGATGAGGAGTTTCTCCAGCTATCAAAGGTTGGGGCGCTAGGTCAGCTACTTGCAGAGATTAGATCTAAATTTCGCAATCAAGCAGCGGCATATGAGAGTAATTCTGGTGCGCTAATTCCTGGAATGATCCTTGGGGATACCTCGCTTCAAAGTGAGGAATTTACTCAGCAGATGCGCCGCTCGGGCCTTGCCCATCTAACTGCAGTTAGCGGGGCAAATTTTGCCATTGTTAGCGCGCTGGTTTTCTTTCTTCTGCGACTCTTTGTTCCAAAGCTAGGCGTGAGAATTGTTGCCACTGGATTAATCCTCTTTCTTTTTCTATTGCTGGTTAGGCCATCACCGGCGGTATTGCGAGCAGGACTTATGGCACTTGTCGTTCTTCTAGCAATTGCTACAGGCAATAGAGCAAATGCAGCAGCGGCGTTATCGAGCGCAGTAATTGTTCTACTTCTCTTTGACCCCTTTCAAGGACAAGATCCTGGCTTCATTCTCTCTGTCCTTGCTACCTCTGGTTTGATATTTCTCTCACCTGGAATTAAGGAATACCTACTTAGATTTTTCCCACCTTGGCTCGCTGAAATTGTTGCAGTTTCAACTGCTGCCACTCTGCTCTGCACTCCCTATTTAATAGTCTTTACCGCCCAAGCCCCACTCTTTGCTATTCCATTTAATATCGTTACTTATCTATTGGTGGCTCCAGTGACAATTCTTGGTTTCCTATCCGTTCTAACCCTTCCGATCCCATTGATATCGCAGGGGTTACTAGCTATCGCTGAATTTCTTGCTCGCTGGATTGCCTATATTGCATCGCTCTCTGATGTAACTCCAACGCTCTCGCTCTCCTATCAACTACTTCTAATTACTCTTGCGCTAATTATTGTTATTTTATTTGTTACGTCATTAAGAAAAATTGGTATTGCAGCTCTTGTTGTGATTATCTTCTTAGGAGTATTTAGCAAAGTTAGCTTTCCTGGAAGCACTTGGCGCCTTGTGCAATGCGATGTTGGCCAGGGCGATGCTCTGGTGATAAAGATTTCATCTAGTAGCGCTCTGCTCTTTGATGCTGGCCCTGATCCTGATCTACTTGATCGCTGTTTAAAGAGCATTGGAGTAAAGCATTTACCGCTAATTGTCTTAAGCCATAATCATGCTGATCATTACTATGGAGTGAGTGGGGCTTTAAGGAAGAGAGAGATTGGTCAGATCTGGAGTAATGGGAATATCTCCAGAGCTGAACTCTCTAACTACTCAGTATCTAAGGTTGGAGCAGGTGATATTGCAAGAATTGATGATGTATCTCTCGAGGTTCTCTGGCCACCTGCTACCTCCTCACAATTTTCAAATCTATCTGGCGATGGATCCCAGGAAAATAATCGCTCACTTGTAATTCTTGCCCAAGTCGGGCAGGTGAAGATATTAATTACTGGCGATATCGAGCCTGGAGCACAAGAGGAGATTGCAAAGAGATATGACCTCTCTGGCATTTCAATCTTGAAGGTTCCCCATCACGGCTCTCGTTTTCAAAGTGAGTTCTTTCTTAACCAGATCTCTCCAGATATCTCACTTATTAGCGTGGGTGAGTCAAATAGTTATGGCCATCCCGATCTTGAATTATTAAAGAAGCTAAGGCTTATGGGCTCTAGGGTTTATCGAAGCGATAGAGATGGGCCAATTTCACTGTCTTGGAGGTTTGATGAGGGGGCGATGGGCTATATATTCACTTCTAGGAATATGGGAAGGAAGTGGTGGCAGATTCAATGGCTCTAGCAAACCTCTTGCTTATCCATGGCGCAGA
>JANQVH010000043.1 GCA_030730425.1 Candidatus Nanopelagicaceae bacterium
CTCTCGATACATCCTTGGCTTTGATTCACTCTTGGCAGATAACATCTCATCAAATGTTATTGGAGTTGGGATTGGAACTATTTTTCGCTTCTGGGCCTATCGCACCCATGTCTTTAAGCGCTAGGTGAAGCTTTTGCCTCTGAGAGTCTTTTAGAGATTACTCCTGCTGCATCTAACCATCTAAGAATCTCTCCTTGAGTAAAGGCTGTATCCCCGCCTCTTACTACATATAGTCCGCTAAAAAGTGCCCCTTGGAATTGATAGATAGCAAAGAGAGTCCGCAGTGATTCTCCCTCACCTATTTTTGCATAAGCAACCACGCGATTTTCATCTGCTACCAACTTGCTTGAAAAGGCAGGAACTGGCAGAAATGAGTATTTAACAAATGCGCCACTTATCTCACTTCCACCACCATTAGTAATGCATTTCTGATATTTCTCTTTAAGTTCTGTAATTGCTCTCCGCCCTGCAGCATCTGAGGTATAGCGAACTACTTCAGATGAGAGAAATACATATGGCGAGCCAGGTTTAGTTGCCACTACCTGACGTCTCTCCTGGCGATCAAATTCTGATTGATAATCGCCAGCGCACAGATCAAGGGATGGGTCTTCCAAAGTAGTCCCACGATTCATGGGCAGAACAGCCCACTCCGAGGCAAAGTCATCTCCAGTAAAGCCAAAGCGACTTAAGCTCTTCTGCGCGGGGGAATCTAGTGAAATATCGAGGTACTGAGAAGCTCTCTGAGCCTTCTCTAAACCTTCTATTTTTACTGAGCCTTTTAAAAGCCCAACTAAGACAAAATCCTTGCCACTAACTCTTAGCGTCTTTCTTGTCGGTGATTTAATAGAGAGAGTTGAGTAGGTATCTTGATTACTCTTTGATTTATGGATTGAAGCTCTCTGTCCAGCAAATCCATAATTAAGGCTTCCTGAGCCAACTACCAATCCAGCGCTCCCAAGAACTGTGATATTCATTGAACACTTGCTTACGCAAAATAAGGACCCTGATGGATAATCCTTTCCAGCATCTCTCCAAGTTCCACGTTTTGTTAACTTTGAGGCTTGGGTAAATTTAATATCAGACTTTAACTGACCCACTTGGCCATTTCCTAGACAGTCATAGCTCTCTACTTTAAAACTGGAAAGAGAGGTAGCACTTAAATTGATTGTTGGCCTTGCTTTAGCGCTACTTCTTGATGCTACCCAACCTTCAGGATTAATGACTTGAGTTAAGCAGAGCCCGGTCCCATCATCTCTAAAGTCAGTAAGTCCAACTTCAGCCAATCCCTGGCTATAGCCTTGAAATTCAAAGCTACTTCCACCTTGAGGATATCCACGATCAATATTGACCTTAGCGCTATCAGACCAAGCGCTCCAGAGCCCTGTTAGATCTCTTACTCTTATTGAAAATGAGTACTGCCCCTCTGGCAAGTCTTGAACAAGCGGAAAGCTTGGAGCAGTAAATGGATCAAGATATGTAGGCTTCCAATCTTTTCGAATTGATGGAGTTAGGGTTTTGACCTCTTCATTGACCTTGATTTCAAATGCTTCTATGCCGTTTATTTCATTTAGATAGTTCTTATCAAGTAGCGCTGATTCACTTGAAGTCCAGGTATTACTTGCTGCCAGAACTGGCTTTGTTGGGGCAGCCTTGATGTTTCTAGTTATCGTCACACTTGCTGAATTGGCAGATGTGGCACTTGCCTTAATGCTGACATTGCCTGAGTGAAGTAGGAGGGTCTCTGAGGCAGGAAGAGTCATAGAGCCTATTGAGCTGGAGTTTGAACTTACATAGGCATAGCTATCTAGGTTCATCATCCAGATATCGGTTCCAATACCTGTGAAGGTGGGTTGTGTGGCATCTGCTGGGTTGGGTGAAACGACAGCGCTTCCTGGTGGAGGATCAGTGCGATAGATGAGTAAACCTGCTTTATATCGATCTGTAGCGCCTCGATACTCAATCCAATAGGTAGAGGATCCCTCACGTAAGAATATGGCTCTAGGTTTTCCATAGAGAGAGACGTTATTTATCTCAACAGTTTCACTCTTCCAAGATTGAATTACATCTTTACTCTCCAATAGCCCCATCCGCCATTGATGATAAGTTGAAAGAGGAGTTGAAACATCGACATTACTCATTAAATCGATACTTCCACCATATTCAACTGCCCTACAACTACTCCAACTTCCATCTGGAGATGAACTTGGGCAGCGAATCAGATTGGAATGGCCAAGGCCAAGCAGGTGTCCTAGCTCATGAGCAATTACAAATCCTTTGATGGTGTTATGAAGAACAAGAGTTCCACCAGAATCACTGGCGCTGCCGATATTGGCAAGACCTGACCAGATGCAGCCATTATCAGGAGCAACTATCACCAGATACCTGGAGCTACTATCAGCTATACCAAGTCTTCTATAGGTCTCTTCTCGAACTACATCACTCCAAGCTGTTACTACCCGCTCACAGGGCATTGGAATAGTTGAAACCAGCGGAGTAGCAAGAGAGCGGCCAAAATTAAACTCAATCCTTCTATCTGCTGGATCACCTGAGATAGTGGTTAGCTCTCTCCATCTTGGTTTAACATCATTTTCTATCTGACTTTGAATATCTGTAACACTTCCTGGAAGAGCAGCTGCTCTATCCCACGTGACAGTGACTACATCAATAACTCTGGAATCAACTGCATATGAGGCAGGAGCACTTAATAAACTTGAAGTAAGGGCAAGTAGCAGGCAGGCTGCTATCAAGCGCCTACTTGGCCCTAAGAGAGCTCTCAATATCTTTAATGATCTCATCAAGGTTTCGCTTTGGACTCCAGCCGGTATAGGTTCTCAATTTAGAGGTATCTGGAACCCTTCGCATCATCTCTTCAAAACCTTGGGGATAAGCGCTGTTATAGGGCACATACTTAATCTGAGACTTTGAGCCAGTCATCTCAATTACTTTATCTGCGAGATCTTTAATTGAGATTTCACCCTCTCCGC
>JANQVH010000044.1:0-3222 GCA_030730425.1 Candidatus Nanopelagicaceae bacterium
CCAGTTTCTCTAGAGGCCTTTGGCCTCTCTAAAGAATTCGGCTATATGCAACACCGCGATCCAGTCACATCACTCTCTGCTGCAAACGGTGCTTGGGATGAGATGGCGCGTAATTTGCCAAAGTATTTAATGGGTTCAGATTTTAGGTCTCGGGTTAAATCACTTCCACCTTTCAAAATGGATGCCTTAACAAGTGAGGGCGAAGTCAGACGAGCCATGCTCGCCCTTTCCTATATCGGCATGGCCTATCAATGGTCTGAAAACGATGCAGCCCATGTGATTCCTGCAGTTTTAGCAAAGCCTTGGTATGAGCTAGGGGTCAAAGTCGGTCGCCCGCCAATTCTTAGCTATGTCTCATACTCAATTGATAATTGGTATCGCCTCGATCCAAAAAAAGAAATTGAATGCGGAAATATCGCCCTTCTGCAATGCTTTCTTGGGGGACAAGATGAAGAGTGGTTCATTCTTATTCACATTGATATTGAGAAGAAGGCTGGAATCGCGCTTGATGCAATTGAACTAGCCCAGAAGGCAGTTGTTGCTAATGAGAGCGATGCTCTAGATATCGCACTTACTCAACTGCGAGATGGCATTAAGAGTATGTATGAGGTTCTTGCCAGAATGCCTGAGAAGTGTGATCCATATGTTTATTTCCATAGGGTCAGGCCATATATCTTTGGCTGGCGCAATAACCCAGCTCTTCCAAATGGCGTTATCTATGAAGGCGTTGAGGCCCTAGGGGGCAAGGGAATGACTTATCGAGGAGAGACTGGCGCCCAGAGCGCAATTGTTCCAGCACTTGATGCAGTCTTAGGAATTGAACATGAGAGAGATGAGCTTCGCGAGTATCTAATGGAGATGCGCGAATATATGCCTCCCAAGCATGTGGCATTTATTGAAGCAGTTGAGGCAGGGCCATCGGTTAGAGAGTTTGTTAAGAAGGTTAATCGCGCCTCAACAACAGAGCTCTTTAATCAATCTGTTGAGTTAGTTGCAGATTTTAGAGCGATGCATCTTGAATATGCCGGGCAATATATTCATGCCCAGGCCCAGAAGGCCCCAGGAAACCCTTCAGCTGTTGGTACAGGGGGAACTCCCTTTATGACCTATCTTCGCAAGCATAGAGATGAAACAAAGGCGCAGAGCCTCTAATAAGCCTTAGCGCCCCATCTATTGGTGAGCCAGATAAAAATAGGAATCATAATCACTGAAAAGAGAGCAGCTGGTCCCCAAGGCACCTCTGGCACGGTAAGCAGGCTAACTGAAGGAAGGGCTGAATCTTGGCTCGATACCAGAAGAGCTGCTAGTAAGTTATTGGCAAAGTGTGCGCCGATAGCAAGCTCTAGGCTCTGATCGCGATAAGTCACCCAGGCCAACATAAATCCTGTTGCTCCATAGCTAATGATTGGAAAGAAGAGTTCGTTGCCTGCTACCTCAGGATTTGCAAGATGAGGAAGAGAGAAGATAGCGCCGCTAAGAATTGAGATACTCCACTGCTTCTTCTTGCCATTATCTAGCCAGCGCTGAATCCAGCCTCTAAAGAAGAGCTCCTCTGCTGTGGTTTGAATCGGCAGGAGAGTAAAAGCAATTAGTAGGTAGGGCAGAAAAGCTGAAGCTTTAAAGCTAAAAGTGTAGGAATCCCAATTAAGGATTAAATCAAGTGAGCCAAAGGCGATTGAAATCAAGGCAAGGGATGCAAAGCCAATCCATGTCCTTTTATATGAGTACTTATTGCGGCTCGTAAAGAGGCTCTTAATGTCCTTCTTTAAAAAGATGCGATAGGCCAGAAGCGTTGCAATAAAGAGAGGCAGAAACGAAATCAAAATAGTTGCTGCGCTACTCCATGCCGGAAGGGCCCTAATTGCGGCAAGATCCTCATCGGCTGTTGAAAAGAGCAGGTCAACATCAAGGTCAAAGAAAGAGGCAAGTAGAAAGGTTAGGGCAAGGCCTAGAACCTGCCAGGTAGTTACGATAAATAGGGTTCCAAGAATCCATTTAAATAACTTTGGATGATCAGCTCGTCGCCCACTTTTAAATCGAGTCCGTAAGTTGCTCCACTTATTATCAACCCAGGTGTTAAATCTCCTAGCCCATTGGAATTTTCTTCCCAAGAATCTAGTGGCTAGAAGAGTCAAGGGAACCCCAAGTTCTGGCAGAAGGGGCAGCAGGATGGTTCCTATCGGCAGAAGGAGAAAGCCTGCCGGCAGGGCAATGGAATCTGGAATTTTCGAAAGTAGTTTTGCCACCTCTAGATATCTCGCTCTCGCCAAGCCATAACCATGGATGGCAGTGAGGCCATAGTCATAAGCAGTGATATGTAAACAAAGCCCGCATCGCCTTGCTCGCCCTCTGAAAATGGTCGATTCTCGGGGGCAATGGAGAGAAGGATCATAAAGACAATGACTACATATCCTAGAAGGAGATAGGAGTACCTGTAGTTGGAGTTGCGAATCGATCTTTGACGTTCATCCAATAACTCATCAGGGGCTTCGGCAATGCCTCGGACGCTAACTCTTAACAAACTAAAGCCAGCTAAAGTCAGAAGGGTAATCGCTATCAATACAAATAGCGGAATTAGGCTGTCAACAGCAAACCACTCTTTGAACTGCTTGTAGTAACTACCTGAAGCAAGAAGGGCAAGAATAAGTGCGTAACCTAGGACGAAGATTCGCCGATTTCTCTGGGAGCGAAGCCAATTAAACCCCTGGTTTTTTAGAAGGCCTTCAATATCTTTTTTGGTCGTGCCTTCCATCCAATAGATCTTGTTCTTCTTTAACATTTTTACTTACCTTTCTTAAGTGGGGTCAGCGAAAAGAGTTCTGTGACTTCTTGATTGAGTGCGTTTGCGATGCGCAGCGCTAAGACCAGGGAGGGGCTATATTCCTCGCGCTCTAGGTAGCCGATGGTTTGGTAGTGGACTCCAACTTTGTCTGCCAGCTCTTGTCTGCTCAGACCAAGTGCCACACGCGCCACCTCGATGAGGTTATAGACCGGCTCTTCGGAGTTACGACTCATAGGAATAGCATATATGCTATGTAGTATTAATACAACAAATTGTTGAAGCGAGTATTTCTCAGCTCTTGCTCTTTATTAACTTGGCTCGGGAAAGAGAAAAGCCCGGCGCATATGCAGCCGGGCTTTTTCCGTAAATCTAAAGCGTGCTTACTTAGCAGCTTTCTTACGACGACGACGCTTTGGGGCAGCCTTTGCAGCAGCCTTCTT
>JANQVH010000044.1:3322-15044 GCA_030730425.1 Candidatus Nanopelagicaceae bacterium
ACGACGACGCTTTGGGGCAGCCTTTGCAGCAGCCTTCTTACGACGACGCTTTGGTGCTGCCTTAGCAGCAGCTTTCTTACGACGCTTTGCAGCCACGTAGTGTTCCTTTCAGAATGGTTCGATCCGTCACCGAACCTGTTGCAGGCAAATCGTGACACTTATTGGCCAAAGTTTCCACTATTTGGGGAAAATAAATTGGGTGCGTGTCGGAATACTTTTTAGCAAAAAAATGTGTATTGCGCGATTTTTATAGCTATTTTTACCCACTATTTACGCGTAAATATTGCGATTTTCGTAAAACTGAAGAAAAAACGGCTGTTTAAGACCCTGTTACTTAAGGGTAGGGGGATAAAAATATTTTAAATATTTTCCCTATTTTTGCGCACTTTTGCCTCTTTCAGGGCATATTCATTGGTGCGAACATCATAACTACGAAACTTCGGCATTGAAGCTGCGATCAGGGAGACAAAGCCAATACATAGTAATCCGCCGCCAACAATTGAGATCCTTAGCGAACTCATCGCTGCCATGCCTCCAGCCCTGGCCTGTCCTCCAAGTGGGCCGAGAAGATAGGAGAGCATCTCAATTCCTGCAAGACGTCCCCGTAGCTCATCAGGAATTGATTGATTCCAGATAAAGCCTCGGAATAAAGCGCTGACTTGATCAAAGGCGCCGGCGATAACAAGGCAGGTAATTACCAGAACGAGTGAGTTACTACTTCCCGCCGCCACTATCGCAACTCCCCAACCAAGGGCTCCGATAATTACAGCCCTTCCATGATGGGGGTAATTTCTCATCCAGCCACTTAGAAGAGTTACAAGGACTGCTCCAAAGGTAATTGAGGAGTAGAAAAAACCTAGGGCATAGGGGGCGCCAATTTCATCGGCCCAGAAAGGAAATAGCGCCATCGGCATTGCAAGAAACATCGCTGCTAAATCAACAACATAGGTCCCAAGTAAGTCTTTTCTCTTATAGGCATAGTTAAGGCCCTCCATAAGACCTGCCATAGATGGCGGGGTTGCTTTATCAAGAGGGGGAACGCTTTTAACCTGCCAAATTAGCGCAAGTGAAATTACAAAGGTTAGGCAATCAATAAAGTAAGCAGCACCTGCCCCATAACTTGCAATGATGATTCCACCAACTGATGGCCCAACGATTCCGCCAAATTGCCATCTAAGGCTCATAAGTGCGCTGGCACTTGGCAGATCATCATGGTTTACAAGCCTTGGCAAAATCGCATCCTGGCTAGGGCGTTTTAGCCCGCTTAAAGCAGCGAAAATTGCGGCGATAACAAAGATCAAGATAACGCTAGGTTCTTCTTGTAGTGAATTAATTAAGAGAATTGAGGTAGCAATAAGGGTGCCAAATTCGGTAAACCAGATCATCTTTTTTCGATCTAGGTAATCAGCTAAGACCCCGCCATAGAGGCCAAAGACAATAAGCGGAATAATCTCGACAACTCCAATAAGACCCACTGCCCAAAATGAGCCAGTTAGCTCTTTGATTTGAAAGGGCAGGGCAACAAAGGTGATCATTGAGCCGAAGTAGGAAAAAAGCCCTGCGGTAAAGAGCAGCTTAAAGTCGCGATACTTCTTTATAGGAGTTAGATCAATAGCGTATTTGCGCACGTCTTATCTTAGTCAAAGCTCTCTTTAGCAGAGGGGAAGGAACCTGACTCAACATCTAAGACCCATCTACCAACAGCTTCAGCCATCTCTTGACGTAGATTTAGATAGGCCCTTGAGAAACGTGGCGGCTTTGGAGTTAGCCCCATCAGATCTGTCCAGACTAGAACTTGGCCATCGCAGTTAATCCCAGCGCCAATTCCAATAGTTGGAATCGATAGCGTCTCTGTAATCTCCTTAGCCAATTTGGCAGGAATTAACTCAAGCACAATTGCAAAGGCCCCTGCCTCTTGAAGGGCAAGAGCATCTTTGATGATCTCATCTGCCTTGCTATCTCTTCCTTGAACTTTAAAACCGCCAAAGGCATTAACAGATTGCGGGGTCATTCCAAGATGGCCCATAACTGGAATTCCACTATTAACTAGAGCTCTAACTTGCTCGCAAACTCTGACTCCGCCTTCAAGTTTTACTCCGGCAGCCCCTGCCTCTTTCAATAATCTAATGCTGCTCTCTAGCGCTAATTGAGTCGATGCTTCATAGGAGCCAAAGGGGAGATCAGAAATTACTAGAGCTCTCTCTGAGCCTTTGACTACAGCTCTAGATAGTGAGATTAATTCATCTAAGGTAACTGGGATGGTGTTCTCATGGCCTAGAAAGTTATTACCTGCGCTATCTCCAACAAGCAGTATCGGCACCCCGGCCTGATCAAAGACTGAGGCCATAGTTGAGTCATAGGCAGTGAGCATGGCAAAGGGCTTACCTGATTTCTTCCAGGCAGCGAGATCTAAAACGGTATAGCGGGCCATTTACTTTCCTTCCTCGAGGCCAAGTGCGGTCCCCGGGATTACAAAGTGGAGTCTATCGGTACTCTTGAACTATGCCTACAGCCAAGAGCGCTCCTCTTAGAATCGCGATGGCCCAGATCAATCCTGTCTTGGGCGATTTAGAGGGCAATAGCCAATTAATTCTTGGCGCAGTTAAAGAGGCGCTAGTAAGCGGGGCTGATGTAGTTCTCTTCTCCGAGATGGTTTTAACTGGCTATCCAGTTGAGGATCTTGCCCTAAGACCTGCATTTCAAAGCGCCTCAAAAAAACGAGTCAATGAACTAGCAGAGCAGATAGAGAAAATTGGTGGCGGCGAGCTCTTAGTTATTATCGGATATCTCGATCATGATGAAAAACCTGAGAATGCTCTGGCTGCAATCAATCAAGGCAAGATTGTTGGTAAATATGTTAAACATCATCTACCAAATTATGGCGTCTTTGATGAGTTTAGAAACTTCGGGCAGGGAGAAAAGAGTCTAGTAATTCGCTTTGGCTCTATCGATATCGCTCTAGCAATCTGTGAAGATATCTGGCAAGAAGGCGGCCCAGTTGCCAATTTAAGTAAGGCAAATCCTGGGATTTTGCTAGTGGCTAATGGCAGCCCTTTTGAGCGTGATAAAGATGGAGTAAGGCTGGCACTTGCAAGAAAGAGAGTTAAGCAACTGGGTTGCCCGCTGCTCTATCTCAATATGGTTGGGGCTCAGGATGATCTAGTTTTTGATGGCGGATCATTTGCTCTCGATAGCGCGGGAGAAGTAATTGCAAGATCTGAGCAATTTGAAAGCTCTCTCAATATCGTTGATATCCAATGCGAGATAGAAAGCGGAGCCCCTGATTTAGTTTTAAGTGGAGCAATCAAGAAAGATCAAGGGCAGGCAAAAACTCTAATAGCTCAATCGCTATCTGATGAAGAAGAGATTTGGAAGGCTCTAGTAGTTGGCCTTAAAGATTATGTAGTCAAGAATGGTTTTAAATCTGTTGCCCTTGGCCTCTCTGGTGGAATTGATTCAGCTCTTACCGCCACTTTGGCAGTTGATGCCCTTGGCAAAGAGTGCGTCTATGGCTTACTTATGCCAAGTAAGTACTCATCAACGCACTCGATAGCAGATGCTAAAGAGTTGGCTGAAAATCTTGGTATTGGCTATGAGATTATTGAGATTTCCGGAGTTGTAAGTAGTTTTCAAAGCGCCATTGAGCTCTCAGGCCTTGCTGAAGAAAATATCCAAGCCCGAGTTAGAGGCTCGCTGCTGATGGGACTTTCAAATCAGCGAGGTCATTTAATCCTTGCAACAGGTAATAAGTCAGAGCTAGCTGTTGGCTATTCAACGCTATATGGCGATGCGGTAGGCGGCTTTGCTCCGATAAAAGATATCTTCAAAGTAGATATCTGGCGCCTTGCTAGATGGCGCAATAGCCAGGCCGGGGGCAAGGGGCTAATTCCAGTTAACTCAATTGAGAAGGCGCCAAGTGCGGAGTTATCTCCTGGTCAGAAAGATAGCGACTCTCTTCCTGATTATGAGCTCCTTGATCAGGTATTAAAGCTCTATATTGAGAAAAATATCGATGCCACAAAAATTATTGCATCAGGCTTTGATAAGGCTCTAGTTGATCGGGTAGTGGCACTTGTTGATAAGGCTGAATATAAAAGGCGGCAATATCCACCTGGGCCTAAAGTCTCACCAATTGCCTTTGGTAAAGATAGACGTCTGCCAATGACCTCAAGGTGGCGGGAGAGTTAGAAAAACTTGCAAGGTATTTGCAAGTAGCGCTATCTATTATTTCGCCTAAACTTGACCCTATGTCTGCGATTCGCTCCTGGTTCTTCACCCGCCGCCGCGTAATCGATTTTGGCCGCACCGCATCAGCAATCTGCTGTCAGTAACTCACGACTTAATTCGAAGTCAGTAACTCCTTGCGCGTTAAGCGCTTCTTTAAATTTATATTTTTTTCAAAACAACTTTATTTAGGAGAAGATTATGAAGGTTTATGAAAATATTACTCAGGTCTATGGAAATACCCCGCTAGTTAGGTTAAATCGAATCACAGATGGGGCCGAGGCAACTGTCTATGCCAAGTTGGAGTTCTATAACCCAACTAGCACTGTTAAAGATCGAATCGGTATCGCTATGGTTGATGCAGCAGAAAAAAGCGGAGCTCTAAAGCCTGGCGGAACAATCGTTGAGGCTACCTCTGGAAATACTGGAATCGCACTTGCAATGGTTGGGGCGGCTCGCGGCTATAAAACAATTCTCACGATGCCAGATTCGATGTCAAAGGAGCGGCGCACACTGCTTAGAGCATTTGGCGCAGAACTTGTCCTTACTCCAGCAGCGGAGGGAATGAAGGGCGCCCTTGCCAAAGCAGAGGAGCTAGGAGCAAATGGCGCAGTAATGGTCCGCCAATTTGAAAATGAAGCAAACCCAGAGGTTCATAGAAGAACTACCGCTGAGGAGATCTGGCGCGATACCGATGGACTAGTTGATGCAGTCGTTGCTGGAATTGGCACTGGGGGAACGATTACTGGAATTGGCCAGGTATTAAAGTCAAGAAAGCCTGAAGTCAAGATATTTGCTGTTGAGCCTGCTGCTTCTCCTATTCTCAATGGCGGAAATCCTGGTGGTCATCCAATTCAAGGTATCGGCCCAAACTTTATTCCACCAATTCTTGATCGAAGCGTCTATGACGAAGTCCTAGATGTCAGCGCAGAAGATGCGGTCAAGTATGCAAGACGAGCAGCAACTGAGGAGGGAATCCTTGCTGGAATTTCATCAGGGGGTGCGCTCTGGGCAGCTGCGCAAGTAGCAAAGCGAAAAGAGTTTGCTGGCAAAAATATCGTCGTGATAATTCCATCATTTGGCGAGCGTTATCTCTCAACTATTCTCTACCAAGATTTAATGGATTCGTAGATGATCTTTAAAACAATTAACCAAGATCTAGAGACAGCTCGTCTTAGAGATCCTGCTGCCAGAAATAAGTTAGAGGTATTTCTAACCTATCCCGGAATCCATGCTCTCTGGGGCCATCGCATCTCTCACTGGCTCTGGAATAGAAAATTAAAGTTAATTTCCCGGATCTACTCCAATTGGATTAGAACTGTGACTGGAATAGAGATTCACCCTGCAGCCAAGATCGGCAAGCGCTTCTTTATCGATCATGGGATGGGTGTTGTAATTGGTGAGACAACGGTAATTGGCGATGATGTGATGATCTATCACGATGTAACACTTGGCGCTAGGACTTTTGAAAATGGCAAACGCCATCCAACCCTTGGTAATAAAGTCACCATTGGAGCGGGGGCAAGAGTCCTTGGTGATATCAAGATTGGCGATGGAGTTCGCATTAGCGCCAATTCTGTAGTTGTTAAAGATGTAGAGGCGATGAGTGATATCGATGCCTCAGAACAATTTGCTATCTAAGGCTCATTTTTAAGCCTAGTTAACATAGCCGTAACTAAAGGCGGGCATTATGCGCCCATGGCTAAAGAAGATATTGAGATAGCAAAGCAGAAGGAATTTGTCCTTCGCACCCTAGAAGAGCGCGATATTCGCTTTGTTCGCCTCTGGTTTACCGATGTATTGGGTTTTCTAAAATCTGTTGCAATTGCTCCACCAGAACTTGAAAATGCCTTTGCTGAAGGAATTGGATTTGATGGCTCTGCCATCGAAGGATTTGCTCGCGGAAGTGAATCAGATATGTTGCTAAGGCCAGATCCTGCAACATTTTCTATTCTTCCTTGGCGCACTGAGAAACCAGGGGCGGCAAGAATTTTCTGCGATATCGCACTTCCTGACTCGGCGCCATCTCCAGCTGATTCAAGAAATGTCTTAAAGAGAGTTTTAGAGAAAGCTGCCAAGATGGGATATACCTGTTACACCCATCCTGAGATTGAATTCTTCCTATTTAAAGATGTGCCAGTTGCTGGAGTAAAACCAATCCCAGTTGATGCTGGGGGATATTTTGATCAGACTCCAATTGCTATCGGTCAAGATTTTCGAAGGCAAGCAATTACTCTGCTAGAGGCGATGGGGGTCTCTGTTGAATTTAGCCATCATGAGGTAGCTCCAGGGCAGCAGGAAATTGATCTGCGATATGCAGATGCGCTAAGCACTGCCGATAACATAATGACATTTCGCCATATCATTAAAGAGGTAGCACTTGATCAAGGATGTCATGCATCCTTTATGCCCAAGCCCTTTACCGAACACCCTGGTTCAGGAATGCATACTCACTTCTCACTCTTTGAAGGTGAGAAGAATGCCTTCTATAAAGATGGATCAACAAGCGGGGAGCTATCAAATGTTGGTAAATCATTTATTGCCGGAATTATTAAACATGCGCCAGAATTTATTGCAGTTACTAATCAATGGGTTAACTCTTATAAACGCCTCCATGGTGGGGGAGAGGCGCCAGCGAAGATAAGTTGGGGCGCGCAAAATCGTGATGCGATGATAAGAATTCCGCGCTATAAACCAAATAAAGAAAACTCAACAAGAATTGAATTTAGAGCCCCAGATTCTGCCTGTAATCCCTATCTAGCATTTGCTGTCACTATTGCTGCAGGACTTAAGGGAGTTGAGAGCGGCTATGAATTGGGTGAGCAGGCCAGCCCCGCTAGCCTTCCCGCCGATCTAAATGAGGCTATTTTGGCGATGCAGGGAAGTGAATTGGTAAGGCAGTGCCTAGGTGAGCATCTCTTTGATTACTTCCTTCGTAATAAGAGAGCTGAATGGCTGGAGTACTCCAAGCAGGTTACTGCCTTTGAAGTTGATCGCTATTTGCCAGTGTTATAAGGCCTTGGCTAACCTTAGCTCCATGTTACGCAGCGAATTATTACTCCTAGCTCTTCTGAGCACACTCCTTCTTCGCTGCCGTGGCGAGGCCAAATAACCGGTCTCCTCGCTTCGGGGTTTTAACGCACCGGTTATCGGTAGCTAAGAAACCTAAAAAACAATGAAGGAGTATAAAAGTGAATTTTCCAAAGCAAGAAGCCTCAAAGATGGCTAAGCATCGCTACTCATCTTTTATTCCAATCAAATTAGATGATCGCACCTGGCCAAGTAAGACGATGAAAGAGGCGCCCAAGTGGTGCTCAGTTGACTTAAGAGATGGCAATCAAGCCCTCATTGATCCAATGGATGTCCCTAGAAAATTAGCGATGTTTAGCCTGCTTATCAAGATGGGCTATAAAGAGATTGAAGTTGGTTTTCCTAGCGCAAGCCAGACTGATTTTGATTTTGTTAGAAAGATTATTGAAGATGGATTGATTCCAGATGATGTAACTATTCAAGTCTTGACTCAGGCTAGAGATACTTTAATTAGAAGAACATATGAATCTTTAGTTGGGGCAAAGAGCGCGGTAGTTCATCTCTATAACTCAACCTCAACTCTTCAGCGCAGAGTGGTATTTGGGCAAGATAAAGAAGGAATTAAGAAGATTGCAGTCGATGGAGCTAAGTTATGTAAAGAGTTAGTTTCAACTCTGCCAGATACCAAGATCTCTTTTGAATACTCACCTGAGTCCTACACCGGCACTGAGCTAGAATTTGCACTCGAGGTCTGTAACGCTGTTAATGATATCTGGCAGCCAACCCCGACTCATAAGAGCATTATTAATCTGCCCGCAACTGTTGAGATGGCCACCCCTAATGTTTATGCCGACTCAATTGAGTGGATGGGGCGTAATTTAAAGTATCGAGATTCGATAGTACTAAGTCTTCACCCACATAATGATCGCGGAACTGGAGTTGCTGCAGCAGAACTTGGTTATCTTGCTGGAGCAGATCGCATTGAAGGAACGCTCTTTGGCAATGGCGAGCGGACTGGAAATGTCTGTTTAGTAACTCTTGGGCTTAATTTATTAAGCCATGGCATTGATCCGATGATTGACTTTAGCGATATTCCAGAGATTAGAAGGACTGTGGAGTATGTAAATCAATTAAGAGTTCCGGAGCGTCATCCCTATGGCGGAGATCTTGTATTTACCGCCTTTAGCGGTTCTCACCAAGATGCTATTAAGAAAGGCTTTGAGCATCTAGAAAGAGATGCTAAGGCTGCCGGCAAGCAAGTCGATGATTTCACCTGGGCCGTTCCTTATCTGCCAATTGATCCAAAAGATATTGGCAGAAGCTATGAAGCAGTTATCAGAGTTAATTCTCAATCTGGTAAGGGCGGCGTTGCATATGTGATGAAGAGTGAACATCAATTAGATCTTCCTAGAAGGCTACAAATTGAATTTAGCCATGTGATTCAATCTCATACCGAAGACCAAGGTGGCGAGGTATTTCCAGATCAGATGTGGAAGATATTTGTCGATGAGTATCTGCCAAGTGAAGATAATAGGTGGGGAAGATTTAGATTTACATCCCTTAACCAAAGTAGCACTGCTGGCAAAGACGTTGAGTTAAGCGTTGATCTTCTTGATAATCAAAAGCAGATAACTCTTAAGGGAAGTGGTAATGGCCCTATCTCTGCATTCTGTAATGTGATGCAGAGCTATGGAGTTGATATCCAAGTAGCTGATTACTATGAACATGCCATGAGCGCCGGCGGGGATGCAAGCGCTGCTGCCTACCTTGAGTGCAGCGTTAATGGGGGAACTTATTGGGGCGTTGGAATTGATCCATCAACGACCACCGCATCGCTAAAAGCGGTGATTTCTGCGGTCAATCGCGCTCTTCGATAACTATCTGCTCTAAGTTGTGCCTGTGGCGCTCTATCGTGATCAGGCAGTTGTTATCAGAACCCAGAAGCTTGGGGAGGCAGATCGCATCGTCACCCTCTTTTCAAGGCAGCGCGGTCGTATAAGAGCTGTTGCAAAGGGAGTTAGAAGGACTAAATCAAAGTTTGGCGCAAGGCTTGAGCCTGCTAGTTATGTTGATATCCAGCTCTATACCGGAAAGACCTTTGATGTAGTTACTCAAGTTGAAGCTATTGAAAATTATGGCGATGCTATCTCTGGTGATTATCAGAGGTGGACTATTGCCTCTGCAATTCTAGAAACCGCTGAGCGCTTTACAAATAATGAGGGAGAGCCAGCGCTCCAACAATTCCTTCTTCTAACTGGCGCACTTAAATCACTTGCACATCAGAGCCATGATCCATCACTAATTCTTGATGCCTATCTACTTCGATCCCTCTCAATTGCTGGTTATGCCCCATCGATGACAATTTGCTCAAGGTGTGAAGCGCCAGGGCCACATAAATATTTCTCACTAGTTGGCGGAGGATCAGTCTGTTTAGATTGTCGACCCTCTGCTTCGGCAACTCCAGCTCTTGAAACTCTTCAATTGATGTCAGATCTAGTAAGCGGTGATTGGCAGGCAGCAGAGCAGAGCGAGCTAAAAAATCGCAGGGAGGCATCTGGCTTAATTGCTGCATATCTGCAATGGCATCTGGAGCGAAACTTGCGCTCACTTCCCATGGTTGAGAGAGTAAGTTTATGAAGGCGCCAAAAATTGCTAAGGAAAAAATTCCTCACCATGTTGCTCTTGTTATGGATGGAAATGGCAGATGGGCAAAAGCGCGCGGCCTTGCAAGAACAAAGGGGCATGAAGCTGGAGAGGCTGCCTTATTTGATGTAGTCCAAGGGGCAATTGAAATTGGAGTAAAAGAGCTCTCAGCCTTTGCTTTCTCAACGGAGAATTGGCGGAGATCTCCTGATGAGGTGAAATTCTTAATGGGCTTTAACCGCGATGTTATTAGGCGCAGGCGAGATCAGATGAATGAGATGGGGGTAAGGATCCGCTGGGTTGGCGCACCCAAGCGGCTATGGAAGTCGGTAATTGAAGAACTTGAGATAGCTCAAGAGCTGACTAAGAAAAATAAAGTTTTAACCTTAAATATGTGTGTTAATTATGGGGGAAGAGCAGAGATTGCATCTGCAGCCCAAGAGATAGCAAGAGATGTAGCAAAGAAGAAAATCAAAACAGATCAGATAAATGAGCGTCTCTTTGCCAAATATCTAGATGAGCCAGGGATGAGAGAGGTTGACCTATTTCTAAGATCCTCTGGTGAGCAGAGAACATCAAACTTTTTAATCTGGCAATCAGCCTATGCCGAATTAGTCTTTATGGATGTGCTCTGGCCTGATGTGACTAGGCAGACGCTCTGGCAGGCAATTGAGATTTATTCCAAACGTGACCGCCGATTCGGAAAGGCTTGATATGAGTACAAGTAATGCGCACTTCTGGTTTGACCCAATCTGTCCTTGGGCATTTATGACAGCGCGCTGGCTATTAGAAGTTGAGAAGATCAGAGATATCTCTATTACTTGGAATCTATTTAGTCTTGCCCATCTAAATAAAGATAAGGATTTAGCCCCAGAATATAAAGCAAGGCTAATTCGCTCCTGGCAGGCAACAAGAGTTATTGCTGCTGCGCAAGAGAAAAAAGGGAATGAGATAACACTTCCGCTCTATACCGCCATCTCATCAAGAATTCACTTGAAGAAAATGGAAGTGGGTAAGGAGTTATTCACTCAAGCGCTGAAAGAAGTTGGCGCGGATGAAAATCTAGCTAGCGCAGAGAGTGATTCCAGCTTTGATAAGGCAATTATTGCTAGCCACGAGGCAGGAATAGCTCTGGTTGGAAGTGATGTGGGAACTCCAATAATTGCAGTTGAGGGAACTGCATTCTTTGGTCCAGTTATTTCTCCTGCTCCAAAGGGAGAAGAGGCTGGCAAGTTATGGGATGGAGTATTACTTGCAGCAAGCTATCCAGGGTTTTTTGAAATCAAACGCTCTCGAAACGTCGGCCCAATTTTTGATTGATGTTCTTTAATGTTGAAAATTGAAGGTGATTGGTTGTGCTATGACATGAATTGGCTCGAGAATCTAGGCGCATTTGGTCGTGATCCCAAATCGAAGATCTCAGATTTGAAGTCTGTAACTAGATATAAGAATCCTTGGACTACCGAGGTGCTCCGTGGAATTCGCGCACCCGGCACAGGGTTTCCTTTCTTGATAATGCTTGGAACTATGTGGCATCGTCGAGGGAGAGACTTCTGTGTCGTATACAAAAGAAATCCGGTACTGATTCTTGAATTTAACGGAGCTGGGTTTAAGCGCTGGGTGATTCCAGATACAAAAGAGAATTTGGCTGTCTTAAAGAGCGCTAAGCCGCAGGTAAGTCTTCTGGAGTGGGAGCAGTAAGTAGCGCCCCACAATCAGAGCAACTTGCATTATCAAGCAAGTACATCTCAATCTCATAGTTTTCAGGATTAAAAGAAGCAGTTATATTTATTAAAGTGCTCTCGCAATATGGGCATACTGGCGT
>JANQVH010000045.1 GCA_030730425.1 Candidatus Nanopelagicaceae bacterium
AGCTCTGTTATCTACATCAGGGAAGAATCCTTGAGTGGGGAAGCCCAGAGAAGATTCTAGAAAATCCGAAGCAGAAAGAGACTAAAGAGTTTCTCCGACGCCTCCATCAAGCTGGCAGATTGTAAATTAGCTGGACTTTTTTCATATTCTTCCTCTAAAGTACGGCTCAGGTCATGAGTCTCAGTTCATAGCCCCGGCTAACTGAGCGGCAACCCTCCACCACGGTGGGGTGCTCCGGGTGAAGACCAGGTCGATAGCAAAACGCCATCGGCAAGCGTGGGTCTGCAAAATCACTTTCAGGCCCCCTGAATTTTAGGGAGGTTTATTTCGTGTCATCTTTTTCCGTAACTGATACTCACTTTGAAACTCGTCAAGTACATGCCGGTCAAGTTCCAGATCCAACCACTGGAGCTAGAGCGTTGCCTCTCTATCAGACCACGGCATATCAATTCCGTGACACCAAGCATGCTGCGGATTTATTCGGCCTGGCAGAGCTCGGCAATATCTACACCCGGATAATGAATCCAACTCAAGATGCAGTAGAGCAGAGAATTGCCTCACTTGAAGGAGGTGTAGCAGCCCTACTTCTCTCCTCGGGTTCTGCTGCAACTACCTTTGCTGTTTTAAATGTTGCAGAGGCTGGAGATCACATAGTTTCATCACCATCGCTATATGGTGGAACTTACAATCTATTTCATTACACCTTGCCAAAATTTGGCATTGAAGTGAGCTTTGTAGAGAATCCGGAAGATCCACAAAGCTGGAAAAAAGCTGTACGCCCGAATACCAAGGCCTTCTTTGGGGAAACTATTGCTAATCCAAAAAATGATGTCCTAGATATTGAGGCAGTTGCAAAAGTTGCTCATGAAGTTGGAGTTCCATTAATTGTTGATAATACTGTTGCTACTCCATTTTTAATTCGCCCCATTGAACATGGCGCAGATGTGGTGGTGCACTCGGCCACGAAGTTTCTCTCAGGTCATGGCAATGCCATAGTTGGGGCAATCGTTGATTCTGGAAAGTTTGATTATGCAAAATATCCAGAGCGCTTTAAGAATTTCAATCAGCCAGATCCTAGCTATAACGGGATTATTTATGCTCAAGCACTTGGAGTTGGATCAGCATTTGGCGCGAATTTAGCCTATATATTCAAAATTCGACTTACTCTGCTTCGTGACATCGGAGCTGCAGTTTCTCCCTTTAATGCTTGGCTATTGGCTCAAGGGCTTGAGACTCTCTCGCTACGCATAGAACGCCATGTTGATAACGCATTAGCGACAGCTAAATGGCTAGAGAGCCATGCTCAAGTTCTAAAGGTGAACTATGCCTCACTTGAATCATCTCCTTGGAATAATTTAGCTAAGAAATATGCTCCAAGAGGCAGTGGCTCAGTTCTTTCCTTTGAAATAAAGGGTGGAATTGAAGCTGGTAGAAAGTTTATTGAGGCGCTAAATATCTTCTCCCACGTAGCAAATATTGGGGATGTTCGATCTCTAGCTATTCATCCAGCATCAACAACTCATTCACAGCTAAGTCCTGCCGAGCAGCTAAGCGCTGGAGTAACTCCTGGTTTAGTTCGCTTAAGTTTGGGAATCGAAAATATCGCAGATATCAAGAATGATCTGGAAAAAGCATTTGCTGCGGCAAAGTAATTCCAAGAGCTGACAAAGAGTATGTCGATAACTCAAGCCACTACCGGAGCATGGTTAGAATTTCATGATCCGGGGTTTCGCCGTTTTCATAAATTAGGCGATCTCCAACTAGAGTCTGGCGAAACTTTGCCTGATGTAACAATTGCCTATCAAACTTGGGGTGAGCTAAATAGCGATAGGTCGAATGCAATACTTATTAATCATGCCTTAACTGGCTGGTCTGATGTTCCTGCTTGGTGGCCGCAGATGGTTGGAGCAGGTTTGCCCTTTGATAGTGATAAATATTTCATCATCTGCCCAAATGTAATTGGGGGATGTCAAGGAAGCACTGGACCATCATCGCTTGCACCCGATGGCAAGCGATGGGGTTCAAGGTTTCCCTATCTATCTATTCGAGATATGGTGGCAGCAGAAGTTGAGTTGAGTCGGCAGATTGGAATTGATAAGTACTTACTTGCTGTTGGACCATCACTTGGCGGAATGCGATCACTTGAGTGGGTCATAGAGCACCCAGGCAGAGTGGGAGCAATATGCACTATTGGATCATCTGCCGTTGCCACTGCAGATCAAATCGGAGCAGCCTCTATTCAAATCCAGGCCATTAAGTCAGATCCACATTTCAACGGCGGGGATTACTACGAGCAAGAAATAGGTCCAATTCAAGGCATGGCAATTGCCAGAAAGGTTGCTCACTTAACTTATCGCAGCGAATATGAGATGGATATGCGCTTTGGTCGAGATATGCAGGGAGATGAAACTGGGCGATATGCGGTGGAATCATATTTAGATCATCAAGGGCTTAAACTTCAACGTCGCTTTGATGCCAATACCTATATCTGCCTTACCGAAGCGATGAATTCTCATGATGTTGGGCGAGATCGAGGTGGAGTAGCAGCAGCTCTTTCAACTGCCCAACGCCCAGTAGTTGTGGTCTCAATTGATACTGATCGCCTCTTTCCCGCGCGCCTACAGGAGGAGATTGTGGAGCTAACCCCGACAGCCCTACCTCTTAAGCAGATTTCATCGCCCTTTGGCCACGATGGATTCTTGATCGAAGTTGAGCGTGTGGGTCAGATCATTAGGGAGAGTTTGGAGTTAACCCTCTCAAAATGATGGATAAAGCGGTTTGGATGTGCATTTACCCCTGTGGACAATTTATAATATAGCCATA
>JANQVH010000046.1 GCA_030730425.1 Candidatus Nanopelagicaceae bacterium
CGACCCCATTAGATTATTTGGGTTTGAATTATTACTTCAGACAGACTGTGGCATATGACGCAACTGCTAAGCCATTACCCTATAAACAAGTCACCGCGCCCAACGTTGAGCGAACGGGGATGGGCTGGGAAGTTCATGCTCAAAGCTTTACTGAGCTCCTTGAGCGAGTAAGTAAGGAATATAAACCAAAGGAAATATTCATTACTGAAAATGGCTCTGCTTGGGATGATGAAGTTGTAGATGGAAAAGTTGATGATCCTAATCGAGTTAGTTATCTAGAGAGACATCTGGATGCGATGTTTGCAGCTAAGGATAAGGGAGTACCTATTAGCGGCTACTTTGCTTGGAGTTTGATTGATAATTTTGAGTGGGCTTATGGATATGCCAAGAGATTTGGAATCATCTATGTTGATTATCAGACTCAAAAACGTATCCCTAAATCAAGTGCTTATTACTATCAAAAGCGAATCAAAGAGTCTGGGTGACCTTACTAAGCCCTGCCGGTGAATCTGGGTTAAACCCATTTTTAACAGCAAAACTAAGAGTTAAGTACTGAATCAGTGCAGCATCTATGATTGTTGATTCTTCTTCGCTATCTAGACTAGCTCCAAGGATTACTCTCTCATTTTTAGTTGCAAGTTGATTACCTCCAATCCAGATAATCTCTGGCTGGCTCTTACGAATCCGAGCTATCGAATCCTCCAGCGCTTCTCTCGGCATTCCTGAAGGAGATAGAACTATTACTTGGCTATTTTTATTAAGGGTGGCAATTGGGCCATGTTGATAATCAGCGCTAGACAATCCTTGTACTGGGATATAACTTGTTTCTTGAATCTTAAGCGCTAGCTCTTTGGCATTGGCATATGCATAACCCCTGCCGATAACGACAATTTCTCTCCTAGCATCTAGTGAATTAGCAAAACTATCTAAATCGCTTATATTTGAAAGGCACTTTTTGGATGAATCAACTAGATGTGACCTTACTTCTCTCTTATTACCCATCCAGTTATCAACTAATAGCAAGGAGGCTAGGAGCTCAGCTGAATAACTCTTAGTGGCAGCAACAGCAATTTCAGGGCCAGCAGATAGATCTATATGAATATCGCCAGCTTTTGCTAGAGGAGAATCTGAATTATTAGTCATAGCGATTAGAAGCGCTCCTCCTTCTTTTGAGGCGCTTGCAAATGCGAGAAGGTCGGGAGACTTTCCGCTCTGACTCAAAGCAATTACTAAGGTGTCTTTAAAATCAACTTTAGCGCCATAAATCGAAACAGATGAAGGTGAAGCAAGGCCAACTGGTAGACCTAATCTAACTTCGATGAGAAACTTCAAATAATGCCCAGCGTTATCTGATGTTCCTCGAGCCAAGATAATTACATTTGTAATCTTCCTTGATTTTATTTTTTCTGCTGCTTGTTCAAATTGTTTCTCAGAATTAAACAGCCGTGAGAAAACATCAGGAGTTTGAGAAATCTCTGAATACATTTTAAAATCTTTTACGTTCATCTATCTATCAACGCCCAAAATCATCTTCAACGCGTTCGATATCATCTTCTCCAAAATAAGTTCCAGTTTGAACCTCTACAAAGACCACATCGCTATCTCCAATATTTGCAATGCGATGCAAGGCTCCTACTGGGATATCTAAACTCTCGCCGGCGCCAAGTGATGAAATCACGCCATCAATTGTCACCTGAGCTTGTCCTGAAACTATGAACCAATGTTCTGAGCGCTTCTGGTGGCGCTGATAGGAAAGTCGCTTTCCTGGACTAACCCAGATGCATTTCACTTTATGAGTTGGGCCTTCTTGTAATACTTCATAACGACCCCAAGGGCGATCTGATTTCTCTAGCACTTTCCTATTCTAGTAGGAGAGCCTGTGCAGCTGACGCTATAGAAAGTAGCTAACTCAGTATTTTTAATGGTCATCAAGGCCCTCAATCATTAAAGCTACCGTAATCTCTGATGCCAGGGCACTTGATCCAAATGTTCTAATGATATTTTTAGGATTAAAACTCCAGGTTGGCCATCCCATGTCAACAAATATTGCATCTGGCCTACTTCGATTGATTCTATCGAGAGCCACTAATATTTTGTTATCACGGAAAGCATCTCGAAAGGCCACGACCAGACAACCTTGATTGTGAGTCGAAAGATCGATATCACTTGACTCTAATTTAACCTTAACGCCAGCTCGCATAAAAGGTCTTCGTAATCCCCAGCCGACAAAGCCAGCTGCAATTGTTGGGTCGGCAGATAACTCGATTAAAGAAATCTGATCCGTTGATATAGAAAGTTTGCCTTGATAATGAACTCCAGATTTAAACTTTGATACCTCTGGTAGAGATGCTGGAGAAAGATCTGTGGTTACTGGCGGCCTCCAGCTCCAGATTTTCTCTGCGTTGTCCTTTATTGATTGACTATTGATCTCTCCCGCTTCTACGGCCTCTCGAATCGCAACCAAACTATTTTCTACAAAACTTGATTGATCATAGAGACCAGAGAAGCAGAGCAAATCCGCACCAGCTGATATTGCTCGAAGAGCTGAGGTGTGAATCTTCTTTGTCCCACCAAGTGCGCCCATATCTAAAGCATCTGTAACTACTAAACCATTGAAACCCAGTTTTTTACGTAACAAATTTCTTGTAATTAGACTCGAGCATGAAGCCGGGGAGGTAGAGTCAATTGCAGAGAGCAAAATGTGTCCCATCATTATTGCCTCTACTCCATCTCCAATTCCTGAAATGAATGGCTTGAGATGGGTGCTGATCAATTCATCAATTTCACCAGTTAGCTGAGGTAAATCGTGATGGCTATCCTCCAAAACCCCTCCGTGGCCCGGAAAGTGCTTGATACATGATGCGATTCCAGCGCTTCGCAAACCCTTGACTGCACTGACTACATGCCTAGAAACTAAATCTGCATCGTTACCAAAAGCGCGAACTGCCACGATTGGGTTATCGCTTTGAGTTGCAACATCAGCAACGGGAGCCAGATTTAAATCAACACCAATAAACTTCAGAACTTTTCCTAACTCCCTGAAGGAGCTCTCTGTTAATTCCAGATCATTGCAACGCCCAAGAAGCGCAGGAGTTGGGAAGGGACTCCCTTCGGGAACAAAGAGGCGGGTTACATCACCGCCTTCCTCGTCTAAAGAAATAATAATATTTGGGGAGATAGCTCTAATCTTAAGGATTAGCTCGCGCGCTACATCTAAAGATGGACAGTTTGAACTAAAAAGGGTTATTCCTCCAAGCCCGTTTTCAAGATATTTAAAAATCCAATCAGGTATCTCAGTGCCACCAAAACCAGGAGAAAAGTGGGCTAATATTGCTTTTTCGTTATTATTAAATTTCATCCTTTAACAGCTCCTGCTGTCACACCTGTAGCAATTCGCTTCTGAATCAGTGAGAAGAAAATTACAACTGGAATAGCTGTGACGGTGGATGCCGCCATCAATGGGCCCCAATCAGTACCAGTTCTAGTTGTAAAACTAGCGAGCCAAACTGGAAGCGTTAAGTTCTCTTGACTCTGCATAATTATGTAGGCCAACAAAAACTCATTCCAAGCTTGAATAAATGCAAATATTGCTGTTGCTACCAGTCCTGGAGCCATTAATGGCAAGAGAACATGGCGGTATGCCTGAACTCTCGTACATCCATCAACTAAGGCAGCCTCTTCAATATCTGTTGGGATATTGGCTAGAAAACCCCTCAAAGTCCAAATAGTGAAGGGCAAAATAAATGCCACATAGGTAAGCGCTAATCCTCCTATGGTGTTTGTTAGTTGGAGTCGAGTCAATAAAAGAAACAGTGGAATTATTAGGGCAGAAAGTGGGAGCATCTGCACAATTAGCAGAGCTGAGATAAAGCTTCGCTTGCCAGTAAATTTGGTACGCGCTATTGCAACGCTTGCAAAAGTTGCTAAAAATAGTGAAATGGCAACAGTTATAAGCACAACAATCAAGCTATTTCTAAGACTGGTATAGAAGCCCTCTCTTGAAAAAGCATTCTGATAGTTCTCAATAGTAAAAGATCTCGGCAAGATTGTGGGCTCAGTCGAAAGTACATCTTGGCGATTCTTAAATGATGTAGTTACCATCCAATAAACTGGAAACCCCATAAAAATTATGGCAAAGAAACCAGAGATGTTTGCATAAACCGAACTCTTTCTATGCATTGCCATCTCCAATCCGGACCATCTTCTTTATGTAGAACCAGGTGACACCTAATAAAGAGAAGATCATCAATAGGGCAATGGCAGCGCCCATTCCATATTCACTCAAGCCAAAGGACTTTTCAAAGGCATAAATTGCCATTGTGTAATACTCAGAGGCCGGTCGGTTATCAAGTAGGACCCAGATTTGGGTAAAGACTTGAAAGTCCCAGATGATCGACAGGCTAATAAGAATCACATAAATTGGAAGCAATATTGGAAGGATTACAGATCTAAATATTTGCCTAGAGTTAGCTCCATCAATAGCTGCTGCCTCCAAGAGCTCCTTTGGAACTTGGGTTAAAGCCGCATAAATGCTGATTGTTATAAATGGGATAGCGCCCCAAACTACAACTCCTCCAATGATTGAAAATCCTGAGAAGGTATTGGTGAACCAATTACGTTGGGCAAAATCAAAACCTAGACGATTGATAGTTGAAGTGATGATGCTAAATTCAAAGGAAAACATCCACTTCCAAATTGAAATACCAACTAGAGCAGGTATTGCCCAGACCAGAATTAGGGTGGTATTTAAGAGCCATCGAAGTATGGTGTTCATTCGAAGCATCAAATGAGCTAACCAAGCACCGATTACTATTGAAGCAGCAACCATGGCAAATGTGAAAATAAATGTTCTGCGCAAGACTATCCAGAACTCTGGGTCTTTTAGCAGTGCTTGAAAGTTATCAAAGCCAACCCAAGTTGGAATTCCAGAGACAATTTCTGCAAGGCCAAATTGCTGAAAACTTAGAGTTATAAGTCGAAATACTGGGAAGCCTAAGATGAGAAGAATCACAGCCAGAGCAGGAGTGATTAAGAGATAGGGCCATACATTCTTTTTTGGCCCTAGTCTTAATTTTGTTGCGCTAGACATAAAATCTCAAACCTACTTCCCAATAAATGAGTGGAGAGTGGAGCGCCCTCGACGCTACCACTCTCCTCATACCTCGTTAGGAGTTTTTTACTGCTAGTTCAGCAGTTTGGTGATCTCCGCAGATGCATCTTTGGCTGCTTCTGCAACTGTCTTCTTTCCTGTTGCGATATCAGAGAGCATAGTTTGAAGAACGTTTGCATTCTCAACATTTACCCACTTCTCTGCTGCAGGAACGAACCAGGTTGAGTTAGCACCCTTAGCAACCTGTTTATTTCCACCCTTAACTAGGGTTAACATGCTGGTGTTATTTGGAAGATTGCCGGCTTTGACAATCTCTCGCATTGCTTGGCCAGAGGTGAATGACTTAATCCAATGAACGCCCCAGTCAGGATTTTTTGACTTTGCTGGAACACCAAGATTTGATCCACCAAGGAATGCTGGCATGTACTCACCAGCACGAATTGAAGGCATTGGGAAGAAAGCGCCCTTTTGAGGAGCAATACAGCATGTTTCCCATCCATTTGAGTAGCTCATCGCAACGTTTCCGCCTGCGAAGACCTCCCATTGACCACCCTCATCGCCAGACTTGTCGGCTTTGGAGTACTTGTCAACAATATTTTTCCAGCGAGTTAATCCTTCAATAGAAGCTGCTGAATCTAGTGAGCCTTTCCACTTTCCAGCTTCCTGAACTGCAATTGCTCCCTTTGAGTCATAGACAAAGCCCATTGCTGCATACCAGTACTTACCTGGCATGTAGACAGCAGAGAACTTCGAGTTAGAAGAATTTGCTGCCATCAATTTATCTGCAGCTGCAGTAAATTGCTCGTAAGTTCTTGGGGCTTTGATTTTTAAGGAAGTGAATAGATCAGTGCGGTACATAACTGCGCGTGATCCAGCATAGTAAGGAACTGCATATAATTTGCCGTCATAACTTCCAGCTTCTTCTAGGCCTTTGAGCCAGTTAGTGCTGTATGCAAATCGACTCTTTGAGCTGCTTATATCCTTAAGGGCACCCGCAGCTGAATACTTGAGAACTTGAGTATTACCAAACTCAAATACATCTGGCGTATTTCCAGCGACAAGAGCTGCATCAAGTTTCTTCAATGAATCGCCCCAAGTCTGATATTGAATATCAACTTTGACATTGGGATATTTTGAATTAAACATTCTGTTAGCACGATCGATTGCAGCTGGCCATGATTTGGCATCACCCTGAATCCATACCGTAACAGTGCCTTTCGCCTTGACAGAAGCGTTTGCTGAGCTCGCGCCAAGAAATAGCGAGCTGATAAGTGCCATCGAAGAGATTATGGCGATAACTTTTTTGCGCGTAATGCGCATGAGGGACCTCCCGTATATAGCTACCTGCTGGCAATTCCAACAGGTTCTTAGTAGGTTGGTCTAGTCCAATTCTGGCCAAAATGCTAGTATCTGACCGGCTTTTCTTTCATTTGTTATGGAATCGGTATCTCCTCCCTTAAAAAGGGGAGAAAAAGGGGGTGGGGGCTTTGGCCAAGGAGGAGTTCCTCAAGCCTGTCCGCATCTCAGAATTGATTCGCGCTGACCTTTCAGAGCTTGCGATCCACGAGGTAATTCCCACTGAGAGGCAAATGGCTGAACACTTTGGTGTTTCTCGCGTGACTATTCAAAAAGCTCTAAAAATCCTAGAGCGTTCTGGTTTTATTTATCGTAGACAAGGTTCTGGCACATTTGTGGCGCCACCGCGCGAAACTCATAACCATAGCCTTAGGTCTTTCAGTGAAGATCTTACTTTAAGAGGAATTGAATATAAGACCACAGTATTGGATGTCAGGTTGATCGAGAGTCCTGAAATGATAGATACAACTTGGGCAAGGATTAATGAGCCTTCATATCGAATCGAAAGAGTCCGAACAACTAAAAAAGTAGCTCTCTCATGGGAAGTTTCATATGTCAAAGCAAGATTTGCTCCTGGTCTTGATAAGGAACCTCTCTCAGGGTCTTTATACAAACTTCTTTCAGATAATTATGGACAAGTTGTGGAAAGCGCTGATGAAGAAATTTCATCGCTACTTATTGGAGATGAAATCTCCACAAAATTGTCCGTTTTGGCAGGAACGCCAGCGCTTGAAATTCAACGAAGAGCCTTTAATAAGCGAGGTGACTGCCTAGAGATAGCAAGGGCAATACGACCCAGTGGTAGAGAGTTTCTAAAATATAGCGTTAGACGCTAAAGAGTATCTCTTAAAACTATATTGCTGCTGCTCTATTAATTCGATCACGGATTGCAACTGCAAGGCCTTGGCCATTTGGTGGAATGATTCTTATCGACTCTAAGTTCTGGCTATCTCCTTGACGAAGAGCTGCATATAACGCCCTGGCATACTCTTCAATACTTTTCGGCTCTGCCAAGCGAATAACACCTTCTGGGGTAGCCACATCGCTCATTGCAATTAACCCTTCGCCGCTCTGGCTTTGGCCATCAATAATTACTTTTGCCTTTGGCGCATAGTGCTGCTTATCTGAACCAGAGGTTCGAATCTTTTTTTCACCAGCTTCAGAAAGAATTATCCCCGTGCTCTCCTCAATCATCTCTGCGCTAACTGAGCCGGGGCGAAGGATCATTGGGTTATCGCTACTGCAATCAATAATTGTTGACTCAACTCCAACTAAACAAGGCCCTCCATCAAGTATCTGATCATCTGGCAAGAGATACTCGCTTAACTCCTGGCTAACAGCCTCGGCAGTTGTTGGCGAGACTGCGCCATAGCGATTGGCACTTGGAGCAGCAATTCCCTTTCCACCAACTGCTTTAAATTCATTTAGTAGCCCTAGCGCCAAGCTATTTGCTGGAATTCTTAAACCAACAATTTCTTGAGCTCCAGTTAAAAAGTCGCCAGCAACTTCTCGTCTCTTAAGAAGCAGAGTCATTGGACCTGGCCAGAAATCTCTCATTAGATTTATTGCATACTCTGGAACATCTTTTGCCCAATAATCAACATCATTTAGCTCTGCGATATGAACAATTACCGGGTGGCTGGTAGGTCTATTTTTCACCTGATACATCCTGGCAACCGCATCTTTATTCATCGCATCAGCTCCGATGCCATAGACAGTTTCAGTGGGGAAGGCAACTAGATTTCCTTGTATTAACTTCTCAGCGCTTTGGCGTAAAACGTTTAGTGAGCATTGAGAAATAATGGTTGCCATAGCAGGTATCTTAGGCTTATGAGAAAAGTGAATCGAATTACCGCAGCAATAACAGCTCTATTTGTTCTAGGCGCGCTCTGGATCTATCCAGCTCAAGGAGCTGAATCCAATCGCCATATAACAGTATCTGGAGTAGGAACAGTAAGTGTCATTCCTGATGCAGTGCGCCTCTATCTAAGCGTCACCTCACTTAGCGATAAGAGCGCAAGCGCGCTATCTGGTGCATCAAAGGCAGCATCTGGTGTTAGAGCAGCGCTAAAGTCAGAGGCAATTGCTAGTAAAGATATTAAGAGTTCAAACCTCTCGGTCTATCCAGAATATAACTACACTCAAGATAAAGGCTCAGAAATTATTGGTTATCGAGCTACTCAATCATTTACTGTAATTATCCGCAAAGCAGAGAGCGCTGGAAAAGTAATTGAATCAGTTGTAAGCGCAGGCAGTGAAAGCGTTGCAATTAATGGAATTGCTCCATTTATCTCTAAGGGCTCTGCAGCAATGCAGGAAGCAAGAGCTGCTGCAGTTGCTGATGCGAAATCTAAAGCCTCTTCCTATGCCAAGCTTCTTGGAGCCTCATTGGGCAAAGTTATTTCACTACAAGAAAACTCTGCTCCTTCATATTCATTTCCAATGCTTGGAGTTGCTAAGGCAGAGGATGCCTCAACTCCTGTAATTGATCTTGGTGAAGAGGAAGTCTCTATCTCTATCACCGTGAAATGGGCTATGAACTAAGAGCACTTGTGGTGGGTAGTGGATTTGAACCACTGAAGGCTAAGCCGGCGGATTTACAGTCCGCTCCCATTGGCCACTCGGGCAACCCACCATTTAGTACTTGTTTGCGCAAGGCTAGCAACTCACCCTCGCGCTCACAAATTACTAATTATTACTTGATTGAGGCCTCATAAATGCTCTGAATTGTTCCATTGAGCATCGCATCAAAATCAGTATCGCTTTGTTGAGCGCTTAACCCCTCAGCTAGCGCCCTTGAGAAAGAGGCAATAACGCCAGTATTTTCAGAGAGCATTTGATTAGCAACCTCTCTTGAATATCCACCAGAGAGAGCAACAACTCTAACAACGCGAGGGTGATCTACTAGCTCTTTATAGAGATTGGCCTTTGTTGGAAGAGAGAGCTTGAGCATGATGTTTTGATCGCCGCTTAGGCTATTTGCTTGCTCTATTAATTGCTTCTTTAGAATTTCTTCTGCTTCTGCCTTCTCTGCGCTCTTGATATTTACCTCAGGCTCAATGATTGGAACAAGGCCGCCTGCGATAATCTCCTTACCAACTTCAAATTGCTGCTTAACAACTTCATCAATTCCTGATGGGTTTGCCATGTTAATCACCGAGCGCATCTTGGTGCCAAAGACTCCATGCTTATTTGCAGCGGCAATTCTTGCGCCAAGTTCTGGAATTGGCTTCATGAGTTGGACATCATTTGCTTCATCAGCAAGGCCGTTATCAACTTTGAGAAATGGAACAACTTTCTTCTTATTCCATAAGAATTCAGCAGAGCCCATGCCATCAATGGTGCGCTCCATAGTCATTTCAAAAAGAATTGCGCCAATCACACGCTCGCCATTAAATACTGGCGACTTGATTAGACGTGAGCGCATCTCATGCATGCGATCAAACATCTCAGCTTCATTGGAGTATGCAGACTCGGTAACGCCATATAGCGCTAGGGTCTTTGGCGTGCTGCCACCTGATTGATCAAGGGCTGCAATAAAGCCTTTGCCAGATTTAACTTGGGCAAACATTTCGTTATTCATCGATACTCCTTAAGAGCTGTTTATTGGGCTAGAACTCTCCGATTACCTCGCATACAACGCTGAATCCGAGAAGGCTCTAATTCTAATAGGTCAGCTGGGCCTCAAATAACCAGCGATTTCTCGCTCAAAATCCTCACGCGATACGGTAGGGCCATGGCTGATAGCAGTTTTGATGTCGTTTCCAAAGTTGATCGGATGGAGCTAGATAACGCTCTAAACCAAGCTGCGCGTGAGGTTGCCACCCGCTTTGATTTCAAAAACACCGGAGTAAAGATTGAAATGTCTGGCGAAAAGATCTTGGTTGAGGCTGAAACTGAAGAGCGAGTAAAAGCGGCCCTTGATGTTTTAAAAGAGAAGATGATTAAAAGGGCAGTATCGCTAAAGCATCTTGATATTGCAGAGCCAGCTCAGAGCGGCAAAGTTTTTCGAATCTTCTGCACCGTAAAAGAGGGAATCTCGCAGGAAAATGCTAAGAAGATCACAAAGCTATTAAAAGATGAGGGGCCTAAATCTGTTAGAGCGCAGATTCAAGGAGAAGAACTTAGAGTCTCAAGTAAGAGCCGAGATGATTTGCAGAGCGCTATTGCGCTAATTAAGGGAGCTAAACTGGACTTTGCTGTTCAGTTCACCAACTATCGATGACCAAAGTTAATAAGGGTCTACTTTTTGGTGTCTCTGCCTACATCATCTGGGGGCTACTACCCCTTTATTGGAAGTTAGTTGAAGAAGCTGGCGCCTATGAAATTTTGGCTCACCGTGGAATCTGGTCACTTCTTATCTGTGTTTCACTCCTTGCTTTAAGAAAACAATTAAAGAGCGCATATGAGATGGTCCGTTCCTCGCGCACTTTCTCTCTCTTATTTTTAGCCTCAGGTTTATTGACAATTAATTGGGGAGTTTACATCTGGTCAGTAACTGTTAATCGAGTGATTGAGGCAGCACTTGGTTACTACATAACTCCGCTGATTAACGTCACCTTCGGAGTTCTCTTGCTTCGTGAGAAATTAAGGCCAGCGCAATGGATCGCTGTGGCTCTGGCCGCAGCAGGAGTAGTGATTCTTACCCTTGGATATGGCTCACTTCCTTGGATTGCACTGGTTTTGGCAATCTCCTGGGGAAGTTATAGCTTGATTAAAAAGTCGTTAAATCTTGGAGCTCTTGAGACTTTATCTTTAGAGACACTCTTTGCTTTTCTGCCCAACTTAGTCTTTCTTCTTATTATCCAAGGTAATGGCAGCGCTGAATTTGGTTCAACATGGACCATCTCCATACTGCTCTTTGGAGCTGGCGCAGCAACTGTTATTCCGCTTCTGCTATTTAATGGATCAACTACAAGATTGCCGCTTAGTACTGTTGGACTCTTGCAGTATATAACTCCAACAATTATGTTCTTTATCGGTATTTTTATAAATGATGAAGATATATCGATGACTAAAGTAATTGGATTTGCTTTTATCTGGCTGGCTCTAGCTGTATTAAGCAGAGATCTATATCGATCAAGCCGTCCGCTCGATGACGGCATCGCAAAGGCTCTCTAGGGCGCTTCGAGCAGGTATTGCTGGGAGTGGTTGTAAGAGTTGCTTAGCTTCTAGCGATAAGTTGTGAAGATAGCTCTTTGCATCCTTAAGCGCCCTGTGCTGGCGAAGCTTGATAAGTACATCCGCAATTTTCTCTTCAGGTAGTGGGCTCTGTAGTAATTGTCTTAGCTCTTTATCTTCCTCTAGATTAGAACTAATGATCTGAAGAGTGACAAGGGTTGGTATTCCCTCTTTTAGATCTGTTCCTGGAACTTTGCCTGATTGAGATGCATCGCTGCTGATATCAATTACATCGTCAGCTAATTGAAAGGCAATGCCAATTTTTTCTCCAAATTTAGTTAGCGTTTCAACTATCTCTCTATCAGCTCCTGAGAGCATCGCTCCAAATCGAGCGCTAGTTGCGATTAGAGATCCCGTCTTATCTGAGACAACTTGAAGATAATGCTTAAGTGCATCATCTCCGCTCTTTGCTCCTTGAGTCTCTTGAATCTGGCCAATAACAAGCCTTTCAAAGGTCTTTGCCTGTAGGCGAACCGCCTCTGGCCCTAAATCTGCCAGTAGATCTGAGGCTTTTGAGAAGAGGTAATCTCCGGTGAGAATTGCAACAGTGTTACTCCAACGACTATTAGCGCTACTTACCCCGCGTCTTAATTTAGCTTCATCCATTACATCATCGTGATAGAGGGTTGCTACATGTGTGAGCTCACAGACAACTGCAGCTGCAATCACTTGATCGCTCTGTCCCTTGCCAAAGTGAGAGGCAAGAAGAGTAATTAGAGGGCGAAAGCGTTTCCCTCCTGCTTCAACTAAATGACGAGAGGTTTCAATTAGTAACGGGTAATCTCCTTGGATATGGCTACTTAATAGCGCTTCGACTTTATCAAGGCCAGCTATTAGCTCTCTTTCAAGATCTTTATCGAGATTGGCAATTCCTAGGCTAGCCATAATTAACGTGTGAAGGTTGCAAAGGTTGCGATGAAATCAAGAAATGGCGCAGGAAATATTCCTAGCGCTAGAGTTGCAATAGCTGCAATCCAGATTGTTAAGTTGGTATAAAGAGATGGAATTGTCACAGTCACAGTATCTTCTTCTGGATCTGTAAAGAAAATCATGACAATAACTCTTATGTAGAAGAAGGCAGCGACAGCACTTGATAAAACACCTGCAACTACTACTGCAATATTTCCACTTTCATAGGCGGCGGTAAAGATTGTGAATTTTCCAATAAAGCCAGCGGTTAGTGGAATTCCGGCAAAGGAGAGAAGAAATAGTGAGAAGATTAAAGCCATAGCTGGAGAGCGTTTAGCAAGTCCCACCCAGCGGTTTAGATCTCCAACTTCGCCAGATGAATCTCTGACTAGAGTCACAATGGCAAAAGCGCCGATAGTTGCAATTCCATAGCTAGCTAAATAGAAGAGTGATGCCTTTAGACCCTCTTGATTGAGAGCGATAACTCCGGTGAGTAGAAAACCAGCGTGGGCTATTGAGGAATAGGCCAACATTCGCTTGATATCTCTCTGGGCAATAGCGATAACTGAACCAACAACCATCGTCAGAATTGCAACTGCAGTAAAGATCGGCTTCCAGCTATAGACCGCCCCGCCAAGTGAGACATAGAAAATTCGAAGCATCGCGCCAAATGCTGCAACCTTTGTTGCCGCTGCCATAAAGGCAGTAATTGGTGTTGGCGCGCCTTGATAAACATCTGGAGTCCAGGCATGAAATGGAGCAGCGCCAACTTTAAATAGTAGACCAACGCTAAGTGAGACCATGCCAATAATTAGGAAGACATCATTTCCTGGACCACCTGAAACAGCGCTTCTAATTCCTGCAAGAGAGACATCTCCTGCAAATCCATAGAGAAAAGCTGCCCCAAATAGGAAGAAGGCAGATGAATATGCCCCTAGCAAGAAGTATTTAAGTGCTGCCTCTTGGGATAAGAGTCTACGTCTACGTGAAAGTCCTGCCATTAAATAAAGTGGTAGCGAGAGAACTTCTAGAGCAACAAACAAAGTGATTAAATCATTAGCAGCTGGGAATAACATCATGCCGCCAACTGCAAAGAGGGTTAGGGGATAGACCTCGGTTTGAATCTTTCCAGATTGAAGAGCTTTTGCTTCTTCATTAGAACCTGGCACAGCAGAGGCTTGAGCGGCAAAGGCATCGATATCTGCAATTAGAAAGAATGCAAAGAGTGAGAGAATTAAAATTGTTCCTTGCATAAATAATACTGGTCCATCAATTACTACAGAATTAACAGCAGCAGTTGTTGTAGCGCTGCCGCGAAGGCGCCAAACTTGAGAAAGGCTTAAGACAACAGCGCCTAGTGATATTGCTAGTTGTATTGGAGCTCGCAGCCTAGCTGCTGCAAAAGCTTCAACAATTACTCCGATAATTGCAGCGCCAAAGATAATTAGCATTGGCGCTAAAGCGCCATATTCCAGAGCCGGTGATTGAAAACCCATTATTTATCGCCTCCTACAAGGGGCTGCGGATCGCTATAGCCCGCCTTAGTAATTGTTACTTGGGCAGCAGGATTGATAATTTCAAGGGCTGGCTTAGGATAAAAGCCAAGAGCGATAATTAGCGCAATAACTGGAGCAATTGCCGCAATCTCACGCTTATTAAGATCTGGAAGATTCTCATTTCCAGCAGTAGTTGGACCATGAAGAGCTTTCTGCACAGGAATTAAAATATAGAGGGCTGCCAGAATGATTCCAAAGGTAGCAATGACTGCAGCTACTGGATAGCGAGTATAGGTACCGACCAAGACTAAGAATTCACTAACAAAGCTTGATAGTCCTGGTAGCGCTAGAGATGACAAGCCAGCAATAAAGAATGACCAGGCAAGAATTGGAGTAACTCTCTGCAAGCCCCCAAAGTCGGCAATTGTTGAAGAGCCGCGACGAGAGATCATCCAACCAGCAGTTAAGAAGAGAGCTGCAGTTGAGATGCCGTGATTAAACATGTAGAGCGTTGCTCCAGAGTTTGATTGAGTCGTCATTGCAAAGATACCTAGAGTGATAAAGCCAAAGTGAGAAATAGATGTAAAGGCAATGAGCGACTTAATATCCTTCTGACCAATTGCAAGAAATGCGCCATAGAGTATTGAAATCACAGCTAGAGTAATTATCAGAGGAGTAAAGGTTCTTGATGCCTCGGGAAATAGCTCAACGCAGTAGCGAATCATTCCAAAAGTTCCAACCTTATCCAGCACGCCAAGAAGAAGGACTGAAGTTCCAGGAGTTGCTGACTTTGCTGCATCTGGAAGCCAGGTATGAAGTGGCCAGAGCGGTGCTTTAATAGCAAAGGCGATAAAGAATCCAAGGAATAAGAAATTCTGAGTCGTTGTATCTATCTCAAGAGTTGAGAGCGCAGTGATATCAAAAGTCCTACCTATTTGATTTCCAGAAATCACAAATATTCCAATGATTGAAGCAAGCATTAAAAGGCCGCCAAAGAGGCTATAAAGCAAGAACTTAACCGCTGCAGCTTGTCTTGCCCCGCTGCCATAACCGCCAATCAGGAAGTAGACCGGGACTAACATCGCTTCAAAGAAGACATAAAAGAGGAATAGATCTGTTGCTGCAAAGACGCCAATCATCATCGTTTCAAGAACGAGTATCAGAACATAGAAAGTCTTAACGCTAAATCGACCACCCTCTGATTCATTCCATCCAGCTAGGATCACAATCGGAACTAATAGAACCGATAGCAAAATCAGAATTAGTGATATTCCATCAATTCCAAGTTGATAGCTGATTCCAAGGGATGGAATCCATGAATATCTCTCAACATATTGAAAGCCTGTAACGCCTCTATCAAATCCAATTGTCATCGTAATTCCAAGGGCTGCAACTAAGACTGAAACAAGTAGAGCGCCTTGTTTAATTAGCTTTGCATTACTTACAGGTAGGAGAGCAATTAAACCAGCGCCAATTAGAGGTAGTAATCCCATACTAGTTAAAAGGTTCATATGGTCACCGCCAAAGCAGCAAGGAGAGCAACAAGTGCTCCAATAAGAATTAGCAGAGCATAATTTCTCACATATCCAGTTTGAAGCTTACGCATTCCTCTAGCACTTCCTAGCGCGCTAGATCCAACGGCCCGAACTGCTCCATCAATGACGCTTTCATCGGTCTTAACTAGTAGCTGGGTTAATTTCTGGCCAGGGCGCATAAATAGAAATTCGTTTGCATCATCTTGGAGAAGATCTCTGCGAATAACGCGGGTGAAGATACTTACCTCACTTGGAGCGCTCTCTGATAAGTCGCCACGATATTTAATAAATGCAATTGATACTCCAATTATCACAGCGACTACTGCAAGGGTTGTGACAACAATTGGAGGTAGAAATTCTGTATGTTCATGTTGATTCTTATCAACAACTGGTGCTAGCCACTTAACAATGGCCTTGCCGCTATAGAGAAGGTAGCCAGAGGCGACTGATCCGACAGCCAAAACCGCCATCGGGGCCCACATCAAAAATGGTGATTCATGAGGCTCGCTTCCTTGCGCCCAGCGCTTATTACCAAAGAAAGTCATGAGCATTAGGCGAGTCATATAAAAGGCTGTAATCACCGCTCCCAATAGAGCTGCAGAACCAAAGAGAACCCCTTGAAGACCGCCAGCATTAAATGCTGTTTCAATAATTTTATCTTTTGAATAAAACCCTGCAAATGGTGGAACTCCAATAATTGCTAAATATCCAAGACCAAAAGTAATTGATGTAATTGGCATGAATTTAGCAAGCCCGCCATAGCGTCGCATATTTACTTCATCATTCATTCCATGCATCACTGAGCCGGCACCTAAGAACATTCCAGCTTTGAAGAAACCATGAGTGAGTAGATGCATGATTGCAAATGCATATCCGGCAGGACCAAATCCTGAGGCCATGATCATGTATCCAATTTGTGACATGGTTGAGGCGGCAAGTGCCTTCTTAATGTCATCTTTTGCCATACCGATGATTGCGCCGAAGAGTAAGGTAATAGTTCCAACTATTACTACCGCTAACTGCGCTGTTGGCGCGTTATCAAAGATGAAGTTAGATCGAGTAATTAAATAAACTCCAGCAGTTACCATTGTTGCTGCATGGATTAAGGCTGAGACTGGCGTTGGGCCAGCCATCGCATCTCCAAGCCAAGCTTGAAGTGGGAACTGAGCCGATTTACCAACCGCTGCTAGTAATAGCATCAGACCCATTGCGGTAAGAGCGGTTTCACTTGCTCCGCCCACTTTTTCTTCAATTCCAATAAATGAAACTGCGCCAAAGTTAGCAAAGGCAATCATTACTGCAACCGATAATCCAAAGTCACCAACGCGGTTTGCAACAAATGCTTTCTTTGCAGCTGTTGCATACTCAGGTTTCTGGTTCCAGAAACCGATAAGAAGGTAGGAGGCAAGGCCTACGCCCTCCCAGCCCACATAGAGATTTAGGTAGGAATCACCAAGAACCAGTAGGAGCATTGCTGCGATAAAGAAGTTTAAATATGCGAAAAAGCGCCTTCTATCCTTGTCATGGGACATATAGGCAATGGAGTAAACGTGAATGAGAGTTCCAACTCCGGTAATAAGTAGAACAAAGGCGATTGATAGTTGATCAAGAAGTAGGCCAGCATCAACATTAAATGTGCCAACTGAGATCCAGGTAAATAGCTTCTGAGTTACAGCCCTTGATGCCTCTGGGCGATCTATCATTGCGAAAAATTCCATTGCGCCAATTACAAAGGTGCTTGCTGAAATCAATGTTGCGAATATATGCCCCCACTTATCAGCTTTTCGACCAAGTAGCATCAAAAGCGCTGAGCTAAAAAGCGGCAGAGCGATTAAATAGACTAAGTTCTCTGAAGTCATTTATCGACTCAACAAACTTGCATCATCAACGGATGCAGATCGACGAGAACGGAATATTGTCACGATAATTGCAAGGCCCACGACAACTTCACATGCCGCTACAACCATGGTGAAAAATGCCATCACTTGGCCTTCTAGATTTCCATTAATCTTGGCAAAGGTAACAAAGGCTAGATTGGCCGCATTGAGCATAAGTTCAATACACATGAATACAACGATTGCATTCTTTCGAACAATAACCCCAACAGCTCCTATTGAAAATAGGATTGCTGAGAGATAGAGATAATTAGTTGGATTCATTACTTGTTGCCCTGATCATCAATCTTTGGCAATCCCTCTAATTCATAGCTCTTGGACTCAGCTACATCGCCTCTGCGATGGAGAACTTCTGCAATTGAAAGATCAGATGGTTTTCCATCTGGCAGTAGCGCTGGAAGATCTATCGCGTTATTTCTGGCATAAACGCCAGAGCCTGGAAGACCTGCTGCAGTTGCAATTGATTTTCCACGAAAGCGAGCAATAGATCTTGATTTTTGAGAAGTTCTAGCAACATCGCTCTTCTCTGAGTGAGCAAGAACCATTGCGCCAAGGGCTGCGGTAATGAGAAGGGCTGAAATGACCTCAAAAGCCCATACATAATCGCTAAATAGGTACTGAGCCAAGCCCTCTACATTTCCACCGCTATTGGCTTCATCTAAGCCAACGCTCGGCCTTCCTAGCTCTGCGCGAGCGATGAAGGTAATAAGAGTTAGTGAAAAGGCTAGAGCTGTAAAGATTGCAACAGAGCGAATCCCTTTAATCTTTTCAACTAGCGAGTCTGATGAATCCACTCCAACTAACATCAAGATAAATAAGAAGAGCATCATTACTGCTCCGGTGTAGACCACAATCTGAACAATTCCAAGAAATGGTGCATCAAGAGCAATATAGAAAATAGCCAAGGTAATCATCACCCAAGCAAGCAGAATTGCAGAGTGAACAGCCTTTTTCATAAATAACATAGCAACCGATGCCAGAACTGCAAGAGGTGCTAGTACCCAGAATAGAGCTGATTCACCGCTCATTACTTCTCTCCACCTGCCTTTGTATCTTGTGATGGATGTGACTCTTTAATTTCGTTACGGTAATAATTGTGATGATCAGACTCTGGATACATCGGATGCGGTGGCATCAACATTCCAGCGCGCAGTGGGGCGAGTAAATCTTCCTTCTCCCAGATTAATTTCTCACGTGAGTCATCAGCAATCTCATATTCATTTGTCATAGTCAGCGCTCTTGTTGGACAAGCTTCAATACATAGACCACAGAAAATACAGCGCAGGTAATTGATCTGATAAACCTTGGCATGTCGCTCGCCAGGGGAGATTTGATTACCTTCGGTGTTGTTTTCTCCTTCAACATAGATTGCATCTGCAGGACAAGCCCAAGCACAGAGCTCACAACCAATGCATTTTTCAAGTCCATCTTCATAGCGATTTAATTGATGGCGACCATGAAAGCGCGGAGCAACTTCAGGTTTGACTTCAGGATATTCAATTGTGTTAGGTTTTTTAAACATCGTGCTGAAGGTGACCCAGAAGCCTTTTAATTGGGTGAAAAAGCCAGAGGGCTCAGTTCCAGTGACAGGAACTGATTGTTCAGCTGCCCTTTGGATCGCCCCTGAAGGCTTTGGTTCTAAGTGAAATTCACTCATTTAATTGCCCTCCTTTTCTTTTAAAGCTAGAGATGTTGGAAGGGCTGGGACTGGAAATGATGGTTCAGGCATTGGCTCTACCTGATTGGCTCGCTCTTCAGTCTTTATCTTTGAACGATCATAGATTGTCATCGCACCTAGAACTGCCAAGACCACTGCCCCAGTAAATCCTGCAATAACAAATTGTGAAGCGCCTTGCTGTGTTAGTAGGCGAAGTGTGGCAACAACTAAAATCCAGGCAATATTTACTGGGATTAATACTTTCCAACCAAATTTCATGAATTGGTCATAACGCAATCTTGGCAGCGTTCCTCGTAGCCAGACAAAGAAGAAGAAGAATGCTAAAACTTTTAAGAAGAACCAGATAAAGCTAAACCAGCCACCAAACCAAGCTGATGTAAAGCCAAGCCCTGGAGGAGCACTTGGCCCTCCTAAAAATAGCGTGGTTGCAAGAGCAGAGACTGCAATGATGTTTACATATTCAGCTAAGAAGAAGAGTGCAAACTTCAGCGATGAATACTCGGTATGGAAACCACCAACTAACTCACCTTCTGCTTCAGCTAAATCAAATGGCGCACGATTTGTCTCACCAACCATAGAAATGACATAAATTGCAAATGAAGGGAAAAGAACAACAACATTCCACCACGTTGATTGCGAGGCGATGATGTCGCCAGTTGACATTGATCCGGCATAGATAAAGACACCAACAAATGAAAGTCCCATAGCGATTTCATAGGAAATAACTTGAGCGCTAGAGCGCAACCCACCAAGTAATGGATATGTAGAGCCTGATGACCAACCACCGAGCACAATTCCATAAACCCCAATTGATGCTGTCGCTAGGACATATAGGACCCCAACTGGCAGATCAGTTAATTGCATAATCGTCTGCTCGCCAAAGAAGTTAACCTCGCCGGTGAGGGGAATAACTGCAAAGGCCATAAAGCAGGTAGTGACGCTGATAATTGGGGCTAGGACAAATACAGCGCGATCTGCTGCTGCCGGAATGATGTCCTCTTTCAAAGCTAGTTTTACACCATCTGCTAAAGCTTGAATCAAACCAAATGGACCAACTCGATTTGGTCCCATACGCATCTGCATGCGAGCAACAATGCGTCTCTCGCCCCAAACTGAGAGAAGTGTTAATAGAACGCAGAGAGCAAATACAAGTACGCCTTTAGCAACGATTATCCAGGTTGGATCATCAAGAATTATCGATGCATTATTCATGCTCTCACCACCGATACCTCACCTGATGTAATACCAAGGCTTTCAATTACCTTGCTATTGATGCTATTGCGAGGCACCCATACAGATTCCTCATCGATTGAATCAATCTGGCAAGCAAGTGTGATCTCACCTCGCGGCGTTGAAATCTTTATTTGATCTCCATTTGTAACGCCTAGAGAATCTGCGCGGCTCTTAGAAATAATTGCAACCGATGGATGGGCTGTCCCCGCCAGGTTATTTTCGCCATCTTGCAAAGATCCAGCATCAAGAAGCAATCTCCAAGAGCATAGATTTGCTTTGCCGTTAGCAATCTTTGTTGATTCACCACTTACTGGAGTAAAGCTCTCACGGTTATGCCAAGTGCCGAGTGAGTTAAATTCATCTCTTGCAGAGCTAACGGTTGGAAGATTAATGCTAGAGCCCATCTCATCTGCAAGCATTGAAAGGATTCTCACATCACTTCTGGTTAAAGATTCAGGTACAGCTGCTTCAAAGAATCTTGCTCTGGATTCCCAATTTATAAAGGTTCCGCTCTTTTCGACAACTGCTGCAACTGGAAGGACAACATCTGCAATCTGGGTTACTGCGCTCTGGCGAATTTCAAGTGAAACGATAAAAGCTTTCTCCATTATTGCTTGGTAATCAGGTGAGATATCTAGGGGATCAACGCCGCCAACTAAAAGAGCGCCAATATTGCCTTTTTCTACCTCTTTAATGATTTCATCGCTATCAAGGCCAGGATTACTTGGAAGGCTTGAAACGCCCCATGCAGCTTGAAGATCTACCCTTGCAGCGCTATCGCTAACCGGCCTTGCGCCTGGAAGAAGATTAGATAGCGCTCCAGCTTCAAGTGCTCCTCGCTCGCCAGCTCTTCTTGGTATCCAGGCAAGTTTTGCTCCGCTATTTGTAGCAAGAGCCACTGCAGCAGAGATTGCGCCAGAGCTCTCAGAGAGACGCTCTCCAATAAGGATTACTGATTTTTTAGAAAGATTCGAAATCTTTGATATCGCAGAAGCTTCACTGCCAGCTTGGGTTGATATCAGCTCTGCTTTCAATTTCTTATTTCCACGTGATGTAAAAGGAGCAACAGCTGTAATTTTCAATTCCCGTTTTTTGACCTGCTTATAGAGGCGAAGGAAGACAATTGGTGATTCTTCCTCAGCTTCAAAGCCAAGAAGAAGAACATGATCTGCTCTATCAAGGTCTTTGTAATTAACTTGAGTTCCCACAACATGTGAGGCTAAGAAGTTCTTCTCTTCCTTTGATGTCGCTCTTGAGCGAAAATCTATATCGTTTGTATTAAGGGCGATGCGAGCAAACTTGGAATATCCATAGGCATCTTCAAGGGTTGCTCTTCCTCCAACTAATACTGCAGAGCGATTCTCCTTTAATCCTTTTGCTGCAAGCGCTAGAGCCTCTGGCCATGAAGCCTCTCTTAATTGACCGCTCTCATCTCTAATTAGTGGAGTAGTAATGCGATCTTTAGCGTTTACATATTTAAATGCCCAGCGCCCCTTATCGCAGTTCCACTCTTCATTAACTGCCGCATCATCTCCGGCAAGACGGCGTAGCGTTTTTCCGCGACGAACATCGGTTCTCATATCGCATCCCGATGCGCAGTGTTCGCAGGCAGAAGGAGTTGAAATCAGATCAAATGGACGGGCTCGGAAGCGATATGAAGCTCCGGTAAGCGCTCCCACAGGGCAGATTTGAACTGTATTTCCTGAGAAGTAAGACTCAAATGGCTCTTTCTCATAGATGCCAACTTGTTGAAGTGCGCCTCGCTCATTGAGAGTAATAAATGGATCTCCCGCAATCTGTTCAGAAAACCTAGTGCAGCGAGCGCAGAGAATGCAGCGTTCACGATCGAGAAGAACTTGCGAGGAAATATTGATTGGCTTTTCAAAGGTTCTCTTTGTTCCTTCAAACCTTGATTCTTCGCGGCCATTACTCATCGCTTGATTCTGCAGGGGGCACTCGCCGCCCTTATCGCAGACTGGACAATCAAGTGGGTGGTTAATCAGTAATAACTCCATAACACCTTGTTGCGCCTTATCAGCAACAGCTGAGGTGAGTTGAGTATTAACAATCATTCCTGGCTCAACTGGAATGGTGCAAGAGGCCTGTGGTTTTGGAAACTTTCTTCCATTAACTTCAATCTCAACTAAACATTGGCGGCATGCTCCAACAGGATCAAGGAGTGGGTGATCGCAGAAACGTGGAATCTGAATTCCTAATTTCTCCGCAGCTCTAATAACTAAAGTTCCCTTTGGAACGCTAACTTCAAAACCATCGATAGTTAGAGTAATCATTTCTACCGCTGTCTCTGTTGCAATCTCTTGAGTACTCATACCTTCACCCCATCTGATGTAAGAAGTGATGATGCAGCAGGGTTAAAAGGTGATCCACCAATTCTCAAATGCTCTAAATACTCTTCACGGAAATATTTGATGGAGGAGATGATTGGACTTGCTGCGCCATCAGCGAGCGCGCAGAATGAACGGCCAGCAATGTTGTCGCAGAGATCAAGTAATTTCTCAAGATCTGCTTGCTCGCCTTTTCCTGCATCAAGATCTTTGAGGATTTGAACTAACCACCAGGTGCCCTCACGACATGGGGTGCATTTTCCGCATGATTCATGCTTATAAAACTCAGTCCAGCGAAGGACCGCTCTAACTACGCTAGTTGTCTCATCAAATATTTGCAGCGCCTTGGTTCCAAGCATTGAGCCAGCTGCGGCAACGCCTTCATAATCAAGGGGGATATCTAGGTGTTCATCAGTAAATATCGGAGTTGATGAACCACCAGGAGTCCAGAACTTCAACTTATTGCCATCACGCATTCCCCCGGCCATATCAATTAACTCACGAAGAGTTATGCCAAGTGGTGCTTCAAACTGTCCAGGGTTTTTAACATGTCCTGAAAGTGAGTAGAGAGTAAAGCCTTTGCTCTTCTCTGTTCCAAGTGATGCAAACCATTGCGCTCCGTTATTAATAATTGCTGGAACCGATGCAACTGATTCAACGTTATTAACAACAGTTGGCCGGGCATATAGACCTGCTATTGCTGGAAATGGTGGGCGAAGTCTTGGTTGGCCGCGGAAACCTTCAAGAGAATCAAGAAGAGCAGTCTCTTCACCACAGATATATGCGCCAGCACCAACATGAAGTACTAGATCTAAATCAAAACCTTTACCTAAAATGTTCTTTCCAAGTAGCCCTGCTTTATAGGCATCTTCGATAGCTTGTTGAACTCGACGAATTACATGGGCAACTTCGCCGCGAATATAGATAAATGCATGTTTTGCTCTAATTGCATAAGAGCCAATGATTATTCCCTCAATTAAAACATGAGGATTAGCAAGCATTAGCGGGGTATCTTTACAAGTACCTGGCTCTGATTCATCGGCATTAACAACAAAGTAGTGTTCCTTGTTATCACCTTGCGGGATAAAGCCCCACTTCATTCCAGTTGGAAAACCTGCGCCGCCGCGGCCGCGGAGCCCTGAATCTTTAACAGTTTGGATAACCTCATCTGGGCTCATATTGAGAGCCTTTTCAATAGCTTTATAGCCACCATTTCTACGATAGCCATCAAGGGTAAATGAATCCTTTTGATCATAGCTCTTGGTTAATTCTGGAGTTAATTTCTTATTGCCACTCTGCGCGATTTTTAACCCTAGAAGAGTTGGCTCTCCTGCCGCAACTCCTTGGTTTGCAAGTCCATCATTGATGCCTGCAAGAAGTGCTGAGTTCTCTTTCCAAGTTGGCAATTTATCGGGGCCACGCGTTGGAGCTATTGGATTTCCTTGGCGCATTGAGTCAACTAAATCTTTAGCAGATTCAACGCTCTGATTGTCGTAGAACTCCCAGTTGGCCATGACAACAGGTGCGTAGTCACAAGCAGCGTTACATTCAATATGTTCTATTGAAACTTTGCCATCTTCAGTAACTCCATCATTTTCAACACCAAGATGCTCTTTAAGAGATTCAAATATCTCATCCCCACCCATAATTGCACATAAGGTGTTGGTGCAAACCCCAACATGATATTCACCGACAGGGCCGCGCTTATATTGAGTATAGAAAGTTGCTACGGCGCTAACTTCAGCGCTCTCTAGATTTAACTTCTTAGCAATTACTTCAATACTTTCAGGAGTCACATAGCCATCTTTTGATTGCGCAAAATGTAGAAGTGGCATGATGGCAGAGCGAGGACGTGGATATCGATTGATCATCGAATCCATTACTAAGTTATCGGAATCAGTTAATGGCATTAGCGGTCCACATCTCCCATCACTGGATCGATGGAGGCAACAGCTGCAACAACATCGGCAATTAGCGAGCCTTCACACATTGCAGATGTCGATTGGAGATTACTAAATGAAGGAGCGCGGAAATGAACGCGATATGGGCGAGTGCCGCCATCAGAGACTAAATGGGCTCCAAGTTCACCTCTAGGTGATTCAACTGGGGTATAGACCTGACCGGCTGGAACTCTAAATCCTTCAGTGACAATCTTGAAGTGATGGATCAAAGCCTCCATAGAAGTTCCCATGATCTGGCGAATGTGATCGAGAGAATTTCCTAGGCCATCTCCGCCAAGTGAGAGCTGGGCTGGCCAAGCAATTTTCTTATCGGCCACCATCACTGGCGCTGCCTCAAGTTTATCTAGCTTGTCGCAGCACTGCTCAATAATTCTTAAAGATTGCTCAAGCTCCTGCATGCGAATTAAGAAGCGTCCATAGACATCGCAGGTATCAGCGGTGATGACATCAAAGTCATAATTTTCATATCCACAATATGGTTGTGTCTTTCTTAAATCCCAAGGCATACCAGTTGAGCGAAGAACTGGGCCAGTAACTCCAAGAGTGATACAACCTGCAAGGTCTAGATATCCAACGCCTTTTGTTCTCTTGATCCAGATTGAATTACCAATCAATAACTTGGCATTATCTTTAAAGTTCTTTCTTAAATCCTTGATTAACTCTCTAATTCCAGAAACAGTTCCCTCCGGCAGATCTTGAGAAACCCCACCTGGGCGGATATAGGCCATATTCATTCTTAGCCCTGAGACTTTTTCAAATACATCTAATACTTTCTCTCTCTCGCGGAAAGCAAAGAACATAGGAGTAATTGCCCCAAGCTCGAGCGCCCCTGTTCCAAGTGCGACCATATGCGATGAGATGCGATTGAGTTCCATCATCATTACTCGAATAACTGATGCTCGCTCAGGGACATCATTTGTGATGCCCAATAGTTTTTCTACCCCTAGACAGTAAGTAGTTTCATTAAATAGCGGGCTTAAATAATCCATCCGGGTCACGAAAGTAACGCCTTGGGTCCAGGTGCGAAATTCAGTGTTTTTTTCAATTCCTGTATGAAGATAGCCAATTCCGCATCTAAGTTCAGTAATTGTCTCGCCTTCAAGTTCAAGCATTAGACGTAGTACTCCATGGGTTGATGGATGCTGCGGCCCCATGTTTACAACTACGCGCTCTTCTTTAGCGCTACCAATCTCACTTGCTACTTGATCCCAATCGCCGCCCGTTACTGAATAGATGGTTCCTTCAGTTGTCTCGCGAGATGATGCAAAAGTACTCATCGATATGACCTCCTGTTATCAGGAGATGGAATTGTGGCTCCTACATATTCAACAGCGATACCACCGAGTGGATAATCCTTACGCTGCGGATGTCCTGGCCAATCATCTGGCATAAGAATTCTTGTCAGAGCTGGATGTCCATCAAAAATAATTCCAAACATGTCATAAGCCTCGCGCTCATGCCAATTAGTTCCAGCCCAAACTTCAACTAGAGATGGAATATGCGGATCTGATTCAGGAGTACTTACCTCTAGCCTCATTCTCCGGTTATGTGTCATTGATAAGAGTTCATAGACTGCGTGAAGTTCGCGCTGGCTATCTTCTGGATAGTGAACTCCTGATACACCAAGACATACCTCAAAGCGAAGAGTCTCGGTATCTCTTAGGGTTTTAGCGACATCAAATAGGCGCTGCCTTTTAATGTGAAGCGTTAATTCTCCGCGATCTACAACAACTTTCTCAATAGCATCGTTAAATTCTGGAAATGCGCGCTCTAATTCATCTGTTACTTCATCAAAGTATGAACCGTATGGTTTTTGTGCTGAAGTTGGCGAGAAGCTAGAGCGAACTAGGCCGCCATAACCTGAAGTATCTCCAGTGCCCTGGATACCAAATGAGCCCTTCTGCTCGCTCATTAATCAGCCCTGCTTTCCAAATACTGGGATCTGATGAATAGGAGTAGCAGCAATAGCTGATGCTTCAACTTCCTTAACAATTTTTGCGCGGTTTACGCCAAGCTTTTCATTACCAATTTGTTCGTGCAGCTTCAAAATTGCATCCATCAACATCTCTGGCCTTGGTGGACAACCTGGAAGATAAATATCAACAGGAATTATGTGATCAACGCCTTGGACGATTGCATAATTATTAAACATTCCACCAGATGAAGCGCATGCTCCCATTGATATAACCCACTTAGGAGCTGCCATCTGGTCATAGATCTGTCTAACTACCGGGGCCATCTTGTTTGATACTCGACCAGCCACAATCATTAAATCTGCCTGCCTTGGTGAAGCGCGGAAAACTTCCATGCCAAATCGAGAGATGTCATATTTGCCAGCAGAGCCGATTGCCATCATCTCAATAGCGCAGCAAGCAAGACCAAAAGTTGCAGGCCAGAGTGAGTTCTTGCGCATATAGCCGGCAAGTTTTTCTACAGTAGTTAATAGAAAACCGGAAGGTAATTTCTCTTCTAAGCCCATTTACTTAATCCCATTCCAATCCGCCGCGGCGCCAGACATAGGTATAGGCCACAAATACAGTTGCAATAAAGATAACCATCTCAATAAGTCCAAATAAAGCTAGTTGATCATAGGCAACTGCCCAGGGATAGAGGAAAACAATTTCGATATCAAAGATAATAAAGAGCATTGCAGTTAAAAAGTATTTGACTGGAAAGCGCCCGCCGCCTTGAGCCTGGGGGCTTGGCTCTATTCCACATTCATAAGCATCTAGCTTTGCCCTGTTATATCGCTTAGGTCCGGTTAGAGCTCCGGCAACCACTGAAAAAATGGCGAATCCAAATCCAATCGCTCCGATAACGATGATTGGTAGATATGGGTTGCTCACAACGCCAAATCTTAGGTGAGCCTTAGAAATTCAGAGAAATCTAGGAGCCCTTGAAGGCTGTGTGAACTGCCACAACTCCCCCTGTGAGGTTAATCCATGATGAATTCTTCCAGCCCACCGCCTCCATATCCCTTGCTAGCTCCTCCTGTTTGGGCCAGGCACGGATTGATTCTGCAAGATAGCCATATGCAGCAGGGTTTGATGATCCTGATCTCGATAATTTTGGCAAGGCTTTCATTAGGTAATTCATATAAAGAATTCGAAATGGTTTAAAGGTGGGAGTTGAGAACTCCACGATAACAATTCTTCCCCCAGGTTTAGTAACTCTTAAAGCCTGACTTAAAGCTCTTTTATAATCTTGGGTATTTCTTAGGCCAAATGAATTTGTTGTTAAATCAAAGGTATTTTCCTTAAAGGAAAGATTGAGTGCATCGCCTTGGACAAAGTTTAAGTAGGGGCGAACCTTTCTTCCCTGATCTAACATTCCTTTTGAGAAGTCAAGAGAAGTAACATCTGCTCCCGCCTTATATAAGCCTTCACTAGATGAACCAGGGCCAGCTGCAATATCAAGAATTTTCATCCCTGGTTTTGGGTCAATGATTTTCTCCACACTTCTTCGCCATCTCTTAGTGGCGCCAAGGCTAAGTAGATCGTTAAATAAGTCATAGCGACGAGCTACCCCATCAAACATGGCGGAAACTTCTTCTGGGTCTTTACCTAAATCTGCTCGACTCACTTACCTATCATCTCTACCGCTAGGCTAACTCCACAAGTTGAATGGAGCCCAATGCCTATCTCTGCAACCACCGAGTTATTAGGTGAACACCCCGAGCTTCTTGATATCGCTATTGCCGATATTGAAGATGGCCAAATAACTTCTTGGGTTAGAGGCGGGGATGGCTTAATTGGTTTTGGGGTTTACAAGTCCCATACCGTTAAAGGAGCTGATCGTTTTGAGCAGGCTCGCAGATGGTGGCGAGCTGAGATAAATAGCTTAAATATTGCTAATAATTCCCATGGTTTAGGTAGTGGACCAATTCTCTTCACATCTTTTTCTTTTGATGAAGCAGAGGATTCGATGTTAATAATCCCAAGAGTTGTGGTGGGTCAATCAAATGGAAAATCTTGGATTACCTGGATTGGTGATGGCCTACAACCAAAGCTTGAACGAGGAGAAGAGCAGGTAAGACCATTAAATATTTCTTGGAGCGGGAGCAATGGGGATATCTGGAGAGAGCGAGTAGCACTTGCTATTGGAAAGATTAAAGATGCAAAGCTAGATAAAGTCGTACTAGCTCGCTTCTTAACTGGAAAGAGTGAAGAGAGAATTGATGTTAGAAGGCTATTAAGGCTGCTAGCAAAGGAATACCCCTCAACCTGGGTTTATTCCAATAGCGGCTTAGTTGGAGCAACTCCAGAGTTATTGGTTCGTTTAAGTAAATCTCTAATAACTTCTAGGGTTTTGGCAGGAACAATTAGAAAGACTGGCGAGGACGAGCGAGATTTAGCTCTCGCTGGTTCTCTTGCTCGCTCCTCAAAAGATCTAGAAGAGCATGAGTATGCCGTTCAATCAGTTGCTGATGCGCTAACTCCTCTCTGTCGCTCCCTTAATGTTCCTGAGACTCCATTTGTTCTTCATCTATCTAATGTTATGCACCTTGCAACAGATGTAACAGCGGTCTTATCTGACTCTGCAAACCCAGCGGATATTTTTGATCTTGCATCCAAATTACATCCATCAGCTGCAGTCTGTGGAACTCCAAGAGATCTAGCAAAGAGAGCAATTGATGAAATTGAGGGTATTTCACGCGGTCGCTATGCAGGTCCCGTTGGATGGATTGATAGCAAAGGCGATGGTGAATTAGCACTAGCGCTTCGTTGTGGTCAGATTACAAGTGATGGAAAATCGATTCGAATCTATGCTGGTTGTGGAATTGTTGCTGGCTCTGATCCGGAACGGGAATACGCTGAGAGCCAGGCAAAGCTTCTGCCGATGCGCTCTGCTTTAGAGAAGCACTAACTGGCTATATTTATTTAATACCGCTGCAATTGAATCAGCGTTTTGCTCTCTATCAGGCATCTTTGCCACAATCACATGGAGTCCAGTATGGATTTGTTGTAGAGCGATATGAAGTTCTTTTGCACTGCTAATTTGCTGCGAAGAAATCCCAAAGCTTTTGACCACACTTGATATATCAATCCCATGCGGTGTGCCAAAAATAGTTTCAAACCCTTTACTGCCTCTCTGCCCAAGAGTTGAGAAGATCCCGCCGCCATCATTATCAACAACAATTATTGTTAGATTATCTTTTGTTGGATTAGCAAGTGCTGAAATATCATGCAGGAAAGCTAGATCTCCAATTACTGCATAACTTTCACTATGTTGTGTGGCAACACCAAGAGCTGTTGAGATATTGCCATCAATTCCTGCAAGGCCTCTATTGGCATAAGTTATTAACCCTGATCTTGGCACAGCAAAGCTCTCAAAATCTCTTACTGGTCTAGAAGATGAGATAAATAAAGCGGTGTCATCTTCAAGTTCCTCAGCAATAACTGTTGCTAACTCTGCCTCAGACCACTCTGGAAGAACTGAGAGGGCAATAGCAGCGAGTGCTTCATACTTCTTCCATAAATCATGCCAACTTTGATCAATATCTAAAGGCTTTTTAACCTTTGGAATTTGAGTATAAATCTCATCTGAAGTTCTAGATGTATCGATATTTTCCGTGCGAGGGTCAATAACTATTACCTTCTTAGCTCCTTGAATATAAGCATTAATGCTTCTAGAAAGGGTAGTTCTACCAATCACAAATACGTTCTCTGCAGCTAAAGCAACCCTTGCCTTTTCATCAGATAAGACAATTGGGGCATGGGCAATTGCGCCATCAAAAACTAAGGGGTCTTCAGCGATAAGTGGGGCTGCTAAATCACTTGCAAATTTCTCAATTTCGGCAACGCTAAATCCTGCTCGATCATGGCCAACTATTACTAGAGATTTCTTTGAATCAGTATTGATCTCGATAGCTTCTGCCTTGCCTATTTCTCGAGTCTTAACTCTTATCCCAGAGAGCCAATCAGAGTTATCTTGATCAAGAAGTGGTTCATCAAATTGCAGATTTATGTGAACTGGCCCACTTCCACTTAAAGCCTTTGATAAATCAAGATCTTTATCGGTATCAAAACTTGCTCTAACAAAAGCGCCAAAGATATTGCTCTGATCTGTTGTTTGATTCGAGCCAGTTCCTCTAAGACGTGCAGGTCTATCTGCGGTAAGAAGAAGTAAGTTGATATCGCTGTGATGGGCTTCAAGAAGGGCTGGATAGTAGTTAGCTACCGCTGTTCCACTAGTGCAGACAACTGGAACATATCGAGCGCTGGCCTTAGAAATTCCAAGAGCAAAAAATGCCGCCCCTCTCTCATCGATGCGAACATGAAGATTTATTAGGCCCTTCTCTGATGCTTCATAAAGGGCGATAGATAAAGGGGCGTTGCGAGAACCTGGAGAAAGGATTACATCTTTAATTCCTAGCTCGATTAATTGCTTAATAATGCTTCGCGCAAGCGCAGTCGAATTACTCATGCTGGGCGCCTCAAATTCCATACTCGGCTGATTCTATTGCGCCACCACTCTAGGCGCTCACCCTTTAATTCATATCTCTCAACGCGGTCTAAATCAATTGGATAGTTTGTGGCTTTTATCGCCCCATTAACAATTGGAATATCACTAACATCTTGATTAAAAAGAGCACTGGTTCCAAGGCCGCAGGCATAATCCAGATTGGGAACTCTTGCAGCAAGGGCTAGGCCATAAGAAATCCCAATTGCTGACTCTAAAGCGCTAGAGATTACAACTGGCAACTTATGATGGCTTGCTAAATCCATTGCTCGCTTGATGCCACCAAGAGGGGAAACCTTTAACATCAAAATATCAATTGCTCCATCAAGGCTTATCGCAAATGGATCTTTCGCTTTTCTAAGAACTTCATCGCCGGCAATCTTCACATCTACGCTCATGCCTTCTTTCAATTGCTTTAACTCATCTAAGCTAGCAACAGGCTGCTCGACATACTCAAGTAAATCTCCCGTTACTTCATAAATAGCGATGATATTAGAGAGCGCTTCTTTAACGCTCCATGATCCGTTAACATCTATGCGAATCTTCGCTTTTGGAAGGTGTTTTCTTACTGCCGCAATGCGCGCTAAATCTTCTTTGATGCCTGTTCCAACTTTTATTTTCGCAGTATCAACTCCTGGATACCAAGAAAGGATCTGCTCAATCTCTGCTTCATCATTTGACGCTGGAACTGTGGCATTAATTGGAATAGATTCACGAAGCGCTGGAGAAAGTGCTTTATCTGCAGCCTCAATAGCGCTTTCTAGCCATTGCAGTGATTCTTGATCGGAATACTCAACAAATGGCGCAAACTCTCCCCAGCCATTTTCGCCTTTAAATAGAGCTGTTTCGCGAATATCAAGTGAGCGAAATGTAGTGCGCATGGGAAGAGCAAGAACTCGAAGTGAGGCTAGGGCCTCCTCCAGCGTTAGTGACATTTTTTAAGGACGTTTAGGAAACTTATTAAAGTCTGGTTCGCGCTTTTCTTTATATGCATCCCGACCTTCTTGGCCCTCTTGTGTTAGATAAAAGAGCAGAGTTGCATCTCCTGCTAACTGTTGAACTCCAGCAAGTCCATCATCTGCTGCATTAAGTCCAGCCTTTAATAGGCGAAGTGCCATAGGAGAGTGGCGCAACATCTCTCGTGCCCAAGAAACAGTCTCTGCTTCAAGCTGGCTAACTGGAACAACAGTATTTACAAGTCCCATATCTAAAGCTTCTTTGGCATCATATTGGCGACACATAAACCAAATCTCACGAGCTTTTTTCTGACCAACATGTCTTGCAAGAAGCCCCGCGCCGTAGCCACCATCAAAAGATCCAACCATTGGTCCAGTCTGACCAAACTTGGCATTTTCTGCAGCGATAGTGATATCGCAGACCACATGAAGAACATGACCTCCACCAATCGCCCAGCCCGCAACCATTGCAATTACTGGTTTTGGAGTGCGACGAATCTGCACTTGAAGATCTAGAACATTTAATCTTCCAATACCTTTTTTTCCAACTGCATCGCTTCCGATATAACCATCGTCACCGCGAACTGAAATATCGCCGCCAGAGCAGAAAGCTTCATCTCCTTGGCCAGTTAAAATAATTACGCCAACTTTTTCATCATCTCTTGCAAAGGTAAATGCTCGCTCTAATTCAAAAAGTGTCTCTGGTCGAAATGCATTGTGCACCTGAGGACGATTGATTGTTATCTTCGCCATACCTTCTGCAGTTTCATAACGGACATCGCTAAATTCACGCGCATCTTGCCCAACTTCCCACTTTGGAATGGTGCGACTACCCATCTGGCGCTTAATTGGCTTGCTCATATGGCATACCCTATGTCGGTTATGGAACTTGCGGTAAAGCGAGAAGTGCAGATCATCGAGCCTGCGTGGTCGATGCCACACTTTCTTGAAAAGCTCTTGCTGGCCCTAAAGGATGGGCCGGCCCTTAGTACCGCTGCTTTAGATGTGGATCAAGTTGACCCCAAGGTTGCTCTAATCGTAAAGACCTCTGGTTCGACCGGAAATCCCAAATCAGTTCTTCTTACCTCTCAATCACTTATTGCAAGTGCCAGAGCAAGTCATAAGTATTTAAGCGCAAGCCCTGGACAGAGATGGTCTCTACTTTTGCCAACAACTCATATTGCAGGAATTAATGTTTTAGTTAGATCAATCGAGCTTGGCACAGAACCGGTTGGAGTTGATAGCCAGGCTGAATTTAGCGCGATAGTTCCAACGCAGCTGCATCGTGCAGTGCATTCAGATAAGCAGCTATTAGAACATCTGCAAAACTGTAGAGCTGTTCTTGTTGGTGGTGCTCGCTTAGATTCTGAATTAAAAAAGAGAGCTCAAGATTTAGGCATTAATGTAATTACCACCTATGGAATGAGTGAGACTTCAGGTGGAGTTATCTATGATGGTAAAGCACTTGATGGAGTTTCATTCCAAATTATTGATAAACATATTGCTCTTAGAGGTCCACAGATAGCCTATGGTTATCTGGAAGGCGGCTTTCCAATTAAGGATGGTTGGTTTATTACAAGTGATTTAGGTTTTATCCAAGATGGCGCTTTAGTAGTGGAGGCAAGAGCTGATGATCAAATTATCTCTGGTGGTGAAAATATCTCACTAAGTGCTATCGAGAGCTATCTACAAAGCGAGTATTCAAATCCTGAGATCGTGGCATTTGCTAAATCAGATGCCGAATGGGGAGAGAAGTTATGTATTGCAACGACCAGCAATATTGCACTCGATGAGATAAGAAGTAAATTAACCAATAGATTCGGCTCTCATACCTCGCCAAAAGAGTTAGTTAGAGTCTCTGATATCCCTTATCTATCGCTCGGAAAGCCTGATAGAAGAAAGTTAAGTGATGACCACAGCTGAGCAGTGGTTGCAGGGGGCAAGGCCTAAGACGCTCTATGCTGCAATTGCGCCAGTTTTAGTTGGCACCGCATTTGCTGGATATAACGCCTCACTTCTTCACTTTCTTCTTGCTTTGAGCGTCTCTCTATCTCTTCAGATTGGAGTTAATTATGCAAATGATTATTCAGATGGAGTTAAAGGCACCGATAACGATCGCCTAGGACCGATTCGCTTGGTGGCATCTGGGCTTGCTAAACCAAACACAGTAAGAAGCGCAGCCTTTCTATCCTTTGCGCTAGCTGCCATCTCTGGGCTCTTGCTCTCTTATAGAACTTCATGGGTATTAATTCCTATCGGTTTAATCTCTATCGCTGCTGCTTGGGGATATACCGCTGGTTCTAAGCCTTATGGATATATGGGCTTTGGAGAGGTCTCAGTATTTACCTTCTTTGGGGTTATTGCGACAAATGGAACTTACTATGTTCATGTAGAAGAGTTTTCATCACAAGTTCTCCTTGCTTCATTTGCTCTCGGGGCTCTCTCATGTGCAATTTTGGTTTTAAACAACTTAAGAGATTTACCTAAAGATTCTCAAGTAGGAAAGAGAACTCTGGCGGTAATAATCGGTGATGCCCAGAGCCGTGATTTATATAGATGGCTAATCTTCTTTGCTTTAGTGATATCAGCTGCCTTAAGTATTACCTCCCCCTACTACCTGCTTGCCCTAGCAAGTGCTCCACTAGCGATTAAATCTGTTAGAGCAGTAAAGCAAGGCGCAAGCGGAATGGAGCTAGTGGACCTCCTGGCTAAAACAGGTCGAATCCAGATTATTTATGCTGCAGCTCTCTCTTTAGCAGCCTTGTTAGTTGCGCGGTAAAATACCGCCATGGTCCGCTGGGCAGTCATAGCTGCAATTATCACTCTGGCTTTGATGATATTTAGCATCATTGATTGCTCGCGCACTGCAGAAAGTAACATTCGAAGTCTGCCTAAATGGGCTTGGCTAATTATTATTATTTTTGTTCCAGCTATTGGATCTATTGCCTGGATTATTGCTGGTCGACCAAAAGGAAATGGTCGGGGTCGGCGCAAGGGAAAGATAGTTCCACCAGATGATAATCCTGATTTTCTTGGGAAGTTATAAGCTCTTAATCATTCTAAAGTAATAGTTCCCTGGCTTTCCTCTACTTTCAACCCGGTCGCCTCGTTTGGTAAAGCCATACTTTTCAAAGACAGAAATTGCACTGGTATTACTCTCCATCACTCCCAATCCTTGAACCATCCATCCACGCTTACTAGCAACTGAATCCATGTAATTAAAAATCGCTCTAACGGCCCCAGATCCACGATACTTGGGATTAGACCAGAGACCACCCAACCAACAAGTTGCTCCAAAGTCACCTACCAAGTTCTCTATATTGATCATTGCTACATCTTTTCCATCAATTGTTGCCACAACATATGAAAGTTTTTTGAAAGTCTCTCTCCATTGCTCCTCTGTAAAGTTTTGCTCTTCATCTAATTTGCCAGCAAGTATTGCTGGGCTATCAGCGAGAGCTGCTAGTCGCAGATCTCTTAATCGATTCCAATCATCGCTTGAGAGTTCTGTAACAGTTATCTCGGTAGACATATAGGAATTATGAAGTATGGCGGGGTTCTTATCAACAATAGTCCTTTTTGATACGGTGCTCTTATGAGTATTTCTATCTTGAAAAATGAAGAGCTCAATAGATTTGAAATCTATTCTGATGGAGAGCTAGCAGGCTTTGCAGACTTTAAGGTTTCTAACCAAATGATTTCCTATACCCATACAGAAATAGATCCTAAATTTGGTGGTCAAGGGTTGGGTAGTCAACTAATAAAAGAAGCTTTAGATGAAGCACTTGAGCAAAATCTTGAAGTTGCGCCCCACTGTTCTTTTGTCTCTGCTTATATTAAGAAGAGTGGTGAGAAGTATCTTCACTTAGTTCCCGAGAGCAAGCGGGTAAAGTTTGATCTATAGACCGCTATAGGTATGTCTTCCACTTCCCCATACATTGATATAGACATAATTAAATAGATAAGAAGAGCCAGCAATTAGGCAGAGCCAGGCTGCCTTTCTTCCCTTCCATCCTGCGGTCACTCGCGCGTGCAAATACGAGGCATAAAGAATCCAGGTAATAAAAGCCCAAGTCTCTTTTGGATCCCATCCCCAATAGCGACCCCAAGCTGCCTCTGCCCAGATAGCGCCAGAGATAACCGCAAAGGTCCATAACGGAAATACAAATGCTACTAAGCGATATGAAAGCTGATCTAAGCTCTCAAGTGATGGAAGTCTTTTTGCAAACTCACTTCTCTCGCCTTTTCTCTCAATACGATCTAACCAGAGATAAGCACCAGCTACCGTATTTGAAAGTAAGAAGATTCCGCCAGAGAGAATCGCTGAAGATACATGAATCACCAACCAGCTAGATTGCAGCGCTGGAACTAGTGGAGCACTTGGTCTATATAAAAGAGTGATAGCTGTTCCAAGGATTAAAAGAATCAGAATTGAACTAGGTAGACCAAGCCAACTTAAGTCATATTTAAGCCCAATAATTAAATATGCCAGCGCAAATGTCATTGCTCCAGTTATTGAGTATTCATACATATTGCCAAGTGGTATTCGCTCTGCTGAAATTCCACGCGCAATTACTGCAAGAGTTAGCGATGCTGTAGCTAAGAAGAATACGATGCTTGCTACTTTTCTTGATTTAGTAGTAATACTTCGATCTAGATGCTTATCGCCTGAAATTTTATTGGCACGTAGTGAAAAGGCGGTTTCATAGGTATAAGAGAGAAATGAAAGCGCATAAAGAGCAAGAGCAACATAAATTAGATCATTTGATAGATATGCCCAATCGCTCTGACTCACTTTTGATCACCTAACTCTTGAATCATCTTGCCTATCTCATCTTCTAGCCCTGGTAGCTTATTGAGAGCAAGGCCAGCTATTTCTAAGTTGCCCCCAACTTCTCTAACCCAAATTCGTCTCTGACGAATAAAGAGTGAGATAAGAAGACCTACAATGGCGAGAATACTTCCAATGAGAGCGTATTGCTTACCGGGATCTCTAACTACTTGAAGGTTTACCCATGGAACTACTCCATTAAATGTGATTGACCCCACCTCAAAGGAGTAGCTCTCACCGATACTTAGCGCCCAGAGCCCAATTCGCTCCATATCTGTAGTGTCGATTCGATAGATAGATTGTGGAACGCCATCATCCATCTTCAAATCTCCTTTCCAAACTGAAAGTAAAAGCCTTGGATCAAGTAGTTCAGGAAATGAAGAAAACCCACCACGAACTTCATCTCTTGCAGCAGTTGGGAAAAATGAACTCACAAAGCCAATCTGTGGATCCATATCAGGAACCTTGATTGCACCTATTGAACTTAAGTTTGAATCTTGGGGAAGAAATGGAACTGGGCCTTCGAATTTAACAAGACCTGCGCTATCTCTAACTGTAACAAGAGGTGAGTATCCATTTGCTTGGAGATAAACCCTTGTTGAGCCAAAGGTGAGCGGCTTATTTACCTTAACTATCTGATTGACCTCAGATGAATCTAGAGAATCTTTAGTGGTGACTTTTAACTCATAATCTAAGGCTTGAGTAGTTTGACGATCATAGATGGCTGAAAAGTTATTTACTCTAATAGTAAAGGTCGGAAGAGACTCTAGAGAAAATAGGCGCCCTGGGGTGAGATTGTCATAATTTGTTGGAGTATTAATGAATCGCTCGCCGACATTAACTATTGCCTCACCACGCATTCCAAATACTGAACTTCCAGCAATACCTAATAGAACAACAATTAAGGAGAGATGAAAGAGTAAGTTGCCCGTCTCTCTTAAATAACCTTTCTCTGCTGCTATTGATTTACCTGTCTTTGAAATCCTAAATCTATTTTTCTTTAACCACGCTTCAGCTCTCTCAAGGCTAGCCGGGCTTACTTGAAAGCCCTCCATGGTATTTAGCAGTGAGGGAGCCTCAGGAGGAGCTTTAAATATCTCTTTAAAGTAATGAAAAGATCTAGGTAATACGCACCCAACTAGAGAGACAAAGAGAAGAAGGTAGATAGCAGAGAACCAGGGAGAGCCATAGACATCAAATAGATAGAAGCGATCTAGCCACTTTGCGCCATTTGGATCATCATCAAAGTATTCGCGAACTTTAAGTGGGCTCTGAGTTCGCTGCGGAAATATCGATCCAGGAATTGATGCAATACCAAGTAATAGAAGCAAAATCAGAGCTGTGCGCATACTTGTTAACTGACGCCATAGATAGCGAAGAAGTGATGTAGTCCCTAGCTCTGGCGCGCTCATTAGATCACCGGAATGAAGGAGCTAATGGTGCCGCGTAGCGATGCCATTAAATACTCCCAGAGGCCAAATACTTGAAGTAGCCCAATAGAAATAAGAAACACTCCACCAATAATTGAAATTACCTGACCTCTTTGGATTAGATAACGACGAAACTTATTTGAGCGCTCTAGAAAGAGTGCAAAGAAAATAAATGGCGCGCCAAGACCTATGCAGTAAAAGAGTGAAAGAATTGCTCCTCGCGCAGCACTTGCCTCAATTAAGGCCAGAGTCTGCACAGCGCCAAGTGTTGGGCCAATACATGGTGTCCAGCCAAGGCCAAACATAAAGCCAAGAATCGGCGCGCTTATTAGTCCTGTTGAGGCAACAAAAGGGAATTTAAAGGATCTATAGAATTTCTCTGAAAAGAGAAATACCAATCCAAAGAAGATCGTTAGGACGCCAAGGAGTCGAGCAAGAATCGATGAACTACTCAATATCGCATCACCTAGCGCGCCAAAAGCAACACCATAGGTCATAAATAGAAATGCAAATCCAAGAACAAATAAGAATGAACCTAGAAGAACGCGCCCTTTAGATGCAAAAGCTCCTGATACATAACCTAAATAACCAGGAAGTAGTGGCAATACACAGGGAGAGGCAAAGGAAATCAACCCTGCGATGAGTGCAACTAAGCTCGCAGCTAGAAGGCTGCCATCAAATACCTGATTAACTAGAAAATCACTCATCGCTCTTCACTCTCTCGATTAACTCCTTAAGTGAGGAGTAAGTGACCTCGCCACTAATTCTTGCTGCAACGCGAGATTTACTATCAATTATTAAGGTTGTTGGAATTGCATTTGGAATTAACTGTCCATGAAACTCAAGCAAAATAGCATCATCAGTTAATGAGGGATAGGTAATGGCAAAGCGATCAACAAATGATTGCGCAGCAACTCTTGTATCCCTAGTTAGAACTCCTAGGAATTGAACTTCTGGATAGGCGACAGAGAGTTCTTGCAAGGCTCCTGCCTCTGCTCGGCAGGGAGAGCACCAAGAGGCCCAGACATTGAGAATTAATAGCTTTCCTGGCTCTGCTTGAAAGCTCCCACCACTTAAAGTGGGGCCAGAAATTTCTGGAGCCACTTTTCTCTTATCAGGTGAGATATATGTAGCTACACCATTTCCTGAGATGAATGCCTGTTCATCACCGCTAGTTACTCCATTACTCGAACAAGCTATTAGCAATGGCAGGCAAAGAAGAATTAGAAGTTTTCTCATTTTTTATTATCTGGAAGTAGATGCGCAGCAGGCTCACTATAGGTAAGACCTAGAACTTTTCCACTTTCATCAAAGTGAATGCTAGTAACTGAGGCTAGTGTGCATTGGCGCTTTCTTGGATCATGAAAGAAAGACCTTCCCTCTATTGATGAACGCATAATCCAAATAGGTAATTGGTGTGAGACAAGTAAAGCATCTTTCCCATCTGCTGCTAGGCGAGCGTCGTTAACTGCCTTACTCATTCGAGATACTTGCACTTTATAAGGCTCGCCCCAAGAAGGTCGCCAAGGATTCCAAAGATGGCGCCAGGTGGCTGGGCGTTTAATTGCGCCTGAAACATCAAATGGTTTTCCTTCAAAGATATTTTCAGCTTCGATTAAATTTTCATCTGTCTTAATTACCAAGCCATGTTGCGCTGCAATCGGCGCAGCAGTTTGCTGTGCTCGCTCTAGTGGGGATGCATGAATTGCCCCGAGTGAAAGCTCTTTACTCCAGGCCGCTACAGCCTTAGCCATTTCATGGCCTCGCTCTGAAAGTTTCCAGCCTGGCTGGCGGCCATAGAGAATATTTCTTGGGTTCTCAACTTGGCCATGGCGGAGGAGATGAACACTCTGTGAAATTGCTGCCTCATCGCTCATAGCCTTAAGCATAAAGGCAGAAGTAATACTGCGCTTTTCGCTACTCTGACTTCATGCCGCGGATAGCTTTCTTTGATGTAGATAACACAATTACCCGTGGATCCACCCTCTATTTTCTAGGTAAGGGTATGTATAACCGTGGTTTTTTCACCAAGCGAGATATCGGGGCTTGGGTTCTTGCCAACATTCGCTTCCGTATGACTGGAACTGAAAAGTCCGAAGTTATTAGTCGTTTTCAAAAAGCTGCAACAGATTTTATTGGTGGCCATGATGTTAAAGAGATTCGAATAATTGGAGAGCAGATCTATAGTGAATTTGTCTCGCCATCTATTTGGCAAGGAACAATTGAACTTGCAAAAGAGCATTTAAGTTCTGGAGATGAAGTCTGGTTGGTAACAGCTTCTCCTGAGGACTTTGCAAATTTAATTGCAGAGCGCCTTGGTTTTACTGGAGCTATTGGAACAAAGGCTGAAATTAAAGATGGTAAATACACTGGAAATCTAAATGGAAAGCTTCTTCATGGCAAGGAGAAAGCAATTGCAATTACCGAATTAACAAAAGCGCGGGGGATTAATCTTCAAGATTGTTTTGCATACTCTGATTCTCATAATGACCTGCCACTTCTAAGCGCTGTGGGCCATCCAAGAGCTATCAATCCTGATGCCAAACTTCGTATTATTGCATTTGCGCAGAGCTGGCCGGTACACGATTTTAGAAGGCTACGCTGGTTAAATCGATTCGTTGGTCCTTTTATCTCTCGTCTAGCTGGATTCTGGGTTTTTTCTACCTCAGGAATTAGAAGATCTTCTAGATAATCTTCCAAGCAGACAAGGACTTAACTTCTTCGGTAATGTAGGCCAGTTATGTCGCTAACAGGTGTAGTAAATAGTTCATCGGGCTTTAGCCCTACCTTTGCTGCTGAACTTAGAGAGCGAAGTGATGAAGATTTAGAGAAGTTATTTACTCTCCGCCCAGATTTAATTACACCGATTCCTGCAGATATGAGCTCTCTTGCTACTCGCGCCTGCTCTGCCCCTAGCCTTCTTAGAGCCCTTGAAACGCTAAATCAATGGCAATTCCAAGTTCTTGAAGTCTGCGCAGCCTTAAGAGATCCATTCACAATAAAAGAAGTAATCACCCTTAGCGACAAAGCAAGCCAGGAGGTGATTCTTCACTTGCGATCACTTGCTCTTATCTATTCAGATGGCGCTGGCTTTAGATTGCCGAGAGCAGTAAGAGATTTGCTTGGAAATGAACCTGCTGGTCTTGGACCAGAGTCAGCTACAAAGATTGATTTGAAGTTATTAGATAAAGCGCCAGCAGGTGCTAAAGCAGTTCTAGAGAAATTAACTTGGGGACCACCAAGAGGGCAAGTTGGAGATATTAGAAAGAAAGGAACGCCAATAAATTGGCTTCTCGATAACAATCTCTTAATTCCTATTGATACCTCAACTGTTGCTCTTGCCAGAGAGGTTGGAATATATCTTCGAGGAAATAAAGTTCATAGAGAGCTATTGCCAACACAGCCAAAGATAACTGGAGTAGCTACTAAAGATGTAGATACTCAGAGAGCAGCGCTAGCCTCAATTTCAAATACTCTGCGCTGGGTTGCTGAGCTACTTAATTTCTGGTCAGAGGAATCACCAAGTGCTCGCCAATCAGGAGGGCTTGGAGTAAGAGATTTAAAGAAAGCTGCAGATCATTTAGGGGTTGAAGAAAGTTGCGCAGCATTTATTGCAGAGATTGCTTATCTATCAGGGCTGATAAATCTAGAGGCAGATGGACAGATAATTCCTACAACCCTCTTTGATCTCTGGCAAAACAAAGAGCCAGAGGCTCAATGGAGTGAGCTGGTAAGTCTTTGGAAGGTAACTTCAAGGGTTGCTGGCCTTGTTGGCAGAAGCGAATCTCGAAACTTAACTGCTTTAAGCAGCGAACTTGATAGAAGTAATGCCAGTTTGATTAGAAATCTAACCTTGAATTTGCTTCTTAATAACCCTGGAATATCAGCTAGCCAGGAGAGTGTTAAGGCAGCTGTTCTATGGCGCTATCCCCACCGGCGCGGTATTTCAATTACTTCAGAGTTGGTGCAATGGACTCTTCGAGAAGCTGAGTGGCTGGGAATTACAGGCGGCGGAGCGCTATCGCCATATGGAGAGAGCCTTTTAAAAGATGAAGAGAACTTAGGAATCAATGGCGCGCTTCCAAAACCTGTTGAGCACATTTTGGTTCAGGCAGATAACACAGCTATTGCTCCAGGGCCGCTAACAATAGAGGTTGCTCGAATGCTCTCAACCTTTGCAGATATTGAAAGTAGAGGCGGCGCAACTGTCTATCGCTTTAGTGAAAGTTCTATAAGGCGCGGTCTTGATCATGGACATTCAGGTGAGGAGATTAGAGCCTTCTTAAATAAGGTTTCAAAGAGCGCAATTCCTCAACCTTTGGAATATTTGATTGGTGATGTCGCAAAGAAACATGGAAAGCTTAGAGTTGGTTATGCCAATACCTATATTCGCTGTGAAGACCAGAGTCTAATTGCAGCAATTACCTCTGATAAGAAACTCTTACATATAACATTTCGACAAATTGCTCCAGAGATTTTGATATGTGATAGCGAGAGCGGTGAGTTAATGGAGGAGTTAAGAGGCGCTGGATATTTTCCTGCGGGAGAAAATGCCAAGGGAAGTGTTATTAATATGCCGATAGTTAATCGTTCTAAATCAAGGCCTAAGCCGCCCAGGGTTATTGGGGAGCTAAGCAAGCCTTCATCTGCGATATTAAGTGTTGCTATTAGAACGCTAAGAACTGGTGAGCGAGCAGCTGAGCAGCGCCCAGTTGGACAAATCCCTAGAACGACAGCCAATGAAACAATGGAGCTGCTAAATGAGTATTTAGGAAAAGGTGTTTCACTTCGTATTGGCTATGCCGATACCAATGGCGGGGTTTCACTTCGAATCATTGACCCGCTCTCAATCTCCCTAGGAACCTTGGTGGCTAGAGACCATGCAACTAATGCCATAACCCCTTTCAAAATAGCCCGAATTACAGGGGTCACTACAGCATGAGTAACGATTACGGCAGACTTCACCTATGACAGATCAGATGCTCAAAGACCTGCAAGCCCTCGTTGAGTGCGAGAGCCCTAGTAGCGATCTTGCTGCCTGCGCAAAAGTTTTAGAGGTTGCAAATCAAATTACAGCGAAAGTAATTGGCACAAGCGCAGAGATAATTCAAGAATCAGGAAGACCGGTCTACTGGCTTGGCAGCAAGAACCCAGAAGTTGTTCTCTTAACTCATCTTGATACCGTCTGGCCGATTGGATCTTTTGCTCCGCTCTGGAGAGTCGATGGAGATATTGCATCTGGCCCTGGAGTCTTTGATATGAAATCAGGTTTTATCCAAGCTCTCTATGCAATGCGTGGTCAGGATCTTGACCGTGTTGCTCTTATTGCAACAACAGATGAAGAGACCGGCTCTGCTACTTCACGTAAATTAATTGAAGAAGTAAGTAAGAAAGCAAAAGCAGTATTAGTCATGGAAGCATCACTTGATGGAAAGCTAAAAATTGGTCGTAAGGGAACTTCTATGTATCAGATAACAATTCATGGCAGAGCAGCGCATGCTGGCTTAGAGCCAGAAAAAGGTATCAATGCAACTGTTGAGATTTCAAAGATTGTCAGCAAATTAATTGCTCTAGAGAATAAAGAGTTAGGAACCAGCGTTGTTCCAACTGTTATGACCTCTGGAAGCACAACTAATACTGTTCCAGCACTTGCAAGCCTTGATGTTGATTCTAGATCTTTCACCATGGCTGAGATGAAGCGAGTAGAGCAAGCAATTAGAGCTTTAAAGCCAGAAAATGATGCTGCTCGAATTGAAATTACTGGCGGAATTAATCGACCTCCGATGGAAACTTCTGCAACAAGTGAACTCTATGAACTTGCTGAAAAGGTTGCAGTAAAGCTAGCAATGGCGCCCCTTGGATCAGCAAGTGTTGGCGGGGCAAGTGATGGAAATTTCGCAGCAATACATACCAAAGTCCTTGATGGGCTTGGCTCACTTGGCGGCGGAGCCCATGCAAATAATGAGCATGTATTGGTCTCACACCTTGAGCCCCGCTCAAATCTAATTGCTGCTCTCATTAAAGAAATTCTTCTATGACTCAAGGCCCTTTAATAGTTCAAAGCGATAAGACTCTGCTTCTAGATATTGACCATCCACTATCTGCAGAATGTCGCCAGGCAATTGCTCCCTTTGCAGAGCTTGAGAAATCACCTGAACATATTCACACCTATCGCTTAACCTCACTTGGTTTATGGAATGCAAGAGCATCGGGACATGACGCAGAGCAAGTCATTGATACCTTACTTAAATACTCAAGATATGCCGTAGCACACGCTCTGCTACTTGATATCGCAGATGTAATGGGGCGATATGGCAGGTTAAGAATTGAATCTCATCCAGTACATGGTCTAGTTCTTATCTCAACTGATGTAGCAGTCTTAACTGAAGTTATGAGGGCAAAGAAAGTAGCCCCGCTTCTTGGAACAAAAGTTGATGATGAAACTGTAACTGTTCATCCAAGTCAGAGAGGGCATCTAAAACAAGCCCTTCTTCGTTTAGGTTGGCCAGCTGAGGATTTTGCGGGATATGTCGATGGACAGGCTCATGCTATTTCACTTAACGAAGATGGTTGGAAACTTAGGGAGTATCAAAAACTTGCTGCTGAAGGTTTCTGGCATGGTGGATCTGGCGTTGTAGTACTTCCCTGCGGAGCAGGAAAGACTCTTGTGGGAGCAGCTGCGATGGCTCATGCTCAAGCCACAACTTTGATTCTGGTGACAAATACTGTTGCTGCAAGACAGTGGCGAGATGAGTTAATAAAGCGCACATCGCTAAACGAAGATGAGATTGGCGAATACTCCGGGGCAAAGAAAGAGATTCGCCCAGTAACGATTGCTACCTATCAAGTGATGACTACAAGAAAGAAGGGTCTTTACGCTCATTTAGACCTCTTTGATTCCCATGATTGGGGCTTAATTATTTATGACGAGGTTCATCTTCTCCCCGCCCCTATCTTTAGATTTACTGCAGATATTCAATCTCGTCGCCGTTTAGGTCTTACCGCAACCCTGGTCCGTGAAGATGGGATGGAGGGTGAAGTCTTTTCACTTATTGGACCGAAGAGATTTGATGTTCCTTGGAAAGAGATTGAAGCACAGGGCTATATCGCACCTGCTGATTGTGTTGAGGTAAGAGTCACGCTTACCGATCATGAGCGTTTAACTTATGCCACAGCTGAACAGGAAGATAAGTATCGCACCTGCGCAACTACTGCTACCAAGAAAAATGTAGTGATTGCTCTAGCAAAACAACATGAAGATGACCAGGTTTTAATCATCGGTCAATACATTTCACAGATCGATGAGATTGCTGCAGAGCTTGCTGTGCCAATTATTAAAGGGGACACTCCAGTAAAGGAACGTGAGGAGTTATATGGCAAATTTCGAAGTGGTGAGATTAAATGCTTAGTAGTTTCAAAAGTTGCTAACTTCTCAATCGATTTACCAGAGGCTTCAATTGCGATACAAGTTTCAGGCACCTTTGGTTCAAGACAAGAAGAGGCCCAGCGACTCGGGCGAATTCTTAGACCTAAATCTGATGGACGTGGTGCTCGTTTCTATTCGCTAGTAGCAAGAGACACTATTGATCAAGACTTTGCCCAGAATAGACAGAGATTTTTAGCCGAGCAGGGATATTCCTACAGAATTATTGATGCTGACGAAGTATTGCCTCGCTAAATCGCTTCTTATCAACTCTAAAGTAATCATGCTTAGCGCCATTAATTAGGGTTACCGGTACTTCTTCGCCATAGAGTCTTTCTAGCTCTTGATCTCCATCAATGTAAATAATCTCTAATCTAAAGGCTAAATCTTTAATCACCTCTCTTACTATGCCTTCAGCTTCTTGGCAGAGGTGACAGTTTTGTCTTGAAAAAATTTGGACTAATGGCTCCTTCTTTAAATCCGCTGGATTAGCCATAGGGGCAAGATTACCTCTACGCTTCGCGCTTATGTCAGAGTTCCCCGCTAACTTCACTCGAGAATGGGTTGAATTTGTAAACCCTGAAAACCCTAATGAGATATTCAAATGCGATCTCACCTGGCTGACTTCTTATTGGAACTGCATATTTGGTCAGGGCTGCCAGGGTATTGATAAAGATCTCTCTGATCATGGCTGCTGCAGCGATGGCGCTTATTACTATGACAAGGAAGATGAAGCGCGTGTTACCACCGCTGCCAAGCGCCTTCCAAGAAGTATGTGGCAGAACTTTGATGTAGCAAGAAAAAAAGGCAAATTAAATATTACTGAGCTAGGTCTAGATAAGGACCGGAAAACAAAGAAGATAAATAAGACCTGTATCTTCTTTAATGAATCTAGTTTTAATAAAGATTACTTTGGTTGCGCTCTTCATCACTTAGCTCTAGCTGAAGATAAACACTTTGCTGAGACTAAGCCTGATATCTGCTGGCAGCTCCCACTTCGCAGATCCTGGGAATCTAGAAATGTTGGCGACAAAAAGTATGACGTAATTGTTATTGGTGAATATACCCGTGAGGCTTGGGGCGAAGGTGGAGCTGATATGGATTGGTACTGCTCTTCAAATAGTGAAGCCCATAATGGAGCTGAGCCAGTTTATGCCTCTCATAAAACAGAGTTAACAAAGCTAATGAATGCCTCTGCTTATGAAACTCTAGCTCAGTTATGTAAGGTGAGAATTGAAGCGCAAAAAAGTAGGAAGGTTAAGCACTTACCTCTATTTGTTATTCACCCAGCAACAAAGGCTGCAAGTAAGTAATTTCTATCTTCTCTTATTTGAATTTGGCGGCAGAAGACGATCTAGAAGTTCTTGAGCAACTAGGGTTACATCTCCCTTAGTTCTAGATAAATTGGCTTCAAATCCCTTTAATATTTCAGTAATTGTTGGCTCACTTAATGATCCAACAAGGGGCCCATATCTATCTTGAAAGAGGCTATGCAGAATTCGGCTTATTGACCCTGCTAATTCAGCCCTTGCTTCATCAAGGCTGACCTCACCTCTTTGCCCGGTATTGATCCCAAGGGCAGGGCGCTCTCTTGCTGCGCGCAGATAGGCATCCTTAAGATTTACTGAATCCATAATCCCCCATCCTTCCAGACCACTAGCATTTGTGCTTATGAAGCAGAGAGCCTTGGTTATTCGCATCCTTGCTTTGATTTTCTCTCTTGCCTTCTCGCTTTTAACTCCAGTTTCAGCCCCAGCTCTTAGCTTTAAATCAATTCCTGCAACTAAGTGGGGCCACTTATATGCTTCAGGGAAAAATACAAACCTAAATACCCAGCCAAGAGCAGAGAGTATTGAAGTTGGCGCCCCGCGCTCTGAGTGGAATATCGAATATATCGGAGTGCCAGAGGATACAAAGGCAGCATTTAAATATGCAGTTGATATCTGGGCTTCATATTTTGAATCAACAGTTCCTATTGAAGTTCAAGCGTATTGGGAGCCTTCAAATATAAATGGAGTTCTTGGTTCAGCTCGTCCTGGTGATTACTTTAATGCCTTCGATGGGGCGCCTGATTTAGATCTCTGGTATCCATCCATTTTGGCAGATCGCTTAGCAAAGAAAGATCTCGCTCCAGGAAAGCCAGATATCGTTCTTCGCTTTAACTCAAATGCGCTCTGGCATACCGCAATTGATGGCACTCCAGGACGATTTAGTTATGACCTTTCCAGCACTGTTTTACATGAAATTGGCCATGGCTTAGGCTTTCTATCAAATGCCGAATATGACAAGTTTTTTGGCACTGGATACTTAGTACAGCCCACGCCATATGATGCATATGTTCAACTCAGCGATGGCCGCTTATTTACAGATTTTTGTGCTCGCTCAGTTGACTTAGGAAAAGCTATGACATCACCGCTTGTCTGGAGCGGCTCGCTTGCAACAGCTGCAAATAACGGCGTTAAGCCCAAGCTCTATTCACCTCAGAGTTATGAAGATGGCTCATCAATTACCCATCTTGATGAATCAACATTTTCAGCTACCGGGACAAACTCTGTTATGACTCCAGTTCTTGACGCTGGTGAGGTCTTTAGAAGCCCGGGAAGTATCGCTCTAGCGATGATTGAAGATATGTTGTCAAAGCCTCCAGCAAATAAAGCACAGAGCCTTCCTGCAAAACCAATTGATGTTAGAGCTTTAGTTGGCGATAGATACGCGCTATTAACATTTGATTCCCCTAATTGTCGCCGTATCGATCGAGTTACTGGATATACAGTCACTATCAGCCCTGGTGGGCTGGAGCGAAACTTTACTCAAAGCCCAGCAAAAATTACTGGGCTAAGTAATGGAAGTAGCTACTCATTTACCATTAAAGCTAAGAACGATAATGGTGAATCTGATGCTGTCACCAGTAATGAGGTAATCCCTCGCTCCACAGCAAAGGTTAAAACTATTGATAAGAGAGCCGATGTTAAATATCTTGCATCTGGCGTATTTAAAAAGAGCCAAGTTATTGCATACTCCGATGCCATCTCTGGGAATCTAAAACTTGCAACACTTGTTAGAAACTCTTGGAAGACATCAATTATTGATGGCATTTCAACTTCAGGTGGAAGGTCAGATAGGAATCTAGCTGGTCCAGTATCGCTCTGTGTTTCAGGGTCAAAGGCAGGTGAGAAGCTACATATTTTCTATACAGATACTGAGAATAAAGATCTTCGTCATGCCTCATACGATGGCAAGAAGTGGCGCTATGAAACTGTAGATGGCGATGGCGAAGATGTTCAGAATTATCAAGAGAGCACCAGGCGAAAAACTGCCAGTGATGTCAGCGTCTCCAACGCTTGCGCTGTTACCCCTGCTGGAGTTCAAGTTTTCTATCGCGATGAGTCTCAAGGAATAATTCTTGGCGCAGCCCTTACTAAAAGTGGCTGGATATATGAAATTGTTGATGGAGACCGGCAGAGCGAAGGTCGAACAACTGGGGATGTTGGATTTTCTCTAAGCGCAGTAGCTAGCGGTAAGAGTGTTTATCTGATTTATGATTCAGTACTAACACTCTCCTCAAGTAATGTTGCAACTCAAGGTGAAGTAAGACTTGCTAAGCGCAACTCCATATTTCCTGAAGATTGGAGATATAGCACCCTTGATGGCCCAGATAATGGTGTTGCAGTTGCTGGTTATGATGTTTCAATAAGTAATTCCGGAAATAGAATTGCAGCAGCATGGCTTGCTGCTAGCGGTATCCGTCTACCTAACGCTGATGAAGTGCGCTTTCTAATAGTCGATGAGGATGAATTTCCCAGTCGGTTATCTCCTGAAAAGCATGGAACCCCTGGATCTCCACTTTTGATTGATAACAAAGGATTACTCTTTGGATGCCAAGAGCGCCTCTGCTCAGTTGGCTCATATAGCTCAACGCCTAAATTAAGCAATGGCGCCATCCTTAATAACGTTAAGGATAGCGCCATAGTCACAATCAATAAGGTCCGCTATGCGGTGACCTCAATTTCCAAGAAGTTAGTTCTGGTAAAGCTTTAAAACTACTTCTTGTTTCTACGCTGAATACGAGTCTTCTTTAGAAGTTTTTTATGCTTCTTCTTAGCCATGCGCTTGCGGCGCTTTTTGACTACTGAACCCATGCTCTCAACTCCTTTTACTGTTGCCTAAGGTTATCTGAAATTTAGGAGAGTTCTTGCGATCTATCTCGCGCTGCGCGCATCGCTTTCTTGATAATCGTCTCTAGATCATTGCTCTCAAATACCTGTAGCGCTGCAAAAGTCGTTCCATTTGGACTGGTGACATTCTCACGAAGCTTGGTGGGTGATGCTCCATCTTGCTTGAGCATCTCTGATGCCCCTGCGATCGTTTGAATCACAAGTACCTTGGCATCTGACTCCGATAATCCAAGTTCCTGGGCGCCAGCAATCATTGCTTCAACAAATCTAAAGAAGTAGGCAGGTCCTGAGCCGCTAGTTGCCGTGACTGCATCCTGCAAAGACTCATCAACAACGATCACCTCACCTGATGCTTTGAGTAATTGCTCGACCGCTCTTGTATCTATCTGACTTGCAAACTTACCTGCCGAAATTGCAGAAGCTCCCACTCCCACCGACATCGGAGTATTTGGCATAACTCGAAGCACTGGGACAGAATTTAAGAGAAAGCTCTCAATTAGAGAGGTTTTCTTACCTGCTACAAATGAAATTACTCTTTGATTAGGCGAAACTTTAGAACCTATTGACTCCAATAGCGCATCTAGATCTTGTGGCTTTACTACTAAGAAAATGTTCTCTGCCTTGCCTGCTATCTCCTCAGGCGAGGTAACGCTGCAGCCGTATTTAGCTGCTAACTCCGTAGTTCTCTCTACTCGCTTATCAGAAATTGCGAGCATTGAATTAGCGATACCTGATTTAAGAATTGCTGATACTAAAGCTTCTCCCATAACTCCAGAGCCAATTACTCCGATTGAATAAATATAGGTATCAGACATGAGGCAAGGTTAGCGAATATCTTGATTAATTGAGCCGCCCATGAGAATCGAACTCATGACCTTCGCTTTACGAGAGCGACGCTCTACCGACTGAGCTAGGGCGGCGATGCTTTAAAGCTTTAAGCTTTTTTAGATTAATCCAAGCGTACAACGCCATTAGGCGTTGCTAGGTGAACTGCTACAAGTCCGGTTTCTCCATCACTTGCTACTGAATCAACCCATTGGATCTCAACGCCATCAAAAGCCTTTGATAGATCTGAACCAAGCCACTCTTCAATTGTCTTCTCGTCTCCAGCAATCTCAATCTTTACTATTTCAGCAACTGCCTTTCCATCATTTGATGGGTGATCACTTGACATCCATTGAATAAAGAATGGGAGCTGAGAATCATTGAGAGTTCCAAGAACTCCAAGTTGCTTCCACTTTAGCTCGCTTCCATCAGGGCGCTTTCTTGAACCATCGATAGCTTGCCTACCAAGACGGTTTTCAATTGGTGAGAGATCATCTGTTGAAACAACCCAAGTGAGCCAGCCTCCGCCTTCATTAGCGCGCTGTGAAACTACGCGACCAAATGCAGAGGCATCAGCTGCTGGATGATCGAGGGGACAGACAACTTCAAGATAGTGGCCGTTCTTTAGAGCAAGTGTGAAGTTTCGAGTTCCAAATCTTGGGTGAATTCCGCCATCGGTAAAGGCTGAGCCAATTCGAGAACCAATCCTTTGAACTACATCTACTAGTTGATCATGAGTTGCTGCATAAGAGATATGGTCTAGGCGCATGTGCCGATAATGCCGAAAGCTACTTCAAAGCGCAAAACAGAGCCTCAAGGGTAGAAAGAGGGGCTGAGTTACGCCCAAGGTTTATCCGGGCCTCTAGTATCGCTTCAATCCGCTCAATACTGCGCTTTGGAGTAGTTGTGCTGGCAAACTCTGCGACCTCGGCCTTCAAATCAATATTTAAAATCTCATCGCTGCCACTTTGAGTTACTAAGACATCTCGATAGATAGTGGCAATATCTAAAAGAGCGCTATCTAGGTTGTCTCGAATCGACCTAGTTGTAGCGGACTTCTGTTCTTTCTCTAGATCTTTGATTGCCTTTGAGCCCCCAGAGATAAGTGAGCGTCCTGTTCCTTGATAGGCATCTTGTAATTGCTTTAGCTGCTTACTATCTCGCTCAGAGTTTTCACTTTCGGCTTGCTCTTGGGCTGTATCTAAAAGACGTGAAGCAGCTTTAAAGCATGAATCAATATCCTTTAGCGAAAAGGCTAGAGCAAGTACATCTTTTCTTCTTGATTGAGCCTCTTGATTTGTTGCAATAAATCTAGCCCGGCCGATATGACCTTGAGAGACTCGAGCGGCAAAGGCCGCCGTCTTTGAATCAACGCTTGTATTTGTAAGGAGAAACTCTTCAACACTTGTCTTTGATGGTGTTCGTAGTTGAAGATGTCTACATCTAGATCGAATAGTTATTGAGACATCGCTAAGAGTTGGAGCGCATAGAAACCAGAGCGTATGTGTCTCTGGCTCTTCAATAGTTTTTAAAAGAGCATTCGCTGCAGTTTCAGTTAACCTATCAGCATCTTCGATAATAACAATTCGCCAAGGACCAACAGATGGCGACCAAGCAGATCTTGCTATCAGTTCACGAACCTCTTCAGCTTTTATTGATAAACCAGTGGGATTAAATCTTTCAACATCAATATGTGTTCCAGTAAGAACTGTCTGACAATCTCTGCAGGTGCCACAACCGCTCTGACTACAAACTAGAGCTGCAGCAAAAGCCACGGCGGCATTTGAACGGCCAGAGCCAGCAGGCCCAACAAAGAGCCAGGAGTGGACCATCTCTTGGGTAGTACTTCCACTTGTTGCAGCGCTAGTAGCGGACTTAAGTCTTTCAACAACTTCGCTCTGGCCGACCAGAGAGTCAAAAACGCTCATTATCTCTTCTTTGATATTTCGATGATTCGAGATGTAATCTCTTGATGGATTTCAATAACTGGCTTTCTGGCATCTATAACTAGATATCGCTCAGGATCTACCGCTGCCAGCTGAAGAAATTCCTGGCGTACTCTGTTGTGAAAATCAATTGATTCACTCTCTAATCTATCGGCGCTCTTTATTCGCGATAATCCAATATCGGCTGGTTGATCCAAGATAATTGTTAGCGTTGGAAATAGAGATTCAGTTGCCCAACGATTAATACGAGCTACTTCATTTGGTGACAAGATCCGGCCAGCTCCTTGATAGGCAATGGAGGAGTCAAAGTATCGGTCGGTAATGACAACATCCCCGCGCTCAAGGGCTGGACGTATGAGTGAATAAACATGGTGAGCTCTATCTGCTGCATAGAGAAGGGCTTCAGATCTTGGTGAGATATCTCCAGTGTCATTATCAAGAAGTATCTTTCTTAAATTCTTACCTAAATCTGTTCCGCCCGGCTCTCTACTTAAAACTACAGATTTGCCCTCATTTTCAAACCACTCTTTTAATAATTTTGATTGGGTTGATTTACCAGACCCCTCTCCACCCTCAAAAGAGATAAAGAGTCCATCGGTTTTTGGAGAGGTAATTGAGCCAAGCTCACCTTTGAAAGCGTTAACGATATCGCTCCAGAAAGAAACCCCTGGTCGATCTTTCATATGTTGATAGGAAAGCACTCCAACTATCATCGCAACAATTCCCCCACCAAGCATGGTGAATGCCGCTCCATTGTAGGTAAGTTGAACCTCACCAAAGATAAATTCACGTTCACCAATTGCAGCGGCAATTAAAGGTGAGATTGCAAGAACACCAACTAGTGAGATACGAACTAATGATTGGGTAAAGGCAAAAACTCTTCCTCGCAGCTCATCTGAGACTTCCATCCCAAGCATCGTAAATCCAGTGACCCAGGAGACTCCTGAAAATAGACCAAGTAGCACTACAACAAAGACTGCAAGAACTAGGTTTTGCAACAGAGAAAGTACAACTAAGAGAAACCCAGCAACGCTTAGCGCTGCGCCAAATAGACGTCTTCTTGAAAACTGAGAGAAGACTTTAGGGCCAAATGCAATACCGATAGCAAGACCTGCAAAGACTGCGCTAAATAAAATTCCATAGGCAGCATCACCGCCTGATAGATCCCCCACAAATGTTCTAGCAAGGCCAATTACAGCCCCGGCTGCAATGAATGCGCCGAGAAGACCAAAAATTAGACCTCTAATTACTTTAGAAGAAGATAAGAACTTTCCTCCATCAATAAGGGAGGCAAGAAGCGATCCAGAGACTTCGCCTTTCTTTAAATGCTCTTTAGGAATATCCATCTGACTCACTGTAAAAGCGCTAAAAAGAAAGGAGAGAGCGTTTATAAAGAGCGCTAAATCAACGGCTGAATTAGAGCCAAGATTAAAAGCAGCGCTAATTCCTGTGATAAAAACTGTTAATAGTGTGAAGGCAAGTGCTGCAAAAGGAGCGCTTCCATAAGATGCAAGAAGTGTCATCTGGTTGGCGCTCTCAAGTTTATTTCTTGGAACTAAATTTGGCATAGTTGCATCTTTTGCAGGACTCCAAAAGAGGGTAATACATTCAATTAATACCGTTGCGGTATAGAGCCAGAAATAATTTCCAACAATAGGTATCGAGATAAATAAGAGAGCGCGGAAAATATCTCCAAAGACCATTACCTTCTTACGATCAAACTTGTCAGCAATTACTCCTGCAAGAGGGCCAAGGATTACTGAAGGTAGGAGCCTGGCGATGAAAACGCCTGCGATAGCAAAGTTTGCAGTTGCATAATCTCCGCCAGCTAATTGCTGTGCCAGCGCAGTTGTGGCAAGTAGGCCTAACCAATCACCAAAGGATGAAAAGGCCATGGCATTCCAGAGTTTTCGAAAAGCTGGGATGGAAAGTGCTCCCCGAGATGGATTCTGGCCGGGGGCAGAGAGGTTAGGTATTGACTGAGCCATAGAGTTTGAAGTCTAGCGTCAGGGTAAAAGGGCCTTATTTAACGCTGTGATATTCTCTGTACATAACTACTGCTTTACTGTACATTGCCCCTATGACCGATATTTCCATTACCCAGGCTCGAGCAGATCTTGCTGAGACTATTAAGAAGGCGCGAAAGAGGCCGGTCTGCATTACAAGCCGCGGGCAAGCACAAGCTGTAATTATCGATCCCTCGCTTTATGAAAAGATGCTTGAAGCGCTGGAGGAGATTGAAGATCTAACTGCATACGATGAAGCGATGGCAGATCCATCTCCTTCAATTCCTTGGGAGCAGGTAAAGAGAGACCTTGGTATTTAATCGGTGACATACAAAGTCACTTTTTCAAGAGCAGCACGCAAAGAGTTAGAAGAGCTGCCACGTAAAATGCAGCTGCGTATCTCTGGAGTTATTGCGCTATTGGCAGTTAATCCATTCCCACCTAATTCAAAAAAACTAATTGGGCGCGAGGGCTACAGAATCAGAACTAGCTCATACCGAATTCTTTACAACGTTGATAAAGGTATTTTAAAGATTCTAATAGTTCGCATTGGACACCGCAGAGATGTCTATGATTAAGATTTTTTTGATTTACCGCTAGCTGACTTCTTTGCTTTTCGCTTAGAACCAGCTCCTTTAATCGTTTTCTCAGTCAGGGTGGGAGCGCTCTTTCTAGCCCGCTTAGCCTTCTTAGGCTTCTTACTTACTCCACCGTTTTCAATCTCCCAGGCGCGTCGTCCTGCAAGAAGTTCTAACGCTCGCTCTATCGTCATTGCCTCTACTGTGTCGCCGCGTCGCAGCGTGGCATTAGTTTCGCCATCTGTCACATACATTCCAAAGCGGCCATCTTTAATAATAATTGCCTTACTTGTTTCAGGATCTAGGCCTAACTCTTTAAGTGGAGGTTTAGCAACACCCCGACGTCTAACCTTTGGTTGTTTATAGATATCTTCTGCTTGGTCTAAATTGATTGAAAATAACTCATCTTCGCTAGTTAAAGTTCTTGAATCTGTTCCACGTTTTAGATACGGGCCATATCGACCATTTTGAACAGTGATTTCCTCACCGCTCTGGCTATCAATTCCAAGAATTCTAGGAAGTGAGAGCAGCTTTAGCGCGTCATCGATTGTGATGGTATCTAGGCTCATTGTTGAAAGTAGCGATGCTGTCTTTGGCTTAGGAGCATCTTTCTTCTTTCTCGGTTTCTTTCCATCTTCTCGTATCACCTCAGGAAAGACCTCTGTTATATATGGACCGAAGCGTCCAGATTTTGCAATTACTTGAAGGCCGCTACTTGGATCAACTCCAAGCTCTCGCTCACCTGATGGAGCGGCTAATAGCTCAATTGCCTTTTGAAGAGTTAACTCATCTGGAGCAAGTCCTTCTGGAATATTGGCAAACTTTCTATCATCGCCGATACCTTCTTGAAGATATGCGCCATACCTGCCAACGCGAATCTCAATATTTTCACCCATCTTCATGGTGTTAATTTGTTGCGCATCAATTGCGCCGAGATCTGCTGCTAAATCTTGCAAGCCCGGCTGGCCATCATGGCCAAAGAAGAATTTAGTTAGCCAATTAAGTCTGTCTTCCTCACCGTTTGCGATTCGGTCTAAATCTTCTTCCATCGATGCGGTGAATTCGTAATCCACTAACTTGGCAAAGTGCTGCTCAAGTAGGCCAGTTACCGAGAATGCAAGAAATGTGGGTACTAGGGCTCTTCCTCTTTTAACTACATAACCGCGATCTTGGATGGTTTGAATAATGGAGGCAAAGGTTGATGGCCGGCCAATACCAAGCTCTTCTAGCTTTTTAACCAGAGTAGGTTCGGTATAACGAGCCGGTGGCTTAGTTTCATGGCCCTCACATAAGAATTTGGTAGCAACAACATCTTGTCCAATTTTCATTGGTGGAAGGCGCCTATCGCTCTCTTCATCACTTTTTTCATCGCTCACATCTTCATAAGCTGCAAGAAAGCCTGGGAATGTGATGACGCTGCCATTAGCTCTAAAGACACAAGCCTTTCCATCAGAGGTGGTCACATCAAAATCAACTCTTGCTTGCATTTTTTTAGCATCAGCCATCTGTGATGCAACAGTGCGCTTCCAAATAAGATCATATAGAGCTAATTGATCACGAGTTAGCTCAGGAGCAAGCTCACCTGGCGTCTTAAAAGAATCTCCCGCAGGGCGAATTGCTTCATGAGCCTCTTGAGCATTCTTGGTTTTGCCTTCATAAAATCTTGGACTCTCTGGAATATGGTCTTTGCCATAGAGAGATTGCGCAGCGCTTCGCGCAGCGCTAATTGCACTCTGTGAAAGATTGACGGAGTCAGTTCGCATATAGGTGATAAAGCCGCCTTCATAGAGGCTCTGTGCAATACGCATTGTTAATTGCGCTCCCCACCCAAGGCGTGATCCAGCATCTTGCTGCATTGTCGAAGTAGTAAAGGGAGGCTTTGGTCGCTCAGTCCTTGGTGAATCGTCAATTGATTTAACTCTTAGCTTCTTGCCTTCAAGTGAGGTTGTTAGCTTTTCAGCAGAGCCTTGGTCAAGAAGGAGAATTTTTGATGCGTTCTTTTCCTTTAAGGAGCCATTTGAATCAAAATCATTAGTTGTTGCAAGGCGCTTATCCTCAACAGAAATTAACCGCGCTGTGAAGCTCTGATCGGTTTGCGCAGTTAAATCCCACCAAGATGAGGTGATAAAAGCCATTCTCTCGCGCTCTTTTTCAACAATTAGCCTTGTAGCAACTGATTGGACTCGCCCTGCTGAAATCCTTGGCATTACTTTCTTCCAGAGCACAGGGGAGAGGCGATATCCAAAGAGGCGATCTAAAACTCTTCTAGTTTCTTGAGCATCAACTAAGCGCTCATCGATATCTCTAGTTTCATTTACTGCCTTTAAAATTGCTTCCTTAGTAATCTCATTAAAGACCATTCGCTTTACTGGAACTTTTGGTTTTAAGATCTCCATTAAGTGCCAGGCAATTGCCTCACCCTCACGGTCTTCATCAGTTGCAAGGATTAACTCATCAGATTCCTTAAGTAGCTCTTTTAGCTCTGCAACCTTTGCTCTCTTATCTGGATTGATTACATAGAGAGGGGCAAAACCATTTTCAATATCAACACCCTCGCGCGACCAGGCAAACTTCTTTACTTCCTTTGGAATATCAGCAGCGCGCTGCGGCAGATCTCTGATGTGGCCAATGGAGGCCTCGACGATGTAATCATCGCCGAGATATCCACCAATTTTTCTTGCCTTTGCTGGTGATTCAACAATCACCAGCTTCTTTAAGTTTTTTGCCAAATGATTTAGCCAATCATTGTTGAGGAGCGGCGGCTACGAATTAGCGCTGCAATGATGATTGCTGTAGCAATGGCTGCAATTATCTGGCTAGTTCTCTCATTACCATCAAGTGCAAAGGTGACAATTGCTGGAGTGATAAGAAGGCCAACTAAGTTCATCACTTTGATAAGTGGGTTAATGGCAGGACCTGCAGTGTCCTTAAAAGGATCGCCAACAGTGTCACCAATAATTGTTGCAGCGTGAGCATCAGAGCCCTTACCGCCATAGTTACCATCTTCAACGAACTTCTTAGCGTTATCCCAGGCTCCGCCCGAGTTAGCTAGAAATACCGCCATCAGCGTTCCAGTTCCAATAGAGCCTGCTAAATAAGCTCCAAGGGCGCCAACGCCAAGGCCAAAGCCAACAGCAATTGGGGCAAAGACTGCAAGAAGACCTGGGGTTGCAAGCTCGCGTAGTGAATCACGGGTACAGATATCAACTACTCGAGCATAATCTGGCTTCTCTGTTCCCTTCATGATTCCTGGATGAAGTTTGAATTGATTTCTAACTTCCATAACAACAGCTCCTGCTGCTCGTGATACTGCATTAACAGCAAGGCCTGAGAAGAGAAATACCACAGATGCGCCAATAATTAATCCCACTAAGTTTCTAGGATCTGCAACATCAAGTACGCCTTGGAACTGAGCTGCTTGATCTGCCACAACTTTGCCAGCCTCAAGAACAGAATTTTTAATCGCATCAGTAAATGCTCCAAAGAGAGCAGTTGCTGCAAGAACAGCGGTTGCAATTGCAATTCCCTTAGTAATTGCCTTGGTGGTATTACCAACAGCATCAAGTGAGGTAAGAATCTTTGCGCCTTCGCCCTTTACATCTCCAGACATCTCAGCAATACCTTGAGCGTTATCTGAAATTGGTCCGAAGGTATCCATCGCCACAATAACGCCAACGGTGGTTAGAAGTCCGCAACCAGCTAGGGCTACAGCAAATAGTGAGAGAACAATTACTCCGCCGCCCAATAGATATGCGCCAAATACACCGGCAGCAATTAATAGCGCTGAATAAACTGCTGATTCAAAACCAACAGAAACACCAGCAAGAATTACTGTTGCTGCTCCAGTTTGTGAGGATGCTGCAACATCATTTACTGGACGCTTACCAACTTCAGTAAAGAAGCCAGTTAGCATCTGAATTGCAGCTGCTAGGACAATTCCAATAACCACTGCGCCAAATGCAAAGGATCTAGGGTTTGTTGAAATTTGAGGGAAATCAGCGCTAAGGCCAGATAGGGCTGCAAAAGAGCTTGGTAGATAGGTATATGTAGCAAGGCCGACAAGGGCTGCTGAAATTACCGCTGATAGATAGAAGGAGCGATTAATTGCGCTCATCGCGCTCTTATCTGAAGTGCGAAGACGAGTTAGGAAGATTCCAAGGATCGCAGTCAAGATTCCAATTGCTGGAACGATTAGAGGATAGACAAGCCCCATATCTCCAAAGGCAGCCTTACCAAGAATCAGAGCTGCAACAAGGGTTACTGCATATGATTCAAAGAGGTCTGCAGCCATACCGGCGCAATCTCCAACGTTATCTCCAACGTTATCTGCAATAGTTGCAGCATTTCTTGGGTCATCTTCTGGAATATTCTTTTCAACTTTACCGACTAGATCTGCTCCAACATCAGCAGCTTTGGTAAAGATTCCGCCGCCAACGCGCATAAACATCGCAAGCATCGCAGCGCCAAAACCAAATCCTTCTAGAACCGATGGTGCATCTGCCTGATAGAGAACAACAACAAGTGATGCTCCAAATAGGCCAAGACCAACTGTGAGCATTCCAACAACTCCACCAGTTCTAAATGCAATCTGTACTGCATTGGCAGCAGATCCTTGACGTGCCGCCTCTGCAACTCTGACATTTGCTCTAACAGCAAGCCACATTCCCTGATATCCCACAGTGGCAGAGAAGACTGCTCCAATTATGAAAAATACTGATCTTCCAATCTTTACATCCATATCTCCAGGAAGTGCAAAGAGGAGAAGAAAGACGATAACTACAAAGTAGGAGAGAGTTCTAAATTGACGGGCTAGATATGCCGCAGCTCCTTCTTGCACCGCTGCTGCGATCTCTTGCATCTTTGGTGTTCCAGCAGATGCTGCTAATACCTGTGAGCGAAGCGCCCAGGCGATAGCTAGAGCTACTAAAGAAACTGCTAGAACTAGATAGACAAGATTGAGATTGCTACCCGTGACTTGCACGAGTGAGTTGGCCGCTGAAAGGGCTCTCATATTTACTCCGTTGGATTGCTCGGGTCAGCGCCACCTGTGTCGGCGCTGAGCACAATGGAGCGCAGTTTAGGCGCAAAACCCCCTGCTAAACCTAATTTGAGCGTGGTTGGGGACTAATAAATAAGGTGAAAGCTCTAAAGACCTTCCCCGACCCTCTCCTCAACCTTGACTAGAAAAGCCACGATTATGGCCCCTGCTAGAAATAGTAGGAGCGCTATTAACTCTGATGAATGGGGGAAGAGAAGTTCGCGATCTTCGCCCTGCCAAGGCCAGAGCGCACGGAGAGAGCCAAGCATTAACCCTGCAAGGAGAACTAAGGTGGGGCGAGCTCTCTGACTCAGAAGGAATTTAAGGAAAGAGACAAAACTTGCAAGCCCAAGTAATGCTCCTAGGGCGAATATCAAAAGATATTGCAGATCTCTATCGTTAAGTGCGCTAATAGTTGCTGAATACATTCCGATTGTTAAAAGAAGAAACGATCCTGATATCCCTGGTAATACTAGGGCGCAGATAGCAATGGCTGCGGAGAAGAAAATTAAAATAGGCCCAGGATTACTAACTTCACCTTGTGGAAGACCTGTTAGGAAAAAGGCGGCGAGGGCGCCAATAAGAGCTAGTAGATAATCTCTTAGCGCCCAGTTATCTCCATTGACTTTTACACTCATCTTGTAGGGGATATAGATTCCAGCAGCAACCAATCCAGCAAATACTGCTCTTAGCTCTATTGGGTTGCTTTCAAGTAAACCTTCCATAAAGCTAGCTGTAGTGATTAACGCTATCGCCATCCCAATAAATACTGGAAGAAGGAACTTCCACTCTAGAGCTATAAGATTTCTAGCCATTATTTTTGGATGAGAGATATTACGAAGTGATTTAAAGAGTAAATCAATGTTATTTAATAATCTGCTATAAATTCCTGTTATTAAAGCAAGGGTGCCGCCAGAGACGCCAGGAATCACCTCAGCAATTCCAATTAGAACCCCCCGTAGGAAGTTAAGTGAAGAGTTAATCACCTATGCCAGACCTAGCTCTTCTAATGAGATAACTGAGATGTATTTAAGTCCGGCTTGCTCGATCTTTGCCCCAGCGCCGCGATCAACGACAACGGCTACGCCAACAACAATCGCCCCTGCCTGCTCTAGCGCCTCAACTGCAGTTAAGACTGATCCACCAGTAGTCGAGGTATCTTCAACAGCTAAAACTCTCTTGCCCGCTACATCTGGGCCTTCGATTCTGCGTTGCAAGCCATGGGCTTTCCCCTCTTTTCTTACTACAAATGAGTTAAGCACTCGTCCATTTGCCTTAGCCACATGCATCATCGCTGTTGCAACCGGATCTGCTCCTAGGGTTAACCCGCCAACTGCTTCATAATCTAAATCTGCAGTTGCATCTAACATCGCCTGGCCAACTAGAGGAGCTGCAACTGCATCTAAAGTCACTCGCCTAAGATCAATGTAGTAATCAGCCTCTTTGCCACTTGAGAGAGTGACTCTGCCATGGACCACGGCTTTCTCTTTAATCTCTTTAATTAACTCAGATTTTATGCTCATCAGATAAACCTAAAGGCTCTTTTGGGAATTGTAAACAATCACTTCACTTCGCCGTCTAGCTACTAGGGCCTTCTCTGGGTTTGATTCTAGAAGGGCATCAACTTCAATCCTTAGCTTGGCCACCTCTATTGCCATATTTGACATTGCAGATTCCAATTCAATAATTCTCTTTATCCCAGCCAGGTTTATTCCTTCACCAACCATCCGAGAGACATTTCTAAGGAGCGCAATATCTCGCAGTGAGTAGCGACGACCTCGCCCTCTGGCGCGCGAAGGAGAGACAAGGCCTATGCGATCGTATTGACGCAGCGTTTGCGGGTGGAGACCAGAAAGTTCTGCTGCAACTGAGATTACATAGAGCGCTAGCTCTTCATCGCCTTGTTCTGTATTCATGCTCTAGCTCGCTGCATAAATTCAGAACGAAAATCTTCATCTTTTGTCGCTGCTGCAAAATCTTCTAGGGCTTTCTTGGCTTTGCCATCAACTCGCTGCGGGACTTGAACTTCAATCATCACTATTAGATCTCCAGCGTTCACACCTTTTTTAACCCCACGACCTTTAACACGAAGAGTTTTTCCATTTTGAGTGCCGGAGGCAAGGCGAAGCTTTACTTCATCGCCTTCAATCGTGGGTACTGAAATATCAGCGCCTAGCGCTGCTTCTGAGAAGGAGACAGGAAGGCTGATATGAAGGTTCTCGCCTTTGCGAGTAAAGATTGGATGCGGGATTACATTAACTAGTACAAATAAATCTCCAGGGCCTGCCTCACCAGAGCCACCACGACCTTTAACTCGAACTTTTGCTCCATCGCTAACCCCTGCAGGAATTCGAACTGTAATAGCACTTGGCGCGCTGCCCTGCCCTGAGAGGCGTAGATCTACCTCTTTGCCAAATAAAGCATCGCGAAATGAAATTGAAATCTCTGTTTCAACATCTTGTCCCTTTCGCGGGCCGCGCCTTCCTGTAAATAACTGAGAGAAAATATCTCCACCGCCATTAAATAAATCACTAAAGTCGCCCGAGAATTGTTGTCCCTGTCTATAGGCTCCTGATTGGAAAGCTTGGCGAGCTTGATCATATTCGCTACGTTTTTTGACATCACTTAAGATTTCATAAGCTTCGCTGACTTCTTTGAAGCGATCCTCTAGTTTCTTATCACCCTTAGTCTTATCAGGATGGAGTTCGCGGGCTAGGCTTCGATATGTTTTTTTAATCGTGGCAGCATCAGCCTTCTTATCAACGCCTAATATGGCGTAATAATCCTTTTCGTAGAGATCTTTGGCAGCCATAATTACTCGAGATCAGTTACTACTACTCGAGCAGGCCTTAAAATTCGCTCTTTATATTTATATCCTGGTTGCAAAATTTTTGAAACAGTTGTCTCTCTTACCTCACTAGATGTTTCATGAAGTAGGGCTTCATGGATATTGGGATCAAATGCCTCTGGAGCGCTGCCGTATTTTTCTAAGCCAAGTTTGGTCATGGTTGCATTTATCTGCTCAGAAACTGCTTTAAATCCACCACTTAACTCGCCATGAGACTCAGCCCGATCGAGATCATCAAGGATGGCTAAAAACTCAAATAAAACACTTGAAATTGCTAGATCGCTTGCCAGCGATCTATCGCGCTCGATTCTCTTGCGATAGTTGGCAAACTCAGCCTGGAGCCTTTGAAGATCTTCAGTTAAGGCAGTAACTGGGTCAATGACCTCAGCTACTGCCTCATCTGATACTACTTCTTCACTATTTGTTTCCTCGCTCATTACTTACTTTCATCAATGATCTCAGCATCTTCGACGCCATCATCACCTTTTGGCGCTTCAGCACTCGATGCATTAGCAGCATATAAAGCAGCCCCTAATTGCTGACTTACTTCAGATAGCTTGGTTGTTGCGCTCTTGATGCTTGCATAATCTGCGCCCTCAAGAAGTTTCTTTAGCTCTGCCATAGCGCTTTCAACTTCAACTTTTATGGTAGCTGCTTCTCCTTCATTGAGTTTCTCAGCATTATCCTTTAAGAACTTCTCAGTCTGGTAGACAAGAGAGTCTCCTGTGTTGCGAGTCTCTGCCTCATCACGGCGCTGCTTATCTTCATCAGCATGTGATTCAGCATCTCGCATCATTCTTTCAATCTCATCTTTTGCAAGAGCTGAACCTCCAGAGATAGTCATGCTCTGTGCTTTTCCAGTTCCTAAATCTTTTGCAGAGACATGGACAATTCCGTTGGCATCAATATCGAATGTGACTTCAACTTGCGGGATGCCGCGAGGCGCAGGAGCAATGCCTGTTAGTTCAAACATTCCTAGACGTTTGTTATAAGCAGCCATCTCGCGCTCACCTTGGAAGACTTGAATCTGAACTGCTGGCTGATTGTCATCAGCGGTAGTAAAGATCTCTGAGCGCTTTGTTGGAATTGTGGTGTTACGTTCAATTAACTTGGTCATAATTCCACCCTTGGTTTCAATACCAAGTGATAGCGGAGTTACATCAAGCAAGAGCACATCTTTAACCTCGCCTTTGATAACACCGGCTTGAAGGCTGGCGCCAACTGCAACTACCTCATCGGGATTTACGCCCTTATTTGGCTCTTTTCCACCAGTTAGCTCTTTGACTAGATCAACGACGGCAGGCATACGAGTTGAGCCTCCAACTAGTACTACATGAAGAATATTGGCAATTGGAATGCCGGCATCCTTTAATACTGATTGGAATGGGCGACGGCAGCGATCAAGAAGATCTGCAGTCATCGCTTGGAACTGCGCCCTGGTAATTGTTTCATCAAGAAATAGCGGATTCTTCTCGGCATCTACTGTGATGTAGGGAAGATTAATTGAAGTCTGTTGAGATGAAGAGAGTTCAATCTTGGCTTTCTCAGCCGCTTCTCTTACACGCTGCATTGCCATCTTATCTTTTGCTAAATCAACGCCATTTTTAGCGGCAAATGTTTTAACTAAGAAGTCAACGAGTGCTTGATCCCAATCATCGCCGCCAAGGTTGTTATCGCCATTGGTAGCTTTAACTTCAACTACGCCATCGCCAATTTCAAGGAGTGAAACATCAAATGTTCCGCCGCCTAGGTCAAATACTAAAATAGTCTGTTCTTTATCGCCCTTATCTAGGCCATATGCAAGAGCTGCAGATGTTGGCTCGTTGATGATACGTAGAACGTTTAGCCCTGCAATTTCGCCAGCTTCTTTAGTGGCTTGGCGCTGCGCATCATTGAAATATGCTGGCACTGTAATAACAGCATCAGTAACGGTGTCACCTAAGTATGCTTCTGCATCTCGCTTTAATTTCTGCAAGATACGGGCTGAAATTTCTTGGGCTGTATATTTCTTGCCATCGATATCTATATTCCAGCTAGTTCCCATATGGCGCTTAACTGAGCGGATGGTGCGATCAACGTTGGTAACTGCCTGACGCTTAGCGACCTCTCCAACTAATACTTCGCCATTTTTTGCAAAGGCAACAATGGAGGGGGTAGTGCGCGCACCCTCAGCATTTGCAATAACGGTGGGCTCGCCACCTTCAAGTACGGATACGCAGCTATTGGTCGTACCCAGATCGATTCCGACTGCTCTTGCCATCTCTTTACTCTCCTTCAAGCTATCTATTGGACTCCAAGGGGGATACCCTCCAGCATTGAGCCCTCTACGGTCAAAAGATTGAGTCGAAGTGGCTCAACACTGCAGTAGCCAGAACCCAGATAGCCCACTTTCTATTCCCGCCTCTAAGAAAGGGGCAAACTCGCCCCAATAGCCCAGCATCTTCTCAGGAAGTTCTAAAGTGAGCCCTACAAGATGGCCCTCGAGGTGATTACTAATGAATTCAACAGTTCTAGTTAAGAAAGAGCCATCGATGACCACAACAAATGAAGTTAAGGTCCAAAAGGTCCTAGTCGTTGATGATGAGAAGAGTATTAGCGAACTTATAACAACAAGCCTTCGCTTTGTAGGTTTTGAAGTTCGCACTGCAGCAAGCGGGGCCGAGGCTTTGCGCGTTGCTGAGGAATTTAAACCACATGCGCTCATCCTTGATGTGATGCTTCCAGATCTTGATGGTTTTGAAGTTTGCAAGAAGCTACGCGCAGATGGACAAGATGTGGGCGTTCTATTCCTTACAGCAAAAGACACTACTGAAGATAAAATCAAAGGATTAACTCTTGGCGGAGATGACTATGTCACAAAGCCATTTAGCTTAGAGGAACTTGTTGCCCGCCTTAGGGCTCTGCTTCGTAGAACTGGAGTTATTGAAACTTCAATTAATGAAGAGTTAATCTCTTTTGCTGATTTAGAGCTTAATGAGGCAACGCATGAAGTGCGTAGGGCTGGGGTCTTAATTGATCTCTCTCCAACAGAATTCATTCTTCTTAGATACTTGATGATTAATGCTGATCGAGTGGTTTCAAAATCACAGATTCTTGATCATGTCTGGCAGTATGACTTCCGTGGCGATGCTGGAATTGTGGAGACCTATATTTCATATCTTCGTAAGAAGATTGATCAGATCGAGCCACCACTTATCCATACCGTTCGTGGCGTTGGTTATCGCTTGAGGTTGCCAGCAAAGAATTAATTAATGAATCAACCCTTTCGCAAATACAAACCAAGTCCTGGTCAATGGAGTTTGCGAAATAGGTTGGTCATTGGCGTTGTAGTTCTTGGAGCATTTGCTATTACTGCATCAGATTTTGCAGCTCAAGCAGCCTTTAGAACTTTTCTTATTGCCCAGGTAGATCTCCAGTTAGAAAGCGTTGCTGGGGGCTCCCTTTTAAGGCTTGATCGCGCAGGAATAGCAGCAGAGCCAGAGGAGACAAATACAAAAGAGCCTCTCTTTCAACCCTTTGAACCCTTAAGTGATGTGCCATCTGAAGTAAGCGTCACTCTCCTTGATGCCTCTGGAAATATCCTAGGAACAGTAGGTGATATCCAAAGCCCGCAGAGAATTCAAACTTTAGTAGCTGGAATAACTCCAGCTGAGGTAGGCCAATATAACGATAAGCCTTTTACTTTAGATGCTGGAGGCAGGGGTAGTGATTATCGAGTTCTAGCGCGACTTCTTCCCTCAAGTCTTGGAAGTGTTATCTGCGCAATCTCATTAGATGGTGTGGAGAGAGCGATGAATCAATTACGTTTTCTCTTTCTCGCTGTGGGATTTATCGTATTAATCTTCTTAGGGTTAATTGCTCGAAGAATTATTGATATCTCTCTTCGCCCATTGAAATCAGTTGAAGAAACTGCAGAGGCTTTTGCTAAAGGTGATTTCTCTGCTCGTCTTGATGAAGCACGAACTGATACTGAAGTTGGTCGATTGACATCAGCTCTAAATCAGATGCTTGCTCGAATTGAAGAAGCATTTGCCGTTAAGGTTAAAAGTGAAGATAAATTACGTCGCTTCGTTGCAGATGCCTCACATGAACTGCGCACACCGCTGACTGCTATCAGAGGTTTCTCTGAACTTCATCGTCAGGGAGCTATCAAGGGTGAAGAAAATACCAGTGAGTTAATCCGGAGAATTGAAGATGAATCGGTACGGATGTCATCTTTAGTTGAAGATCTATTACTTCTTGCCCGCCTGGATCAATCACCTGAGATGATGATGGAGCCAGTTGATATCGGCAAGCTAATTAAAGAGGCTGTGGAGTCAGCAAAGGCAGCGAGATCTACCCATGAAATCTCTATCGAACTTGAGAGTGAAGAGTTATTTCTGCTGGGAGATTCACTTCGAATCCATCAAGTAATAGCTAATCTACTTGCAAATGCCCAGATTCATACTCCCCCTGGAAGCAAGATAATTGTGAGCGCCGGTCAGGATGATTTAGCGATCTATATCTCTGTTTCAGATAACGGACCTGGAATTTCAGTTGAATCTCAGGAAAGAATATTTGAACGTTTTTATAGAGCAGATCTCTCTCGCAAGCGAAGTGGGGTTGAGGGAACCGGGCTTGGTTTATCAATCGTTGATGCGGTGATGAATGCCCATGGCGGCCAAGTCAAAGTCGAATCGGAGTTAGGCAAGGGCGCCAAATTTACTCTCACTTTCCCAATAAAGGATTTATAGAGCTCTGGCCAATAGGATTTCCTAATGCGCAGCTCCCCTGAGATTCTCGAATCTTTAGAAAATGAGTCCATTGAAATAATAAGAGAGACTGCAGCTAGTTTTAGAAACCCTGTCTTTTTATATTCAATCGGCAAAGACTCATCGGTAGTTCTTCATTTAATTAGGAAAGCATTCTTTCCTGCTCAGGTTCCCTTTCCGATGCTACATATCGACACCACCTGGAAATTCCGCGAGATGATTGAATTTAGAGATCAGATGGCAGATAAGTATCAGATCAAGTTAATGACTCACACCAACCAAGATGGCGTCAGAGATGGAGTTACTCCCTTCTCAACTACCGCCTCTGAATACACCAGAGTGATGAAGACTGTTGCGCTACGCCAAGCCTTAGATTCCTATGGATTTGATGCTGCCATCGGTGGTTCGCGCCGCGATGAGGAGAAAAGTAGAGCGAAAGAGAGATTATTTAGCGTTAGAGAAGCTGGTCATCGCTGGGATCCAAGAGCGCAGCGACCAGAGCTCTGGAGAACCTATAACCCAAGAATCAGGCCAGATCAAAGCATGCGGGTATTTCCAATTTCAGATTGGACCGAACTTGATATCTGGAGCTATATCCAGCTTCACAATATCCCGGTAAATCCTCTCTATTTCGCTAAAGAACGCCCTGTTGTAAAGCGCGGCGAGCAATTAATTATGATCGATGATGATCGCTATCCATTAATTAATAATGAAAAGCCTGAGATGAAGAAGATTAGATTTAGAACTCTCGGCTGCTACCCATTAACTGCCGGCGTTGAATCAGATGCCATCACACTTGAGCAGGTAGTAGCAGAGGTGATGGCTGTGAAATTAAGTGAGCGAGCCACACGCCTAATTGATGGCGATAAGGAAGATTCAATGGAGAAGAAAAAGAAAGAGGGATATTTCTAATGTCCTCACTTTCTTCAAAGCCTATAGTTCGCCTCCTTACCTGCGGCAGCGTTGATGATGGAAAGAGCACTTTAATTGGGCGTCTATTAGTTGAAACAGATTCTGTTCCTCATGACACAGTCTCATCAGCTAGAAGCACAAGGAGAGCTGGATCAATAATTCCAGCAGGTGAAATTGATTTTAGTTTATTAACAGATGGCCTTGAGGCAGAGCGTGAACAAGGAATAACTATTGATGTGGCATATCGCTCTATGTCACTTCTTGATGGAAGACGATTAATAATTGCCGATGCTCCAGGTCATGAGCAGTACACAAGGAATATGGCAGTTGCAGCATCAAGGGCCGATATTGCCCTTGTTTTGGTAGATGCTACAAGAGGGGTAAGGGTTCAAACTCTTCGCCACTTAACTATTTGCGCGCTCATGGGAGTTGAGAAAGTAATAGTTGTTATCAATAAATTAGATGCAAGTAACTTTGATCAGAAGATTTATGACGACCTTGTCCAAGAGTTAACGCCTACTATAAAACGTTTAGCTATTGAGGATGCTTGTTTTATTCCGGTAAGCGCGCTTGAAGGCGATAATGTGGTTTATAAGACTCCAAAAACTTCGTGGCATACCGGTGGATCTCTCTTGGAAGAGATTCAGAATTGGCGTGAAAAGCCTAGAAATAATGAGCATAAAAGAATGGGTGTACAACTCATTTCAAGAGCTGAGAACTTCCGCGGCCTTTCAGGCACAGTGAGCCAGGGAGAATTTAAAGTTGGAGATGAGGTTGTAATTCTTCCTAGTGCTAAAAAAGCAAAAATCTCAAGGCTTGCCACCTTCGATGGCGATATCCAAAGCGCGCCCAGTGGCAAAGCGATAACTATGGTCTTGACCCCAGAGGTTGATGCAACTCGCGGCGACTTTATTGAAGGTGCTGATAATTTCACAATCCCTGCTGATCGCTTCAGCGCAAACTTGGTCTGGTTAGGTGAAGAAGAGTTGATTCACTCTCGCTCTTACTACCTCATAAATGGCTCAGCAATGGTCGCTGCGACGATAACAACTATCCGCCACCGAATCGATATTAATAATGGAGAGCATGAATCAACTAGAACTCTTGCAATGAATGAGATTGGCTTAGTGGAGATTGCTACTGATTCCCCTATCGCACTTACTAAGTACTCGGAGAACCGAATATCAGGTAATTTTGTAATTGTAGATCGAGTAACTCTTAACACTATTGGTGCTGGAATGGTAGTTCACACACTAAGAAGAGCATCTAATATCACTAAGCATGATTATGAAATAAACAAAGCTACTCGCTCTAAACAAAAGGGCCAGAGAGCTAAAGTAATTTGGATGACTGGGCTATCTGGCTCTGGAAAATCAACTATCGCTGATGCTCTTGAGAAAGAATTGTTTGCCAAAGGCATTCATAGCTATGTATTAGATGGCGATAATCTAAGGCTCGGGCTAAATAAAGATCTTGGTTTCACAAAAGAAGATAGGGCAGAAAATGTCCGCCGCGTTGCAGAGGTTGGTAAATTAATGGTTGATGCCGGTCTTGTTGTAATTGTCGCCCTAGTAAGTCCATTTAAAGTAGATAGAGATCATGCAAGAGAGATTTTTGATTCCGGTGAATTTATTGAAGTCTGGGTTAAGACACCTTCTGAAATATGCGCTCAAAGAGATCCAAAGGGGCTCTATAAGAAGGCTAGAGAAGGTAACCTGCCTAATCTAACTGGAGTGGGTCAAGATTATGAGGCGCCAACATCGGCTGAGTTAATCCTTGATGGCACTACAGATATCGCTTTAAATGTAGAAAAACTAATGAAAGAAGTTCTGTGAACTGGCTCTTTTTTGCACTCGCTGGATCGATCGCTCAATTAATAGATGGCGCACTTGGTATGGGATTTGGCCTTACCAGCTCCACTCTACTTCTAACTCTAGGAACATCGGCGGCAGTTGCATCAGCAGCTGTTCATTTTGCAGAGATTGGAACCACTCTGGCATCTGGTGTTTCACATTGGCACCGTGAAAACGTTGACTTTGAAATCTTAAAACGCCTAGCAATTCCTGGAGGAATTGGTGCATTTGCTGGAGCAACTTTCTTATCCTCTATTGATCTAAGTGGCGGAACAATATTTATCTCAACAATTCTTCTCCTTCTCGGATTTGTTCTTTTATATCGAAATGTCTTTCAAACAAATATCAAACCAAATATGGCCGAACTTAATAACCCTAAATATCTGACATTTCTAGGGGCTACCGGTGGTTTTATAGATGCATCCGGTGGCGGTGGTTGGGGACCAATAGTTACTCCAACTCTGCTTGCCACTACAGAGCATGAACCAAGAAAAATCATTGGCACTGTAAGCGCAGCTGAATTTATCGTGGCAGTCTGTGCCAGCATTGGTTTTCTTGCCAATATTTCACGTATTGATATTGATTGGTCAGCAGTTGGCGGCCTTGCTCTAGGTGGAGTTCTTATGGCGCCAGTTGCAGCAAAATTAGTCTCTGTTGTTCCTAGAAGACCACTTGGTATCGCAGTAGCTACTGCAATCATTGTTATCAATGGAATTCGCCTACTTACTACCTGATTCTCTGTAAATTCTCAGCCTATTAGGCTCAATTGTTCATATTAGGGTTTTTGACCTTAAGTTTGATGAGCAGTTATGGTCTTTCCATGACAATAACTTCAGAATGGCTCCTTGAACCAAAGAAAGTTATACGAGTAGGCCTGGTTGGTTTTGGCAAGACAGGTAAAGCTGTAGCAACCGTTCTGCTTAAAGATCCCAAGGTCCGCCTTGAGTGGGTGGTTCGCAAGAGCCATAAATTAGAGCACCGCTCAGTTCCTGAATTCCTAGGCATTGATTCTGGGGAGCCTGGAACTATTTACTCCAGCTCAGAGTTCTCTGCCGCTGAGCTATTGGACAAGTATCCAGTGGATGCCATTATCGATTTCTCCTCAGAAGATGGGGTCGACTTCTATGGCCAGGCTGCGGCTGACAAGGGAGTTGCAATTGTTAGCGCTATATCGGCTTATCCCAATAGTCAGATCAGGCTCCTAAAGAAACTTAGCGCTCACACTAAGGTTCTCTGGTCGCCGAATATAACTCTTGGGATTAATTTCATGATTCTGGCAGCTAAGACTTTGAAGTTCATTGTTCCATTTACCGATATCGAGATAGTTGAAGAGCACTTTAAATTAAAATCAGAGACCTCAGGAACTGCTATACAGATTTCTACAGCTCTTGAGCTTGAACCTGAGAATATCAAGAGTATCCGCGCTGGAGGCATAATCGGTGTTCATGAGATTATCTTTGGATTTCCTTTTCAGACTGTGCGCTTAAAGCATGAGTCGATATCACGAGAAGCTTTTGGAGATGGTGCAAAGTTTGCAGTTGAAGAATTAGTAAAACAAGAAAATGGGTTCTACTCGATGGAGCAGATGCTTGGTCCCTACTTCATCGACTCAAATAAGGAATTTATGCCTAAATCCCAAGCCCCTAAACTCTCACTAGGAAAGAGGGTTAGCCTCAAGCTTACGCAGGGTTTCAATTCGCTCCTGAATCGGAGGATGGGTGGCAAATAATTTAGAAGCAGCTGAGGCATCAAGTGGAGATTCGATATAAAAGTGGGCAACAGCGCTTGATCGAGCTTGCACTACCGTGTTATCTCTAGCTAATACTTCAAGTGCTGATCTAAGCCCGGCTGGGTTTCTAGTAAATGAAACAGCTGTGGCATCAGCAAGTGATTCTCTCCGGCGAGATATTGCTGACTTCAATAGCGTTGCTGCTATTGGAGCGAGAATCAAAGGGATAATTGCAAGAAATAAAGGCATCTGATTTTGATGGCTTCTACTTCTTCCTCCGCCAAACCAGAGCATCCGCATCAAAATATCAGATATCAAAGCAATGACTCCTGCAGTTGTTGCAGCAACTGCTGAAACTAAAGTATCGCGATTAGCAACATGGGCCATCTCATGGGCTGTTACTCCTTGTAATTCATCGCGATCCATTGACTCTAGTAAGCCAGTAGTAAAAGCAATGAGAGCATTCTCAGGATTTCGCCCAGTTGCAAAGGCATTAGGAGCTGGATCATTAACAATTGCTACCTTAGGCATAGGAAGTCCAGAGGCAATTACAACTTCATTAACTACATTAAATAGATTTGGATTATCTTCATAGCGAATTACTTTTGCTCTAGTCATTTTTAACACTAATTTATCTGAGGCAAAATATGATCCCCAGACTGAGATCAAAGTTATTAGAACAGCAAGAGGTATTACTCCAGCCCCAGTTCCACCAAAGAAGGTGATTGCAACATAGGAGATACTCCAGACCAAAACTGCCATGAAGAAGAGCAGATAGAAGGTCTTTCGTTTATTTACTGATTCAAGCGCGCGAAAATCTGCCATTTACCTAGAACTTAACATTTGGAGCGTTTCGAACTGCTGGGTCATCAACTTCATAAAACTCTCTCTCCCCGACCTTAGCAAGGCCAACAAATAGAGATGATGGAATCGTTTTAACTGCAGTATTAAGGCTTCTCACAGTGTCGTTATAGAACTGGCGAGCAAAGGAGACTTTATTTTCTGTAGTTGCCAGCTCTTCTTGAAGCTGGAGGAAGTTAGTAGAAGATTTCAAATCTGGATAAGCCTCAGCAACAGCTAATAATCCACGCAGGGCGTTAGTTAGAGCGCCATCTGCCGCAGCAACTGCTGGAAGAGTTGATGCAGTAGTTGATGCCGCTCTTGCCTGGACAACTCGTTCAAATACTTCTCGCTCTTGTGTGGCATATCCTTTTACTGTCTCTACAAGATTTGGGATTAGATCTGCTCTTCGCTTTAACTGAACTTCAATCTGTGAAAAGCCTTCATCAACTTGGATATTAAGGCGAATCAATTTGTTATATTGAATAATGGCAAAGACAACAAGGAAGAGAATTAGAGCTAGCGCAATTACAGTTATATCCATGGCTTAAATCTACTTAATTTCCTAAAACCTTGCTTGCCTACTTAATTTCAGTTTTATAGAAGTTAAGCCAAGATTTGCTTGGAGTCGGGCCGCGCTGGCCTTGATATCTTGAGCCATAAACTGCAGAGCCATAAGGGTGCTCGGCGGCAGATGAGAGTTTAATGAGACATAACTGACCAATCTTCATTCCTGGATATAGCTTGACTGGAAGGTTTGCCACATTTGAAAGCTCAAGGGTTATATGACCACTAAATCCTGGATCGATAAAGCCTGCAGTTGAGTGGGTAAGTAAACCAAGGCGCCCTAAAGAAGATTTTCCTTCAAGTCTTCCGGCAATGTCATCTGGAAGAGTGATTACTTCATAGGTAGAAGCTAGAACAAATTCACCTGGGTGGAGGATAAAGAAGTCATCAGGGGCAACAGCAACTTCGCGAGTTAGCTCTGATTGCTCTAGCGATGGGTCAATCACCTCATACTTATGGTTTTCAAAGACTCTAAAGAATCTATCGAGCCGAACATCAACACTTGATGGCTGAATCATCTTCGCCTCGAAGGGCTCAACCTGAACTCGGCCTGCCTTTATCTCTGCTGCAATATCGCGATCACTTAGTAGCATGGGCTCAATGCTATTGCTGCGGGCGTAGTGAAATGGCATCACGCCAGCTTCCCAAGCTGGCAGCGCGGGTTCGATTCCCGTCGCCCGCTCGTCGTATTGCGTAAGTTACTCACCAGTAGCATTATTGGGCTATGGGACATTACATAGCCAACCTGCGCGATATCGAATTCTGCCTCTTTGATCTTCTAGATCGTGAATCAATTCTAGGCAAAGGTATTTATGCAGATCTTGATAGAGCAACTGCTATGGGAATGCTCGAGGAAGTTAAGCGCCTCTGTGAAGTGGATTTAGCAGAATCATTCATCGAAGGTGATCGCAAAGGAACAGATTTTGATAAAGCAACAGGTGATGTGAAAGTTCCTGCAAGTTTTAAAAAATCATATCGCGCCTATGTTGATGGTGGTTGGGGCATGGTCGATGTTCCGGCAGAGCTTGGTGGAACAGAGATTCCGCCATCGCTTCGTTGGGCAATCGCTGAAATGGTTCTTGGTTCAAATCCCGCAGTTCATATCTATGCATCAGGTTTTGCTTTCGCTCAAGTTGCACATGTATTAGGTGATGAGAGACAGAAAAAGCTTGCAAAGATTATGGTTGAGAAAGAGTGGGGAGCAACGATGATGCTCACCGAACCTGATGCCGGCTCCGATGTTGGAGCAGGAAGATCAAAGGCTGTGAAGCAAGCAGATGGCACATGGCATATCACTGGAACTAAGCGTTTTATTACTTCAGGTGATGCAGATCTATTTGAAAATATTGTGCACTTTGTTCTTGCGCGTCCTGAGGGCGCTGGCCCTGGAACAAAAGGTTTATCTCTCTTCTTAATTCCTAAATTCATCTTTGATTTTGAAACCGGAGCTCTTGGAAAACGTAATGGCGTTTATGTCACAAATGTTGAACATAAAATGGGGCTTAATGTCTCATCAACTTGTGAGATGAATCTAGGTGAGAATGAACCAGCTGTTGGATATCTACTTGGCGAAGTTCATAATGGCATCGCGCAGATGTTTAAAATCATTGAATTTGCCCGCATGATGGTTGGAACTAAGGCAATTTCAACGCTTTCCGCTGGTTATCAGCAGGCTCTGGCCTATGCAAAGACCAGAGTTCAAGGCGGAGATATGAAGGATATGGCTAATAAGGCAAGTCCTAGAGTCACCGTTATCCATCATCCTGATGTTAGAAGATCGCTAATGACACAGAAGGCTTATTCGGAGGGAATGCGGGCCTTAGTTTTATACACCGCAACAATTCAAGATGAGGTACTTCTTGCTAAAGCTAACGGCAAATCAGAAGATGAAATTAAAGATTTAGAGCATCTAAATGATCTCTTGCTTCCAATTGTTAAAGGATACGGATCTGAGAGAGCTTGGACTCTGCTAGGAACAGAGTCGCTACAAACATTTGGTGGATCTGGATTCACTCAAGATTGGCCGCTAGAGCAATATGTAAGAGATGCCAAGATTGATACGCTCTATGAAGGAACAACAGCTATTCAAGGTTTAGATTTCTTCTTCCGTAAAATCGTTAAAGATAATGGTCGCGCGCTAACAAAACTTTCTAAAGAGATCGGCAAAGTTGCAGCAAGTGGTGGCAATAATGCTGAAGAGAAAGCATCCCTTGGAAAAGCTTTGGAGGAGATGCAAGCAATTATCGGTCTTCTTGTTACACACGCGATGGCAAGCCAAGAAAAACCTGATGAAATCTATAAGTGCGGACTTAATACTTCACGACTATTGATGGCTGTTGGAGATGTAATAATTTCTTGGCTTTTGCTTCGCCAAGCAGATATCGCAGCTTCTAAAATTGGTAGCGCTTCTGGAAAAGAGAAAGACTTCTATGAAGGAAAGATTGCAGCATCTAGATACTTCATTCATAACTTCTTGCCGTTAATTAGCGCAACCAGAGCAATAGTTGAGCGTGAAGATGGCGAGATTATGACAATTTCTGAGGGAGCCTTTTAGCCCTGTAAAGTACGCGAGTGCTATCAAAGCTTCGTGGCGAGATATACCTGCTTTCTGGGGCTCTTCTTTTCTCCTTCAATGGCATCATTTCAAAGATCGTCCTAGTTGATGGCCTCTCGGCCTGGCGCCTGACTCAGATACGAACCGGTGGGGCATTTGTAATCCTCTTTGCTATCTACTTCGCATTTAGAAGATCAGAGCTAAAAACCAATAGAAAAGAACTGCCTTGGTTAATCGCATTTGGAGTTGTTGGAGTAGCTCTTGTGCAAGTGTTATATTTTGTTGCAATTGAAAGACTTTATATTGGCGTTGCACTTCTTATTGAATTTACAGCTCCTATTTGGATTCTTTTATTCCTTCGCTTTGTTTTAAAGAAGCACGTTCCAAATTCTCTCTGGTATGCCATTTTTCTAAGTTTCACTGGGCTAATTCTTATCACCCAAGTCTGGTCAGGTCTCTCGCTAGATAAAATCGGGCTCATTGCAGCCCTCCTTGATGCATTTGCACTTGCTGGATATTTTCTTATTGGGGATCGCTTAGGAGAGACAAAGACAAGTGCTGCAATTGCTCTCTGGGGCTTTGGTGTAGCTAGCGCCCTACTCTTCTTCACGCTTCCTGCTTGGCAATTTCCAGTGGAGGTATTTAGCAAAGATATGGAGCTACTTGGTCGCTTTAGCCAATATAGCCTTCCTGGCTGGGTATTAATTCTGTGGATAGTTGTTATGGGAACTATTGCGCCATATCTTCTTGTTGTAAGTGGTCTCAAGATTCTCTCAGCATCAACTGCAAGTATCTTTGGAATGATTGAGCCGGTTCTAGCAGGAATGTTTGCCTGGTGGTGGCTAAGTGAGAGTTTAAGTGGAATCCAAGCAATCGGCTCCATGGTCGTTCTACTCGGTATATTTGTCGCTGATAAAGCGCGAGTAAAGGCAGGCGGTCATTGAGTAGCGAATTTGATGCAATATTTGCCGCAAATAGTGAGTATGTAAAGGGCTATAAATCAAGTGATTTGACTGGGCGGGCAGCAAAAGGGCTAGCAATTATTACCTGTATGGATTCAAGGATAGATCCTTTGAAAATTGTTGGAATGAGCGCAGGGGATGTAAAAATCCTTCGTAACGCAGGTGCGCGCGTAACTGATGACATGCTGCGAACTCTCCTTCTTGCTACCTATCTTCTAGAGGTAAAGAGAGTCTTAGTAATGCCACATACCGATTGCCGTATGGCAAGTGGAACAGAGGAGCAGATTCACCAAGCGCTATTTGATGCATCGGGCATTGATACTAGATCTATTGAGATTAGAACTGTGACAGATCAAGTAGCTGCATTAAAAGATGATGTAGCAAGTATTAAAAACTATCCACTACTTCCAAAAGATTTAGAAGTTGTGGGAGCGATATTTGATGTTAAAACTGGAGAGCTGAGAAAAATCGTTTAGTTATCCTTAACAAACTTCTCAGGAGCGGCATACTTCGGCGCAATATCGCCAAATTTTGCAAAGTGAAGAAGTGAAGCAACAGTAATTGTCTTGGTAGGTCCATTTCGATGTTTAGCGACAATTAGATCTGCTTCGCCAGAGCGATTCTGTGAATCATATAGATCATCGCGGTGTAGCAAGATAACAAGGTCGGCATCCTGCTCGATAGAACCTGATTCACGAAGATCAGAGAGAAGCGGCTTCTTATCAGAGCGCTGCTCTGGAGAACGATTCAGCTGTGAGATGGCAACGACAGGAACATTAAGCTCCTTTGCAAGAAGCTTTAACTGACGAGAGAACTCAGAGACTTCTTGCTGGCGATTTTCTACTCTCTTTCCTGAGGTCATCAGCTGGAGATAATCGATAACAACTAACTTCAAATCATGGCGCTGCTTAAGTCTGCGCGCCTTTGCTCTAATTTCCATCATTGAAAGATTCGGTGAATCATCGATAAATAGCGGCGCTTCATTGATTTCGCCCATTCTTCGAGCAAGGCGTGACCACTCCTCATCACTTAGCGCACCTGAGCGAATATTGTTAAGAGCAACTCTGGCCTCTGCTGAGAGCATGCGCATGGTAATTTCAGATCGGCTCATCTCAAGTGAGAAGATAACTGAGCAATCACCATTTGTAATTGATGCATGTCTTGCAATATCAAGGCCAAGGGTTGATTTACCAACTGCAGGACGAGCTGCAATGACAATCATATTTCCAGGATGGAAACCATTTGTTAGCGCATCTAAATCTTTAAAACCAGTTTTGATTCCTTCTGCCAGCTCTCCTGATTGCAACTTCTCAATCTGATCAAGCGCAGTTGGAATTAAGGAACTTAACTGAACAAAATCTTCCCCGGCTCGTCTCTCAGTTACTTGATAAACCTCTTGCTCGGCCATATCAACAATTGAATCAACATCGCCCTCTGCGGCATAACCTAATTGAACAATCTTGGTTCCTGCTTCAACAAGTCTTCTAGCGATGGCTCGCTCTCTAACAATCTTTGCGTAATAGCTAGCATTCGCTGCAGTTGGAACAGCAGAGATAAGGGTGTGGAGATATGGAGCGCCGCCAGCCCTTGTAATCTCACCACGCTTTGTTAGCTCAGCAGAGACTGTTACTGCATCTGCTGGTTCACCTTTGCCATAGAGATCAACAATTACTTCAAAGATTAATTCATGCGCTGGCCGATAAAAATCTCGATGTCTAATTACTTCAACAACTTCGCCAATCGCATCTTTTGATAAGAGCATTCCACCAAGAACTGATTGTTCAGCAACTAAATCTTGTGGAGGCGTGCGATCAAATTCAGGTGCGTTTGATCTACGCTCATCAAAATTTGGGACCTCAGCCAGACTCATGTGCGTATCCTCTTACCCAGCACTGACAGGGGCTAATTCCTTGATTTTTGCTGTGTATTTGGCTGTGGGTAAAAGTTCCATATCTGTGGGTAAGTACCCCTAATCCTGTGTGGAGCTTGTGGAGGAATTGTGGGTAACTTCCAATTTCTCAGCAAACACGCAGACCAGAGGGCTTTTGCTCTGTGGGTAAAGATTTATTTCTAATTCTCAATAGTTGAGATTTCTACCTACTTTGCGATTGGAAAATAAAAAACGGCCCGCACGTGGCGAGCCGTTTTCTCTAACGTTTAACTATTCAACAACGTTAACGGTGATGTTTGCTGCCACTCCAGTCATAAGTGAAACCCTAGCTGAATGCTTACCAAGGTTCTTCACATGCTTAACCAGTTTGATCTTATGGCGATCAACATCAATGCCAGTTGCGCTCTTAATTACTAACGCAATGTCTTTCTCTGTTACTGAACCAAAGAGGCGACCAGTTGCTCCGACCTTTGCTTTGATTTCAAGGTTTGCTTCTTCAAGCTTTGCCTTGATCTCATTGGCATGATCTTTATCGCGAATCTCTCGATTTTGACGAGCTTTGCGAATTCCATCAATCTGGCTCTCCCCGCCTTTAGACCAAGCAATAGCTGATCCTCTAGGAAGAAGGAAGTTTCTGGCATAGCCATCTTTAACATTAACTACATCGCCTGGATTTCCAAGGCCTGCAACTTCACGAGTAAGGATTAGTTTCATTTTTTTTCTATCCTCTCCTTATCGCGCTGTTGAGGTGTAGGGAAGTAGCGCTACTTCACGACTATTTTTAACAGCATCAGAGATCTGGCGTTGGTGCTGAGTACAAGCACCTGTGATTCGTCTTGCGCGAATCTTGCCGCGATCGGTGATGTATTTGCGCAGGGTCGCTACATCTTTATAGTCGATATAGGTGACCTTATCTCTGCAGAAACTGCAGGGCTTTTTCTTAAACTTCTTATTTAACGCTGGCGAAACCTTTGGTTTCTGCTTCAGCGTCCGGTTGGAACGTGCTCCCATTGTGGTGCTCCTTCTTTTAGGGCCCGCCTGATTAAGGGCGGAATGGTTGGTTTATATTAAAACGGTGGCTGTTCATCAGCGGTGGTGGATGTCCATCCTCCGCCACTAACGCCTGCCGGTGATGACCAAGGATCATCGCTTGATTCAGTTGGTGCGCTAAAGCTGGTGTTATTACCGCCTTGGCGTGTGGTCTTTGTGACCTTAGCGGTTGCGTTTCGAAGTGATGGACCGACTTCATCGACCTCAACTTCATAAACGGTGCGCTTTTCGCCTTCTTTGGTTTCATATGAACGCTGCTTTAAACGACCAGAGACAATTACGCGCATTCCGCGAGTAAGTGATTCGGCAACATTCTCTGCTGCTTGACGCCAGATCTGACAGTTAAGAAAGAGAGTATCTCCGTCTTTCCATTCATTTGTCTGGCGGTCCATATAACGTGGTGTTGATGCCACGGTGAACTTTGCAACTGCAGCACCTGATGGTGTGAAGCGCAGTTCTGGATCGCTGGTTAAATTACCAACGAGTGTGATTTGTGTATCTCCGGCTGCCATTTCTTATCCTCTATCTACTTTAAGTGGTCTCTACTTATCTGCGGATTTATTCTGGACGGACAACTTTTGTACGAAGCACTGCTTCATTCAGATTGAGTTGACGGTCCAGCTCTTTTATTGCTGCTGGCTCACAATGCATATCAACAACGGCATAAATACCTTCGCTCTTTTTTGCGATTTCAAATGCCATTCTTCTCTTGCCCCAGATATCAAGTTTGTCTACGCGACCACCTGATTCTTTTATGATCTTAAGATATGTCTCAAGACTTGGTGCCACTGTGCGCTCTTCTAGATCGGGATCTAGGATCACCATTAATTCATAGCGACGCATGCGTTAAACCCACCTCCTTCGGACTCATTCGGTCACGGTCTCTCCGCGACAGGAGGGTTACCTACATTTCCTATCCCTCTTCTTATAGCCCTCTATTTAGAGAGCCCTTCAAAAAAGGAAAGGAGGGCGAGCCTAGCCGTAGATACTGTCAGGGAGAAAATCCAGCGGGTTTCTCTGTGCATTACGCAGGTTCTGGGATCTATCTGCCAGAGCAGCCTTAATTAGAGCCCTTGAGAAGTAGGCAAGGCCCGCAATTCGAATCAAGATGGCAAGGGCGTATAGATCCTGGCTAAGGCCAAATTTTGCCCCAGAGTAGGAAGCTAGATACTGCCAGATAGCAACGTGATAGAGCGCCTCACCTGCCTGCCAAACCCAGAATGCAAAACGTTGGCTATCTCTACTCAAAGCCAACACTGCAAGCGGGGTTAACCAGAGGATGTACTGGGGTGAGTAGACCTTACTAATAGTTACAAAGGCAGCAAGAGTTAAAAAGGCAACGGTACTTAAGTTCGCCAGATCACTTCTTGATGGGGCAGTTGCAAAGAAGAAGAGCGCAATAGCGCTAAGTGCAATTAGGAAGGCGATGATGGTTAAGTTATTTATATTACCGCCATAAAAACCAAGAAGATTAGCTGCATACCAAATTGAGCCAAGATCGCTATCTCGATCAAGATTTAATTTAAAGAAACGGAGCCAGCCGTCATAGCTATTAATAGCTACCGGCAGATTAATAAGTAGCCAGGAAATAAATGTTATTGCTAAATACTTAATTAGCGCTAATCGCTTTGCCTGACTCCAAAGAAGTAGCGCAATAGCAAAGAGAATTATCCCTGGATAGAATTTAGTTGAGATAGCAACTCCTAGAAAGAGCGCTGAAAGATTAGGTCTGTTTTGAAAGAAGTAGATAGCAAGAAGAGCAAATAAAACAGCCCAGATATCCCAATTAATAAAGAGTGAACCAAAGACTGCTGGCGCTATTGGAAATAGCGGGGTGTATTTAGGAGCAAGGCGCCAGAGGATAAAGACTAATACAAATAACAGGAGCACAATTAAGAAGGCATTTACATCAAAGTATGCGCGATATCCGCTTGGATCATCGATAAGTAAACCAGTTAAGTAAGTAACCACTCCGGTGAGCACTGGATATTCCAGTGAGTTATCAGCTGAGGCATAGGGCCACTTATCAGTATCTATCTGCCTTGCTCCATAGAGGGCTGATATATCTGAATAACACATATGAATATAGACATCTGGGCTTGCCCAATTGGTGCCGCGGCAATGATTGAACTTAGCAAAGGAGAGTAGCGTTGCAATCAGTGTTACTAGCAGAGCTATTTGCAGGCTCTTGCTCTTTAACACTTTATGGCTTCTCCTCTAAGACCGGCGTAGTAATCAAATACTTCTTCAACGCCTTTTTGCAGAACTCCCTTAGGTCTTTCATAGTTCCTTCAAGATCTGCAGTAGAGCACCATGCGGCAGCATCTGATGGCGCGATTGTGGCAACTGGTTCTGGGATTGGAAATGGCTCAACTCCGCCTATAAATGTGGGCGCTTGAAAATCTAACTTTGGCTGGCCCTTAAGAGCTGCCTTCATATATGCGTTCCAGATTCGAGCCGGAAAACTTCCACCAGTTACAGAATTTAGTCCGCCTATTCCATTTAGTGATTCCGTGGCATCATTTCTATAAAATGCAATCGATGTTGCAAGTTGTGGGGTATATCCAGTAAACCAAGCTGAAGCATTCGATTGAGAAGTTCCGGTCTTTCCAGCAGCGGGTCTACCAAATCCTCTTAAAGCCGATGATGCAGTTCCAGCTCTTACTACCTCCCCAAGTGCGTAATTAAGATCAGCCATAACGCTCTCATCAAAGACCTGTTCAGTCTCAATACGAGCTTGGTAAAGAATCCCTTTATTTGGGCCCAATACTTCTTTAACTAGAAATGGTTTTGATTTAATACCGTTTGCAGCAAAGGTGGCAAATGAATTAGCAACATCAATAACTCTTGGACTTGCTACTCCAAGCACTACAGAGGGAGATGGCACCATCACAACGCTTTCTGGAATACCGGCTCTTCTTGCAGCGTCAATTACTTTATCTACGCCAATTTTAATACCAAGTGGAACATAGATTGTGTTAACAGAGACAGCGCTTGCATTGAGCAGTGTCACATCTCCAAATGATTTACCGCCATAATTTGAAACTTCATAAGGCCGACCTAAAAAGTCATCAAATATCTTCGGTCCATCTCCATTCCAAACGCTTGCAAGAGATATTCCTTGTTCAAGGGCTGCAACGAGGGCAAATGGTTTAAAGGTTGATCCTGCCTGGGTAATTCCCTGAGTAGCATCATTTAATTGTCGCTCTAGATAATCTTTACCGCCAAACATTGCCACAATCTCACCGGTTCCAGGCCTGATTGAAACTAGGCCAATACGGAGATCATCTGGGGCATTTTCTGGAGATTGTTTAAAGACTGCTCTCTCTGCTGCGCTCTGTGGCCCTTTCTCTAGAGTGGTTCGAACAATAAGCCCACCAACCATCAACTCTTCTTCAGTAAAGCCAAGAGCGTTTAGCTCTTTTTTTACTGCCTCAATTAAATGGCCTTTATTTCCTGCTAATTGTCCGGTGCTAAGGCGAGGGCGAATGTTTGGGACTTTCTTCAAATATCTATCAGCTACATCTCTCTCCAGCCAACCTTCACCAACCATATTGTTAAGCACATATTTATATCTACCCTCTAAGCGCTCCTTATTTCCCTCTCTATATTCAGGGTCGTAGTAGCCAGGGGAGCGCAATATTGCTGCTAGAACTGCAGCCTGCGGAATAGTGAGTCGGTTTGCACTCTTACCAAAGTAAACCTTTGCTCCTGTCTCCACTCCATATGCGCCTCTTCCAAAATAAATAGTGTTTAAGTAATTTTCAAAGATTTGATCCTTTGATAATTGATTCTCAAGTTTTATAGCGACAATTAACTCGATGATTTTTCTCTGAATTGTTCGATCTGGGGTTAGAAATGCAGTCTTTGCATATTGCTGGGTAATCGTTGATCCACCTTGCAGCCCTCTACCAAGTGCGGTATTTATCGCCCCTCTTAATATTGCTAGTGGATTAAAGGCACCTTGCGAGTAAAAGCCTTTATCTTCTGCTGCAAGTACTGCTCTCCTTAAATCTTGGGGAACTGTTGCTAGAGGAATAATGGTGCGATTTTGTGCACCAATTCTTCCTACCTCACCGCCATCAGCGAATTGAATTATTGTGGATTGAGAATTTACATATTCGTTTGGATCTGGAATATCTGTTGTGAAGTAAGCGATAGTAAAAGCGGTGGCTCCTATAAGAAATAAAAAGCCTGAGATTCTAATTCCCAGCTTTACCCAATGTTTTTTTAGCCATTCCATGTGCTTAGCCTAACCAAGTGATACCTACTAGAGAGTCTTGGCCTTTCGTGGTGGTTTGCGCTCTTGCCCATCTCCTAAGAGGAATGAGGAGGTTAAGTGATTCCATCCGCAGCCTAAGCAGACTTCGACAACATAGACGCGAAACTCTCCAAATTCACTCTGCATCTCATCTAATTCTGAATCGTTCTTAATGCGCCCTGAGTATTGACCGAGTTGATCACCGAAGGTGTACTGCAGCTCATGGACTTTATCTCTGCGACACATTGGACAATCTCTCTGAGTTAAAAGTCCATGATGTTTAGCAGCCATTCTTAAATACGGGTGGGCATCACAGGCATCAGAGGTGGTATTAAGCCCGCGGTAGATGGCGGCAATAGTTGCCCGCTTCCTTAAGGTGAAATCAACATAGGCTCGCTTAGACCACACCGGAGAAGGATAAAGCCAAAAACTTAACTACGCTTGAGATGTGAATTTCTGGAAAGTCATACGAAAAACGGCTGTGGGAAGACTTCTTGCCCTTCGTTGGATGGGGCAATTCACAGATGGGGTATTTCAATCAGCCCTAGCCTCATTTGTTTTATTCTCACCAGAGCGCCAACCAGATGCAAAATCTGCCGCTGCTGCCTTCGCTGTTGTATTACTTCCTTACTCGCTAATTGGACCTTTTGTTGGAACTATTCTAGATCGAGTATCAAGACAGAGAGTTATCTTATTTGCTAATTTGTTTAGAGCTCTGACTTTAATCTTTATTGCAGGGCTTGTAAGAAATGGCGCAACTGGAATTGAGTTAACGATATTTGTACTTCTTGCCTTTGGGGTTAACCGATTAATCCTTGCTGGCCTCTCTGCAGGGCTTCCATTATTAATTAATCTTGATGGAGTTGAGGGGAGAAATAATCTAGTTTCAGTTAATGCCACAGCTGTTACTGGCGGAACAGTCTTTGTAGTTATTGGCGGCGGAGTGGGGATTGGAATTCGCACTCTCTTAGAAGGAGAGGTGAGCGCCAATCAAGCAGATGCCAGCTTAATAATTTTCGCTTCACTCTGTTTTCTCATCGCATCACTTCTCTCTCTTCGTCTAAAGAGGGAGCAGTTAGGCCCCATGGCCCATGAGGTGAGAAAGCAGAGTGTCGCTGCGGCTTATAGAGAGATGGCTGAGGGATATAGATTCCTTCGAAAGGTTCGTGATTGCTTCTCTGGAATTGCAGCAACTGCTGTTCAAAGAGGCGGATTAACAGCTCTGACTTTAATGGCGCTTTTATTAAATCGAAATACTTTTAATGATCCAGCAGATTCTGATGCCGGCCTTGCTGGCTTTGCCTTTGCAATTACCGTAGCAGGTGTTGGTATAACACTCGGAGCAATTATTGCTCCCTTTGGAGTTAAGAAATATGGAAGACATGCCTGGATTAGATACTCTCTATTTGCAAGCGGGATACTTCCAATCGCTCTAGCTTTTAACCAAGGTGAATTCTTTTTAGTTGCTACTGGTTTCTTTGCTGGCATGGCAGGGCAGGGCGTTAAAGTAACAAATGATGCTTTAGTGCAATCAAAGATTGATGATAATTATCGTGGCCGAGTATTTGCAGTTTATGATGTAATAGTAAATGGTGGGATTGTCTCTGGCGCGATAATAGCTGCTCTTTTATTGCCACCATCTGGACAATCTTCAGTTTTGCCTTTAGTAATTGCAATTACATACTTTCTCTTTGCGCTATTACTTCTTAGAAAGTCACGCTTTAACTCTGACTTCTAGCGCTCCACCAATTCATCAACTCTTGCTCTGCTCTCTCTCTTCCAAGAGGGCCATGCTCTAACCTTAATTCCAAGAGATGTTCGTAGGCTTTACCAACATTTGGGCCGGCTGGGATATTAAGAAGTTTCATAATCTCATTTCCATCAAGATCAGGTCTGATTTTTAATAGCTCTTCCTGCTCCATTAAAACAGCGATGCGCTCTTCTAGATGATCATAATGGCGCGCTAAAGTCTCGGCTTTCTTCTTGTTTCTAGTTGTGCAGTCAGCTCTAGTTAGAACATGAAGGTGGGTTAGAAGATCGCCTGCATCTCTAACATATCTTCGCACCGCAGAATCACTCCAAGCTCCATCGCCATAGCCGTGAAAACGTAGATGTAGAAAGGTTAATTCGCTAACCGCAGCAACTACATCTTGATCAAAACGAAGCTTTTTTAAGCGCTCTTTAGCCATTCTTGCACCCACTACTTCATGGTGATGAAAGGTAACCCCGCCGCCATCAACTAAAGCTTTGGTTTTAGGTTTTCCAATGTCATGAAAGAGGGCAGCTAATCTGACAACAAGATTTGCTCCACCTAAGCGCTGCTCTAGAGCGATGGCTTGTTCAAAAACTGTCAGCGTATGCTCATAGACATCTTTATGGTGGTGATGTTCATCAACTTCTAGCCTTAGCTTTGAAATCTCTGGAAGAAACTTATCGCAAAGCCCGCTCTCAACCAGAATATTGATTCCAACGCGTGGGTTATCAGAGAGCACAGTCTTTATAAATTCATCTCTTATCCGCTCTGCAGAGACTATCTCTAAGCGATCTTTCATCTCGCCCATTGCCTTTAGCGCTGCTTCATCAATTGCAAAACCTAATTGCGAAGCAAAACGAGCAGCTCTTAGCATTCTTAGTGGATCATCAGAGAATGACATCTCAGGGGTTGCTGGAGTGCGAAGTATTTTCTTAAGTAAATCAGTTACTCCGTTATAGGGATCGATAAATTCAGGAGTATCCGTTGTTAGCTCTATCGCCATTGCATTGACAGTGAAATCTCGACGGCGCAGATCATCTTCTAAATTGTCGCCAAATTGAACTTCTGGTTTTCTAGTATCTGCTTCATAGCTATCGGCTCTATAGGTCGTTACTTCAAAAGTTATATCACTGCGCTTTGCTCCAATAGTTCCAAACTTGATTCCAACATCCCAAGTCTCATCAGCAAACTTCTTTAATATCTTCTTGCTCTCTTCAGGTTTTGCATCAGTTGTGAAATCTAAATCATTTCCAAGGCGATTAAGTAGAGCATCTCGAACTGTTCCACCTACAAGAGCTAGACGAAAACCGGCAGCCTTAAAAGACCCAGCTAATTCAAAGGCTTCTGGGGCGCGCTCTTTAAGCGTTGCGATTGCGATCTGGCTCGCTGCCGATAGTGGAGTTTCCATTATGTCTAAGGTTACCGATGCAGGCTTGCCTTCCGTTCTTGGCCATGACGAGTAGTCTTGAGCCATGACCCCGGCACCTAGTGCGGGCGGCGAAGAAATTAAGAAAAAACGAAAGCGCAAGCGCTCTCGCTCTAAATCTTCAAAACGCTCACACTCAAATAGCTCTGATAATAAAAGCCCTAATCAGGGTTTAAATAAGCGCCATAAACGCACCCCTTATGCAAAACGCGTTGATGAAGTCAGCGCTGGTGGGCTGGTAATCAATAAATCTAGAACTCAAGGCCTATTAATTGGTCGCTTAGATGCAAAAGATCCAAATCGAGAGAGGCTTCTCTGGTCGCTACCTAAGGGCCATATCGAAGAGGGTGAGAGCGCTGAGGCTGCAGCACTTCGTGAGGTTAAAGAAGAAACTGGAATTGAAAGTGAGATTGATAAATCACTTGGTGTAATTGATTTCTGGTTTATGGCTGGGGGAAAGAGAATTCATAAAACAGTTCATCACTTCCTATTTAAGGAAGTAGGGGGAAAAATAGCTCCCCAAGTTAGTGAAGTAGATGATGTTCGATGGTTTCCAATAGATGAGATTGTCACAAAGTTGGCCTATCCCGATGAGAAGAAATTAATCTCTCGCTCTAAGGATCTACTCTCTTGAAGCGAATACTCCTTGCCTTCTTACTTATCCTGCTTCCAATATCTCCTGCCCAAAGCTCCACTCTGATAACGCTTACTGCGCCAACAAATAAACTTGCCGATGGACGTTTTATTAATAATGAACTTGCGCTCTCTATCTCACCTGGCGGTGATTTAGGAAAGGCTTTAGAGATAACTGCCTCTAGTGATCGAACTTGGTTAATTGATCCAGCTTTAATTGAAGAGATTGTTGATTTAGTAGATGGTTATATCTATCTTGATCAAGAGGGAGAAGATATTGAAGTGGCCCCCTTTGATCTTGCTAATGATTGGCTGTTAAAACTTCAATCTTTAACTAGAGATAATCGTGTTGTTGCTATTACCTATGGCGCCCCTTCTCAATCCTTTATGGAGCGACTAGCCCCAGGTGAGCTCTCTAGATATAACTCTCTTTCAAAGCTTCGCCTTGAATCACTTCTTAATAGAGAAGTCATCGCCCCTGGGAAATCAAGTGTTGAAGGTGAGCCTGCGCTAGTTGCAAAGAATGCCTATACAGCCTTGCGAAAATCAATCAAAATTACTAATTCGGTGATTACAAGTAAAGATGTGGAAGATCTACGCCTTGGCCTTGCAAAGACTTTAAATCCAGAGCTATCTAAAGGAAGCGCTTTTTTAATATCTAAAAGCTATAGCGCAGCTATAAAAGAGGCAGACAATAAAGTTCGCATCTCGCCGGGTAACTACACCATAACTACTAAAAATTATGATCTTCCCGTAACTATTATCAATGACTTCACGCAGCCTGTGAGCCTTGACTTAATTATTACCACCACTAATTCCCGAGTATTAGTTGATGATGTTCCAAGAATTACTATTGATGGCCAGTCCCAAGTTCAAATAGAGGTTCCTATAGAGGTAATTGCATCTGGCGATACCTCACTTCGCCTCCAGCTCTACACGCCTAAGAAAGACTTGATTGGCCTTGAGCAGCGAATCCCACTTCGACTCGCGGTTATTTCCCCCGTTACCACCTGGTTGACCACTGGGATGGCGATAATTCTTTTACTCGCCGCAATTGTGCAGAGTGTTAGAAGAGTTAAGAGCAGGAGAGGCAAATGAGTGAAGATGCCAATCTAATTAGATCTTCCTCTTTTATGGGCCTTGGAACAATAATTTCAAGAGCTACTGGGTTAATTAGAAATCTTCTCCTTGTTGCAGCACTTGGAACTGGGTTATTAGGAGATGCTTTTAATGTTGCAAATACCACTCCTAATATTATTTATAACCTTCTTATAGGTGGAGCGCTATCGGCTGTATTTGTTCCCTTAATTGTTCAATCTTTTAGGCAGGAAGATGGCGGCAGCGCATATATCAGCCGCCTACTTTCGCTAATTGCATCAGCGCTACTCTTTATAACAATTGCAGCGATGTTGCTAGCTCCATTGTTAATTTCACTCTATGCCCCAACTTTCTCTGGGCGCTCTAGAGATGTAACCCTTGCTTTTGCTCTCTACTGTCTGCCGCAAATTCTCTTCTACGGCCTATATGGAATTTTGGGCCAAGTTGCCAATGCCAAAGAAAAATTTGGACCAATGATGTGGGCTCCAATAGCTAATAATCTCCTCGTTATTGTCCTCTTCTCCTACTTCATCTCAGTAACAGATGAGATCTCACTAGAAACAATAAGTGATTCACAAATTGCTCTACTGGGCCTAGGAAGCACAGTAGGAATTGCGCTACAAGCGCTAATTCTTATTCCGACTCTAAAGAAATCTGGGTTAAAACTCTCTTTCCGTAGGGATTGGCGGGGAGTTGGCCTTGATAAGGCTATGAGGCTTGCTAGTTGGGCATTTATATTTGTTCTTGTTTCACAGATTGGTTTTCTTATAACGGTAAATCTTGCAACTAGAGCCGCTGTTTTAGCACAAGAGCAAGGTATTGATTATGGAGTTGGTTATACCCCATATGCCAATGCTTACTTGGTTATGTTGCTACCGCATTCAATAGTCACTATCTCAATTGTCACAGCTCTACTTCCTGGTTTATCCAAGTTAGCATTTGATAAGAAGTTATCTGAAGTTAGAGATCAATTGAGTAAAGCGCTTCGATTAACTGCCATACTAACTATCCCTGCATCACTTTTCTTCTTCTTCTTTGCAGAGGAAATTGCTAGCGCAATCTTCTTTGGTATTTCAGAGCAATCTGCAGAATATATTGGAAGAGTTCTTGCTGCTATGTCTCTTGGTTTAATCCCGCTTTCAATAAATTTAGTATTAATTAGAGGGCTAAATGCCTTTGAAAATACTAAATATCAGGTGATTTCAAATTTAGTAATTAACCTAGTTGCTTTAACAATTAGTATTTGGGCTTTCTTAAATCTAGATGTTGTGGATATAACGGTAGGACTTGGAGCCGCTCTTGCAATTAGTTATTGGGTGGGAATTGTTTGCACCTACTATTTATTGCGTAGATATTCAGGGCCACTTAACATCACCTCTTTATTACTCTTTCATAGCAAGGTTGCTCTTATAGCGCTCGTATCTTGCTTAGCCATCTCAAGCTTGCTATCAAGGCTTGATTTGGAGGGGAATCTTTTCTCATTACTTATTGTTCTCTTAAGCACATTTGCCCTCTATCTTGCGATAGGGCGAGTGTTAAAGGTTTCAGAGATTAGCCAAGTATTAAAAGTTCTATTACGAAGGTAGGGTGCTCTAGTGAGCGTTGATTACGAGAAAGTCCATGAGTTAGTAATTGTTGGATCTGGCCCTGCTGGTTATACCGCGGGGGTTTATGCCGCTCGAGCTCAATTAGACCCAGTTCTCTATGAAGGTTCAGTAACTGCTGGTGGAGCTTTGATGAATACCACTGAGGTAGAAAACTTCCCAGGATTTAAAGATGGAATTATGGGACCTGATCTTATGGATCAGATGAGAAAACAAGCCTCTCGCTTTGGAGCTCAATTAGTAACCGATGACATCACTGAGATGAAATTAGATTCAGATGTAAAAGTATTAATAGATGGCTCTGGAAATACGATTAAAGCTCGCGCTGTGATTCTTGCTATGGGTTCTGCATATAAGGAAATTGGTTTAAAGAATGAGAAGCGCTTATCAGGGCGAGGTGTTTCTTGGTGTGCTACTTGCGATGGATTCTTTTTTAAGGAACAAGTTATTGCTGTTGTTGGTGGGGGAGATTCAGCAATGGAGGAAGCTAATTTCTTAACTAAGTTTGCTAAGAAAGTAGTTTTAATCCACCGTAGAGATCAGTTGCGTGCATCAAAGATTATGATTGAACGCGCTAAGGCAAATCCAAAAATTGAATTCCTACTTAATACCGAGGTAATAGATGTATTAGGCGAAGATAAAGTTACTGGCCTTAAGCTTAAGAACACTGTTACTGGCCAGGAAAGTGATGGCGACTTCACTGGTTTATTTGTTGCTATCGGACATCTTCCAAGAAGTGAATTAGTTGTTGGTCAAGTAAAGACAAATGCTGAAGGTTATGTCTTAGTTGAATCTGGCTCCACTAAAACCAACCTATCTGGGGTCTTTGCCTCAGGTGATCTAGTTGATTTCACTTATCGCCAAGCAATCACTGCAGCTGGATCAGGTTGTGAGGCCGCTTTAGATGCTGAGCGATTCCTAGCGGGACACTAGAAGAGAAAAAGAAATTCCTTTAATAAAGAGATAAAGTTCTCAAATCAATATCAAATAGAGAGAGGCAATAAGAAGATGGCAACCGAGAAAGTAACTGCAGAAAACTTTGATGCGATGGTGCTAAAGAGTTCAACCCCAGTATTAGTTGATTTTTGGGCTGAGTGGTGTGGTCCATGCCGAGCAGTAGGCCCAATTTTGGAGGAAATCTCCAACGAATACGGCAGCAAAATTAAGATTGTTAAGCTCAATACCGATGAAGAGGGTTCTATTGCTATGAAATATGGCATCAACTCAATCCCAACAATGAATGTATTTGTTGGTGGCCAGGTTGTTAAGAGCATTGTTGGCGCTCGCCCTAAGCCAATGATTCTCAAAGAGCTCTCTGAGTACATCAACTAAAGAGCAATGATTAAGCCCGGCGATCACGGGGATGTTGTAACTGATGTTACAAACACCCTCCATCGCCTTGGCTTCATTGCAAAGGCAAGTGAAACCTTCTCTGATGAGGTAGGCCAGGCTGTTCGCGCTTTTCAACAAGAGCGCGGCTTATCTGTTACTGGTCTTATTGATGAAACTACTCAAGTTGCTATAAATGAAGCGCGCTGGAAGCTTGGTGATCGCTCGCTTAAAGTAAGTGAACCAACTATGCGCGGTGATGATGTCGCATCTCTTCAGAGCCGTTTAATTGAGATGGGATTTAATCCAGGAAGAGTCGATGGAATATATGGAAGTCGGAGCGAAGCTGCAGTTAAAGACTTTCAAAAATCAGTTGGCGCAAAAGTTGATGGAATCTGCGGGCCTGCAACAGTAATTGCGCTGATGCGTTTACTTCGCACAGTCACTGGAGGAGCCCCAGCTCTACTTCGTGATCAAGCAAGTAGGGAAAAACGTGGGCCAGCACTTGCCGATAAAGTAATTGTTTTAGACCCTAGCTCTAGCGCTGATATCGCAGAGTTCACCTTTGATCTAGCTCAAAAGATTGAAGGAAGACTTATCGCACTCGGCGTCTCTGTATTTCTAACTAGAGGTTTAACTACCGCGCCAAGTGAAGATGAGCGAATAGCTTTTACAAACAATACTTCAGCTGATCTATTAATCTCACTTAGCGTTGATCGAAACAGTAGTGGAGCTGCTAATGGACTTGCTACTTATTTCTATGGAAGTGAGACCCATGGGATTCATTCAATTGTTGGTGAGAAGTTTGCAACTATTGTGCAGCGAGAGTTGATTGCTAGAACCGACTTATCAAATAATAGAACGCATGCTAAAACCTGGAACTTACTGCGTTTAACAAAGGCCCCAGCGGTGATGTTAGATATTGGCTATATTTCAAATCCAAAAGATTCAAGCAGATTAGCAGACCCAAATTTTCGTGATGTAATAGCTGAAGGTTTAGTGGTTGCTATCCAGAGAATGTATTTATCTGCAGAGCAAGATGCAAAGACAGGAACCTTGCGCCTAGAGGATCTGCGCAGAGCTGGAATAAGAAAGTAAATCTGCGCCAAGTAAGCGAGTAGTTATGGCAGACTTCGCCAATGAATTCATCCTCATCTGATGGTCTAGAGCGTTATCAGACGCACGAACCAGAGAACTTGCAAGAGCGTTATGCCCATCGGGCCGCTCATATGAAACCAAGTGAAATCAGATCTTTATTTGCAGTTGCATCCAGACCTGAAATTGTTTCACTGGCTGGAGGGATGCCGAATTTAAGTGCTATTCCCATGGATATGATGGCTGGAATTGTTGAAAAGTTAATAAGAGAACATGGCCAAGAAGCGCTCCAATATGGAAGTGGGCAAGGACACCCCCAGCTTCGTGAACAGATCTGTGATGTGATGGCTCTTGAAGGAATTAAAGCCAATCCTGATGATGTTTTAATTACTACTGGCTCTCAGCAAGCGCTGGATTTAATTTCAAGGATCTTTATAGATCCAGGTGATGTGGTTTTAGTTGAAGCGCCTTCATATGTTGGAGCCCTTGGAACCTTTGCTCAATATGAAGCAAGTGTGGTTCACGTCGAGATGGACCAAAACGGCCTTATCCCTGAAGCGCTTCGTCAAGCAATTAAGACCTTGAGATATCAAGGGCGGAGAATTAAGTTCCTATATCTCATTCCAAATTATCAAAATCCAGCTGGAGTATTACTACCTGCGGATCGAAGAAGTGAGATCCTTGATATCTGCCGCGCTGAGAAGATTTTTATCGTTGAAGATAATCCCTATGGCCTCCTTGGTTTTGATCGCCCATCACCAAATGCGATGCGAGCTGAAGATTCAGAAAATGTGATCTATCTTGGTTCTTTCTCTAAAACAATAGTTCCAGGATTTCGAATCGGCTGGGCTTTAGTTCCTCAATCTTTGAAAGAGAAGCTAGTTATCGCATCAGAATCCTCGATTCTCTGCCCATCAAACTTCTCTCAAATGGCTATCGCTAGCTATCTAGCTAATCAGCCTTGGCGCGAACAAATTGCCTCTTTCTGCGCTCTCTATAAAGTTAGGCGAGATGCCATGCTCTCCGCCCTCGATGCCTATTTTCCAAAGGCAGCAACATGGACAAAGCCTGCTGGTGGTTTCTATGTCTGGGTCACTCTGCCACCTGAGATAGATACCAAAGCTATGGTCCCAAGGGCAATTGCAGCCAAAGTTGCCTATGTTCCAGGAACAGCATTTTTTGCCGATGGTTTTGGATCATGGTCGCTACGTCTTTCTTATTGCTATCCAACTCCTGAAAGAATTACTCAAGGAGTTATGGCTTTAAGTAAAGTTGTAGAGCAAGAGATGTTAAACCGCGGAATTACTAACTAATAACTCCCACAATTCTCTGTAGGTCTTGACCATCTGCATATTCAATAACAATCTTTCCGCCAGTATTACTTCCAGCAATTGTGACTCTAGTATCTAGCGCCCCCTCTAAGCGCTCAACAAGCTCGGCATACTTTCCATCGCTTGTCTTTGTTTTACTCTTCTTTGATTTCTTCTGCTCAGGATTGCTAAGAGCAATTAGCTCTTCAATAGCCCTAACACTTAAACCCTCGCTAACTATTTTATTTGCAAGTCGCTCCATCTCATCTGTGGAGTTAAGACCAAGAAGCGCCCTGGCATGGCCTGCGCTTATAGTTCCCGCTGCTAATCGTTTCTGAACCGACGGTGGCAGGTTTAATAACCTTAAGGTGTTGGTAATTACCGGGCGAGATTTTCCAAGTCGCTCTGCTAGTTCATCATGGGTAAAACCAAAGTCACTTAGCATCTGGTTATATGCCGCAGCCTCTTCTAGTGAGTTTAAGTTGCTGCGATGAATATTCTCAACTAGCGCTTCACGTAATAACTCGTTATCGCTAGTTTGTCGGACGATTACTGGAATATTTACTAGACCTGCAAGTTTGGCAGCTCTATAGCGCCGCTCTCCCATTATTAACTCATATTGATTATCGCCAATCTTTCGCACAACAGGAGGTTGAAGGATTCCTATCTCTTTAATTGATGCTGCAAGTTCATCAAGTGCTGAGTTATCAAAGACAGTTCTTGGCTGTCTTGGATTAGGTTTGATCCAAGTTAATGGAATCTCACTTCGCTCGCCAACTGTCTCATTACTTCCGATGCGATTAATTGGAGTTGGTATAAGTGAATCAAGATTTCTTCCTAGGCCGCCTTTTTTACTACTCATTAACCAACACCTTTCTCGCTATTTGAATTAGATGAAGGAGCGCCGCGTCTTGCAATCTCTCTTGCAACAAGACCATATGCTTCTGCGCCATTTGATGCTGGGTCATAAGTCATAACTGTTTGACCATAAGAGGGAGCCTCTGAGATACGGACTGCTCTTGGAATTGGAATGTCAATTAACTCAGCGCTGTAATGTTTTCTCACCTCTGAAGCAACATCATTAGCTAGCCTTGTTCTGCCATCAAACATAGTAAGTAAGATAGTTGTTAGCTTTATATTTGGATTTAGATGTTCTTGAATTAATGAAACTGTATGAAGAAGTAGCGTTAAACCTTCTAGCGAGTAATACTCACATTGAATTGGAATCAATAACTCTTGCGCAGCAACTAGAGCATTAATTGTTAATAAGCCTAAACTTGGTGGGCAATCAATAATTACATAATCAAATCGCTCACCTTTATTTGCTGCATCAAGTAAATAATTATTTAAAGATTTTTTTAATCTCATCTCTCTTGCAACCATTGGAACTAATTCCACTTCAGCATTTGCAAGAGATTGTGTTGCAGGAATTACTTCAAGGCTTGGATAGCCTGGAATCTTTAGCGCTGCAGATTGCATTGGTAGATCTTTAATAATTACTTCATACATCCCGCTTACTTCATCCCTTGAAATCCCAAAAGCGGTGCTGGCATTTCCTTGAGGATCTAGGTCGATTATTAGGGTTTTTAAGCCCCCCATAGCTAGGGCTGCTGCCACATTGACTGCGGAGGTGGTTTTGCCGACCCCGCCCTTCTGGTTGGCAACGGTAAAGATCCGAGTAGTTATCGGTTTAGCCATAGGCTCTCGGAAACGCTTAGTTCCAACTACCTGCCTAGGGGCCGATGTTTCACGTGAATCACTCACGCCACCTAGTTAACCAGCCTTGACCGCCTCAATGATGCGCCCTGTCGGCAAGTCATCGAGATTTATCTCATGAAGTTGATGGGATTTGAACTTTTTGAGGTTAGTTGTAGCCATCTCTTGGGCTGCCGACTCCCCTTTGATGGCAAGAAGTGATCCTGCTGGGGCAATTAGGTGCCAGGTGCTCTCAATTAAACGAGGAAGCGGGGCAACTGCTCTTGCTAAAACGTAGTTATAGCTACCTTTTACCGATTCGGCTTTAGCTCTAATGACCTCAACATTGTCGAGCTTTAAAGCCTCAATTACTTCATATAGAAATTCAACTCGTCTTTGAAGGGGTTCAATTAGGCTCACTTTGAGCTCTGGGCGAGCTAGAGCAACAACGATTCCAGGTAGGCCAGCTCCAGAACCAATATCTGCCACCTTAGCCCCGCTCATTGGAAGCAGGGTTACTACTGGAAGGCAGTTTTCAATATGGCGCTGCCAGATCCGCTCCCCTTCAGCTGGGCCAATTAGGCCTCGCTCAATAGCGGTAGTTGCTAGGAGTTTTTCAAAAGCTAGGGCTTCTTCGAACCTCTCTGGGAAGTATCGCTTAGCCCTAGTTTCACGTGAATCAATCAGGCTGGCATCACCACAACGCAGCGATCTGGGTCTTCGCCTTCAGATTCACTACTTAAGCCGATCTTCTGGATGGTGTCATGGATGACTTTTCGCTCAAAGGCATTCATTGGGGCGAGTTTTATTGGCTTGCCCTTAGATTTGACCTCATCGGCTGTCTCCTCTGCAAGCTTTGCAAGGGCGCTCTTTTTATCAGCTCTAAACCCATCGATATCAAGCATTAATCGGGAGCGCTCACCTGTTGCAGTTTGAACAGCTAGGCGAGTGAGCTCTTGAATGGCATCTAATACCTCTCCATCCCCGCCTACTAGATGGGTTAGGTCGCCGCCCTCAATAACTAGCGCTGCTCGCTCATTTTCCACGCTGATTTCAATATCGCCATCGAGATCTGCGATATCAAGTAAGCCCTCTAGGTAATCAGCAGCGATATCGCCCTCTTCTTCAAGGCTTGTCACTACAGTCTTCTCTTCGCTCATATCTTCTCCTTCGTCTTTTGCCCCGTTTTGAGGCTTTTAATGCTATTTGCGCCTTTTCTTCTTTTTCTTCTTTGGTTGCTCTCTCTGCCCCATTGGTTTTGGCTCCTCTGTGGCAACTCCTCCGCCATTACTTTCACCCTCTGGCTCCTGGCCTGACTTCTTAGCTTTCTTTGCTTGGAGCTCCTCCCAGGCTGGCGATCCTGGGGTTGGGTTTCTCTTAATCACATAGAACTGCTGACCCCAGGTCCAGAAATTTGTTGTAGACCAGTAGATCAAAACTCCGATTGGAAAGTTAACTCCTGAGACAGCAAAAATAACTGGGAATAAATAAAGCATTATTTTCTGCTGCTGCAACATCATATTGTTTGAGGAATCTAGTTTTGGCATTCCTTTAACCATCAACTGACGCTGGGTAGTAAATGTTGTTAGTGACATTAAAAATATTAGAAATACTGTAACTATCTTTACTGTGCCATCAGATGTTCCAAGGAATGTCTGTGAGATTGGAGCGCCAAAGAATTCTGCCTTTGCCATCTGCGCTGCAATTTCGCTAGTTAAAACTCCACGAGCCTGTGGTGGGTTTTTACCAATTCCATTAAGCACTGTGAAGAGTGCGAAAAATATTGGGGCTTGAGCCAGAATTGGAAAACATGAAGCCATTGGATTTGTCTTATGGGTCTTATATAACTTCATCAACTCTTCTGATTGCTTCTGGCGATCATCTTTATATTTCTGTTGAATCTTCTTCATCTCTGGAGCTAGGGCAGTTAGAGCTCGCTGGGATTTAATCTGTTTTACAAAGAGTGGAATCAAAATAGTTCTAATTAAAACAACAAGGCCCATGATAGAAAGAGTCCATGTGACTCCACTTGCTCCGCCAAATACTGGTGAGAGAGCTTTATGGATAGAGACCATAACTCCAGAAACAATCCAATAAAGCGGATCTAAAATGCCCATTTAGCTCACCATGCTTTCTGTCTCTTTATTTGATAGTAAAAAAGGGCCTATTTTCAACGTTTTTGGAGGGTAATCCACCCCACCATGGCTTAGTGGGTTACATCTAATAACTCTCCACACACCTAGAGCTAGACCAAAGATATGGAAGTTTTTTATTGATTCATATGTGTATTGAGAGCAAGAAGGATAATACTTACACCTTGGAGCAAGTCCTGGGGCTATAAATTTCTGCCAAATTTTAATTATTAAAATAAATGGAAGCATAAGTAAGTCAAGTAATTTATTAATCATCTTCCCGCCTTTTCATTTAACGCGGTAAATAACCTTGGGATTTCATTATGAACATTCTGCTCATGTTTAGTTGCTCTAATTACCACCATGGATTGTGGGGGAAGAATATGAAGGCTGCTTTTTGAAGCATGTCTTAACTGCCTTGTCACTCTATGGCGAATCACTGAGCCACCGATCGCTCTTGAGACAACAAAACCAACTTTCGGAGATATGAGATTTGGTTCTTTGCTTAAATAACCAACAAGGCTCTTTGTTGTTGAACGAATTGGTGAACGAGTAACCCGCGCGAAGTCTTCGCGAGAAGTTAGGCGGTTAATGGCTGCTAGCACGCCGGTTATTACAGCTTAGGCGGATATACGAGCGCGACCCTTAGCGCGACGGGCAGAGAGAACTGCGCGTCCACCACGAGTTGCCATACGAGCGCGAAAACCATGCTTCTTCGCGCGCCGACGATTATTCGGCTGGAAAGTACGCTTCATCTTCTTCTCTCACTCCTTTAAAAACAGCTCTTAATTTGAGCTGTTGGGATTGATCAGGCCTTGAGGTAATCGCGTAGCTGCGATTGGGGGCCACAAGAGCAGGGGGCAACGGTATCTGTTGACCTACCGATTTGGAAAACTGGGGATATCTTTTAGGGCATTTAGGGCCTTTGGGAAGATTTTGTGGATAACCACTTGCTTTTATTTGGATAAAGGCATACTTTCCGCCTCTATCCACAGGCAAGAAGGTTTTTAAGCTCTTTTCCCCCGAGATTAAGCCTAAAGTCGAAGTATAGACCACAGCCTGTGGATAACTTTGTGGATAACTAGTGAGATGAGGGGTTATGTCGATTGCTGAACCAGGAGCCCTTGAAGCCAAGGAAATTGAGGCTGACCTTTTAGAGCTTTGGAAGGGAATTGTTGATTCTGTTGCTAAAGAGTCTCCTCAAAATCGCGCCTTTCTTACTCTGACTAAACCTCTAGGTTTATTAAAGAGCGATGGGGGATCAAATCTCCTTCTTGCCGCCCCTAATGTTTTTGCAAAAGATGTTTTAGAGAGCCGTTTAAAGGTTTTATTAAATGATGCGCTCTCGGCCAAATTGGGCGAGCGAATAAATATCGCAGTAACTGTTGATGAATCTCTCGATGCTGATCTCTCTGTAGTTGAAGAGGTAGATGTTGAGGTTGAATCTCCAAGGGCGGGAACTGGTCGCCAAGAGGTCCAGAGTAAAAGCTCTGATCAAACTCAGTTAAACCCTAGATATATTTTTGAAACTTTTGTTATCGGTGCATCTAATCGTTTTGCCCACGCCGCAGCTGTTGCTGTAGCTGAGGCTCCTGCAAAGGCTTATAACCCGCTCTTTATTTATGGTGAGTCAGGTCTTGGAAAGACCCATTTATTACAAGCAATTGGGGCTTATGCCAAAGAGTTATATGGCGGAGTTCGGGTTCGCTACGTCTCATCTGAAGAGTTTACAAATGACTTTATTAACTCAATTCGCGACGATAAATCTTCTAACTTTCAACGCCGCTACCGCGATCTTGATGTTCTACTTGTTGATGATATTCAATTCTTAGAAAATAAAGAGAGAACCCAAGAAGAGTTCTTTCATACTTTCAATACTTTATATAACGCTAACAAACAAATTGTTATCTCAAGTGATCGCCCACCAAAACAATTAACTACTTTGGAAGATCGACTCCGCTCTAGATTTGAGTGGGGTTTAATAACTGATATTCAACCACCAGAACTTGAGACTCGAATTGCTATTTTAAGAAAGAAAGCTGCGCAAGATAAATTAAATGCACCCGATGATGTTTTGGAATATATCGCTTCAAAAATTTCCACAAACATTCGTGAGTTAGAGGGAGCGTTAATTCGTGTTACCGCTTTTGCTTCTTTAAATCGTCAGATAGTTGATATGAATTTAGCTGAGATAGTTCTTAAGGATTTAATCCCTGATGACTCAACACCTGAAATCACAGCTAGTTTGATAATGGCCCAAACTGCCTCATATTTCAGTTTAACTTTAGATGATCTCTGTGGAACTTCTCGTTCAAGGGTTTTAGTTAATGCTCGCCAGATCGCTATGTATCTCTGCCGGGAGATGACCGAGTTATCACTTCCTAAGATAGGTCAGACTTTTGGCGGCCGGGATCACACCACTGTTATGCATGCAGACCGAAAGGTCCGCCACTTAATGGCTGAGCGTAGATCGATTTTTAACCAGGTTTCCGAACTAACAAACCGGATAAAACTGCAGGCTAAGGCTTAATCTCTGAAATATCAGAGGTTGGGGATAACCTGTGGATATGTGTGGATAACCTGTTGGTAAAGGTGGGGTTTGAAAAGACCTTATTTTTCCAAGTGGTTTGTTTTAAGAGTTACTCACAGTTTTTACACAGAGAAGAGGTGGTTTAAATGAAGGGTAATGCGGCCTTGAACAGGGCTTTTATTTCTTTTCCACAGTTAAACCGCCTGGTTACTACTACTAACTTTATAGATAAGAAATCTCATCTTAGAGAACAGATCTTGATAAGAAGCTTTAAATCAAACCAACTATCTAAAGTAAAGACGAAAGAGTTAGGCTGAAGATTATGAAATTCACAGTAGATAGCGCAGTGTTAACCGATAGCGTTAATTGGGTTTCAAGGAGCCTCTCAACCAGGCCAATTATGACCGCGCTACTAGGAATTGTGATCGAGGCGGGAAGCGATATCACTTTAAGTGCTTCAGATTTAGAGACCTCTGCCAAGTCTTCATTCTCTGCAGATATAAAAGAAAAAGGAAGAGTGTTAGTTCCAGGAAGGTTGTTAGCTGAAATCTCTAGAGCGCTACCAAATAAACCGGTTTCATTTAATCTAGATGGAAGTAGGGTTTTAGTAACAGCAGGAGCAGCTAAGTTCACCCTTCCAACACTTCCAATAAATGAATATCCAAACCTTCCAGTAATGCCTGATACATCAGGAAGCATCGCTAGTGATTTATTTGCAACAGCGGTTAATCAAGTGGCGGTAGCAGCTGGGCGAGATGACTCGCTACCGACCTTAACTGGAATCCATGTTGATATAAATAAAGAAGTTATTACATTTGCTGCAACTGATCGATACCGCCTAGCTGTTAGAGAGATTAACTGGAGCCCAAATAACCCAGAGGAAACAACAACAGCTTTACTTAGAGCAAGAACTTTGGCAGATGCAGCTAAAACAATTTCATCCAGTAAGAACATTTCATTCTCAGTAGCTCCTAATACCTCTAATGAGCGCTTAATTGGCTTTACAACTGAGCAGAAATCGATGACTTCAAGGCAGTTAGATGGCGCCTTCCCTCCTTACCGCCATCTACTCCCAAGTGAAAGTATCGCAACTGCGGTAATTGAAGTTGCAGCACTCTTAGATTCTGTGCGCCGGGTAGCCTTAGTAACTGATAAAACTGTGCCGCTTCGTTTAAAGTTTTCAGATAACTCACTTCACCTTGAAGCTGGCGCAGGAGATGAAGCAACAGCTACCGAAGAACTTCAAATTTCATACACTGGAGAGGCGATAGATATCGCTTTTAACCCAACATTTTTAGCTGATGGTTTAAATGCTCTCGGAACAACTTATGTAAATATCGCATTTACCGGATCTAATAAACCGGCGGTTTTATCAGGTAAAAATAAAGTAGATGGCGAGATAGATAGCTCTTACCGCTATCTTCTAATGCCTATGCGTTACGCCTCTTAATTAACAAGCGTTAAAAATGTTTGTTTCCCATCTATCTTTAAAAGATTTCCGCTCTTATGAAAACTTAGAGCTTTCTTTAAAAACAGGGCAGAACATATTTATTGGTGAAAACGGTGAAGGCAAAACCAACATCATTGAGGCTTTAATGTATCTAGCCCTACTTTCATCACACCGGATATCAAGTGATCAACCTCTTATTAAATTAGGTAGTGAGCGCGCTTATATCCGCGCCAAAATTGAATCAGATGAGAGAGCCACACTTGTTGAGTTAGAGATAAACAACGGTAAGGCAAATCGCGCCAAAGTAAATCAAAATCCGGTACGAAGCCAGAAGGAGTTATTAGGTTTAGTAAAGAGCGTTTGTTTCTCGCCAGAGGATTTAGATTTAGTTCGCGGCGACCCGAGCGAGAGAAGGTCTTTTTTAGATCAACTTCTAATCCAACAGAGCCCGCGTCTTGCTGGTGTAATAAGTGATTATGAGAGAGCTTTAAAGCAGCGCAATTCACTACTAAAGAGCCGGGCTCCTGAGTCATCACTTCGTTCATGGAGCGATCACCTAGCTACTTTTGGAGGTGAGTTAATTGCGGGACGAATTAAATTAATTAATCAGATCGAGCCGTTATTTCAAAAAGCCTATAAAAATCTATCAGCGAAAAAACTCGCTAAATTAGGATATAAATCAAGTATTCCTGCTCCCTCTGCAGAAAAGGAAGTAAATAGAGAGTTAATATTAAAAGCAATAGACGAGGTTAAAACACAGGAGATAGAGCGAGGAATTTCTTTAGTAGGTCCGCACCGCGACGATCTTCTTTTAAACCTAGGTGATCATCCAGTTAAAGGCTATGCCAGCCACGGAGAGTCTTGGTCGATTGCTCTCGCTCTACGTCTAGCAAGTTATCAACTATTTATTAATGAAGGAGCAAAACCAATATTAATATTAGATGATGTTTTCTCTGAACTTGATGAAGGGCGACGAGAGAAACTATTAGAGATTGCAGATAGCGCAGAGCAGACATTCATTACAGTTGCGGTTGAAAACGATTTACCTAAAGCAATTCAAGGCGCTAAATTTAACGTTGAGCTAGGCAAGGTAATAACTTTATGAAGCGAGATATTGCAAGGGAGCTCTACCGCTCTTATAGAAGTGGTTATAAAAAGAAGAAAGAGGTAGTTGAACAAGAACGTAGCCTCAGTGGAGAGCCAGAGAAGATTTCAAACCTTATAAATGAGCTGGTTCAAAATAGAGAGTGGCGACAGGGAATTGCTGAGGGAAATCTTTTTAGTGATTGGGATCAAATTGTTGGTAGTGAGGTCTCAGAACATGCCACACCAATTACTTTATTTGAAGGGAAATTAACGATTCAAACCTCATCAACTGCTTGGAGCACACAACTTCGTTTAATAGAGAGCGAGCTTTTAAAGACAATTCGCAGAAGTTCTCCAGGAGCTTTAGTCGATGAATTAGTGATCATGGGTCCTCACGCCCCATCTTGGAAGCGCGGCCTAAGAACGATCCGAGGGGCAAAAGGGGCTAGGGATACCTTTGGGTGATATTCAAGGCTCAACTACCTTCTAAAAACGCGCCTAATCCACCAACAACGCCCTTTTTTGGCTATCTCTAATCTGATTTACCACTAGGATTTACCTATACCTAGCCCAATAAAGAGGCGAGAACTGTCTCTGGCGGGGTCAAACTATTGATAGAAGAGGGGCTTAGCGTGGCTGATAAGAAGGTGGCGCGGGCCTATGACGCCAGCGCAATCACCGTTCTAGAAGGCCTAGAAGCTGTTCGTAAGCGCCCAGGAATGTATATCGGCTCAACAGGTGAGCGAGGCCTACACCACTTAGTTTATGAAGTCGTTGATAACTCAGTAGATGAAGCTCTAGCTGGCTACTGCACCCATATCAGCGTTCTATTGCAAAAAGATGGTGGAGTTCGAGTAAACGATAACGGTCGCGGAATTCCAGTAGACATTCATCCAATAGAGAAGAAACCAGCGTTAGAAGTTGTTATGACAGTACTTCACGCCGGAGGAAAATTTGGCGATGGCGGCTACTCAGTATCAGGCGGCTTACATGGCGTTGGAATATCTGTTGTTAACGCTTTAAGTAGAGATCTAAGCGTTGTAGTTCAAAGAGATGGATTTATCTGGGAACAAAGTTACAAATTAGGAGTCCCTAACTCCCCAGTTGAAAAAGGTGTTGCTACAAAAGAGACAGGAACTGAAGTCACCTTCTATCCCTCTGAGGAAATATTTGAAACTACAGACTTTTCATTTGAAATTTTATCAACCAGGTTTAGGGAGATGGCTTTTTTAAATAAAGGTCTAACTATCTCGCTACGCGATGAGCGAGCGGGCCATGTTGATGAGAAAGGCGAAGTACTAGAGGTTAAATATTGCTACGCAGGTGGGATTGTAGATTTTGTTAAACATTTAAATACCACAAAAGGCGTTGCTCATAAATCAATTATTGCTTTTGAAACAGAGGATCTAAAACAGAAGATGTCACTTGAGGTGGCAATGCAATGGAATACCAGCTTTACCGAATCGGTATATACCTTTGCTAACACCATTAATACCCAAGAGGGCGGCACACATGAAGAGGGTTTTAGAACATCACTTACCTCGCTAGTAAATAAGTTTGCTGAAGAATGGGGCTATATAAAGAGAAAAGAAGATCGCCTAACCGGAGATGATATCCGCGAAGGGTTAACTGCAATTATCTCTATTAAAATAAGTGAGCCACAGTTTGAAGGTCAAACAAAAACAAAGCTAGGAAACACAGAAGCTAAATCTTTTACTCAAAAAGCTTTAAATGATGCGGTTGGAGCTTGGTTTGAGAAGAATCCAAGTGAAGGTAAAGAAATTGTAAGAAAAGCTATAGATGCAGCAACTGCTCGAATTGCAGCAAGAAAAGCTAGAGACCTATCTCGCAGCAGAAAAGGCCTACTCGAAGGTCGCGGTATGCCCGGAAAATTAGCGGATTGCCAATGGACCGAGCCTGAAAAATGTGAGCTCTATATTGTCGAGGGAGATTCAGCGGGTGGTTCAACAAAAGGTGGAAGAGATTCTCGTTATCAAGCAGTTCTTCCAATTAGAGGAAAAATATTAAATGTTGAAAAGGCAAGAATTGATCGGGTTCTACAAAACAATGAAGTTCAGGCTTTGATAACTGCTCTTGGTACAGGAATTCACGATGACTTTGATATTGCAAAACTTAGATATCACAAAGTTATTCTCATGGCAGATGCTGATGTTGATGGGCAACATATTAGAACACTGCTCTTAACTCTTCTATTTAGATTTATGCGTCCATTAATTGAAAAAGGTTTTGTCTATCTTGCACAACCACCGCTATATAAAATCAAATGGGGTGGAAAAGAACCAGTTCAATATGCATTCTCTGATAAAGAGCGAGATGGCTTAATTCAATTAGGGCTAGAGGCAGCAAAACGTCTACCTAAAGAAGATGGAATCCAGCGCTTTAAAGGTCTTGGTGAGATGCCTGCAAAGGAACTCTGGGATACAACAATGGATCCGGCTCACCGCGTACTTATGCAAGTGACTCTAGATGATGCAGCAGCCGCTGATGATCTCTTCTCGGTTTTAATGGGCGAAGATGTTGAGCAGAGAAGACAATTTATTCAAAGAAATGCTAAAGATGTTAGGTTCCTTGATATCTAATGGAAAATCTTGATGAAAATAAAGTAGATCGCATTGAAATGGTCGATCTTCAAGTGGAGATGGCTCGCTCCTATCTTGATTATGCAATGTCAGTTATCGTTGGAAGAGCGCTTCCTGACATTAGAGATGGTTTAAAACCAGTGCACCGAAGAGTTTTATATGCAATGTATGACGCTGGTTATCGCCCAGATAAGGGTTATTACAAATCATCACGCATCGTTGGTGATGTTATGGGTAATTACCATCCACATGGCGATGGAGCTATCTATGACACCTTGGTTCGTTTAGCTCAACATTGGTCGCTTAGATACCCATTAGTTGATGGCAATGGAAACTTTGGATCTCCTGGCAATGATCCAGCTGCAGCAATGCGTTATACCGAAGCTCGTATGGCTCCTCTTGCAATGGAGATAATGCGAGATATCGATGAAGAAACTGTTGATTTTATTGCAAACTACGATGGACGAAGCCAAGAGCCGCTAGTACTTCCCTCTCGCTTTCCGAATTTATTAGTCAATGGATCAGCTGGTATCGCTGTTGGAATGGCAACAAATATTCCACCGCATAATCTGCGCGAAATTGCTGGGGCTGTGCAATGGGCCCTTGATAACCCAGATGCATCAAATGAGGAAACGCTAAAGGCTCTTCTTGGAATTGTTAAAGGACCAGATTTTCCAACTAAAGGAATCATTGTTGGGCGCCAAGGAATAGAAGATGCCTATCGCACAGGTCGCGGCTCTATTCAGATGCGCGCTGTTGTGGAAGTTGAAGAGATTAATAAGCGAACATGTTTAGTAGTAACAGAGCTGCCATATCAAGTAAATCCCGACAACCTTGCTCTAAAAATTGCTGAGCTAGTAAAAGATGGCAAAATCAAAGGCATTGCTGATGTTAGAGATGAAGGCAATGAGCGCCTTGGTCAACGTTTAGTTATTGTGTTGCGAAATGATGCCACCCCTAAAATTGTCTTAAATAATCTCTATAAACAGACACAACTCCAAGACTCTTTTGGAGCAAATATGTTGGCCTTGGTTGACAATGTTCCAAGAACACTACGCCTTGATGAATTTGTCCGCTATTACATTACTCATCAAGTAGAAGTAATTATCAGACGAACAAAATTTAGATTAAAAGAGAAAGAGAAACGCGCTCATATATTAAGTGGTTACTTAAAAGCACTTGATGCCCTAGATGCCGTAATAGCTTTAATCAGAGCTAGCGCTACATCAGAGCAAGCTCGGGAAGGTTTAATTAAACTTCTTGAAGTCGATGAACTTCAAGCCAATGCCATTCTTGATATGCAGCTGCGCCGCCTTGCAGCACTTGAGCGCCAGAAGATTATTGATGAATTCGAAACCTTGATGGCTGAAATTAAAGAGTTGAAGATAATCCTTAATGATCCTGCTGCTCAAAGAGTGATAATTAAAGAGGAGCTTAAAGAGATTGTAGATAAGTATGGAGATGAGAGAAGAACTCAGATAGTTGCTGGCGATACTGATTTATCAGTCGAGGATCTGATTCCAAACCAAGATGTAGTTGTAACCATTACAAGGGGCGGATATGCCAAACGCACCAAAGCCGACCTTTATAGATCTCAGAGACGCGGCGGTAAAGGGGTTAAAGGAGCCGCCTTAAAACAAGATGACATAGTTGAACATTTCTTCACCGCATCAACTCACGATTGGCTTCTCTTTTTAACAAATCAAGGCCGGGTCTATAGAGCCAAAGTTCATGAGCTTCCTGATGCTGGACGTGATGCCAGGGGCCAGCATGTTGCAAACTTATTGGCATTTAAACCAAATGAAACTATCGCCTCCGTTATCGGTATTAACGATTACTCCTCGCTTCCATACTTAGTAATCGCCACAAAAGGTGGAATAGTAAAGAAGAGCCCACTTAGTGAATATGACTCACCAAGAACCGGCGGCTTAATAGCAATCTCATTAAAAGATGGTGATGAGGTTGTGGCAGCTTCTGCTATTACGGCAAAAGATGAACTACTTTTAATTTCAAAGAAGGGAATGTCTCTTCGCTTTACAGCAGATGATGAGTCCTTGCGTTCTATGGGTAGATCTGCAACTGGCGTGATTGGAATGAAGTTTAGAAGTGGTGATGAATTGCTCACTATGGCAACAATTAGAAGTGGTGATGAAAAGAGTTTTGTACTAACAGCAACCGATGGTGGTTTTGGAAAGAGAACTGATATCAGCGAGTATCGTTTGCAATCCCGCGGCGGCATTGGAGTTAAAGCTGCCAAAGTTGATGAAGGCGCGCGAGGTGGTTTAGTAGGAGCTCTAATTGTTAATGAAAGTAATGAGATTTTAGTTATTACCTCAGGAGGCGTAGTTATGCGCACCCCAGTAAAAGAAGTTCGCCAGACCGGGCGCGATACTCTTGGAGTTCGCCTAGTAAATCTTGATCAAGGCACCTTTGTGGTTTCACTAGCTAAGGTCAATGACGAGGATTAGAAAGTGAAAAAATAAGCGGAAAAAAAGTGCTATTTTTGCGCACGCCCGCAGGTCAGGTAGCCTTGCGCTTCCCGTTTTGCGGGCCTATAGCTCAGCCTGGTTAGAGCGCTTCCCTGATAAGGAAGAGGTCAGTGGTTCAAGTCCACTTAGGCCCACCATATCAACGCTCTTTTTTGCTGCGATATGGGGACTTAGCTCAATTGGTAGAGCACCTGCTTTGCAAGCAGGGGGTTAGGGGTTCGATTCCCCTAGTCTCCACATGGTTAACGATTCAATGCCGCCAATTACTCAAGCGACCCTGCATACATCAATGGGGGATATTGTTATTGAGTTATTTCCAAATCATGCACCAAAAACAGTTGCAAACTTTGTTGAGTTAGCTGCAGGAATGCGTGAGTGGGTTAATCCAAATACTGGCGAGAAAACTAATCAGCCACTCTATGACGGAACAGTGTTTCATCGAGTAATCAAAGGTTTCATGATTCAAGGTGGGGATCCACTCGGAACTGGAACTGGCGGGCCTGGATATCGCTTCGCTGATGAATTTCATCCTGAGTTATCTTTTACTAAACCATATCTACTAGCGATGGCTAATGCTGGCCCTGGAACAAATGGTTCACAATTTTTTATAACCGTTGCACCAACTACCTGGTTAGATCGCAAACATAGTATTTTTGGCGAAGTTAAAGATGAAGCAAGTCAGAAGTTTGTTCAGGCAATATCAGAGGTTAAAGTTGGCGGAGCAGATCGCCCGATTCAAGCGGTGAAGATAACTTCAGTATCACTGGCATAAAGTTAATGCGCCGCTCTATAACTGGCTCACTACTTTTAATAATCGCTGTCTCATATTTATTACAAATCACCACAGTTGGGTATGAAGATAGGCTGTTACTCAATCGTTTCTATGTAGAAAATGGCGAGTATTACCGCTTATTTACTGTTGCTCTACTACATGGCGGGTTATGGCATTTAGCCTTTAATTTACTTGCGCTTTACGCACTAGGCACCCCACTTGAAAACTACTTTGGCAAGGGCAGATATCTACTAATTTTATTTGTCTCCCTAATTTGTGGTTCAACGCTTTCGGTTCTATTAAACCCTGCCTATGTTTATTCAATAGGGGCATCTGGGATGATCTTCGGGCTCTTTAGCGCTCTTGCCTTAGTTGGCAAGAAAGCTGGTATCGAGTGGCGATCAATTTCGATAATTGTTGGTCTTAATTTTGCTATTGGTTTTGTATTAGGCGGGGTGGATTGGCGCGGACATTTAGGTGGGTTAATTGGTGGGGCTTTGATTACTCTCACTCTTAACAGATCTAAGTAATACCTGGGCAACATCAATAACGTTTGTATCTGAGCCTTTAGCAGTTACGCCATCACTAACCATCACTCGACAGAATGGGCAAGCCACAGCAACTTCCTTAGCGCCGGTGTTTATAGCTTCTTCAACTCGGTTCATGTTGATACGAGTACCTAATTTTTCTTCCATCCACATTCTTCCGCCGCCTGCGCCGCAACAGAAAGACCGCTCTTGATTTCTTGGCATCTCAATTAATTCAACTCCAGTTGATTCCAATAACTCTCTAGGTGGTTCATAGATTTGGTTATGACTGCCTAGGTAACAAGGGTCGTGATAGGTAAGAGAATTACTGCTCTGTGTTACTGGCTTTAAACGCCCTGTTTTAACTAAGGTATTAAGAAGTTGAGTGTGATGAAGCATCTCTAATTCAAAACCTTGCTGTTTATAGTCACGGCCGATTGTTGTGAAGCAATGCGGGCAGGTCACTACAACTTTCTTTTTGCCCTTGTAATTTGCATAAACCTCATTAAAGGTATCGATATTTTCTCTTGCGAGAATTTGATAGAGAAATTCATTACCAGCTCTACGCGCAGGATCTCCAGTGCAGGTCTCTCTTGCGCCAAGGACAGCGAATTTAACTCCTGAGATATAGAGCAGCTCTGCAACTGCCTTTGTAGTTTTCTTTGCTCTCTCTTCATATGCTCCAGCGCATCCAACCCAGAAGAGATATTCCACTTCATCTGGAAGAGCGCCAGTAATTACCTCAACTGGAAAATCACATTCTGTGATCCATGCATTTCTATCTGCTCTATTAGCGCCCCAAGGGTTACCGGCTTTTTCAAGATTCCTAAATGTTCCACCAAGTTCTGTTGGAAACTCTGATTCAACTAAAACTTGAAAGCGTCTCATATTGACTATGTGATCGATATGTTCGATATCAACCGGGCATTCATTAACGCAGGCGCCGCAAGTTGTGCAGGACCAGAGGACATCAGGTGAGATTGTCTGGCCAACAACATTTCCTTCTTTAGGGACATTTGCAAGGGCGTGATCTCTAAGAGCCATTATTAATAACTTAGGCGATAAAGGTTTATCGGTATGCCATGTGGGGCATTGTGATTGGCATCTGCCGCACTCAGTGCAGCTAGCCATATCCAATAGACCTTTCCAGGATATGGAGGCAGCATCGCTAATACCAAAGAGATCATCATCTTTAGGGTTTTCAAAGTCAATTACTTTTCCATTTGAAATCATCTCAGGAAGAGCGCCTAGCGTTGGCTTTTCTGAAACCTCGCGCTTAAAGAAGATATTAAATGGCGCTAGGAATCTATGCCAGGCAATACCCATAGTTAAATTGGCAGCGATAACAATAAACCAGAGCATAGAGACAATAATTTTTAGCGATGCAACTATCACAATCCAGTTTTCAATACTCTCTTTATCAAGATCTGCAAAGGCGTTAACAGCAGGCTTTGAAAGAGCAAAGTCCCAAGGATTTCCACTATATCCAATTAGCGCTCCTTCAAGTCCGCGCAGCGTTATTACAAAGAAAACAATTGCAAGTATTGTTCCTTCAACATAATAAGCTTTCCAAGAACCTGAACCATAAAAACGAGAGCTACGGCCTTTATTAGTAAATCTTGTAACTTGTCGAATTCCAATTAATGTAACTATTGATATTCCAGTAAGCCAGGCAAAGCTTTCAGTAAATAAGTTATAGACAACCCAATGTCCAATTAGAGGCAGTGCAAACTCTGGATTTAATATCTGGCCATATGCAGTAAGAAGAGTTCCAGAGAGTGCAAAGAAACCTAACATCACAAACCAATGGGCAATTCCAGATCCAGTAAATTTCAACATCTTGGCATGGGTTAAAACTTCTTTTGCCATGAGAGCAAAACGTTTAGCTCTTTGATTTGATCTAGTTGGATCTGCTTGACCTGCTTTAATCCGGCGATAGAGTTCTAGAGAGCGAATAGTTATAGCCACAATTGCAATCACTGTGATTAGGTAGGCGCTAAGACCAAAAACACTTCGCATCATGCGCCTTAGGGTAGGTGGGCAGGGGCCAATCTGCAGGCAAGGGCTCTATGCACAGGGGTGGATAACCTGTGGAGAATTACACAGATGTAATTAATAAAGAGGTATTAGCGCCAGCGAGTAGCTAGGGAGAAGCCCACTCCGATGAAGGCAAAGCCCACAACCATGTTCCAAGCCCCGATATTAGGTATTGGGTAGAGGGTCTGGGAGACATAGAAAATTACTATCCAAAATAGCCCTACTAAGAATGCGCCAATCATTGTTGGGGCGAGCCAGGCTGGGCTCTCTATTTCAGCAGGATCTCGCTCAGCAAGAAGTATCTCTGGGCGGTTATCTTTCTTCTTCTTACGCAGTCTGGATTTAGGCATAGGCGTCAGGATACAGGAGAGGATGAGGCCATGGGAACAAGGATCTTGGTGGTTGATAACTATGACTCATTTGTCTTTAACCTCGTTCAATACCTCCAACAACTAGGGGCCGAGTGCACGGTAGTAAGAAATGATGAAGTTAGCGCAAGCCTTGCCGATCAATATGACGGGGTCTTAATCTCCCCAGGTCCTGGAACCCCTGAAGAAGCTGGCATCTCAGTAGAGATGATTAAGTATGCAGCTCAAATTAAAAAGCCTTTACTTGGAGTTTGCCTTGGACATCAAGGAATTGGAGTTGCTTATGGAGCAACTGTTAATCGAGCGCCAGAGCTACTTCATGGAAAGACATCGGTAATTACTCATAACAACTCTGGAGTTCTAAAAGATATCCCTAATAACTTCACCGCCACTCGCTATCACTCACTTGCGATAGGTGAGGAGAGCTTGCCGGAGGAGATTGAAGTAACTGCTAGAAGTGAGAGCGGTTTAGTAATGGCTATTAGACATAAAACTCTTCCGATCCACGGAGTGCAATTTCATCCAGAGTCAGTTCTTACCGAACATGGTTATCAGATGTTAGGTAATTGGTTAGTTGAGTGCGGTGATAGCGGAGCAAGAAAGAGATCTGAAGGTCTCTCTCCAGTTGTTTCTCGCTAGCCTTGAGTCTTATTAATAGTAATTGTTACTGAAGAGCCAATTAATTTAACTTCTCCAGCGTTTGGAGCCTGCGCTAAAACACTTCCGATTACTTGATTTGCATCATATGCCTCAACAATTTTTACTAAGAATCCTGCTTGGGTAAGAATTGTTCTAGCTTCAATTTCATTAAGCCCCACTAAAGATGGCACAGAGATATTTCCACTAGCGATCTCTAGAACTACCCCAGTACCTGCTTCAACTGTGCTTCCTGGCTCTGGAGTTATCTTCAAAACAATTCCAGGTTCTTGCTCTGAATCAACAGCGATAGTTCTACTAACTCTTAAACCTGCAGCAGTTAAGGCTGCTCTAACCTCTTCAAGAGGCTTGCCCAATAAACCAGTAGGAACAATGGCATCTCCTGGTCCATCCGAAATCGTCAGCGTCACAGCCGATCCCTCAGAGACGCGGATTGTGGCAAGTGGTAACTGGCTAGCGACTCGGTCTCTAGGAATTCTAGGATCTGGCGCTCTCTGGATAGTGATAGTTAGCCCTGATAATTCCTGACGCGCCTGAGCCTCTGTTAAACCAACAACATTAGGAAGAACCCTTGTTGCTGCGCTCTGGTTTGGATTAAAGATGAAGTAACTAACGCCGCCAACAAGAAGTACTAAAGCGATAGATAGGGCAGCGATTCTACTTCGCGCCTTTTCTTTTCTTAATTGTTTTGGAATCTGAGTAGTAATACCTTCGCCTTTATTTAACTTCCTTAGATCTTTAAGCATTGCATTAGCGCTTTGGTATCTCTCATTTGCATCTTTAGCAAGAGCGATACTAAAGAATGCATTTAAAGCAGGATCAAGACTTTCTTGAATTTCAGTAATTGGGATAAGTGGAGCTGAGACATGTTGATAAGCAATAGCAACTGGGGTATCACCAGTGAAGGGAGGTCTTCCTGCTAATAGTTCATAGAGCAAACATCCAACAGAGTAAAGATCACTTCTAGCATCTGCTTGAGTTCCAGTGGCTTGTTCTGGCGAGAGATATTGCGCTGTTCCAATTATGTTCCAGGTGCTAGTCATAGTAGCTCCGGTATCAGCAAGAGCTCTAGCGATACCAAAATCCATCACCTTCACATCATTGTTATCTGTGATCATGATGTTTCCTGGCTTTATATCGCGATGAATAATTCCATTCTTATGTGAGTATTGCAGGGCAATCAAAATACCTTCAACTATTTCAACAGCGCGATTTAGCGCAAAACGCTCACCCTTATTGACTATCTCTCGTAGGGTTTTGCCCTCTACAAACTCCATAACAATGTATGGCATAGCCCCACTAGGGCTATCTTCTTTCCCAGAGTCATAAACAGAGACAATCCCTGGATGATTTAGGGCGGCAACAGATAAGGCTTCTTTGTTAAACCTAGTAACAAATGATGGGTCTCTAGCTAAATCACTTCTTAATATCTTGATAGCAACTTGGCGATTAAGTCTTACATCTTGAGCTAGATAGACATCTGCCATCCCGCCAGTGCCAATCATTGCTCCTAATTCATATCGCTCGCCTAATATTTTTTTCATAGCGCAGCGCCAAAGCCCTGAGTTTTTATATTAGCCTTACTCTCTCCAACTTCGGCCACTATCACCGTGACATTATCTGGGGCTCCCGCTTTATATGTAAGGTCAATTAATGAATTCACAGCACTTGTTAAGTCTTGTTGCATCGCTTTAGCAATCTGCGCCTCATCTAGAACAGCGGTAAGTCCATCGCTACAAAGTAGGTATCTATCGCCTTTTAATACCGGATAGGCAAGAAGAATAGGAGAGAGATTCTCTTTACCCATTAGCGCTTGGGTTAGAAAAGATCTCTGTGGGTGATCTGCAATCTCATCTGGGCTAAGTCTTCCTTGATCTATTAACTCTTGAACGACAGTGTGATCATGGCTTAACTGCTCTATTTTCTTGCCTCGCAAGCGATAAGCCCTTGAATCTCCAAGGTGTAATAAAAGTAGGTTGCTATCAAAGAGAGCTATTGAGGTAAGAGTTGTTCCCATTCCTACTAGCTCAGGGCGCGCAGCTCCTATTTCAGCAATTGCTGCATCCATACTTTCAATAGAGGAGCTAAGAAGATCTTCCCTAGATTCATTATCTAGCTCTGGATTTTCAAGGGTAGGTAGAAGTTGAATCAACTTTTCAATTACAGTCTTTGATGCAATCTCACCACCAACATAACCACCCATGCCATCTGCTACTGCAAGAAGTGATTGCGAGACTAAAGCTGAATCTTCATTACCTTGGCGATGCAGGCCAACTTCAGATCGCCAGGCAATATCAGAGAAGTTCAGTTTTGCCGCCATAATATTGCCAAGCCTAACGCGCAAATCGCTATTGATAAAAGCGTATGCGCCCAAGATGGCCCTACGAGTATCCTTACGCAGTGAGAAGATACGCATATCTAGGGCCAGCTGGAACTTTCACAGAAGAAGCTCTACGCACTATTGCAGAACCAAGCGATGAATTACACCCTTATGCCAATGTCACTGCAGCGCTTAATGCGGTTAGAAGCTCTCAAGCAGATCAAGCTCTAGTTCCTATTGAGAACTCTGTTGAAGGTGTTGTCGCAAGAACCCTTGATGAGTTGGCGATAGGCGAGCCGCTGGTGATTTATAAAGAGATAACTCTTCCAGTTTCCTTCTCACTTCTTGTGGCTAAAGGAAAAGAGGGCTCACAGGTAAAGAAAATCGCTACCCATCCTCATGCCGAGGCGCAGTGCCGTAGTTTTATTGCAAAGAATTATCCAGATGCTGAAATTATTCCAACCTCTTCAACAGCTGCTGCGGCAGCAGATTTAGTTAAAAGCGGTTTTGATGCAGCAATTGCTAGCCCTGCAGCAGCAAAAGAGTATGGGCTAAGCGCAATCGCTAATAACATTGGTGATAACGATGGGGCTGTTACGCGATTTGTATTGGCAGGAAAACCAGGTTTAGTGCCAGCTCTATCAGGCCATGATCGAACATCGCTAGTTGCATTTATTGGCGCAGATCATGCTGGCGCGCTTTTGGAGGTCTTAACTGAGTTTTCCATGCGCGGGGTTAATCTCACCTTTATCCAATCTCGCCCAACAGGAAAAGAATTAGGCAGCTATCACTTTATTATTGATGTGGAAGGGCATATAAACGAAGAACGCGTAGGAGATGCGCTAACTGGCCTTAGAAGAATATGTGAAGATGTGCGCTATCTAGGTTCTTATCCAAGAGCAGATAAAATTGCTCCAACGACAACGACAAGAACTGCCGATAATTCTTTTAAGCAGGCAGATGCTTGGCTTTCAGCAGTTCGGGCCGGAGAGAAGATTTAGATGATTGATATAAAGGTATTAAGAGAGAGCCCAGATTTAGTTAAAGCATCGCAGAGCGCCCGCGGCGAAGATGTAACTCTTGTTGATCGCGTAATTGCGGCAGATGAAATTAGACGAAGTGCGATAGTGGAATTTGAAGCGCTAAAGGCCGAACAGAACGCTCTCTCAAAGAGCGTGGGATCTGCAAAGGGCGATGAGAAGGCAGCGCTTTTAGAAAAAGCAAAAGCTTTATCAGATGCAGTAAAAGCGGCTGAAGTTAAGAAAAATTCGACAGAGGCAGAGTATAAAAATATTGCGATGTCCCTTTCAAATATTGTTGATAATGCAGCGCCAGTTGGCGGAGAGGCAGATTTCAAAGTATTAGAAGAGGTTGGCAGACCACGAGAGTTTAATTTCACTCCAAAGGATCATGTTGAACTTGGCAAAATATTAGGAGCAATTGATGTAGAGCGAGCAGCTAAAGTCTCTGGCGCTCGTTTTTATTATTTAACAGGTGTAGGAGCGCTTTTGGAGTTAGCGCTTGTTAACTACGCAATTACTAGCGCTAGTAAAGCAGGCTTTATCCCAGTTATTCCTCCAGTCTTAGTTAAACCTGCAGCTATGGAGGGGACAGGTTTTCTTGGGCAAGCTGCTGAGAATGTATTTCATTTAAAAGATGAAGATTTCTATTTAGTTGGAACTAGCGAAGTTGCTCTAGCAGCTTTACATATGGATGAGATATTAGATTCCAAATCACTTCCAATTCGCTATGCCGGATACTCTCCATGTTTCCGCAAAGAGGCAGGCTCTTATGGAAAAGATACAAGAGGAATCATTAGAGTCCATCAGTTCGATAAAGTAGAGATGTTCTCCTACTGCGCTATGCAAGATGCAGAAGCAGAGCATCAAAGATTATTAAATTGGGAGAAAGATTTCCTAAATGCTATGGAGATTCCTTACCGCGTAATTGATGTTGCAACTGGAGATCTTGGTTCTAGCGCTAATCGCAAGTTTGATTGTGAAGCATGGATCCCAACCCAGAACGCTTATAGAGAGGTAACTAGCACCTCTAATTGCAGTGATTTCCAGGCAAGAAGACTTAACATCCGAATCAAGACAGAGTCTGCAACAACTCCAGTTGCAACTCTTAATGGAACGCTAGTTGCTATTCCAAGAATGATTGTGGCAATTTTAGAAAATCACCAACAAAGTGATGGCTCGGTAATAATTCCCAAAGCTCTTCAAGGCCTTCTTGGTATGGAGCGTTTTACTCCGGTGGCTAATTGAGCGAACTTAACCGCCGCCCTAAATTAATTGCAACAGATCTTGATGGCACAATCGTTGCTCACTATGGAAAAATCTCAGAGCGAACTAAGGCAGCATTTAATGCAGCCCATGATATGGGCGTTGAAATATTTTATGTAACAGGAAGACCTCCAAGATGGATGGTAGAGATTGCAAAGGTATTTCCTTTCGGTCACGGGATTTGCGCCAATGGCGCTCTGCTCTATGACATCCATAAGGAGCGAGTATTGGAAGAGTGGGCGATGCCTGTTGAAAATCAGATTGAGACAGTAAATCGCTTAAGGCGCAGTATCCCCGAGATCTCATTTGCCGTTGAGTGGCATAACTACTTTCTTCGTGAGAAGAAATATGTCCCGCGCTGGGATGTTGGTCAAGACAATGTTGGCGTTGATGACATCACAGAGATTATTGATAGCCCAGCAATAAAAATTATGGCTAGATGCTCAAATCAAGAACTAACTTCAGATCAGATGCTTAGAATTGCTCAAATAGAGTTGGAGGGAGTCGCCACTGTGACTCATTCAAATCCTCATGATTCACTACTTGAAATTAACGCTCATGGAATTTCCAAGGGAGAAACACTTTCCAAGATTGCTGCCAGATATGGCATAGGCGCCGATGAAACTGTGGCATTTGGTGATAATCCAAATGACTTTTCAATGCTTGCTTGGGCTTCTCGCTCTTGGGCTATGGCTGATGGTCATCCAGATGCTGTTAAGCATGCCAAGTTTGTTGCAGAACCACATGAAGAAGATGGTGTTGCAAAAGAGATAGAGAGGCTATTGGAGTTACCTGAATGAACGCAGCTCTAGCAGTTCCACTCTGGCTTGATCTACTAACTGTTGGAATCGGCGCTCTCCAAGGCGCACTCTTTGCAATTTTCTATAAACGCTTTGATCTAGTTGGAGTTATTTCAGTCGCAATACTTACAGGTCTTGGCGGCGGAATTTTGCGAGATTTATTACTTGCCGTTGGTAGACCTGCAGCGATGCAAGATAAATATATTCTCACCGCTATCGCATCTTGCTTAGTCGCAATTCTTATTGGGCGTTGGTATAAAAAAGCAAGTAGCGCAGTAGTCTTTCTAGATTCAGCAGCAATGTCACTATTTGCAGTTGCTGGAACTTATAAAGCAATTGTTAATGACACCTCTAACTTAGTTGCAATTTTGCTTGGAGTATTAACAGCAGTAGGAGGCGGAGTACTGCGCGATGTGGTCTGCAGAATAACGCCACAGATTTTTACTGGCGGCCCTCTTTATGCCACAGCCTCTGCAATAGGAGCTACGCTTTTTGTATTACTTGAGAAGAGTTCACTTGATTTAAATGTTGCCCTCGTAATATCTGCAATAACGATTGTGGCAATTCAGATGGCATCGCTGCGCTTTCGAATTCACCTAAAGCCCGTCCTAGATTCATTGGATTTTGAAGACCCCTCTAAGTGAAGGTAAGTTTCCCCACGGAGGGCTCGCATAGTGGCCTAGTGCACCGGTCTTGAAAACCGGCAAGGGAAACCTTCGTGGGTTCAAATCCCACGCCCTCCGCCATCTGCCACGCCTAGTTCCTAACTTCTTGTGGGCGATTTCATAAGGCTCTGCCTAGCAGGATTTAGCCAACACAAGGAAAATAAGAAGGTATTTCTCAATCTAGTTTTATAAGGAGGCGCTAAGTGGCTACAGGAGTTTTCTCTACAACTCGAGCCGCAATTAAAGAGCGCACTCTTCGAACCGATCGTTGGTGGTTACAACCATTAATTATTGTTGCAGTTTTAATCTCATTTATTATCTATGCGACATTTCGCGCCTTTGAAAATAAGTATTACTTTGCAGAGCCTCTAATCTCACCTTTTTATTCTCCATGTCTTTCAACAGCATGCGTTGAGGGAGCTGCTCACTTTGGTACACCTATTGGCGCAGTAACTATCTTTGGCTTTTTAATTTCTCCTGCGCTATTTATTCTAATTTTCCCGCTAGGTTTCCGTTTAACTTGTTATTACTACCGTAAGTCCTACTACCGCTCTTTCTGGATGTCGCCACCTGCATGCGCAGTTGCAGAACCTCACTCCAAATACACAGGGGAGACCAGGGCGCCACTTATTTTGCAAAATGGCCATAGATGGTTTTTCTATGCAGGTTTAGTTTTCAATGTCATTCTCACCTACGACGCAATCATTGCCTTTAAAAACCCAGAGGGTGAATGGGGCCATATGAGCGTTGGCACTTTAGTTCTGCTACTAAATGCTGCAATGCTCTGGCTATATTCAGCTTCTTGTCATACCTGTCGTCACACTATTGGCGGGCGACTTAAGAATTTCTCTAAACATCCGATCCGATACAAATTATGGAGTTGGGTTTCAGTCCTAAACCATAGCCACCCGACCTATGCCTGGATCTCACTATTTGTTGTGGCATTTACTGACTTTTACATCCGCCTGGTTGCCACTGGCACCATAACCAATTTCTACTTCTTCTAGGCCGTCGATGAATAACGATATTGAATTTAGTCGCTATAACTTTGATGTTGTAGTTATTGGTGCAGGTGGAGCAGGCCTTCGCGCAGCAGTTGAAGCCCGTCAGGCAGGTCTTCGCGTTGCAATTATTTGTAAATCACTCTTTGGCAAGGCTCATACCGTTATGGCAGAGGGCGGCGCAGCTGCTGCTATGGGTAACGTGAATGACAATGATGGTTGGAAAGTTCACTTTAGAGACACAATGCGCGGCGGAAAGTTTTTAAATAACTGGAGAATGGCTGAGCTTCATGCAAAAGAATCTCCAGATCGCATCTGGGAGCTAGAGACCTGGGGCGCGTTATTTGATAGAACTAAAGATGGCCGTATTTCGCAGCGAAACTTCGGTGGCCATGAATATCCACGCCTTGCACATGTCGGTGATAGAACAGGTCTTGAGTTAATTAGAACTATGCAGCAGAAAATTGTTGCGATGCAACAAGTAGATGCTAAAGAGCATGGTGATGCAGAGAAGTATTTAAAAGTATTTGCAGAGCTAACAATTACAGAGATATTAAAAGATGGAGATAAAGTCTCCGGTTGCTATGGATACTGGCGAGAGACTGGCGATGAAGTTTTATTTGAAGCACCTGCTGTTGTTTTAGCAACTGGCGGAATTGGTAAATCATTTAAAATTACCTCCAACTCCTGGGAAGGAACTGGCGATGGCCACGCCCTAGCCCTTAAGGCAGGATCTGCTTTAGTTGATATGGAGTTTGTGCAATTTCACCCAACCGGGATGGTCTGGCCACCATCTGTTAGAGGAATTTTAGTTACTGAATCTGTTCGTGGAGATGGTGGGGTACTTACCAATAGTGAAGGTAAGCGCTTCATGTTCAATTACATTCCGGAAGTTTTCAAAGATAAATATGCTGATAACGAAGCCGAGGCTGATCGTTGGTATAAAGATCAGGAGAATAATCGTCGCCCACCAGAGCTACTACCTAGAGATGAAGTAGCGCGCGCAATTAACTCTGAAGTTAAGGCAGGACGTGGATCTCCAAGAGGCGGGGTTTATCTTGATGTCTCAAAGCGTCTGCCAGCTGATGAAATTAAGCGTCGCCTGCCTTCTATGTGGCATCAATTTAAAGAGCTAGCAGATGTTGATATTACTGAGCAGCCAATGGAAGTTGGTCCTACCTGTCACTATGTAATGGGTGGAGTAAAGGTAGATCCTGATACCGCCGCTGCTTATCAAGTTCCAGGCTTATTTGCTGCAGGCGAGGTTGCAGGCGGGATGCATGGCTCTAATCGCCTAGGCGGTAATTCACTTTCAGATCTTCTTGTTTTTGGAAGAAGAGCTGGAGCAGGAGCTGCTGAGTATGTAAAGAGTTTAGCTAGCAATAGACCGGCAGCTAGCGATAGAGAAATTGCAAGAGCTCATAGCCATCTAAATGAACCATTTACCCGCGATGGCAATGAAAATCCTTATGCTCTACATGATGAGCTACAGAATGTGACCCAAGATTTAGTGGGAATTATTCGACATGAGAAAGAACTCTCTGATGCTCTAGTGAAACTCGAATCCATTCGGCAAAGAGCTGCTCAGGTCAAAGCAGTTGGCGGCAGAGCATTTAATCCAGGTTTTCACTTAGCTTTAGATTTAGAGAATATGTTATTGGTCTCTGAATCAATTGCTCGCTCAGCACTTGCAAGACAGGAGTCAAGAGGTGGGCATACTCGCGACGATTATCCAAAGCTGGATCCAAATTGGCGCACTATTAATCATTTGAGTAAATGGAGCGGCAAGCAGGTTGAAATTGACCCTGCCAAATCTCAGATGCTTCCTGCCGAGCTAATTGAGGTATTTGAGATGGATGAGCTAAAGAAGTATTACACTGAAGCAGAGCTTACGAAGGGTGGCAACTAATGTCTCGTAAAGTAAAGCTACGTATCTGGCGCGGTGATGCCAAAGAAGGCAAGTTAGAAGATGTCAGCGTTGAGGCCAATGAGGGCGAAGTAGTTCTTGATGTGATTCATCGAGTTCAAGGCACACAGATGCCAGATTTAGCGGTTCGTTGGAACTGTAAAGCCGGCAAATGTGGCTCCTGCTCTATGGAAATTAATGGAAAACCTCGCCTTGCCTGCATGACGCGCATGAATACATTTGCAGAAGATGAAACGATAACTGTCACTCCACTTAGAGCTTTTCCAGTAATCCGCGACTTAGTCACCGATGTTTCCTATAACTATAGAAAAGCTATGGAGATTCCTTCATTTGCAGCGCCAGAGGATTTAAAGCCTGGTGAATACCGTATGGCTCAAGTCGATGTGGAGCGAAGCCAAGAGTTCCGTAAATGTATTGAATGCTTCCTCTGCCAAGATACTTGCCATGTTATCCGCGACCATGAAGAGAATAAGAAGTCTTTTGCTGGCCCACGCTTCTTTATTCGAATTGCAGAGCTTGATATGCATCCACTTGATCGCCTTCGTAATCGCAAGCAAAAGGCTCAAGAAGAGCATGGCCTTGGAATGTGCAACATCACTAAGTGCTGCACTGAAGTTTGTCCAGAACATATCAAGATTACCGATAACGCCATCATTCCAATGAAGGAGCGAGTGGTGGATGTGAAATATGATCCTATTCGCTGGCTTGGTTCAAAGATTCGCAAGCGCGAAGGAATAGTTTAATGAACTTAGTCAAGCGCTGGGTGATACTGGCGCTTGCTTTCTGGTTAACAACTTTTATTGTTTCAGGAATAGAGATCGAAGATGGCGCTTGGAATTACTTCTGGGTAGCGGCTCTCTTTGGAGTAGTTAATACATTTCTTGGTGGCTTATTAAAGCTATTTACACTTCCTGCAGTGATACTAACCTTTGGCCTCTTTGTATTTGTAATTAATGCAGCAATGTTGACATTGGTAGATCGCTGGAGCGATGTTTTAACAATCGATAAATTCACATCAGCTCTAATAGGAGCCTTGATTATTAGCCTTATTTCAGGCTTTACAAATAAATTAGTTAATAAGGCCTAATTACAAGTAAATTGAAACGCTTACTAGCAGTTGGCCTTGGAGGAGCTCTTGGCTCCCTGATTCGCTATTTAACTGTTTCAAAAGGTGATGAGATCTCACTATTTCTAGTAAACATCTTTGGCGTGGCAGTTGCTGGTTTTATTGCCTTTCGCTTATCTACCTCAGAGTTAACTCGCCTCGCCTTAATCCCAGGATTTGCCGCAGGCTTAACCACTTTTTCATCGGTTGCAGTTATTCATGTAGAGGATAGTTCGCTACGCAGTATCGCCTATTTCTTTGGCAGCGTCTTGGTGAGTCTTTTGATTCTCTTTGCGATAAAACCAAAGGCGAAGATATGAGAGTTAGTTATTTTCTACTAGGTGCATTTATTGGCGCTCCAGTCAGATATGTAATTGTTGAATACTTAAAGAGCTATCTCAAATTCCCGCTGGGAATATTGCTAGTTAATGTAATTGGCTCTTTTCTACTTGGCTTAATCCTTGAATCAGAGACGAACATTGCCTTTGCCTTGATGGGCTTTTCAGGAGCTCTTACTACCTGGTCTGCTTTTGCTATGGACTTGTTTGAGCAGGCTAAAAGGCGAGAGCAATTGCTCTTTTTACTAAATCTCTTTGGAAATTATGCTCTAGCTCTTCTTGCTGCAGGCCTTGGCATCTGGATTGCGCAATAATATGAAGGTGAAAAAGAGCGCACTCCTTCTTATCTTCTCTCTATTGCTCACCTCATGTAGCAGCCAGCAGGAGGTAGCTGCTCCAGAGCTTCCATCAGTTCCAAGTAATTGCGCCGATACAGAGGTTTTAGAATCTATATTGCCAAGAATTGCTGAGGCGAAATACATTGAAACAGAGTGGGAGCCAGCAGAGGGCACAGATTTATATGCTGCCTATAACGCTGGCGGCATTGCTTGCACCTATGGGCTACAAGAAGCTGAAGTTGGAGCAACCATTTTGTGGGCTCCTGATAATAAATCTCTCTTTTCAGAACTAACTCCAAACTGGGTTGGCTTTGGTCAGAAAGAGATCGATCTACCCGGGATAGAAGAGGATGCTGCTTATTATTTAAGTGAAGGTATTGAGGGCCAGGGCGAGTATCACATCTGGTCAGTTAACTTATTGATAAATGGCTCATGGATCCAGGTCGGAGCAACATTTTTTAATTCACTAGAGGATGCAATCCCAGTAATACAAGCAGCCATTGATTCACTACAAAGACCAAAGCGGGCAGAAGTCAATAAAATTACTGGGTGTTATTTAGCAGAGCTACCTGAAGATCTCTATGTATTTAACGTTCACTATCATGATAACAACACAATCTCGGCAGACTTTTACTACAAAAATATCAATAGTGAACCAACTAAGGGATTATTTCTTGGGACTTATACCAATGGAATAGCTCGAGGTTTCTATAGTTTGTCCACTAGTAATGGAACAAGTGAACGCGAACTCTTTTTAAAGGGCGATAAGAGCGGATTTATAACAGCAAGTGCGAAATTAGAAAAAGTAGGAAGTATCGAAAAGTACGTCAGACCTTTGGATATAACTTGGAGTGAGGAAATTAAATACATTCCTGCAGATGAGTGCGAAGCCTTACTTAGAAATTAAAGCTGCCATCCAAGCTTCAACTTCATCTGGATGAGAAGGCATAGCGCTACTTAAGTTCTCGCAGCCATCTTTAGTTACTAAAACATCATCCTCAATTCTTACTCCAATTCCTCGATATTCTGCAGGAAATAGCGTGTCATCTGGCTGGATATAAAGTCCTGGCTCAACAGTTAGGATCATTCCTTCTTTCAAAATACCTTCAGTGTGAGCTTCTTTTCTAGCCTTTGCACAATCATGAACATCCATTCCGAGCATATGTCCTGTGCCATGTACGGTCCATCGGCGATGAAGTCCTACATCTGGCTTTAGCGATTCTTGCGCTGAAATTGGAAGAACTCCCATCTCTTCAAGCCCTCTAGCAAGGACTTCACTTGCTGCAACGTGAAAGTCACGAAACTTTGCCCCAGGTTTTACTGCCTTCATTCCAGCTCTCTGTGCTTCATATACCAAGGTATAGATCTTGCGCTGGGCTGGAGTAAACCTGCCATTTATAGGAAAAGTTCTAGTGATATCAGCTGTAAATAGAGAGTCCATTTCAACTCCAGCATCAATTAGAAGTAATTCTCCATCACGAAGTTGTCCATCATTTCTAATCCAATGAAGGACGCAGGCATGAGAACCAGCTGCCACGATACTGTCATAGCCGAGATCATTTCCTTCAAATCTAGCTCTTGTGAAAAAGGCGCCTTCAATTAATCGCTCTCCACGCTTTTTACCGATTGCGCTTGGAATCTGCTTAATCATGTCTTCAAAGCCGCGATGGGTAGCATCAATTGCTCTTCGCATCTCTAGGATTTCATACTCATCTTTGACTAAACGCGCTTCAGAGATCCATGAAGCAAGTTCTTCATCTCCACTATTTTCTTTTACTCTAGAATCAATGTAATTATCTTCCCCGCGAATAATAAAAGTTTCTCTCTGGCTTGCTAGGAAGTCATCAAGGGAATCAATATGGCGAACAGTTATGCCATAGACAAGTTCACTTTCAGCTAGAGTCATTCTTCGCCCAATCCAGAACTCTCCATGTCTTGGGTTTCTATAAAACTCATCACTTCTCTCCCGTGGAGATCTAGGATGAATAAATAGGAGACTCTCATGGCTTGAGCCACTTGGTTCTAGTATTAAAATAGAATCAGGAACTGCATCACTTCCACCAATTCCAGTAAGCCAAGAAAATGCGGTGTGAGGCCTAAAGCGATAATCACTATCGTTACTTCTAACTTTAAATGTGCCAGCAGGAATCACAACTCTTTTTCCTGGAAATGCTTTAGATAGAAGCTCTCTACGTTTGGCAGCAAAGTCTGCAGCACTGCTCTTTTGTAGATTATCTAGAGGAGAGGGAGCCCAACCTTGCTCCATAAACTTCATTAAAGGCTCAGGAGTAGGGATATCGTGGGGGCGTGAGGGAAGTTTTCTTCCCGCCTCTTTATCGAATGTGCTCATAAAGTAAGAGCGTACAGGCTTGATTCCAAGCTTTCATCAAGAGTGAGTAAACTCCCCTAATAACTGGAGACGTCGCATAGCCCGGTCTAGTGCGCCTCACTGCTAATGAGGTTTTCCCGAAAGGGAATCGGAGGTTCAAATCCTCTCGTCTCCGCGTGGCTGAATTTCGAATCGCAATAATCGGTGCTGGCCCTGCCGGCTACTTCGCTGCCCAAGCCCTGCAGAGCGCAGAGATCGATGGGAAAAAATTTGCGATAGATATGATTGAAAAACTTCCAACACCTTGGGGTTTAGTGCGAA
>JANQVH010000047.1 GCA_030730425.1 Candidatus Nanopelagicaceae bacterium
GTGGGCGCTGAGGGTTTTGAACCCCCGACCTACTCGGTGTAAACGAGCCGCTCTACCGCTGAGCTAAGCGCCCTATCAAAATACTTGCGCAGTCTATAACGAGGCTAGCGCGCTTCTGTAATCCTCGATTTTTCTCGCCTCAGCAGGGCTATTTATTACGCTCCAGCGCACAATACCTGCCTTATCGATAATAAATGTGCCGCGTAGCGCAAGACCGCGATCTGCATTAAATACTCCATACTTCATCGCAACTTCTCCATGGGGCCAGAAGTCCGAGAGAAGTGGGAAGTTATAGCCCTCCTTCTCTGCAAAGACTTTCTGGGTAAACATCGCATCACATGAGATTGCAAGCAGTTCGATGTTTTCATTTTGGAAAGCCGATAGATCATCTCTTAGCGCGCAGAGCTCTCCGGTGCAGGTGCCGGTAAAAGCAAATGGAAAGAAGACTAGAACGACATTCTTCTTACCTCTAAATGAGGAGAGTGAAACTTTCTCTCCAAATTGATTTACCAATTCAAAATCAGGTGCAAGATCTCCAGTTTTTATTGACATTATTTTCTTCCACTCTTTCGCGCAACTAATCTAGTTGCAGTCCAATCCTTTGATGCCGCTAGCGTTGAGGTAAGACTTAAGCCTGCAGTCTGCGTAGCATCTTGAATATCACTTGGCTCAACATGTCCTGGCCTTGAGGCCTTTGGTGTTAGAAGCCAGATAGGACCTGATTCACTTAAGTAGGTAAGGCAATCAACTAACTCATCGATTAGATCGCCATCATCTTCGCGCCACCAGGTGATAACTGCATCTACTACCTCTTGAGAATTTTCATCAAGGAGATCACTTCCTGTAGCAGCTGAGATCTCGCTACGAATTGCTTCATCGCAATCACTTCCAAAGCCTCGCTCTAATACGAGATGACCGCTCTGGATTCCCATTCGGGATGCCAGTTGCCCTGGCCCCACCGGCGGGGTGCTCAATGCCTTCTCCTTAACTTTCTTAGCTCGCTCAAAAGTTGAGCCTTATGGGCTAAGTCCACACTCTTAAGGGCTAGAAAGCAACTTGATAAAAGGGGCAAACTCACACTCCTTGGATTTCACTCAAAGAGCCATTTAAGGCAAAGATAGCCCTGTGAGCCCAGGCCCAGAGAATATGAATAATCTCCAAGACCTCCATGTAGACCAGCTAATCGATGCCAACCCTGATGAGACTGCCGAGTGGCACCAGAGCCTTGATTCCTTAATTAAACATGGCGGCCCAGCCAGGGCTCGTTATCTCATGCTCTCACTTATTAAGCGAGCACATGAGGCAAATATTCAGCTACCAAATCTGCGCCTTACTGATTACATGAACACAATTCCTCCTGAGAGTGAACCACAATTTCCTGGCGATGAATTTCTAGAGCGAAGAATTCGGGCATACATCAGATGGAATGCAGCGATCATGGTCCATCGCGCCCAGCGCCCTGGAGTTGGTGTTGGCGGACACATATCAACCTTTGCATCATCTGCTGCGTTATATGAAGTTGGCTTTAATCACTTCTTTAAAGGAAAAGATCATCAAGGCGGCGGAGATCAGATATTTTTCCAAGGACATGCATCCCCTGGAATGTATGCCAGAGCATTTCTTGAAGGACGCCTTAGCGAGCATCAATTAGATGGATTTAGACAAGAGCTCTCACACTCAGGTGGTGGACTCTCCTCCTATCCACATCCAAGACTTATGCCAGAGTTCTGGGAGTTTCCAACTGTATCTATGGGACTTGGTCCGATTAATTCAATTTATCAAGCCCGCTTTAATCGCTATCTTCATAACCGCGGAATAAAAGATACCTCTGGCCAACACGTCTGGGCATTTCTTGGCGATGGCGAGATGGATGAACCAGAGAGCGTTTCAGCGCTCACTCTTGCTGCTAGAGAGAATCTAGATAATTTAACATTTGTCATCAATTGCAATCTGCAGAGACTTGATGGACCAGTGCGTGGCAATGGAAAGATTATTCAAGAACTTGAAGCCCTATTTACTGGCGCTGGCTGGAATGTAATAAAAGTAGTTTGGGGTAGAGAGTGGGATCCACTCTTTGCCATGGATAAAGAAGGCGCGCTAGTTGAGCTAATGAATAAGACGCCAGATGGAGATTTCCAAACTTATAAGGCAGAGAGCGGAGCCTTTGTGAGAGAGAATTTCTTTAATCGCGATCCAAGAACAGCTGCGATGGTGGCTAATTGGAGCGATGATGATATTTGGAATCTAAAGCGCGGCGGCCATGATTATCAGAAGCTCTATGCTGCCTATCAATCATCGATGAACCATAAAGGCCAGCCAACTGTAATTCTTGCTAAAACCATTAAGGGATGGACCCTCGGATCACATTTTGAAGGACGTAATGCAACCCATCAGATGAAGAAGTTAAAGCTAGAGGATCTCAAATCCCTGCGAGATCGTCTCTATCTTGAAATCGATGATGAGAAATTAGATGAAAAGCTTCCACCATATTTCCATCCTGGAAAAGAATCACCAGAGTTCCAATACATGATGGAGAAGAGAGCAGAGCTTGGTGGTTCAGTTCCAAAGAGACGATCAAAATCAAAACCCCTTCCCCAGCCGCAAGATTCAGATTTTGCAGTAATGACAAGAGGCTCTGGAGCGCAAGAAATTGCCACCACGATGGCCTTTGTTCGCCTGCTTAAAGATCTAGCAAAAGTTGAGGGCCTTGGCCATCGAATTGTTCCAATCATTCCTGATGAAGCTAGAACTTTTGGTATGGATTCACTCTTTCCAACTATGAAGATTTATTCACCTCATGGCCAGCAATATCTGGCAGTTGATCGAGAGTTGATGCTCTCTTATAAAGAATCAACCTCTGGAGTAATTTTGCATGAAGGTATTAATGAGGCTGGATCAACTGCTTCATTTACCGCTGTGGGAACCTCCTACTCAACTCATGATGAACCAATGATTCCCGTTTATATCTTCTATTCAATGTTTGGTTTCCAGAGAACTGGAGATGCATTCTGGGCAGCAGCAGATCAGATGGCCCGCGGTTTTGTTATGGGAGCAACAGCTGGAAGAACAACTCTTAATGGCGAAGGTTTGCAGCATGAAGATGGCCACTCACAACTTCTAGCTTCAACTAATCCAGCTGTAGTTGCCTATGATCCAGCTTTTGCATATGAACTAGGCCATATCGTTAAAGATGGTTTGAAGAGAATGTATGGCGAAGATAGCGAGAATATTTACTACTACCTCACTGTCTATAACGAGCCATATGTTCAACCAGCAGAGCCAGAGAATCTAGATGTTGAAGGTTTATTGAAAGGTATCTATCTCTATTCGAAGGCTAAAAAACAGCGCAGAGCTAAGCGCCAGGTCAATCTCTTGGCCTCAGGAGTAGCTCTTAATTGGGCCCTTAAAGCGCAAGATCTACTTGCTAGTGATTGGAAGATTAGCGCCAATGTTTTTAGCGTCACCTCTTGGAATGAGCTAAGGCGAGATGGTCTAGAAGTTGATCGACATAATCTTCTAAACCCTCTAAATAAAAAGAGCGCCTACCTCACCACCAAACTCAAAAACTACAAAGGAAGCGTTCTTGCAGTTAGTGATTTCATGAGAACGGTTCAAGATCAAATCTCTCCTTGGGTGCTACAGAACTTTGCCTCCCTTGGAACCGATGGCTTTGGTCTATCTGATACAAGAGGCGCGCTACGTCGCCACTTTAAGGTAGATGCCGAGTCAATAGTTGTTGCAACTCTCTCACAGCTTGCAAATCAAGGAAAAATTTCACCTAAAGTTGTTATGAAGGCAATTGCAAAGTATGAGTTAAACAATGTCACTGCAGCAGATCCAGGAAATACTGAAGGATCTGGATGATCTCTCGCTTTGGAATAGTAGATATCTCTCCAACAACTTTCTTTGGTGGAGAATTTATCGGTGCCAAAGCTGTAGTTGATGAGGCGGTTGCAATCTCTGCCACCATCATCAGAGAGGGCCATGAAGGCTTTGATGCATACGCAGTTCTAGTTGATGAAAGTGGAAAGATCTCTTCACGCGAGAAGATGGTTGAGATTTGGCCAAATAGCCAGAGATTTGAAGCTCATCTAAGGCCCAAAGCTCTAGGTAATTGGAGTTTCTATATTGAGGTTAGTGCGCAAAATCCTGGAGAGTTTGCCAAGACACTTATAAAAAAATCAGAGAGCTATCCAATCAAAGTTGAACGTGAGCGAGCACTTGTTGGAAATTGGTATGAATTCTTTCCTCGTAGCGAGGGGGCTATAAAAAATAGTGATGGCTCAATAAGTTCTGGAAACTTTAGAAGCGCAGCAGATCGAATTGAAGATGTGGCCAAAATGGGCTTTGATGTTTTATATCTCCCGCCGATTCATCCAATTGGATACTCCCATCGCAAGGGTAGAAACAACTCACTTACCGCAGGCCCGCTTGATCCTGGGGTTCCTTGGGCTATTGGCAATGAATCAGGGGGCCATGATGCAATCAATCCTGAGCTTGGAACATTTGATGACTTTAAATACTTTCTTAAAGTTGCTAAGAAAAACAATATTGAAGTTGCACTTGATCTAGCCCTGCAATGCTCCCCCGATCATCCTTGGGTTAAGACAAACCCAGAGTGGTTTACAAAGAGGGCTGATGGCTCAATTGCATATGCTGAGAATCCTCCAAAGAAATATCAAGATATCTATCCTTTAAATTTTGATAATGATTATCCAGGGCTCTTTGCAGAAATCTATCGAGTTGTAACGCTATGGATTGAACTTGGAGTTAATATCTTTAGAGTCGATAATCCACATACTAAGCCAATTAACTTCTGGGCAGATTTTATCGCCAAGATAAATGAGAAATACCCTCAAGTTATTTTCCTTGCAGAGGCTTTCACAACGCCTGCGATGATGCATGCCCTTGGAAAAGCTGGTTTCCAGCAGTCCTATACCTATTTCACCTGGCGAGTTAACAAATCTGAATTAGAGGAATATGGCAAGGAAGTTGCCTATGAAACTAGCGCCTTCTTTCGCCCAAATTTCTGGGTCAATACTCCAGATATTCTTCCCTTTCACCTGCAGAGCGGCAATCCTGCAGCCTTTGCGCTTCGAGCAGTTCTAGCATCAACTCTTAGCCCGTCTTGGGGAATGTATGCCGGATATGAACTATATGAACATATCCCAATTGGAGAGGGCAAAGAGGAGTATCGAGATAGTGAGAAGTATGAAATTAAGCTGCGTGATTGGCAGGCAGCATCGAAAAAGTCTCTCACGCTTGCGCCTTTTATCACTAAGTTAAATGAGATTAAGAATCAAAATATCGCCCTGCAGCGCCTTAGAAATATAACTTTCCATCAGAGCGACTCTGATCAGGTAATTGCCTACTCAAAGAGAGAGGGCGATAATCTAATTCTGGTCGTTGTTAATCTCGATCCATTTAAAGCTATTGAAACATTGGTCCATTGGAATCTCTCAGCACTTGGCCTTGAGGATAAGGCCTTTGAGGTAACAGACCTTCTAGATCAAGAGAAATACAGCTGGAGTAGGGATACATTCATTCGCCTTGATCCCTCTCGTCCTATGGGAAGAGTTGCCCATATCGCACGCGTTAAGAAGTAATTAGGCTTAAGCCCTATGCGCCGCCTCTTTAAGAATCTATTTTCAAAGCGGAGCACTTTTCAATCACCGCCTGCTGGATATTTAAATCCACATAGCACCCTTGGTGAGCTAGATATGTATCTAATCACCGAAGGAAGACATGAATCGCTCTGGGAAGTATTAGGAGCACATGTTAAAAGGGATGAGAGCGGTGAGTTAATTGGAACAGCTTTTAGCCTTTGGGCACCAAATGCAAGGCGAGTGAGTTTGATTTGTGATGCAAATTTCTGGGATAAAGAGATTCACCCGATGATTCCTCTTGGTTCTAACGGGCTATGGGAGATTTTCATCAAAGATGTTGGCCCAGGACTTAAATATAAATTTGCAATTCAAGGCCATGATTCTCGCTGGGTTGATCATGCAGATCCATTAGCAAGGCAGAGTGAGCGAGCTCCACTCACTGCATCTATCGTTAATGAGAGTGATTACCTATGGAGTGATAGTAAGTGGATGGATAGCCGTGGTTTATTTCAACCTTGGAAGAGTCCTGTATCTATCTATGAAGTTCACTTAGGTTCATGGCGAGCTGGACTTTCATATCGCCAACTAGCCCTGGAGCTAGGCCAATACTTAATCGAGCAGAACTTTACCCATGTTGAATTTATGCCAGTTAGTGAATATCCCTATGATCCTTCTTGGGGCTATCAAGTAACTTCATATTTCGCTCCAACGTCGCGCTTTGGAAGCCCAGATGATTTTAGATATCTCATTGATCACCTACATAGCCTTGGCATTGGAGTTATTTTAGATTGGGTTCCTGCTCACTTTCCCAAAGATGAATGGGCTCTAGCTCGTCTTGATGGAACTTGTCTCTATGAACATGAAGATCCCCGTTTAGGCGAGCACCCTGATTGGGGAACACTGATCTTTAATTACTCAAGGAATGAAGTTCGTAATTTCCTAGTAGCTAGCGCTCTTTATTGGCTAGAGAGCTTTCATATCGATGGACTTCGAGTCGATGCTGTGGCATCGATGCTTTATCTAGATTACTCGCGCAAAGAGGGAGAGTGGATCGCTAATGAATTTGGAGGACGTGAGAATCTAGCAGCGGTAAAGTTTTTGCAAGAAGCAACTGCTACTGCCTATAAGCGCTTTCCGGGAATCATGATGATTGCTGAAGAATCAACTGCTTGGGCTGGAGTGACTAAGCCAACTTCTGAGAACGGTTTAGGTTTTGGATTTAAATGGAATATGGGATGGATGCATGACAGCTTGCAATATCTCTCTCACGACCCGATCCATCGCCTCTATCACCATAATGAGATTACCTTCTCAATTCTCTATGCCTTTAGTGAGAACTTCTTGCTGCCTCTCTCACATGATGAAGTTGTTCATGGCAAAGCAGCCCTAGTAAATAAATTTCCAGGAGATCGCTGGCAGAAAGTTGCCACGCTTCGCGCTCTCTATGGCTATATGTGGTCTCATCCTGGAAAGAAATTGCTCTTTATGGGCTCTGAATTTGCTCAAAATGATGAGTGGAGCCATGAGAAATCACTCGATTGGCATCTAACTCAATATGGCGAACATAAGGGAGTTCAAGATTTAGTCAGAGATCTAAATTCACTCTATAGACAGAGCCCTGCGCTCTGGCAGAGAGATAGTTCAAGCGATGGTTTTACTTGGTTAATTGGTGATGATGGAGCAGGAAATACTCTGGCATATCTTCGCTCGGCTGATGATGGTTCTGAAATAATCTCAATTACAAACTTCTCGCCAGTTCCACATGAGCAATATCACCTGCCAATTCCTAAATTAGGAAACTGGATAGAGGTTTTAAATACTGACGATCTGAAATATGGTGGCTCTGGAGTGATTAATAGTGAGATCAAAATTGAGCAGAGGCAACATATGGGATTTGAAAGTTCAGCAATTATTCGCCTTGCTCCCCTGGCAACTATCTGGCTAAAGCTTAATTAGGCTCGCTTAGGCTGACTTGCTGCGGTAACAAAGAAAGCCACAAGAATCAACATAACTCCAGGAATTGCCAAAGCGACAGGAAGACTTGCTGCTCCTGCAACAAGTGAAATTACCCCACGGCTAATGAATGTGAGTACCTGATTGAGAGCTCCAAGCTCTGCAACAGCAACCCCACCTGGTTTGTCAGAGCGAGCGCCAGCGTAACCAAAAAATAAAGGACCAACAAAGGAAATTCCAAATCCTGTAAGCAAGAAGCCAAGGCAAAATATCAGATATCCAAGCACTAAGTTGCTCTCTTTGATTTGCATGCTCAGAGCAAGAGAAGTTAGAAAGATAGTTCCACCAGTAATAACAAAGGGTTGAACTATCTCTTTATCGCTTCGATCTCCCTTTATTCTGCTATAGCTGAGCCTTCCAATAATCATCGCTCCCATAAATAAGAAGTAAGGAGCAACGGCAAGTGATTTGCTTACCCTAAATTCCTGACGCGCCATAATCGTGGCCCAGTCTCCAATTGATATCTCCAGCATTAGGGCGCATAGAAAACCAAGGCTAACTACCCAATCAATATGAAATGAAGAAATCATAGTTTTGAAGGTTACAACTTCATCGCTCTCGTTAACTTCATTTCCTTTGAGCAGTACTTGCTTTGAAGCATTTATTGAATTAATCGTCAAAAGATAGACAATTAGAACTAGGGTTAAGATATGCCAATTCAGTGATACAAAAGATGAAATCAATAGTGCGATAAAAGCAGTAGCAACCGCTCCTGCGCTCCATAAGCCATGAAGCATGGGAATGATCTGTCTTCCACTCTCACTCTGTCGGCGTAGAGCCTGAGCATTAATTGCTATGTGATAGGAAGCCCAAGCAAAGCCACAAGTGATATTTACAACCATGAATAGTAAAGGGCTACTTAATTCGATCAGTATCGCAATAGTTAAGTATGTAACCGTGGAACTGATAACTAATACTTTATATACGCCCACGCGATGGATGATGTGGCCAATGGTTAACATCGAGGTCAAAGCCCCTAATGACCCAGTGCTCATTAAGAATCCGAAATATGTTGTGGAGACCCCAAGATTTGCCTTCACATCTGGAAGGCGAGGAGCCAGACACATAACCCCAATACCAAAGAGGAAAAAGAAGGCTTGCAGGTGGCGTAGCTCGCTACGTTCTAGAGGTTTGTTCAAAACAAGGCGCTCGCTAACTCATTTCTAGAACGGATTAAATCAGGATCGGCAGGATCTACTAACTGGAAGAGCAATAATAGATGTTCCTTAGCTTGCTTCTTCTCATCCCCGCTGGAGTTTTTAACAAAACTTATTAGCCTTGCAAATGCATTTTTCTGAAGTCCTTGAGCAATCTCAACATCTGCTGCCATTACCGCCTTCTCTATCGAAGTAGGATCACTATCGGCATCTTTTACAGTAAGAGCAGGATTGAGAGCTGAGATACGAATCATTAACTCGCATTGGGCAAGGCCAATCTTGGCAACTGGCTCATCAGGTTTTCTCATAAGCCAATTTCGATAAGCCATCGCAGCCCCTGAGTAATCACCTTTTTCTAAAGCGCTAAGGGCAGCTGCCTCCTCTGGCTCCATTGGAATCTCTTTAACTTCGGGAACTTGCACATTTAAGCCCTGCTCTTTGGCTAATTCAAATAATTTAGTTATCACCATGACAATCTGTTCTCTTGGATAGATACGGTCAAAGAGAGCTACGGGTTGCTCATTTATAAATGCAATTGCAAATGGAACTGCAGTAATTTTAAGCGCTTGCACCAATTGGACTTGAGTATCTGCATTAATTGCTCCAAAGATCCAACTCTCGTTATCCTCTTTTGCAATACTTGCCATTAATTGCCTTAACTCAACAGTTGCCGCGCTTCTTGGCGAGTAAGCAAGGAGCACCACGGGCTTTTCTTTAGAGCGGCTAACATAATCAGCCATAAAGTTTTCAACAGTTGCTTCATCACTTGCAGTGGCGTCTACTTCAACTTTTGGTTTGGTTAGCGAGCTCAAATCAAAGGCTCGACCAAAACCAGCAGGAGGCATACTCATAGCGTTATTCTCTCAAATACCTGGAGCACCAGAATCCATTCTCTCTGGCAATACCTTTGAAATGTAGTCATTGGTAGCAAATTCAAGGCCCAAATCTCGCCCTGCCTTCTCACCCAAATACCAGCGATGCTCAAGTACTTCATGAAATAGCTGAGCATCCTCTACTCGCCCTCGCATTGCGGCAGGAACTGCATTTATGACCTGATAGAAAACTTCATCAAGCCATCGTTTGGCCGCTTCTTCTTTCTTGGGAGTCTTCTCAATTTCACGCGATCTAAAGCGATCAAATGAGGCCAATATTCTCTTTGCCTGTAGCTCTTCAGTTTCAAGTCCCATAAGTTCAACTAATCGCTGTGAGTGATAGTTGGGGGCAACTAGCTTTGGAATAAAGGTAACAGTTGATTTATCCCCTGCTAATTGAATATCAACTTCTTCCACAGCAAAGCCAATATCTTGAAGCGAGCGCATCGCTCTCTCTACCGCATGCCTATCACCTGCTGGCAAGACTTGAGGCTCACTAAGGGACTTCCATATCCTTCGATAGCGAGTAATTACTGATTCACTTGCTCTAATTGGATCCATGGCTGGAAAGAGAACTCCAGCTATCTTTAGATCTTCAAGCTCTGCAGCGACATTAAATCGTGCAAGCTCTAAATCATGCTCTCTCTGTCCATCACTTAACTTCTTTTGAAACTCTCCGGTTTCAGCATCAACCAAGTAAGCAGCAAACCCCTCTGCATCTCTTCTAAACAGAGTATTTGAAAGAGAACAATCTCCCCACCAAAATCCCAGTAAGTGAAGACGGACCAGTAGATATGCCAGAGCATTGGCCATATTTGAAATCTCATGTTGGGTTATCTGGCCACTTAAAATAATTCTATAGGGAAGTGAGTAAGGCAAGAATCTGGTGACAATGGCGCAAGGCAACTCTTCACCATTTTGGCTATAGCGATTGGTAACAATTGCTACTTGGGCAACAGCTGGCGCCCCCCTAAGGCTTAATTCACGTAAAGCTTCATACTCACGCACTGCAAACTCTTCAACAGTTTCCTTAACGGCGTAAATTTCACTTGCAGGATCTGGAGTTGAACGAACTAAACGGACAATGTGGCGAGAAATACCGCGTTGAGCTGCCAGGGTTTCATCCTCAGGCCACTGCTCCAATGGAATATGCCAGGGCAGGTTATAAAGGGCTGAGATTTCCTCGCCTAGACCTTTTATATGTAATTGTTTATCTGTCGTTGCCACTGCTGCATTCTTTCAGGCTTTAGACTACTTATATGGCGAAAGTTAGAGGAGTTCTTAAAAAAGTTGGAGTAAAGCCATCTAAAGTTCAAGAAGTTCAAGGTTTTGGAATGAAAGGTGCTCCACTTAACACTCAACACCCCTTCTATTTTGGCTTTCTTGCCGCCTCAGGAGCTTTAGTTGCCATCGCTCTACTACGCGCTCTTCAATCAGCTAGCCAGGTATTTGTTCTAATAATTATTGCTCTCTTTTTAGCAATGGGGCTAAATCCGACAGTTGAGGCGCTCCAAGCTAGAAAACTGAGTAGATCAGTAGCAGTTTCATTGGTCGTTTTTATTGCAATTGGAATTATTACACTCTTTACATTAGTTGTTATTCCCCCTGTTGCTTCTCAAGGAAATGACCTTATAGAAAGTGCTCCACAGTTATTGGATTCACTCCGAAGTAATGCCACTATAAATCAACTAAATGTTGATTACGGCTTCATTGACTCTCTAGAAAGTAAGTTCGAAGAGTGGATATCTGATGGCAAGATAATAACGGGAGCATTTGGTGGAGTTCTCGGGGTGGGACGAACCGTCCTATCTGGCGCTTTCTCAGCTCTTACTGTTTTAGTTCTAACCCTCTACTTCTTAATTTCTCTGCCATCTGTGACAAAAATCTTTTATCGCCTAGCTCCAGCATCAAGAAGAGCGCGGGTATCAAGTATTGGTGATGCAATAATCTCTCGAGTTGGAAGCTTTGTAGGAAGTCAGGTATTAATTGCAGCTCTTGCTGCTCTATTTGTCTTTGCCCTTGCCTTAGGAATAGAGCTTCCATATGCCGCAGCTCTAGCTATGGTGATTTTATTTGTAGCCTTAATTCCATTAATTGGCCACTTTCTTGGAGCTAGCATCGTAGTTTTAGTCGCTCTTACCCAATCACCAGGTAAGGCTCTTCTTGCTCTGATTCTTTATACCGCATATGTTCAGATTGAAAATTTCATTATTACGCCAAGAATTATGAAGCGCTCACTTGCTATTCCAGGCTTAGTAACAATTGTTGCAGCCCTTCTTGGAACATCACTTCTTGGTTTAGTTGGTGGAATTCTTGCTATTCCAATTGCTGCTGCAATACTTCTAATTATGGATGAAGTGGTATTTCCAAAAACTGATAACGCCTAGTTTAAATCTCAAGCGGAATAGGCAAGCGCTCAGGAGCAATTACTTTAACGATTTCACTTAATACTCTATGGACAAAAGGCTCTCCTACCCATAGATGCTTGCCATCTTTTACAGAGACGAGTTCAACTTGAGGTATCGGAGCAAAGCGCTGCTTAGCCTGATCTGGCTTTAGATAATCATCAAACTCTGGAATTAGCGCCGTGACGCTCCGCCCATCTTGCCCCCAGAAAGCAAGGTCATCATCTGTTGAGAATCTAAGTGGCGGTGAGAGAAGTATCAGCCCCATTACTTTTTTATCTCGTGCATATTTCAAAGCTAAATCACTTCCAAAAGACCATCCACTTACCCATAATTTCTTTATGCCAAGTTGCTCAAATGAGTAATTAATTGCTGCAACTACATCTTCCCTCTCGGTAATTCCCTGCCCAAATTGACCTTGACTTGATCCTTGATCGCTTTTAGTTCCGCGAGTGTTAAAACGGATCACATTAATGCCAGCTAACTCTGGCAGGCGATTTGCAGCTTTTTTATAGATATGGCTATCCATCATCCCGCCATGGGTTGGAAGTGGATGAAGGCAGAGCAGGCCAACTCCTTGCTTATCTTGGATCGGCCTAGCAATTTCACCTATTAACTCGAGCCCATCGCTGGTGAGAAAGGTAATAGCGCTGCGCTCGGCGGGTAGTACTGTGCTGGGTCGTATCAACTCCACCATACCTGTAAGTTTATCCTTGAGTATGAAAACCTTCGAATCCTTAAATCCAGCAACTGGTGATGTTATTGGGGTATTTCCCCAGACTTCTGCCAAAGAAGTTGATGAAGCTGTTGCTAAAGCAAATGTTGCAAGTGAGCATTGGGCTTCTTTAAGTTTTAGAAAGCGCGGAATAATCCTTCGTGATTGGGCATCGATATTAACGCGCGAGATTGAAAGCAGCGCAGATTTAATTCATCGCGAGACTGGAAAGCCCATAAGTGATGCTCGTCTTGAAGTCAGCATTGCAATTGAACATATTGGCTGGGCAGCAAAATATGCGCCAAAAGTTCTAAGTGATCAATCTCGTCCTTCAGGTCTATTGATGTTTAACATGGCAGCAAAAGTTCAGAGATCTGCCTTTGGAGTAATTGGAATTATTGGGCCTTGGAACTATCCATTTTTTACTCCTATTGGCTCTATCGCCTATGCCTTGGCAGCTGGAAATACCGTAGTTTTTAAGCCAAGTGAATTTACTCCAGCAGTTGGTTCATGGCTTGGAGAGAGTTGGAAACGTATCGCTCCCTTTGCAGATATTTTCACAGTAGTAACTGGTGGAGCTGAAACTGGAGCCGCCCTAACTAAGTCTAAAGTTGGCAAGATTTCATTTACTGGATCGACCAAGACTGGGAAGTTAGTTGCAGCAGCCTGCGCGCTTAATATGACCCCAGTGTTACTTGAGTGCGGTGGAAAAGATGCCGTATTAATAGATCGAGATGCTGATTTGAAGAAAGCAGCTGAGGTAACGCTCTGGCACGCTATGGCTAATGCTGGTCAATCTTGTATTGCAGCAGAGCGGGTCTATGTCCATAGAGATGTTGCTGAGCGGTTCTCTACTTTAATTGTGGAGCAGGCGACAAAGATCAAAGTAGGTTATGAAGATGGCGCCAATTATGGCCCGGCGACTATGCCATCTCAATTAAAAGTCATTAAAGCCCATATCGATGATGCTGAAAAACGTGGCGGACGCTTTCTCTTTGGTGATAAGTCTGCAGTAAAAGGTAGCTTTGTTAGCCCTGTTATTTTGGCTGATGTCCCTGAGGATTCAAAGGCAATTACTGATGAGACTTTTGGACCGACTTTAATCATCAATTCGGTGAGAAATATGGATGAAGCAGTTGATCTAGCTAATGCTAGTAACTATGGCCTTGGCGCTGCCGTCTGGTCAAAGAAGAATGGCAAGAGAATTGCCTCGCTGCTTAAGTGTGGAATGGTTTCAATTAACTCAGCTTTTTCAAATACCGCTGTAAGTTCTCTCCCCTTTGGCGGCATAAAAGATAGCGGATATGGAAGAACTCATGGAGCAGAGGGCCTTCTTGAATTTACCTATCCAAGAGCGATAATCAAGCCTAGATTTAGAATCCCCATAAATTTGACAACTTTTAATAGAAGTC
>JANQVH010000048.1 GCA_030730425.1 Candidatus Nanopelagicaceae bacterium
GTTCTGAGAAAAATCCCATGCTCCAGAGAATCTATGGCACAGCTTGGCCATCACAGGAATTACTTGATGGCTACCTACATATTCTATCTGAGGCGGAGAAGCGAGATCATAGAAAACTAGGAGCAGAGTTAGATCTCTTCTCTTTTCCAGAGGAGATTGGCTCTGGCCTTGCAATCTTTCATCCAAAAGGTGGAGCTATTCGAATGGCGATGGAGGATTACTCTAGAAAGCGCCATGAGGAAGAGGGATATGAGTTTGTCTACTCACCACACTTAACTAAAGCTGCTCTCTTTGAAAAATCAGGCCATCTTCAATGGTATGCAGATGGAATGTATCCACCGATGATTATGGATGAAGAACACCATAGCGATGGCACGATTAAGAGAGCTGGCCAGCAGTATTACATGAAACCTATGAACTGCCCCTTCCATAATTTGATATATCAATCCAGCGCTAAGTCTTATAGAGATCTGCCACTACGTTTATTTGAATTTGGAACTGTATATCGATATGAAAAATCTGGCGTAGTCCATGGCATAACAAGAGCGCGAGGTTTTACTCAAGATGATGCCCATATCTATTGCAGTAAGGAGCAGATGGTTGATGAGTTAGATAGCCTCTTAACATTCGTACTTAATCTATTGCGAGACTATGGTCTAAATGATTTCTATCTAGAGCTCTCCACTAGAAACCCCGAGAAATCAATCGGCCAGGAGAGTGATTGGCAAGATGCAACTGCTGCTCTTGCAAGCGCTGCTGCCAAGCAGAATCTCGAGTTAGTTCAAGATCCTGGCGGGGCAGCCTTTTATGGTCCAAAGATTTCAGTTCAGGCAAAAGATGCCATTGGCAGAACTTGGCAGATGTCAACGATTCAAGTTGATTTCCAACTTCCAGAGAGATTTGATCTTGGCTACACCGCATCAGATGGATCACGCGCTCGACCAGTAATGATTCATAGAGCTCTCTTTGGTTCAATTGAGCGCTTCTTTGGTGTATTAACTGAGCATTACGCAGGAGCTTTTCCTCCCTGGCTTGCTCCAATCCAGGTTAGGGCGATTCCAGTAGCAGAGGCCTTTAACTCCTATCTTGAAAAGATAGTTGCAGATTTAAAGAAGCTTGGCATAAGAGCTGAAATTGATGCCTCAGATGATCGAATGCAGAAAAAGATTAGAAATGCTCAGAATGAAAAGATTCCTTTTATGATGATTGCTGGAGAAGAAGATGCTAACTCTGGAGCGGTTTCGTTTCGCTATAGAAATGGCGAACAGAAAAATGGTATTGCCCTCTCTGATGCAATTGCTGAAATTCAATCTGCGATAAGTAATCGAAAGCAGGTTTAGCTCTCCATGGGTCTTGAATCAAGTGGGGGAGCAGGCATGCCTGATCGCTGGGAGCGACTCTGGGCTCCACATCGAATGGCATATCTTGCGGGAGAAAATAGACCAAAGGACAACAATGGCGTCGCCTGCCCTTTCTGTGAGATTTTAGAGATGAGCGATGAGAAGGCTCTCATTGTGGCAAGAGGTAAAGAGGTATATGCAGTGTTAAATCTCTATCCTTATAACGCAGGGCATATGCTCATTTGCAGTAATCGCCATGTCGCAGATCTAACAGAGCTAAGTGATAGCGAGCGCAATGAGATGCAGGAATTCACCTCTCATGCGATGAAGGTACTTCGCAAGGTATCAAATTGTGGGGGCTTTAATATCGGCTTAAACCAAGGAGCTCTATCTGGCGCTGGAATTGCCGACCACATTCATCAACATATAGTGCCGCGCTGGTTTGGTGATGCAAACTTCATGCCAATCATTGGACAAACTAAAGTACTTCCAAAATTGCTTAGCCAGACTAGAGATGAAATCTCAGCTGCTTGGTAGTTTTATTTTATTTGGGCTAGATACTCTTTGATTTCGCTAACTCCAATTAATTTAGATTCCATCACTGGAAGTATTGGAACCAAGAGCCCTTGGGAAAAAGAATCAGATTCAAAGGCTGATAGCTGATCTTCATATTCAGAGGCGAACTCTTCGATAAGTGATTGAAGCTCGCTATCTGCCATATACCTATTTGTGATAGCGGCTGAGTAGTCGTGAACCTCTTTGCTCTCTAGCGATATCAAGCCTGTAGGTTCACCAACTTCATCATGTAGGACTAAATATGGTGTTAGGCCTTGCTCTAGAACTCGATTAACAATGAGCGCAATGTCATCGAAATCAGTTTCACTCATACTTAATTTATTTACAATAACCAATCTTGGAAATTGTCTTTCCATTGCATAATTCCAGAGTTCAATCATTCCTTTGGATATACCGCTCTTTGCGCTAACCAGAAGCAGTATTGCGCTAACTCCCTGAGTTAACTGCTGAGCAACCTCAATACTTGTCCCCTTGGGATCAAGGGTTGCAACCTTTATATCTCTAGAGAGTAGGGGGGCGAGATTTTCAGCCTCGGCCGAGGCATCTGCTGCCATGAGAATCTGAATGTCGCTACTTTTCTCAGGCGAGATATTGGGTTTGTCCATGGCTAAAGCCTACGATGTACTCAATGATTCAGAATCGATTTAAAGCGCCAGTCACAGCCTTAATTACCCCCAGCTGTAGATTCTTATTAAGAATTGGGATTACCGCTAATTGGCTGACTTTTATTGGGGCCCTTGGTAGCTCAATCAGCGCTCTCTATTTTTTCTCTAAAGGTGA
>JANQVH010000049.1 GCA_030730425.1 Candidatus Nanopelagicaceae bacterium
CCAGTTAATCCTGTTGGGCCAGTTAAACCTGTTGCTCCAATTAATCCTGTTGGGCCAGTTAAACCTGTTGCTCCCGTTAATCCTGTAGCACCTGTATCACCTTTTGCACCAGCTGCTCCGACTTCGCCTTTTTCTCCCTTCTCTCCTTTCTCGCCTGTGTCACCTTTATCTCCCTTTTCACCTTTCTCACCTTTTGATCCAGTAGCGCCGCTACTACTTGATCCTCTATCTCCTTGTTTGCCATCACTTCCCGCACTTCCAGTTGGACCAATAAGACTTATTGGAGCTGGCCAGCGATTATTAACTTTCGGTCCATAGATTTGAAATGTGCTGGTGCGAATATAGAAATCACCATTAATTCCCAACTTAGTTGTTGGAACGCCTTTGCCACTTAAGATGGTATTGGCTAGAGACTTATTAGTTCTGCCAGCAGCAGATAGTGGAGTAATTCCCACCGCAGTAAATAGTGATAGCGCCAGAAAGATGCGCGTTAGATAAAGCCATGTAGCCATAAATACCCCTCCTAATAGGGGGCTTAGACCCCTTAGATAGGGATGTGGAGCTATAGCCTGGCTAGCCGAGAGATAAATATGTAGAACTATTTAGCTATATCAATTTCCTCTATCTGGCCGTATAAGTACCATTAAGTGTGAAACTTTAAGCCCTCTTTAAGGAAACTTGCCTGGCTAACTCAGGTTGATAGATTTATATCCTACTTATCAAGGGCAAAGGCCTTTGATTAGATGAATGAATTAAGTAGGAGTATCAATGAAGAAAAGATTAATTGCAGGATCTGCAATCGCAGCACTTGCTCTCTCACTTGCTGGCGCTACTGGCGCCCTAGCTGATGGAAAGTTTAGAGATGGTAAAGGAGTTTCAAATATTCTAAGTGGGCTCGTTTCAAATGGAACTTTGACACAAGCTCAAGTAGATGAAATCTCTAAAGCGATGCAGGATGCAAGAGGCGCTAATAAAGCTGCCCATGAAGCAGCAAAAGCTGAGCGAATCAAAGTAATTACTGATGCTCTTGGTATTGATGCAGCAACTCTTGAAGCCAAACGTAAGGCAGGTCAAACACTTGCCGCTATCGCAGGCGATAAGAAAGATGCGTTGATTACAGCTCTGGTGGCATATGAAAGTAAGAAAATCGATGCTGCCCTAGCTGATGGAAAGCTAAGTGCTGAGCGAGCCACTGCGCTCAAATCAAAGTTAACGGCTGGAATTACTGCCATGGTCAATAACGAAGCCAAGATTGGCAAGGCCCTTAAAGGCTTTGGCAAAAAGGGTCACGGACGTGGCGGCAAATAAGGCTTTAGCCTAGATAAGTTCATTTCTCTCCCCCTTCGTATAAGAACCGCTGGTAGAAATGCCAGCGGTTCTTATTTTTATTTGAGAAGGTAGCCCTATGAGGATTCATATTGGTAGCGATCATGCGGGGCTGGAATTTAAAGCAAAAATCATCGCCCACCTTCAAGGCCAGGGACATCAAGTAACAGATCATGGCCCGCATAGCTTTGATCCCCTCGATGACTATCCAGAGTTCTGTATTCCAGCAGCGCTTGCAACGGCTAAAGATCCAGGCTCTTTTGGCATAGTTCTAGGGGGCTCAGGAAATGGCGAGCAGATGGCAGCAAATAAAGTTAAGGGGGTAAGAGCAGCGCTAGTTTGGAGCGTTGAGATTGCAAAGCTTGCTAGGCAGCATAACGATGCCAATGTCATATCTCTTGGCGGCAGAATGCATGATGAGAAACTCTGTTTAGAGCTAGTGGATACCTTTCTTTCAACACCTTTTAGCAGTGATGAGCGCCATATAAGAAGAATTGGCTTAATTTCAAAGTATGAAGAAAAAGGCCAGCTCTAATTCTTAGAGTATTGCAGATCTGTTACTAGATGCTCTTTGCCAAGACCTTTATTTTCAAACTTAGTTAGCGGCCTCCATATCGGGCGCTCTATTACTCCCCCAGAAAAGCTCTTACTAGCGGAGAAGTTTGATTCTATTTCTTTTGCATAAGGCTGCCAATCAGTTGCGATATTTATTCGCCCGCCAGGTTTTAGCTTTGTAGCTAAGGTCTCGATAAATTCAGAACTTAATAAGCGACGTTTATGTTGACGCCGCTTTGGCCATGGATCTGGAAAGAAGATATGAAAGGCATCAAAGCTTGAATCTGTAATATTTTCCTTTAATACTAGATAGATATCTTCATTAATAACTCTTAAGTTTTTCACTCCTAGGTTATTTGCGCGAATTAGTAGCGCTCCGATTCCTGGCTTATGAACCTCAACTGCTAAATATCCGCTCTCTGGATTTTCATAGGCGATCTGAGAGCTAGCCTCACCCATCCCGCTACCAATCTCACAGACAATCTCTTTATATTTATCCTTTGGAAATATCTTCGCTAAATCAATTGGGCGATCTAGCGGGATTTGGAACTGACCTAGATGCTCATCTATCGCCCCAGATTGGGCCTTGGTCATCCGCTCACCCCGCAGGCGAAAGCTTCTTAAGCGAAACTCCTCAGATTTTTGCCTCTCCATAGTGGCAAAGAGTGCCATCT
>JANQVH010000050.1 GCA_030730425.1 Candidatus Nanopelagicaceae bacterium
AAAGGCCCAGCGCAGCATTAGCTCTCCATAACCATTTCCTTGCTGGCTTTGAATAACTCCAATACCATCAACAAATCCTGCTCCTACATCTTTTTTAATATCGCTACATTCAATAAAACCAACTGCCTGCCCGTGACGATATAGGATCCAGCGAGCATTTAGATCTATTCCAACAGCCTTATCAATCATCGCCTTCCACTCCTCAAATGGACGTGGCGCAAAGCCGAAGTGTTTACTAAATGAGTCTTGATGAGTGGCCCACCAAATCTTCTTTTCATCTTCGCTTATCAATCGCATCTCGAAGCCGCCTTCAAGCTTGGGATAGGGGTGACTTGTAATCTCTGCTTTTAGACCATGGTAGGTGCGAAGTAATTTAAATCCTCGATTAGTTAGAGCTTGGATATAACCCAAATCTTTGGAATTGGTTCCAATCCAGAGATCAAATTCTCTACTTATACCTTGAGCAATTTCTAGTGAGATCTCAAGGCTCGTACCTTCTAGATTTGCGCCAGGCCTTTGCCAGGTGTCGCAATAAATTCTCTTTCTAGAGCTATCTGGATGCGCTGTGATAAAGGCTTGGACCTTGCCACTTGATCTATCAACTATTTTGCGAGCCTCAACTGAATCGATATAGCCATTGAGAATCTCCTCAGCCTCAGTTAGGCCGACAGCCTCTGCTCCTGGAGTAAAGAATTGATCGGCCAAACTCATTATTTTGGCAAGGTCTTTTCCATCATCAAGGGTTGCTACCTCAAGGCTTAACTCTGCAGGAAACACAGATTTATCTTAGTCTTACGGCATGAAAAAACTTGCGCTTTTTATTCTTGCCGCCTTACTAACTGGATGTGCCACGGGCGATAGTTCTAATACTTCATTTAGCGCAGATGATCAGATGTTTGCCGCCATGATGGTTCCTCATCACGAGCAGGCAATTGAGATGGCAGATATTGCTCTAGGAAAATCAACTGATCCTGAAATTCTTGCTTTAGCAAATGAGATAAAAGCAGCGCAAGACCCTGAGATTGAGCAGATGAAGAGTTGGGGTTCATCAAAGATGGGATCACATGCCGGCCATATGATGGATGAAGGAATGCTGACAGATGATGAGATGGCACAATTGAAAGAAGCTAGGGGAGCAGAATTTGATCGCCTATTTCTTGAAGGAATGATTAAACATCATCAAGGAGCAATCCAAATGGCAGATATGATTATTGATTCAGTAAATGAAGAAGCAGCGCTACTTGGCAAGAATATTGTTGATTCTCAGAGCGCAGAGATTGAGAGAATGAGGCAATTACTAACTCGGTAGTCTAAACTCGGGTTTATGAGCCAAAGTCTTCCGCTTGGGCATGATTTCACTCGAATCTGGTCTGCCAGCCTTATAACCAATTTGGTTGATGGAGTCCTTCGTCTTGCCGCTCCACTTCTTGCAGTTTCACTAACCGAAGATCCAATCTTGATTGGTGCGCTCACTGCCCTTGGATTATTGCCCTGGCTATTTTTTGCTATTCCCATCGGAGCAATAGTTGATCGAGTCGATCGTCGCAAGGCGTTGGTCTTAGGAAACAGCTTAAGAGCTGTGATTGCTCTCTTTATCGCCTTTGCTGTAGCTCAAGACTTCATTAGCATCTGGCTTCTATTGATCTCAGTATTCCTCTTTGGAATCTGCGAAGTCCTAGTTGATACCACCTCACAGGCTGTATTGCCTCAGATTCTTGATAAATCTAATTATGAGCGGGGCAACTCCAGACTTCAGATATCAGAAGTAATTGTCTCCCAATTTGCCGGAGCGCCGCTTAGTGGCTTGCTATATGCCGTATCTATTGCACTTCCCTTTTTCTTCTCAACCACAGGATTCATTTTGGCGGGGCTTTTAATCCTTCTCTTTCCTTTTGAAAATGAAGTAAACGCCAGGAAGAGAGGTGAGGTTGAGCAGGACAAACTCGGACTTAAGGGAGATATAAAGTTTGCTCTAAATTATCTCTATCAAGATAAGCAGATATTTAGCATCGTGGTTATTACAACTTTGCTCGGATTTTTCTACTCACTTTCAAATGCAATTGCACCACTATTTATTTTAAAAGAACTAAATGTCACCCCGGCGCTCTTCGGAGTGGTTCTAGCGATTCAAGGAGTTGGCGCCCTAGCTGGATCAATTGCTGCTCCAATGATTTCTAAATATCTTGGTCGCGGTAAGGCGCTTGCCATAAATGTCTTCTTCGCCTCCTTACTTGTTATATTCATTGGATTATCGCCAAATGCTTATTTCTTTGTAGCGGTGAGCGTTCTAATCGGGTTTACCATCTCGGTTTGGAATATCTTGTTGATGTCTCTCTATCAATCACTAATTCCACCAGAGCTCTATGGACGTATTCATGGCGCCAGGCGAACAATTGTCTGGGGGTTAATGCCAATTGGCGCTCTTCTAGGAGGAGTTATTGCAAGAGGCGGCCTTCGTCTTCCATTTTTAATTGGAGGCTCCATCGCTACTTTAATTGCGCTATTTAGCTATAAACACAT
>JANQVH010000051.1 GCA_030730425.1 Candidatus Nanopelagicaceae bacterium
GATGCTGGGGTTATGGGAGAGCTTCGTTCATTTCTAAATCAAGGCGAGTTAGTTGCCCTAGTTGCTGATAGAGATTTAAGTAAGTCAGGAATAGATGTTAATTTCTTTGGAGCAAGAGCAAGGATGCCAGCTGGTCCTGCAATTCTTGCCCTAGAGACTGGGGCAGATTTAGTTACTGTCTTTGTTTCATACGCCGAAGATGGAATCGTTATAGATTGCGCCCCTCCAATAAAAGTTGATAAAGGCGCAGATCGAAAAGCTGAGATAGCTCGTGTTACTCAAGTAATGGCAAATAGATTCGAGGATGCGATAAAAGCAGATCCAACTTCATGGCATATGCAACAGCGCATTTTCATTGATAGTGATTTCGTGGAGCGAGAATGAAGATTGGATTAATCTCGCCATATGCCTGGGATGTTCCAGGAGGAGTTCAGGCACATATAAGAGATCTTGCTTATCACTATCTAGATCAGGGCCATGAGATCTCTGTTCTGGCTCCAGCAAGTGATGAGAGCTCAATAGCTGAAAACTTTGTAGTGAGTGCTGGTAGGCCAGTTGCAATTCCCTATAACGGAGCGGTAGCGAGAGTTCTCTTTGGTCCAGTTGCCGCATCAAGAGTTAGGCAGTGGGTAGCTGGCGGAGATTTTGATGTTCTCCATCTACACGAACCAGCGATTCCCTCTCTATCTCTTCTTGCCTGCTCAATTGCCGAAGGGCCACTGGTTGGAACATTTCATGCAGCAGCCCCGCGTCAGAAAGTCACCTTCGCTATCGCGCCATTTCTAGAACCTGTTATTGAAAAACTAAGAGCAAGGATTGCAGTTAGTGAAATTGCTCGAGAAACGCTGCGAATTCATCTAGATACTGATGCTGTGGTCATACCCAATGGAATCAGCGCAGATTTCTATCAGAGAGCAGAAGCAAATCCAGCTTGGAGTAGGGAGCTAACCATTGGTTTTATTGGAAGATTCTCAGAGCCGCGCAAGGGGCTAAATATTCTCCTTGAAGCTTTTCCTAAGATCGCTCTTGTTCTCCCAGATGTTCGCCTGCTTATCGCAGGGCCAGGAGATGGCATGGAGGCGATGGAGAGCGTTAATCCAGCTCTTCGCTCACGGATAAGATTTCTTGGAAGAATTGAAGATGAGGCTAAAGCATCTTTTCTAAAATCAATAAGTGTCTATGTAGCCCCAAATACCGGCGGTGAATCATTTGGAATAATCCTTACCGAAGCGATGGCATCTGGCGTTCCGATTGTGGCAAGTAATATCTCAGCATTTAGCCAGCTACTTGAAGATGGTAAATATGGTTTACTTTTTGAAAATGAGAATGCCTCTGACCTTGCAGAGAAGTTAATTAGGCTCCTGAAAGATAAGGAGTTAGCGGGGAGTTATTCTGAGTTAGGAAGTGAGTATGCAAAGAGATTTGATTGGGCTCAGGTCGGCGATGAGATTATGAATGTCTATCTCCATGCCAGAGGGGAAGATGAGAAAGTAACGCTACTGTCAGAGGCAAGGCCATGGAGCAGGCTCTTTACAAGAGGTGAGGAGGAGTAATGGATCTACCTATATTTGTTGCGCCGCTAATCATTTTGCTTATCATCTGGTATCTCACCTTTAGCGCAACAAGGCTAGATCGTCTCCATCAGAGAGTTGAAACCTCTTGGGCTAACCTTGATGCTATTTTGCAGAGAAGAGCCTCACTTGCTCTCGAGTTAACTCACTTTCCCGAGACAGATCCTGCGGCAAACCTGCTATTAACCTCTGCTGCTCATCATGCAAGAGCTGCTGATATTTCAGTTCGTAGCGAAGCTGAGAGCTCTCTAACGGCAGCTCTTCTGCTCCTGCGACAAGAGAGCTGGTTGGTTGAGAAACACCCAGATCTATTCGAAGAACTCGATCAGATAACTGAGCGGCTAAAAGTTGGTATCTCACTTCATGTTGAAGGGGTTTCAGCTGCCAGAGCCCGAAGATCAAAGTTGATCTATCGCATCTTTCGCCTGGCTGGCAAAGCCCCACTGCCAGTCAAATATGCCTTCGAAGATGATTCATTGGTAGAGATTAAGCGATGAAGAGATTACTTCCGCTCGCTCTTCTTTCTCTACTGCTCACATCTTGCGCATCGCTTCCTTCGGCAGAAGAGAAAATAGAGATAGAGAGAAATTTCTATACAAATCTTCCTGGTAGTAGTGGAAAAGTATTGGCCGTTAAGTTTGATGACACAAGCGCTGCCCATCCTCAAGCTGGAGTTGAGGCAGCAGATATTGTTTACATCACTCAAGTTGAAGCAGGCTTGACAAGGCTTATGGGAATTTACTCTTCAAATTATCCGGAGGTATTAGGGCCTATCAGATCAGCTCGTATCTCTGATCTATCAATACTTGGTGAATATGGAAAAGTTGGATTTCTCTATAGTGGAGCGCAGAGCAAAATGCGCCCAGTAATTTCAGCTTCAAATTTGGTAAATCTAAGCGCCGAACGAAATCCTCCCTCTATTTACTTTAATGATTCATCTCGTCGCTCTCCCTACTCCATGATGGTTAGACCAAATCTTCTCCTTGAAAAGGCTGGAGATGTTGAATTAGCAAAGATGCCAGGATGGCAACATGGCGCTAGAGCAGAAGACGCTAGAAAGATAATTTCTGCAGAAATAGAGTGGCCTAATGCTACTTATGAGGCGCTCTGGAGCGATAGTGAGAAAAAATTTCTGCTAAACCATAATGGGAGAACAAACATTGCCTCATCTGGCATTCAACTGGGTTCAACGATGATGGTGATTCAAATAGTAAAGATTTCGCCATCAGAATATGGCGATAAATTCGGTGGAGTAACGCCAAAGAGTGAGGTAATTGGAAGTGGTCATGGCTATCTACTTCGCAACCAGAGAGTTGTTAAAGCCCTATGGAATCGAGAGAGCTTAAGTGAGCCAACTACCTGGAGCCTTGAAGATGGAAGCCCTGCCTATTTTTCCCCGGGGCAGATCTGGTTCTTCCTTACTGAAAATGAACCTAAATTCACCTATCTACCGAAGGTGGCCAAGGGTTAATTCGATTCGCCAGATGGCCTAATCAAAGTAGAATCCGTCCCATGACAAAAGAGAGTTCAGCCCAGACCGGAACATCGCGCGTTAAACGCGGCATGGCAGAGATGCTCAAGGGCGGGGTAATTATGGATGTGGTCAATGTCGAGCAGGCGCGCATCGCAGAAGATGCTGGAGCTGTCGCAGTTATGGCACTTGAGCGAGTTCCAGCAGATATCAGAGCCCAAGGCGGCGTTGCTCGAATGTCAGATCCGGGGATGATTACAGAGATTCAAAAGAGCGTTTCCATTCCTGTTATGGCGAAGGCTCGCATCGGTCATTTTGTAGAGGCTCAGATCTTGCAATCACTTGGCGTGGATTACATTGATGAGTCAGAGGTTTTAACTCCTGCCGACTTCACCCACCATATTGATAAGTGGAATTTCACAATTCCTTTTGTCTGCGGGGCAACAAATCTTGGTGAGGCTTTAAGAAGAATTAATGAAGGCGCAGCGATGATTCGTTCTAAAGGTGAGGCAGGAACTGGCGATGTTTCAAATGCCACCACTCATATGCGCGCTATCTCAGATGAGATTCGTCGGTTAAGTTCAATGCGCGAGGATGAACTATATGTCGCAGCCAAAGAGCTACAAGCTCCTTATGATTTAGTAAAGGAAGTTGCTACGACAGGAAAACTTCCAGTTGTTCTCTTCACCGCAGGAGGTATTGCTACCCCAGCAGATGCAGCGATGATGATGCAGCTTGGGGCTGATGGGGTATTTGTCGGATCAGGGATATTTAAATCTGGAGATCCTGCAAGAAGAGCTGCAGCAATTGTTAAATCAGTTACCTTCTTCGATGATGCAAAGGTTCTTGCTGAGCAATCAAAAGGACTTGGCGAAGCGATGGTTGGCATTAATGTTGCAGATATCCCGGCGCCACATCGTCTAGCAGAGCGGGGCTGGTAGGTCAGTGAAGATTGGAGTCTTAGCGCTCCAAGGTGATGTTGCTGAGCATATTGCCTCACTTGGAGATTGCGGCGTTAGCGCAAGTGGGGTTAGAAGTAGGCAAGAGATTGAATCAGTTGATGCCTTAGTAATTCCCGGTGGAGAATCAACAACAATTGCCAAACTTGCTAAAGCTTTTGGAGTATTTGATCTGATTAAATCTCGCATCGCATCAGGGATGCCAACCTATGGCTCTTGCGCAGGGATGATTCTTATTGCCGATCAAATTCTTGATGGCGGCGTTGATCAAGAGAGTTTTGGCGGCCTTGGCGCCCAGGTTCGCCGTAATGCATTTGGTAGACAGGTAGATTCTTTTGAAACAGATTTAACTTTCGCAGGTATCGGCGGAGCGCCTTTTCGCGCGGTCTTTATCAGGGCCCCTTGGGTTGAGTCAGTAGGGGCAGGGGTTGAAGTACTAGCAAGTTTTAATGGCCATCCCGTTGCAATTAGGCAGGGGCATCTACTGGCCACCTCATTTCATCCAGAGTTAACTGGTGATAATCGAATCCATCGATTCTTTGTAGACCAGCTCTGTAAAGAAAGTTCAAAGGCAGGGATTTAAATAATGTCAGGTCATTCCAAATGGGCGACAATCAAACGCAAGAAAGCGCTAATAGATTCCAAGCGATCAAGAGCATTTGCTAAATACATCAAGGCAATTGAAGTCTCTGCTAGAAATGGCGGGGCAGATCCTGATGGCAACCCCACTTTATATGATGCAATAACTAAGGCTAAGAAGAATTCTGTTCCGAGCGATAATATCGAACGCGCTCTTAAGAGAGCAATTGGTGAAGGTCAATCACAAGCTCAATGGGAGAACATAATCTATGAAGGTTATGGCCCTGGTGGGGTAGCGCTTCTTATTGAATGTCTATCTGATAATCGAAATAGAGCTGCATCAGAGGTGCGAGTTGCTATCACTAGAAACGGTGGAACGATGGCCGATCCTGGATCAGTTTCTTATATGTTTGAAAGAAAAGGCGTGGTTATTGTTAAGAAGAGGCAAGGCGAAAAAGTTATTGCTGAGGAATTGTTATTGGATGCTGCCCTGGAGCATGGTCTATCAGAGGTTAATGATCTAGGTGAGAGCTTTGAACTTATCAGCGCCGCTACAGATTTAGTTCCGGTAAGACAGGCTCTCCAAGTTGCAGGAATTGATTATGAATCAGCAGATGTTTCCTTCCTTCCTTCAATCTCTATTCCAATTGGAGCAGATGATGCAAGGGCCCTCTTTGAGTTAATTGAGGCTATCGAGGAGTGCGATGATGTGCAGAATGTCTATGGGAACTTTGATGTTTCAGATGAGGTAATGGCGAGCCTGTCATAACTCTTTCTTGGCTGGCTAATAGGCTTGGCTAATGCGCGTTCTTGGTGTTGATCCCGGTCTTACGCGCTGTGGCATTGGTGTGGTTGAAAAAGTTGGAGTTAAAGATCTTAAGTTAGTTGCCTGCGGCGTAATACAGACCGGCGTTGATGCCCCATTAGAAGAGCGTTTGATGCATTTAAGTGCAGAACTTGAAGTTTGGATCAATCGATATAAGCCAGATGTTATTGCGGTGGAGAGAGTTTTTTCAAAGCTCAATGTGCGAACCGCTATGGCCACCGGGCAGGCAGCAGGGGTTGCGCTCCTTCTTGCAGCAAAGGCAGGGGTTCCAATTGCTATGCATACCCCAAGTGAAGTTAAGGCAGCTGTCTCTGGCTCTGGGCGAGCAGATAAGAGACAGGTTGCTGCGATGGTAGTTAAAATCTTGAAATTAAAAGAGGCCCCAAAGCCAGTTGATACCACCGATGCGCTAGCTCTTGCTATCTGCAACCATTGGAGAGGAGCTGGAGCTAAGAAGTTAGCAACTGCTACAGCTAAAGAGAAAAGCCGGATAAAGCGTCTAAAATCTGAACCAAGATCTAGAAAGGCTAAGAAATAGATGATTGCCTTTATGACAGGTACGGTATTTGAGATTCGACTAAACCGGATCATTCTTCTTGTAAATGGAATTGGTTATGAAGTAATTGTTGCGCCAGATATTGCCTCAGAATCGAAAGTAGGGGGCGAATTATCACTTCACACATCTTTAGTTGTTAGAGAGGATTCCTGGAGCCTCTATGGATTCTTATCTCAGAGCGCAAAGAGCCTCTTTGAAGAGTTGCAATCTGTTACTGGAATAGGACCAAAAGTCGCTAGCGCCCTCCTTGCTGTTTATGGCCCAGATGCGCTGCGAAACATAATTGCTTCGCAAGATAATGAAGCCCTTGAGAGAGTTCCTGGAATTGGTAAAAAAGTTGCTTCAAGAATACTTCTAGAGTTGAAAGAGAAATTTGGAGCAAGCTATAAATCAAAATCTGCCCTAAGCGGGCCTTGGCGAACTCAAGTTATTGGCGCGCTTACTGGACTTGGTTATTCGCAAAAAGAGGCAGAAAGCTCCCTTGATAAAGTACTTGAGAGCTTTGGAAGAACTCCAACGAGTGAGGATACCCCTGAGATGTTAAAACTTGCTCTCGCACAATCGCGACAGAAGAGATAGCTAATGGATGAAGAGATAATGAGTAGCTCGCTTACTCCCGAGGAAATTAGCGCAGAGCAGGCTTTAAGGCCAGAGACGTTGAGAGACTTTGTTGGTCAGAAGCGTGTTAAAGATCAAGTGGACTTACTTCTTCGAGCAGCTAGAGAGCGCGGAGCGCCAGCAGATCACATTCTCTTCTCAGGCCCTCCTGGTCTTGGCAAAACTACTCTTGCAATGATTGTGGCAAGTGAGATGGATTCACCAATAAGAATTACCAGTGGACCCGCTATTACCCATGCTGGTGATCTAGCTTCAATACTTTCATCACTCGTTGAAGGAGAAGTTCTTTTTCTAGATGAGATCCATAGAATGGCAAGACCTGCAGAGGAGATGCTCTATATGGCAATGGAGGATTTCAGAGTTGATGTAGTAGTTGGAAAAGGACCTGGAGCAACTGCGATTCCTTTAACGCTTCCTCATTTCACTTTAGTTGGCGCAACAACTAGAGCGGGCCTTCTTCCTGGGCCGCTTAGAGATCGCTTCGGTTTTACCGCTCATCTAGATTTCTATGATGAAGCAGATATTGCAGATATCGTTGCTCGAAGCTCATCCCTACTAAATGTTGATATTAGTAAAGATTCAATTGCAGAGTTAGGAAAGCGCTCTCGAGGAACGCCGCGTATTGCAAATAGGCTCCTTCGTCGAGTTAGGGATTATGCCCAAGTACATGGTGATGGCAGTATCAATATTGATATAACTAACTCTGCTCTTAAAATGTATGAAGTAGATGAGATTGGCCTTGATCGATTAGATAAAGCAATTCTTCGAGTATTGATAGAACAGTTCAATGGCGGACCTGTTGGCTTAGGAACCCTTGCGATGGCCGTTGGTGAGGAGCGCGAGACAGTTGAATCTGTGGCTGAACCATTTTTAGTCCGCTCTGGATTTATCTCCAGATCTCCAAGGGGAAGAACTGCTACACCAGCAGCTTGGCGCCATCTAGGCAAGAAAGCTCCGGAGGTGGCAATCGGGCTTTTCGACAGTGAGGAGCTTGAGCCCTAGACTTTCGCCCCATGTCTTACGGAAATTCACAACGTAACTCTGGCGAGGTCAGAAAACCTCGCCCAGCTAGAACCTTAACTCTGACGGTTTTATCCACCCTTATTCTCTACGGCGTTGCCTTTGCCATTGGCGCAACCTCAATCAACTTAGGCCTAGACCTAAGAGGTGGAACTAGCGTGACTCTCCAGCCAAGACTTCAGGGCGGACAGAGCGGTGAAATTACCAGTGAATCTATTGATCAAGCTGTCTCGATTATCCGTCAGCGCGTTAACTCACTTGGAGTTGTCGAGGCCGAGGTAACAGCGGAGGGAACAGGAAATAACAGACAGATTGTCATCTCCGTTCCAGGTGAGACTGGAAGACGAGTTGTAGACCTTGTTGGTCAAACAGCAGAACTTAGATTTAGACAGGTATTACTAGTTGCAGGATCTATCCCAACTCCCGATGATGGGGCCCTGCTTGAAGGATCATCTCTTAGCACTGAACAAGCGGCAACATTTCAGGCACTTGATTGCACTAAGCCTGAGTCAACTCTTGGTAGCGGGGGAGATGATGCCAACTCTTTAATGATCACATGCGATAGAGATGGAGTTGCAAGATACATCCTTGCTCCGGCTCAAGTTGTTGGAAGTGATATTAAAGGCGCAACTGCTGCAATTGATCAGCAGAGCGCAAGTGGTTGGTTTGTTTCACTTGATTTCACAGGAGATGGATCTCGCAAATTTGGAGAACTAACTCAGAGCGTTGTTAATCTTGCTGAGCCACAGAATCAAGTAGCAATTGTTCTCGATGGAGTTGTTGTCTCTGCTCCTAGAATCAATGAAGCAATTTTAGGTGGAAGCGCTCAGATCACTGGAAGTTTTAGCCAACTTGAGGCGCAAGATCTAGCAAATGTTTTGAAGTATGGATCTCTACCTCTCGCCTTTGATCGCGGAGAGGTTCAACAAATATCTCCAACGCTTGGAAATGATCAGCTGCAAGCTGGTCTTATCGCAGGTGGTCTTGGATTGATTCTGGTAATGCTCTACTCAATGTTTTATTACCGAGCGCTAGGTCTAGTCGTCGTGGGATCTCTAGCAATAGCAGCCGCTCAATTGGTGATTCTCTTCCTTCTCTTAGGCGAGTGGATTGGATTTACCTTAACTCTTGCAGCCGTTGCTGGAGCTATTGTGGCAATCGGAATTACTGCTGACTCATTTATCGTCTACTTTGAACGTATAAGAGATGAAATGCGAGAGGGTAAACCCCTACGAGTTGCTGCAGAGAGTGGTTGGCTGAGAGCGCGGAGAACTATCATCGTTGCTGACTTAGTCTCGATTATCTCTGCTGTTATTCTCTATTTTGTCTCAGTTGGAAGTGTTCGTGGTTTCGCATTCACTCTTGGATTAACAACACTTGTTGACTTGGTTGTTATCTTCCTATTTACCAAGCCACTTGTAACACTTCTTGCTAAGAATAAATATTTCCAAGCTGGAGGCAAGTACTCCGGTGTTTCGCCGCGCAGTATCGGAGTTGTAACTCCAACTCTAGAGAGCAAGGGAGCGTAAGGGATGAAGCTAACTGGTCTTGGCGGAAGGCTCTATCGTGGCGAGACTTCAATTAATATCGTTCGCGCTCGAAAGAAGTGGTATGCAGTAAGCGCTCTGTTTATCGCTCTCTCCGTCTTTGCACTCGGCTCGCAGGGGCTGCGACTTGGTATTGAATTTGAGGGCGGATCAGCCTTTGTTGTTACAACCTCTACTGGATCAATTGAACAAGCAAGGGAGGCTGTTTCATCTACTGGTTATAGAGACAATGTGATAATTCAAACTTTAGGTGAAGAGAAGATTCGTATCCAGACCGGCGTATTAGATACCGGGGAATCAAATGCGATTCAAGATGCCCTAGCTGCAGCATTTGGCGTTTCGGTTGAGTCAATTGATACTCAAAATGTTGGCCCTTCATGGGGCGAGGAAATTTCAAAGAAGGCTTTCCAAGGACTTATCGCCTTTTTGATTTGCATCATGATTTATCTAGCTCTCACCTTTGAACCAAAGATGGCGGTAGCAGCTGTTGTCGCACTGATCCACGATGTTCTTATCACCGTTGGCCTCTATGCCTTTATCGGTTTTGAAGTAACGCCGGCAACTGTTATCGGCTTTCTAACGATTCTGGGCTACTCCCTCTATGACACTGTGGTCGTCTTCGACAAAATACGAGAGAACACAAAGGGAATTACTAGTACTGGAAAATCCACTTACTCTGATGCAACAAATCTTGCAGTTAATCAAACTCTTGTCCGCTCGATGAATACCTCACTTATCGCCCTTCTTCCAGTCTCTGCAATTCTCTTTGTTGGAGCAGGCCTATTAGGTGCTGGAACTTTGAAAGATCTAGCTTTAGCTCTCTTTATCGGCCTTATCGCTGGTACTTATTCATCGGTTTTTATTGCTCCTCCAGTATTAGCCTCACTTCGTGAGCGTGAGCCAGCGATGAAGGCTTTAAGCGCGCGCGTTGCTGCAAGGGGCGGAAGTACTACAAGCCCATTGCTCTCCAATCGAAAAGGAAAGAAGAAGCGCAACAAATAGGGGAGAAGTAATCTATCCCCATGAACGCACTTATTACCCCGGTAATTAATCGCCTTAGGGAGAGTCAAGAAGGCAGCGATACTGGAGTTGTTGAACGAGCTTTTGAAGTAGCAGAGCGGGCTCATAAAGGTCAATTAAGAAAAAGTGGCGATGCTTATATAACCCACCCAGTTGCAGTTGCGGAAATTCTCCTTGATTTCGGTCTTGATGCAAATAGCATTGCAGCAGCCCTGCTACATGACACGGTGGAAGATACGAGTTATTCCCAAGAATCACTACGCAAAGATTTTGGCGCTGAGGTTGCATCTCTTGTTGATGGCGTAACAAAACTAGATCGCCTCACCTATGGTCCAACAGCGGAGGCTGAGACAGTTCGCAAGATGGTCGTTGCAATGGCGAAAGATATCCGAGTTTTAGTTATCAAATTAGCAGATCGCCTCCATAATGCTAGAACTTGGCAATATGTTGAGCCAGAATCAGCTGAGCGAAAAGCAAGAGAGACTCTAGATATCTATGCCCCGCTAGCGCACCGATTAGGAATGAATGCAGTTAAGTGGGAGCTGGAAGACCTCTCTTTTAAATACATTGAACCAAAGAAATTTGACGAAATTGAACGTTTGGTTCAAGAGAGAAATCCATCTAGGGAGAAGCTAACTAATGAAGTTATCACTCTAGTTGAACAAGACTTAGCTTCAGAGTCAATTGCTGCAAAGGTAACAGGCCGGCATAAACATCTCTACAGCGTTTATCAAAAGATGGTTATAAGAGGGCGAGAATTTAGCGATATTTATGATTTAGTTGGAATCAGGGTTTTAGTAGATGATGTACGAGATTGTTACGCTGTCCTTGGAGCGATTCACGCCAGATGGAGCCCAGTTCCTGGAAGATTTAAGGATTACATCGCTATGCCAAAGTTTAATCTTTATCAATCACTTCATACCACTGTAATTGGGCCCAATGGAAAAGCAGTTGAAATTCAGATTAGAACTCATGATATGCACTCAAGAGCCGAGTATGGAATTGCGGCCCACTGGAAATACAAATTATCTGGCTCCTCAAGATCATCGGATTCACCGGATATGCTCTGGCTAAAACAGCTTCATGAATGGCAGCAGGAGACCTCGGATGTAACAGAGTTTCTCGATGCCCTGCGTTTTGATCTTAGAACTCCTGAAACCTTTGTCTTTACTCCTAAGGGAAGCGTTATAGCACTTCCACTTGGAGCAACTGCAGTGGACTTTGCTTACGCAGTTCATACCGATGTTGGAAATCGATGCGTTGGCGCAAAAGTTAATGGAAAGTTGGTTTCTTTAGAGGTGCCACTAGTCAATGGTGATGTAATAGAGGTATTAACAAATAAAGCTGAATCTGCATCACCAAGTAGAGATTGGCTTAATTTCGTAAAATCATCAAGGGCTCGATCCAAGATAAAGGCCTGGTTTTCCAAGGAGCGACGTGAGGAGGCAATTGATGCAGGCAGAGAATCAATTGCCAGACAGATGCGAAAGGCAGGGCTACCACTACAGAAAATCCTCGGTGGTCATAGCTTGCTCCAGTTAGCTCATGATTTAAATTATCAAGATATTGAAGCTCTCTATGCCGCAGTAGGGGATGGCCACATCTCGGCAAATCATGTAATTGAAAGACTTGAATCATCCCTAGGATTAGCAGAAACCTACGACAGCCCGATTGATGAAAATATAACAACTGCTTCGCCAAGTCGAATAAATAGACGGAGCGCCTCGGGGATAATTGTTGAAGGCGTAGAAGATGTATTGGTAAAACTAGCAAGATGCTGCACTCCTGTGCCAGGTGATTTAATAACAGGGTTTATTACTCGAGGTAGTGGGGTATCAGTTCATAGAAGCGATTGTGTAAATGTAGCTGATTTGAAATTTCACCAAGGCGATCGAATCACTGCAGTTAGGTGGGATGAGGCAGCAAAATCTGTTTTCTTGGTTAATATCCAGATTGAGGCGCTAGATCGAGCCAGGTTGCTCTCGGATATTACGCGCGCACTATCTGATCAGGAGATAAATATCGTTCATGCTGCAGTTAATACCACTAAAGATCAAGTGGCCTTCTCACGCTTTACCTTCGAGATGGCTGATGCCTCGCATTTAGAGGCAGTATTAGCTTCAGTAAAGAAAATCGAAGGCGTTTATGATGTTTATCGAATAACTAATAACTAGGATTTAAAGTCAGCAAGACCTTTTTGGGCCTCGCTAAGCCACATACGTCTAGCGGCGGCAGCCTCAAGTAAATCAGCAGCCTTCTTAGAATCCCCATTAGCTTGAGCTTTGGCAGCTTTAGCTTCATAGTCAGCGACAGCATTTGTTAATTGAGTAACGACATCGTTAGCTCTTGCAATCGCTGTTGGGTCGCTACGACGCCATTGCTCCTGCTCTGCCTCCTTGATCGTCATCTCCACGCTATCCACACGCTTATCTAATACTGATCTCTTTTTGCGATCGATCATGCCAATTTTTGAGAGCTTCTGGCGAAGATCGCGGAACTTTCTCTTAACATCATCGAGGTTTGTAATCGGCAAGAGAGCTTCCATCTCAGCGACAATTGCCTCTCGCTTTTCTAGGTTTGCAGCCATTGATTCGCCGCGCTTTTCAAGGTCTGCATTCTTTGTGGTGAAGAAAGTATCTTGGGCTGCCTTAAATCTTAACCAAAGTTTGTCGTCATCATTCTTCTTACCTCGGCCGCTTGCCTTCCATTGATCCATCAGGGCCTTATAGCGTCTAGCTGTCGCCACCCAATCTGTGGAGGTAGCAAGTGATTCAGCTTCAATAACAATCTTCTCTTTAGAATCTTTTACCTGGTTCTGTTGAGCACTCAGTCCTGCAAAGTGAACCCTGCGACGTTTATCAAACTTATTTCGAGCAGATGAGAAACGCTTCCATAGCTCTGAATCTGTCTTCTTATCAAGGCGTGGAGCCTTCTTCCATTCATCTAGTAATACTTTGAGACGCTCACCAGTTACCTTCCAACTAGTGGAATCGATTAAACCTTCAGCTTCAACAACTAGAGCCTCTTTTGCGGCAATGGTTGCTGCGCGCTTCTCTGCTTTAGCCTCAGCCTCTGCTGCTTTTTTAGCTTCATAGGCAGGGCGATGTTCATCAATTAAAGGTGGAATCTGTTCGAGTGAACTTCTTAGAGCTTCGAGATTTCCTACGCCATTTAGATGTTCAATCTGATTTCTTAACTTCTTAACCGCTTCATTGGCATCTTGAGGAACCATAGCGCCGCTGATGATTCGAGCAGCAAGGAGAGCCACTTCTGAGGCAACAAGTTCAAATTTACGGACAAAGTAGGCAAGTGCTTCTTCTGCAGATTTTCCAGGATATGAACCGACTACTTTTTCGCCATCGTTGGTTCGAACATAGACCATTCCATTTTCATCAACGCGTCCAAATTTTGAAGGATCACCGATTAGCGCTGCAGCAGCTGAGTTAGGTAGAACTTGATTATCTAGGGCATCCATTAGGTCCTACTTTCTCGAACGTTGCGCACCTGGAGTTTTTCTCACTCTGGCGTTATGGGTTCAGCGGTTGGTAAGGGCCAAACGCTACCCCCATAGGGGTCTTTCTGTAAAAAAGTCGCTCAGATAGGGCTCTTTTGAGCGGAAGTAGCGACCTTGGTTGGAAGAATGCCTAGGTGAGCCTCTTGGTCGATCGAATAGTGGCGCCTTATTACGCCACCAATTGTTGGATCATTGCTCCATCAAAAAATTCCCATTGCGTAGTAATTGATCCCGGTATTGGCATACCGAATTTAACTCAAGAGATTAAAGCAAAGTTAACTGAACATAACTTAGTCATTGGTGCAATATTTATTACCCATGGACATCTTGATCACACATTTTCTCTCTACTCTCTTGCTCAAGACTTTATTGAAAGTGATACATATATTCATAAAGCCGATAGGGATCTACTGGTAAATCCAGAACGGGCCATGGGAGCTCAATCTCAAGCTTTATTAAGCGAGCTTGGAGAGCTATCGGGTAGCAAGATTGAGTTTCAAGAACCGGAGAGAACCTGGTCAATTGATTCAGATAGTCAATCAAAGCTTGGGGGAATGAATTTTTCCTTTAGACATGCTCCGGGGCATACCCCTGGATCAACTCTTGCAATTGTTGAAGATGAGCTCTTAATTAGCGGAGATGTGCTCTTTAAGGGCGGAATTGGAAGAACTGATCTGCCACGTGGCTCAATGAGCGACATGGAGATAACTCTTCGTGAGAAAATAGCGACCTTGCCACCTCATCTCCGTGTTCTTCCTGGACATGGCGATGAGAGCAGAATGGATGCGGAATTGAAGAGTAATCAATACCTCCTAGCGGCGACTCAAGGGAGATTGGCATGAGTTCAAAGTTTGCAGCCCCTAAGGGCGTCTCTGAATACCTGCCGCCTAGATCAAATATTTTTGATCACATAGTTCAGACTCTAAAGATTCCGGCGCTCGCTGCAGGATATGAATTAATTGAGCTACCCATTTTTGAAGATACTGAGTTATTTACGCGAGGAGTTGGCGCATCAACTGATGTGGTAACAAAGGAGATGTATACATTTGAAGATCGCGGTGGTCGTTCACTAACACTTCGCCCTGAGGGAACTGCTGGAGTAATAAGAGCTGTTATCGAACATGGCCTAGATCGCGCCAGCCTGCCAGTGAAACTCTTTTACCATGGACCATTTTTTCGAGCAGAGAGGCCACAAGCTGGTCGTTATCGTCAGTTCTATCAATTCGGCATAGAGGCTATTGGAAGCGATGATCCCTATCTTGATGCTGAAGTTATCTCTATTGCCTATCAAGGATATAGAAAACTTGGGCTAAAAAACTTTGAACTTCAGATTACCTCACTTGGCGATAGTGACAGTCGAGTATCACATAGAAAAGACTTAGATGCATTTATCGCTGGGCTAAACCTGGATGAAGAAACGCGCAATAGAGCTTTGAAAAATCCACTTCGCCTCTTTGATGATAAGCGTGATGAGATTAAGGATGCGATGAGCAAGGCTCCTCTACTACTTGATTACTTAAATGCTGAAAGTAGAGAGAATTTTGAACAGGTTAAATCTGCCCTTGATTCTTTGGGAATTGCTTATCAAGTTAACCCAAGAATGGTTAGAGGTCTTGATTATTACACTGGAACTACATTTGAATTTGTTCATAGCGGGCTAGGGGCGCAATCTGGGATAGGTGGCGGCGGACGCTATGACGGACTTATGGAACTTCTTGGGGGATCAAAGCTCTCCGGAATTGGTTTTGGATTAGGGATAGATCGTATTCTTCTCGCCCTTGAAGCAGAGGCAGAAACTGGTCAACTTCTTCCAGGAGAGTTGAAATATATTGATCTCTATGTGATTGCTCTTGGTGATCAGGCTCGCTCAATGTGCTTTACTCTCGTTGATTCACTTCGAAAAGAGGGCTTTGTTGTCGAGCAGAATTTTGGGGATCGCTCCCTCAAGGCAGCGATGAAGGCGGCTGATAAATCTGGAGCGCGCTTTGCAATAGTTCTTGGTGATAGTGAATTGCAATCAGGGTCAGTGGAGTTAAAAGAGATGAGCAGCGGAGCGCTAACTTCGGTTAGGCTTACCTCTCTTGCTAAGACTTTGGCCGAGAAATCATCTGGGCTATAAGCAGAAAAGAGAGTAGGTCTTCAAATTGCTTCGCTCCCATAGCGCTGGAACCCTTCGATCAAGTGATATTGGCGGCAGGGTAAAACTTGCCGGCTGGGTAGCTAGACGGCGCGATCATGGCGGTGTGGCATTTATTGATCTCCGTGATTACTCGGGAAGCATCCAGGTAGTTATCTCTGATGAAAAAGTCGCGGCAGCTCTTAGAGCTGAATGGTGCGTCTTAATCGAGGGAGTAGTGACCAAACGCCCGAGTGGAAATGAAAATACAGCTCTGCCTACTGGTGAAATTGAAATCAATTGTGAGAGCCTTGAAGTATTAAGTGAAGCTGCTGCGCTGCCATTTCCAGTTGATAGTGGGGAAGTGGTTAATGTTGGTGAAGAGGTCAGGCTCAAATATCGTTATTTAGATTTAAGGCGCGAAGGACCAAGTAGCGCGCTACGCCTTCGCTCTAAAGTCACCTCCATCATCCGTTCGGTAATGGATAGTGAGGGTTTTCTCGATATTGAAACTCCCTATCTAACCCGTTCAACTCCAGAGGGAGCTAGAGATTTCTTAGTTCCTGTTCGTCTGCAACCTGGATCTTGGTATGCCCTTCCACAATCACCACAGCTATTTAAGCAGTTATTGATGGTGGCAGGTATGGAGCGTTACTACCAGATCGCCCGCTGTTTTAGAGATGAAGACTTTAGAGCTGATAGACAGCCTGAATTCACACAATTAGATATTGAGATGTCCTTCATTGATCAAAGTGATGTCTTAGCTGTTGCGGAAAAGATATTAAAGGAAGTATTTAAAAGAACTTTAGATATTGATATTGCCCTACCAATTTCTCACATGACCTATCATGAAGCGCTAAGAAGATTTGGCTCTGATAAACCTGATCTTCGTTTTGGAAATGAATTAGTTGATGTCACTGATTTCTTTAAGGAGACAAGTTTTAGAGTTTTTCAAGCAGAGTTCGTTGGCGCAGTTGTTATGCCAAATGGAGCCGCATCTCCTAGGCGTGAGCTAGATGCTTGGCAAGATTGGGCTAAAGCAAGAGGAGCTAAAGGACTTGCTTACATTCTCGTGGGCGAGGATGGAAGCCTTGGAGGCCCTGTTGCTAAGAATCTTTCGGAGAGGGAGAGTAAGGAGATTGCCTCTTTTGTTGGCGCTAAGAATGGAGATGCAATTTTCTTTGCAGCGGGGGATCAAAGTTCTTCGCTCCAACTTCTTGGCGCAGTCCGTTTGGAAATTGGAGAGAGATGTCATCTGATCGCAAAGGATCAATGGAAGTTTCTCTGGGTCGTTGATGCTCCGATGTTTGAGGCAACAGAGTCTGGAGGATGGACAGCGGTGCATCATCCATTTACTGGACCAAAACCTGAGTATGAGAAGAGCTTTAAAGATGATCCTAAATCGGCCCTTGCTTATGCCTATGACATAGTTTTGAATGGAAATGAAATTGGTGGAGGATCGATCCGTATCCATAAGCGTGAAATTCAGCAAGCAGTATTTGATGTTATCGGTTTAACTAAGCAAGAAGCTGAGTCTAAATTTGGTTTCCTACTTGAAGCCTTTAACTATGGCCCGCCGCCACATGGAGGTATCGCTCTAGGACTTGATCGCCTATGTGCGCTACTTGCCGGAGCTGAGTCAATCCGTGAAGTCATTGCTTTTCCCAAGACGGCAAGTGGAGCAGATCCATTAACTGGCGCTCCCACTCCGATAACCACCGCGCAGAGACGAGAGAGCGGAGTGGATTTCAAGCCGGAATAGGGCGAGAAATCTTTAGTAGGCTAACGCTATGTCCGCAGGTGGAATCGCAGCAATAATCGCAGCAAGCGCTCTATTAGTCATTGGTTTTGCCATCGCCTACGCTGTTATTCGACTCGGAAGAGCGATTGATGAAGTCGGAAGCGCAGTTCGCGATATCGCTAAGGAAACTGCGCCGCTACTAAATGAGGTCACAACCACAGTAGAACTTGTTAATGGGCCGCTACAGAGCATCAATAAAGTGACTAAAACAATGGAGGAATTTAGCTCTAAAGTTTCTGAGAGCGCGTCAGGATTTCTTGATAAGAATCAAATGGCGATGAAGGCAGCAGGGGCTGTACTAACAGCCGCCCAACTTCGCAAGAAGAAAAAAGGAAAGAAGAGTAAAAAGGCAAAAAACAGCAAGTATGTTGACGACGAGGAGTTCTAACTCCTCGTGAATTCAGCGGAAATTCGTTCTCGCTGGCTAAAATTCTTTGAGTCAGGAAATAGCCAGGGCATCAAACATACAGTCGTTCCCTCAGCATCTCTTATTGCAGATGATCCAAATCTTCTTCTTGTAAATGCAGGGATGGTTCCATTCAAACCATTTTTCCTAGGAGAGTTAACTCCGCCGTATAAGCGCGCCACCTCGGTGCAAAAGTGTGTAAGAACTTTAGATATAGAAGAGGTGGGTAAGACCACACGTCATGCATCTTTTTTTCAAATGTGTGGAAATTTCTCCTTTGGAGATTATTTCAAGGAGGGAGCAATCACCCTTGCCTGGGAACTCTTAACAAAGCCAATAAGTGATGGCGGGTATGGATTTGCTGAGGATAAATTATGGGTCACGGTTTATCTAGATGATGATGAAGCAGCAGATATTTGGCATAAGAAGATTGGCATTCCTAAGGAGCGAATTCAAAGACGTGGAATGGCAGATAATTTCTGGTCGATGGGCATACCTGGTCCCTGCGGGCCATGTTCTGAAATCTATTTTGATCGTGGTGCTGCCTATGGCAAGGAAGGTGGCCCAATTGCCGATGAAGATCGCTATCTAGAGATCTGGAATCTTGTCTTTATGCAGAATATGAGAGGCGAAGGTGGGGGCAAAGATGGTTTCCCAATTCTTGGTGAACTTCCTGCCAAAAGCATTGATACTGGCTTAGGCCTTGAGCGCACTGCCGCTCTCTTGCAAGGAGTGGAGAACATCTATGAGATTGATACAACACAACATATTCTAAATCGCGCTAGTGATCTAAGTGGAGTTCGATATGGCAGAGAGCCTTCAAGTGATGTATCACTTCGGGTAATTGCAGATCATGCAAGAACTGCAACGATGTTGATTGGCGATGGAGTTACTCCAGGTAATGAGGGTCGAGGATATGTTCTAAGAAGAATGATGCGCCGCACTACTAGGAATATGAAGCTACTTGGCTCCGACGATCGTAATATGAGCGAGTTAATTAAGGCCTCTATCGAAGCTATGGGTGCGCAATATCCAGAGTTGCAAAGTGATAGCGCTCGAATTCTAAAGGTGGCAGAGGCAGAGGAAGAGAGTTTCCTGCAAACTCTAAAGAGTGGAACTATGATCTTTGATCAGAGAAGCGCTTCATTAAAGAAGAGTGGCACAAAAGTTCTCTCAGGTGAGGATGTCTTCCAACTCCACGATACCTATGGATTCCCTTTTGATCTAACTCTTGAAATGGCAAATGAAGAGGGCTTAAGTATTGATGCTGATGGCTTTAAGCGCTTAATGAAGCAACAGCGCGAAAGAGCTAAAGCTGATGCTAAGTCAAAAAAGAGTGGACATACTGATGTAACCGAGTATCGCAAATTAGCAGAAGGCGCTGGCAAGTTAGAGTTTGTTGGCTATGAGAGCTTAGAGAGTGAATCAAAAATTGTTGGTTTTCTAGTAGATGGTGCGGGGGTTAAATCTGCATCTGTTGGCGATGATGTTGAAATTCTGCTCGATAGAACTCCCTTCTATGCAGAAGGTGGCGGGCAGTTAGCTGATGCTGGAGTGATAACAACTAGCGAAGGCTCTGTTATTGAAGTGGAAGATGTTCAATCGCCGATTCCAGGAATTTTCATTCACCGCGGTCGAGTGCTCTCCGGCCAGATAAAGATAGGCGAATCTGTACTAGCAAAGATTGATGGCGATCGACGTAAAGCAATATCGCGTGCTCACACCGCAACCCATATGGTCCATAAAGCATTTCGAGAAATCCTTGGAGAAACTGCCACTCAAGCTGGATCAGAGAATGCTCCAGGGCGTTTTCGCTTTGATTTCCCATCTAGTGGCGCCGTTTCAGAGGGCATTCTCAATGATGTGGAAGCTCGAGTTAATTCGCTTCTTCTAGATAATTTAATTGTTAGCGCAGAGGAGATGTCTCAAGCAGAGGCGAAGAAAATCGGTGCAATGGCGCTCTTTGGCGAGAAATATGGTGAGCGTGTTCGAGTAATTAGCGTTGGTGATTGGGCAAAGGAGCTATGTGGAGGAACCCATGTTTCAAGAAGTGGGGAACTTGGAATAGTAAAACTCCTTGGTGAATCCTCTATCGGAGCGGGAGTAAGGCGCGTTGAAGCTTTAGTCGGCGCAGATGCTTACTCATTTTTAAGTCGTGAACATATTTTGATCAACTCACTTCTTGAAATCATTAAAGGAACAAGGGCAGAGGAACTGCCGGAGAGAATCACCTCTCTTCTTGCTCGTCTAAGAGATGCCGAGAAGGAGATTGGATCGATAAGAACAGCAAAGGCTCTTAGTGATTCAGCTTCTCTAATAGAGAAGGCTGAAAATATTGGTCCATTTAAATTCATAGCAGCTGACATGGGCAAAGGCTTCTCTGGTGATGATTTGAGAACTGTTGCCTTGGACTTGAGAAATCGCCTCAAAGGCTCAGTTGTAGCGCTAGTAAGTAGCGGTGATGAAAAAGTGACTTTAGTTCTTGCAGCCGATGAAAGCGCTCGTAGCGCAGGAGCAAAAGCAGGTGCGCTAGTAAAGATTGGTTCTGGAATTCTTGGCGGCGGTGGCGGAGGAAAAGATGATTTCGCCCAGGGCGGCGGAAGTGAATTCACCAAGATTGATGAAGCTTTACTGGCCATCAAGGCTTCCCTCTCGGGTATGTAGCCTTTGTGATACTTCCAGGCGCAAGGCTTGCTATAGATTACGGTGATAAGCGAATTGGAGTTGCAAAATCTGACGACTCTAGATTGATTGCATCTCCGCTTATCACCCTCGATAATGGCGAATCAACAGGTTCGGCGGTGATCGCGATCAAAGAACTTGTTGATGTAAGTAATGTGGAAATTATTTATATTGGACTTCCTCTGCATCTCTCAGGAAAAGAGAGTGATTCAAGTAATAAAGCTCGAAGCTTTGCAGCGCTACTTAAAAGCCATCTACCGCAAGAAATACAGGTACGGCTATTAGATGAGCGATTAACCACAAGTTCTGCACTTGGTGAGTTAAAGAGCGCAGGCCTTAAAAGCAATAAAGAGAACATTGATCAATTGGCTGCTGTAAAGATTCTAGAGTTTGCCCTGGAAGTAGAGCGGGTTAGCGGAGGTGCTGCTGGCCATGAGATTTAATACCGCTTCTTTGAAGCAATCACTTGAGAGAAGTCCACTTCTTCGTTTATTAGCTGCCGGCATTTTAATTGTCTTTATCACCCTTCTTCTTCGAGAGGCTAATTCAGGCGCTCAAAGCGCACCTGATTATGAAGTTGGATCTGCAGGCCAGGAGGTAATTGTCGAAATTCTCTCTGGCGAGAGTGGATCTGAAATTGGACGAAAACTTGAATCACTTTCAGTTGTTAAATCATCTGCTGCATTTTTTAGAGTAGCAGTTGCTGATTCCAGGTCACAGCGAATAGCACCTGGCGAACATCGAATTGAAACTCGTATCCCAGCCAGGGTGGCCCTAGAACAGCTCTTAGATCCCTCTCGAATTCCAAATCTAATAGTTGTCAAAGATGGGCAGCGCCTATCTGAAATTTCTGAGAGCATTATCAACTTCGGTATAGGCAAAGTTGAGATTGAAAAAAGCGTAAAGAATGTCTTTCCACCAGAGATGTTTAAGAGCAAAAATATCGAAGGATTTCTCTATCCTGCCCAATACTCTTTTAACAAGAGCGTGGATAGCGATGAAATACTCTCAGCTATGCTTAACAGGTTTGTATCAGCAACAAAGGATATTAACTGGAGCAACGAGAGAGATTTCACTCCTTTTGAAATTATGGTGATTGCATCCCTTGTGCAGACAGAGGGAACGCCAGATGTTTTCGGAAAAGTCTCTCGGGTCATTTACAACAGATTAGAAAAGCGCATGCCGCTCCAATTTGATTCAACAGTGCACTATGCCTTAGAGCGCAGAGGTGAAATACGAGTCTCTCTAGTAGATACCAAAGTTAAGAATCGCTATAACACTTTTGTTTATCCAGGGCTACCTCCTGGGCCAATAGGAAGCCCAACTAAGCCGGCAATTGATGCGGCCATAAACCCTGAGGTTGGCAATTGGCTCTATTTTGTAACGGTTAGTCCTTTTGATACTCGATTTACCAATTCCTATGATCAATTCCTAGAGTGGAAGTCTGAATATAAGAGAAATTTCAAAGCGGGGCTATTTGAATGATTAAGCGCGCAGCGGTCTTAGGATCACCGGTTTCTCACTCGTTATCTCCCTTAATTCATAATCATGCCTATTCTCTTCTCGGTTTTTCTGGAAACTATCAAGCGATAGAGGTTAAAAGCGGTCAGCTTGCTAGTTATTTAGAGCAAGAGTTACTCAAAGAGAATTTGCTTGGTTTTTCTCTGACAATGCCACTTAAAGAAGAGCTAACTGCGATATCAAACCCAGCGCTTATAGTTGATTCAAGATCAGAAGAGATTAATTCGGCCAATACCATCTATCGTGATGGAGATATTTGGAGAACGACTTCAACCGATGTAGATGGTTTTGAATTCTTAACTAAAGATCTTTCCTTCTCTTCAGTGGCAATCCTTGGAGCTGGGGGAACGGCAAGGGCAGCAATTGCAGCGCTAGCACCAAGAGGGATAAAGATTGAGGCATACAGAAGAAGTCCAGATAGAGATCCCTCTCTTATCAATTCAGCTCTGGGCTTCAATATTGAGATTAGGGATTGGGAGCGTTCTGCTCAAGCCTGGGAGAGTGAATTGGTTATCAATACAATTCCCTCGGATCAAGTTCTATCAATGACAAAAGAATTTAAAGCGCCTAAGTTCTTCTTCGATGCAACCTATTGGCCATGGCCCCCAGAGCTATCAAAACTACAATTGGATGCCAGAGGTTCGTTGATTTCAGGGCTGCAACTATTAGCAGCGCAAGCGGTATTTCAGATTTCTCTGATGACAGAACTTGATTTTGATAAAAAGTGGCTCTTTGAGGAGTTACTTCTCAAGTTGGAAGCGGGCAAATAGAGAGAGCTTGTGGATAAGTTCCATTGATCTATCCTTTGCAAAATAGAGTCTTCATGTGCTCTTTATCCATTTCGCAATTTTTGCAGCCATCATTTCTTGGAGAGATTATCAAGAGCATTTAATCTCTAAGAGGGTCACTCACCTAGCGCTACTTTCTCTCATCCCTCTACTTCGCCAATCGTTGCTCGAGGCATCGCTGCTCTCGCTAATCAACTTTATGTTCTATGCAACTATCAACCTATTTTCAGGGCGCGCGATTGGCCGCGGCGATATAAGACTCTCACTTCTTATGGGGGCCTATATCTCCGCATTTGGTGGAGACATATCTGACTTAATCTGGAGTAATGCGATCAGCTGGTTAGCTTGCTCAATTACCTTAATCATTCATCTATTAAAGCGTGAGAGCCTGAAAGGCAAGCGAGTTGCATTTGCTCCCTATCTCTTCTTTGGGGTCTTTCTCTTTGCAATAAATGTTTGAGCGTGGGTGTGATAAATAGGGAGCAGGAATCCAAATTAATCTGCGATAATTAAGAAATGAGATGGTTAACAGCAGGAGAATCCCATGGTCCAGCCTTGGTTGGAATTTTAGAGGGAATGCCTGCCTCAGTATCGGTTACAACTGCAGATATTGATGAAGATCTTCGTAGACGCAGACTTGGTTTTGGTAGGGGAGCAAGACAGAACTTTGAAGCAGATAAAGTTACAATTGTTGGAGGGATACGACACGGTTTAACCCAAGGTGGTCCCATTGCTATTCAAATTGCTAATTCCGAGTGGCCTAAATGGGAAAAAGTTATGAGCGCAGATCCAATAGAAAAATCAGAGATTGAATCACTCGGAAGAAATGCCCCTTTAACAAGACCCAGACCTGGGCATGCTGATTTAGTTGGCATCCAAAAATATGATTTTGATGATGCAAGACCTGTATTGGAACGAGCATCAGCAAGAGAGACAGCTGCTCGAGTAGCGCTAGGAGCAGTTGCGCGAAGATTTCTTAGGCAGGTAGGCGGCATTGAGGTATTTAGCCATGTGGTCTCTATTGGAGCAGTGAGCGTCCCTGATGATTATCTACTTCCGCAGCCTAGCGATCGAGAGAGAATTGATAGCGATGAAGTGCGCTCAGCATTTAAAGATGTAAGTGCAAAAATGGTTGAAGAGATAAATGATGCACATGGCAATGGAGATACATTAGGTGGGGTTGTTGAAGTTTTAGTTTATGGCCTACCACCAGGGCTTGGATCTCATGTTCACTGGGATAGAAGACTTGACTCACGCCTTGCAGGAGCCCTTATGGGTATTCAAGCAATTAAGGGCGTTGAACTCGGTGATGGATTTGCAACCGCTAGAAAACGTGGCAGTAGCGCTCATGATGAAATAGAGAGAGATAGTGAAGGAAATATTCGCCGTAGAACATCAAGATCTGGCGGAACAGAGGGTGGAATGAGTACAGGCGAAGTTTTAAGAGTTCGCGCTGCAATGAAACCCATTTCAACTGTTCCTAAGGCTCTAGACACAATTGATATTACAAATGGCCAGGCGGCTAAAGCAATAAATCAAAGATCAGATGTTTGCGCTGTTCCAGCTGCGGGGATAGTTGCCGAAGCTATGGTGGCCCTAGTTTTGGCTGAAGCTATGCTTGAAAAATTTGGCGGAGACTCCCTCGGTGAGAGCATGAGGAACCTAGAGAGCTATCTATCTAATATGAAAGTGAAGTAGGGCGTGCCACCGATAATTCTCATCGGCCCTCCAGGAGCTGGAAAAACTTCGGTCGGAAAAGCTTTGGCAAAAAAACTAACTTTAAAGTTTCTCGATAGCGATAAAATTGTTGAAGAAAAGAGCGGAAAGAGTATCTCTGAAATCTTTATTACCGATGGGGAGCCTGCCTTCAGAGATATGGAGCGCTCTACTGTAATTGATCTTCTTGAGAACCAAGATGGTGTAATCGCACTTGGCGGCGGCTCTGTAATGGATTTAGAGGTTTCCAAGAGATTACTTCCTATGGCAAATGTAGTTTTTCTTGATGTATCAATTTCAAATGCAGCTCCAAGAGTTGGGTTTAATAGAGATCGCCCCTTGCTTCTTGGAAACCCCAGACAACAGTGGATTGCTCTAATGGAAAAACGCCGGTCAACATATGAGGCGCTCTCAAAGGCGCGAGTCTCAACTGACAATAAAAAACCTATTGAGGTTGCTGAAGAAATTGTCAAAGAGTTAGCCCTATGAAGCCGATAACTGTTTCTTCTGAGCAGAGTTATGAAGTTATTTTCACAGATGATGCTTTCAAAGAGGCATCTCTTCTAGCTGGAGATAAGAAGGTAGTTATTGTTGCTCCTAAATCTATCGTTGCTAGCTTTGGCGCAAGCTTTCCTTCAAAATATCTGCTAATAGAGGTGGAAGATGGAGAAGAGCAGAAGAGCATGCAATCTTTTACTAAAGCTATTGAGAAACTCGCTGCCGCTAAGTTGGATAGAAGTTGCCTGATTATTGGAGTTGGGGGAGGGGCAACTACGGATCTAGCGGGCTTTCTTGCCGCCTCGTATCTGCGCGGAGTTGATTGGGTTGCTATTCCTACCTCACTTGCTGGGATGGTTGATGCAGCTATCGGCGGAAAAACAGGATTAAATCTTGAGGCGGGAAAAAATCTTATAGGGGCATTTCACTCACCGAGCGCTGTCTTAATTGACCAGAGTTTTCTCTCCTCACTATCTCAGCGCGATCTCAAGGCGGGAATGGCAGAGGTTGCTAAGTGTGGCTTCATTGACGATACACAGATATTGGATCTCATAGAAGATAAATGGAGAGAGAATCTATCTGAGCTCATTTTTCGCTCAATCGCAGTCAAAGCCAGGGTTGTTAGCGCTGACTTTAAAGAATCAGATCTTAGAGAGATATTAAATTATGGTCACACTTTGGGTCATGCGATAGAGAAACATTCGAAGTATTCACTTCGCCATGGCGAAGCGGTAGCCCTTGGATTGAGATTTGCTGCTCAACTCTCATTTGAATTCTCAGGTCTATCTAAAGAGCACCTAGATAGACAGAATCAGATTTTAGATACCCTTGAACTTAATGCGAAATACCCAAGGGCATCATGGTCAGAGCTTCTGGAGATTATGCGCAACGATAAGAAGATGCGTGGGGGTAGAATTCGCTTTGTTACCTTAAGCGCTCTGGGAGTGCCAACCAGGCTTGAGGATATAAGCGATCAGCAGTTAGAGAAGTGTTTCCTAGAAAGCATTGGAGAGTAGATGAGCGCGACCAAAGTGCTAGTGCTAAATGGACCTAATCTTTCAAGGCTCGATCTTCGCGAAAAATCCTATTATGGAGATATCTCCTATTCCGATATTGAGACAATCTGTCTTGTAGGAGCTAAGGAATTTGGTTTTGAAGTTGAGATAAAGCAGAGCAATGATGAGTCAGAGTTAATCGGCTGGCTCCATGGAGCAGCTGATAGTAAGACTCCGGTTATCTTTAATCCCGCGGCATTTACTCATTATTCTTATGCAATTCGTGATGCAGTAGTCATGCTTAAGGCTCCCTGCATTGAAGTGCACTTAAGTAATCCGCTATCTCGGGAAGAGTTTCGCCACACCTCAGTAATTTCAGGGGTTGTACAAGGCAGCATTGCAGGCTTTGGCCTTGATTCATATCGCCTAGCCTTTGCTGCGATGAGTAAATTAGTTAAATAGAGATATAAAAGGTAATCTTCGCCGCTATGGCTACCACGAATGATCTTAAGAATGGAATGACCTTGGATATCGAAGGTCAGCTCTGGGGAGTTGTTGAGTTTCAACACGTTAAACCAGGTAAGGGACCAGCCTTTGTGAGAACCAAGCTTAAAAATGTTCTCTCCGGAAAAGTGGTTGAGAAGACCTTTAATGCAGGGGTTAAAGTTGATGTAGCAATTCTTGAAAAGCGCGATATGCAATTTCTTTACAAAGATCAAGTGGGTTTTGTCTTTATGGACTCCAGCACATACGACCAGATGACAATTTCTGCGGAAACCGTTGGAGATGCAGCCAATTACATGCTCGAAAACACCGAAGCGATAGTTGCAGTTCATGAGGGAAATCCACTTTATGTAGAACTTCCAGCAAATGTTCCTCTTAAGATCACCTATACCGAGCCAGGCTTACAAGGAGATCGTTCATCTGCAGGGTCAAAGCCAGCGACTCTTGAAACAGGAATCACGATTCAAGTTCCACTCTTTATTAAGCAAGATGAAGTTGTTTTAGTTGATACTCGCAATGGTGATTATCTCGGGCGCGCAAATTAAGTGAGCAGCCGCTCTAAGGCTAGAAAAGCCGCGCTCGATCTGCTCTATGAAAGTGATATTAGAAAAGGTAGCGCAGCTGAGTTACTTTCAAAAAGAGTCACAGAGATGGAGTATGAAGCTAGAGAGTTTACAAAAGAGCTAATTGATGGAATTGAGTTAAATAAGCGAAAAATTGATGAGTTAATTGCTACCTATGCCCAGGGTTGGGATATGGACCGTATGCCAGTTCTTGATAGAAATATCTTACGCCTTGCGATCTTTGAACTGCTCTGGTCCCAATCGGTGCCCGAGGCAGTTGCTATCAGTGAGGCGCTAGAGCTTGCTGCAAATTTCTCAACTGAGGACTCAAGTAAGTATATAAACGGGGTATTAAGTAAGGTATTGGAGATTAAGCCTGACCTCGTGCTTTAAATAGCAACTCCCGTATCTCCAGAGCTCTCTTTAGCTCTTCTGGTTCTTTCTGTAGCAAGAGTCCTAGAGCCTCATTATCTTGTGAGCGAATACTCATGATCTCGCCATTCCAGTCATCTCGCCTTCTCGCAATGAATGATAGGAGGCTGTGAAGCTGATTTATTAGAGGATCATTTTCAGAGAGTCTGCTTCTTAAGTGTCTAAGGTCAATGCGTAGCCCAAGTTTAGAATCAAATGTCTGCTTACTTGTTTCGATTTGAAAGAGAGCTGAGAGGGGAACTCCATAGAACTCGCAGAGGGATTTGGCTTTTGCGATGCTAAGTGATCTTGTGCCCCGCTCGTAGGAACCGATCACAACAGCTTTCCATTTTCCGCGTGAACGTATCTCAACTTGCTTAAGCGTTAAGTTCTGTTGTTTTCTTATCTGTCTAAGTCTTTTTGATATCTCTATAGGCGTTGTCATTGGCTCAAAATAGGCGAAATGCAAGAAGGCCCTCTTGGTTTTTCCACAGATTTCATAGCCCCTTGAGGCCCATGCTAGTATTGGCCAACCTTTAACGATCCGTCCTGTGAGGCGGCGAAGGAGCAAGAATGAGCGTTATTTTAAATAGCGGTGAAATCTCCCGCGCGCTACGGCGCATTTCCCATGAAATCCTTGAGAAGAATCACGGCCCTGAAAACCTTCTCCTGCTGGGCATACCTACTAGAGGTGCGTATCTAAGTAGGCGGATAGCAGGGGCTATCTCTGAGATCGAGAAAATCAATCTTGAAAGCGGCACTCTTGATATAACGATGTATCGCGATGATTTACGTCTCAAGGCTCCAAGGACTCTTCTTCCAACCAATATCCCAGGGGGGAGTATCGATGGAAGAGATGTTGTACTCATCGATGATGTCTTCTTCTCTGGCAGAACAATTCGCGCAGCCCTTGATGCTTTAAATGAACTGGGTCGTCCAAAGAGCGTTCAACTCGCAGTTCTTATTGATCGTGGCCATAGAGAACTGCCAATTAGAGCAGACTTTGTCGGAAAGAATATTCCAACGGCTAAAGAAGAATCGGTTCGCGTTCACCTAAGCGAGATTGATTCTATAGATGAGGTACTTATTGAAGGTAGCTCACAATGAAACATCTATTATCGATAGCTGATTTAAGCAGAGATGAGGCAATTGAGGTACTTGATACTGCTGCCGAATTAGCTCGTCTCTCTGAAGGAACAGTTAAGAAATTCCCAACTCTTAGAGGAAGAACTGTTGTTAATCTTTTCTTTGAAGATTCAACTAGAACTAGAATCTCATTTGAAGCCGCGGCAAAACGTTTATCTGCCGATGTAATTAACTTCGCCGCGAAAGGATCAAGTGTAAGTAAAGGCGAGAGCCTTAAAGATACAGCTCTCACTCTTCAGGCAATGGGAGCAGATGCAGTTGTAATTCGCCATGGCGCATCTGGCGCAGCCCATCAACTTGCAAAGCAAGAGTGGATGAAAGGCGTTGTTATCAATGCAGGAGATGGAACTCATGAACATCCAACTCAAGCTCTTCTTGATGCCTTTACTATCCGGCGCCATCTAAAGGAGAATCAAGGAGATTTATCGGGAGTAAAGGTTGGAATTATTGGCGATATCCTTCATTCAAGAGTTGCAAGAAGTAATATTCTTCTTCTAAAAAAACTTGGCGCAGAGGTAGTACTAATTGCTCCTCCAACTCTAATTCCAGTTGGAGTGGCTAAATGGGGAGTTGACGTTAGTTATTCACTTGATGATCAGATCAAATCTCTTGATGTAGTAATGGCGCTTCGAGTTCAAAAAGAGCGGATGAACGATCTTTATTTTCCTACTGAGCGAGAATATGCCAGAGGATATGGGCTTACTTCAGAGCGAATGAAGCAGATGAAAACTAAATCAATAGTTATGCATCCCGGTCCTATGAACCGGGGACTTGAAATTTCGGCAGAATCTGCCGATTCACAGCGCTCAGTTATCGTTGAACAAGTTGCCAATGGAGTTAGCGTTCGAATGGCTGTTCTCTATCTAACACTTGGTGGAGCGACCTTTAAGGAGCTAGCTAGTAGCGGGGAGAGTTTATGAACTCATATCGGATAACTGGTGCTAAAGATTCCAATGGGAAGGCAAGTGATTACTTCATCTCTGATGGCAAATTTGTCAATGAAGGTGAGCTAGCAGGTGGCGCCAATGACATTGATGCAAAAGGTTTAACGATATTGCCAGGTTTTGTTGATCTCCATACCCATTTGCGAGAGCCAGGTAGGGAAGATGCCGAGACTGTATTAACTGCTTCAATGGCCGCAGCTTCTGGAGGATTCACAGCGATATCTGCAATGCCTAACACTCTGCCAGTTGCTGATACCGCGGGAGTTGTTGAGCAGGTTTATCGTTTAGGTAAACATCATGGAGTATGTGATGTCTTTCCAATTGGAGCGGTCACTGTTGGGCAAGGTGGAGCGCAGCTTGCTGAACTTGCCGCCATGAATCAATCAGAGGCAGGAGTTCGCATTTTTAGCGATGATGGACATTGTGTCTTTGATCCATTGGTTATGCGTAGAGCTCTTGAATATGTAAAGATTTTTGATGGAGTTATCGCTCAACATGCCCAAGATCCAAGGCTTACCCAAGATTCACAGATGAATGAGGGTGAGATTTCAGCTCGCCTTGGATTGAAGGGATGGCCGGCCGTTGCAGAGGAGGCGATAATTGCGCGAGATGTACTTCTTGCAGAGCATGTTGATTCGCGGCTGCATATCTGTCATGTCACGACCGCTGGTGGAGTTGAAATTATTAGAAGTGCAAAAAAGCGTGGAATAAAAGTAACGGCTGAGGTTACTCCGCATCACCTGCTCTTAACTGATGATTTGGCAGAGAGTTATGACCCTGTTTATAAGGTAAATCCACCATTGCGAACTAAAGATGATGTGCAAGCACTCCGTGAAGGCCTTGCTGATGGAACTATCGACATAGTGGCAACTGATCACGCCCCTCATCCTCATGAATCTAAAGATTGTGAATGGAGCGCTGCTGCATTTGGAATGGTTGGCCTTGAAACAGCATTCTCAATTGCCTATCAAGCGATGGTTGAGACAAAACTCTTAACCCTTACTCAATTGGTAGATCGCCTCTCAAAGAATCCAGCTGAGATAGGAAGATATACAGATCATGGCTCGATAAGGATTGGAGCGCGCGCAAATTTCACCTTGGTGGATCTTGATGCTAACTGGCGAGTTGAGCGGCTAAAGCTCGCCTCTAAGAGCAAAAACACACCTTTTGATGGCATGGTTTTGCCAGGAGTTATTACTAAGACATTCCATAATGGCGCGCTGGTTTATGAAAGGAACTCAAAGTAGATGACGGCATATCTAGTGCTAGATGATGGCCGCATCTTTGAAGGAGAGCCTTGGGCTTGCAAAGGTGAAACATTTGGTGAGGCTGTCTTCTCAACTGGAATGACGGGATATCAAGAGACGCTTACAGATCCTAGTTATCATCGCCAGGTTGTAATTATGACCGCCCCGCATATAGGTAATACCGGGATGAATACGCAGGATGAGGAGTCTAGAAAGATCTGGGTGAGTGGATTTGTGGTTAGAAATCCTTCTCCAAGAGTTTCAAATTGGCGCTCAGAGCGAAGTTTAGAAGATGACTTGATTTCAAATGGAGTAGTTGGAATCAGGGGAGTTGATACCAGAGCGCTAACCCTCCACCTGCGCGAGAGAGGGGCAATGAGAGTTGGCATCTTTTCAGATAGCGAGCTCTCAAGGGAGGAGATGGTAGTAAAGGTAAGAAGTGCGCCAGAGATGGTTGGAGCCTTTCTTGCCGAAGAGGTTACCGTTGATGAGATAAAGATAATTCCTGCAGTTGGAGTAAGAAAATTTAAAGTCGCTGCAATAGATTTAGGGATCAAATATGCAACCCCTAGAAATATGGCTGCTCGCGGAATTGAAGTTCATCTAATGCCAGCAACTATTACTTTTGAAGAGATTAAATCCGGCGGCTTTGATGGGCTCTTTCTTTCAAATGGCCCTGGGGATCCAGCGACAATGGGTTCAATTGTTGCGCTAGTTAGATCCGCTCTTGATGCATCACTTCCAATTTTTGGAATCTGTTTTGGACACCAGATTTTAGGGCGAGCGCTCGGCTTTGATACTTATAAATTGCGTTTTGGTCATCGTGGAATTAATCAGCCAGTACTAAATATCGAGAGTAATAAGGTTGAGATTACCGCCCAGAATCATGGCTTTGCTGTTGAGGCGCCATTAGATGGAATCTTCTCAACAGTTTACGGCCCTGGAATGGTCACTCACATTAGCCTTAATGATTCAGTGGTTGAAGGATTAAAGCTTATGGAAAAACCCGCCTTCTCAGTTCAATATCATCCAGAGGCAGCAGCCGGTCCTCATGATGCTAATTATCTCTTTGATCAATTTTTGGAGATGTTAGGCAAGCATGCCTCTAGATAAATCAATTAAGAGCGTTCTTGTCATCGGTAGCGGGCCAATTGTTATTGGACAAGCTTGTGAATTCGATTATTCAGGAACTCAAGCTTGCCGCGTTCTTAAAGCAGAGGGCATAAGAGTAATTCTTATTAATTCTAATCCTGCAACAATTATGACCGATCCAGAGTTTGCCGATGCTACCTATATCGAACCAATCACTTTAGACTTTCTCGAGCAGGTAATTGCTAAAGAACGCCCTGATGCCATCTTGGCAACTCTCGGAGGCCAAACTGCTTTAAATGCCGCAATAACTCTCCATGAAAATGGAATCTTGGAGAAGTATCAGACAAAGTTGATTGGCGCAGATGTGGCAGCGATTAGACGAGGAGAGAACCGAGAAGAGTTTCGAGCTATCGTTGCAAGAATCGGGGGAGAGTCCGCCAAATCGATTATTTGTCACAGCATGGATGATTGCTTCAAGGCAGCAAGCGAACTCAACTATCCGGTGGTGGTTAGACCATCTTTTACTATGGGAGGCCTTGGTAGCGGGATTGCCTTTAGTAAAGATGAATTAGAGCAGATAGCTGGCGCAGGGCTGCGTTTTAGCCCAGTTAATGAAGTTCTGCTAGAGGAATCAATAATTGGCTGGAAAGAATTCGAATTAGAGGTAATGCGCGATAACCATGACAATGTAGTTATCGTATGTAGTATTGAAAATATCGATCCAATGGGAGTGCATACGGGAGACTCTATTACTGTTGCTCCAGCGCTAACCCTTACCGATGTTGAATTTCAGAATCTAAGAAATCTAAGTATTGCGATAATTCGCGAAGTGGGAGTAGCCACCGGGGGTTGCAATATCCAATTTGCGATAAATCCAGCTAATGGACGGATAGTTGTTATTGAAATGAATCCAAGGGTTTCAAGAAGTAGCGCGCTTGCCTCAAAAGCAACAGGTTTTCCTATCGCAAAGATTGCCACAAAGCTTGCTATTGGCTATTCACTTAATGAAATTCCAAATGATATTACCCAGAAAACGCCAGCATCATTTGAACCAACCCTTGATTACATCGTAGTTAAGATCCCGCGCTTCGCCTTTGAAAAATTCCCTGAGGCAGATACTCGTCTAACTACAACGATGAAGAGCGTTGGAGAGGCTATGGCCTTTGGTCGCTCATTTCCTGAGGCGCTGCAGAAAGCGATGCGAAGTTTAGAAAAGAAGGGTTCATCTTTTTCTTGGGACATTACTGAAAGTCTTGAAGAGTTAATGGAGAAGATTGCCATACCCACTCAAGATAGATTGATTCAGGTTCAAAGGGCGCTCGCGCTAGGCGCTTCAATTGAAGAAGTATTTGCCAAGTGCGCAATAGATCCGTGGTTTCTCTCTCAGATTGAGGAAATAAATAGGAAAGCAGTTGAGATTAAGAGCGCAGGCGAGCTATCTATAGAACTGCTAAAGAGCGCCAAACAAATGGGTTTCTCAGACCAACAGATAGGCCAACTACGCTCTACTAGCGCATCAGAGATATTGAAAATCAGAGAGCGTTTAGGACTCTTTCCGGTTTATAAAACAGTTGATACCTGTGCTGGGGAGTTTGAGGCATTTACTCCTTATCATTACTCGTCATATGATCTAGAAAGTGAGGTAAAACCTAGAAGTAAACCTGCGATATTGATTCTTGGAAGTGGTCCAAACCGAATTGGTCAGGGAATCGAATTTGATTACTCCTGCGTTCATGCATGTTTTGCCCTATCGCAGGCAGGATATGAAACCATCATGATTAATTGCAATCCAGAGACGGTCTCCACCGATTACGACACCGCAGATCGTCTCTATTTTGAACCATTAACTGTTGAAGATGTTTTAGAGGTTTATCGCGCAGAGCTTGCTGCTGGGCCAATTGCTGGAGTTATCGTGCAGTTAGGTGGTCAGACCCCTCTAGGAATTGCGGCAGCGTTAAAGAGCGCCGGAGTTCCTATTCTTGGCACCACGCCAGAAGCAATTCATCTAGCTGAGGATCGTGGCGCATTTGGAAAGGTGTTAGAGCAAAGCTTACTTAGAGCTCCTAAATTTGGTACTGGATTTTCTTATCAAGATGCGTTGAAGGTTGCAAAAGAGGTTGGATACCCAGTTCTGGTTCGACCATCCTTTGTTCTTGGCGGGCGAGGTATGCAGATTGTCTACGATGATGCCTCATTAGAAGAGTTCATTACTATTGCCGCTCAGATTAATCCAGAGCATCCGGTTTTAATTGATAAGTTTTTAGATGATGCAATCGAAATTGATGTTGATGCGCTCTATGACGGAAGTGAACTATATCTTGCTGGGATTATGGAACATGTGGAGGAGGCAGGTGTCCACTCTGGTGATTCAGCTTGCGTCATTCCAGCTCAATCAATAACCAAAGAGTTGATCTCTGAGATTCGTCAAGCAACAGAGAAACTGGCTTTTGGCATTGGCGTCTTAGGACTCATAAATATCCAATATGCAATCTCCGATTCTAAACTCTATGTTTTAGAGGCAAATCCGAGAGCCTCAAGAACTGTTCCCTTTGTTAGTAAGGCAACGGGAAGGCAAGTTGCAAAGGCTGCAGCTCTCATTGCAACGGGAGTAAAGATTTCGCAGCTACGCAAAAGTGGAATGCTTCCAGATAGCGGTGATGGAGTTGCAAAGGGAATAAGTGTTAAAGAAGCGGTTCTACCCTTTAATCGCTTTAGAAGAGTTGATGGCGAGGGTGTTGATACTGTTCTTGGCCCAGAGATGAAATCAACTGGTGAGGTTATGGGAATTGCTTCAACTTTCGGAGCGGCCTTTGCTAAATCACAGATTGCAGCCTTTGGCGCTCTGCCTCTTAGCGGAGCGATCTTTATCTCGCTCTCTGATAAAGATAAAGAGGAGGCAATCTCTGCAGTGAAGGGATTATCTGAGCTAGATTTCAATTTATATGCAACCCTTGGAACCCATAATTATCTAGCAGGTCATGGAATTTCTACTGAGCTTGTTGCTAAACATAGCGAGAAAGATGGAAATCAAGGCGTTGTCTCTGCTGTAGATCTAATCAATCAGGGCAAGATTGCCCTTGTGATAAATACGCCATTTGGTCGTGGGGCAGCTAGGGATGGGCGAAAGATTAGAACGGCTGCGGTGGCTAGGGGAGTCTCATGTATTACAACTCTTCCGGGATTAAAGGCAGCAGTTGAAGGAATAAGGGAGCTTAGACGAGGAAAATTAACGGCTAGATCAATTCAGGATTGGCACGCTTCATGAGTTCAATAAATAGGCATGCCGAGCAGCGAAGCGCTGAAATTATCTCTAATAAGAAAATAGGCGCTTATCACCATATGGTTTTTGCAGCTGGAGATATGGCTGCTCACTGTAGACCTGGAAACTTTGTTGCTATATCCGTTGGAGGTACTGGCTCTTCAATGATCCTCCGCAGAGCATTTGCCATCTATCGCGCTAGTGACCGCGGACAATACGGTGGCACTATCGAATTAGTTGTTGCTCCGCATGGCCAGGGAAGTCGTTGGTTAACAGGTCTTGAAATTCACGATGTTGTAAATATTGTCGGCCCACTTGGAACAAGTTTTGGTATACCAACAGAGCCTGCCTCAGCTCTTTTAGTAGGAGGAGGATATGGCTCGGCCCCATTATTTGGTCTAGCAGAAGTTCTAAAAGAACGAGGATGCCGCGTTGATATGGTTCTTGGAGCATCAAGTGCTGGGAAAATTTATGCACCCCTTGAAGGAAAGCGGAGCGTTAACTCGCTAACTATTACAACTGAGGATGGTGGAGCAGGAGTTAAAGGTCGGGTTACGCAAGTCATTCCTGGGTTAATAGAGAAACATGGAAGTGAGATTATCTACTCCTGTGGTCCGATGGCGATGCTTGCTGCAATAGAGGAGATTTCATCTAAGGAAGGCTTGCTGCATCAATGCGCTGTTGAGGAAGCAATGGCCTGCGGTATTGGAATCTGTATGACCTGCGTGCTTCCAGTCAAAGATTCATCTGGTGTTATTAAAATGACTAGATCTTGCATTGATGGGCCAGTTATGGATGGATCTAAAGTTATCTGGGATAGCTCGCGCAAAATACCAGAGGGAACCTGGGGCTTTAATGGATAACCAATTTCAAGCATTTGATTCTCGTTGTAAATTTGGTGGGAAGTACTTTCCATCCCCAATATTTACCGCAAGTGGCTGCGCTGGATCAGGGAAAGAGCTCTCGCAGTTCTTTGATTTAGATGAGCTAGGGGCTGTAGTAACCAAATCGATCTCGGTTAAACCTCGCTCAGGGCGAGCTACCCCTCGAATGGCTGAAACCCCTAGTGGGATGCTTAATTCAATTGGGTTACAAGGACCTGGCATTGATCAATTTCTAGCAGAGGATATTCCTTGGTTGATTGCTAATAACGCTCGCGTAATAGTTTCAATCTCTGGAGAGACGATTGAGGAGTATTCATCGCTAGCTCGAAAACTAAGAGGCGTAGCGGGAATAAGCGGAATAGAGGTAAATATCTCTTGTCCAAATGTAGAAAATAGAGGGATGGTTTTTGCCTGTGATCCTGTCGCTTCCAGATCGGTAGTTGAATCAGTTAGAAGAAATGTTGGTGGAGAACTTCCAATAATTGTAAAACTCTCTCCTGATGTCACAGATATTGTTTCTATCGCTGGAGAGGTGATAAGCGCTGGGGCAGATGGCTTAGCGCTGATAAACACATTGCTAGGTATGGCAATTGATATCGATGCTATGCGTCCTAAGTTAGCTGGAAAGACAGGCGGGTTATCAGGACCAGCTATTAGACCGGTTGCAGTTAGAGCGATATATCAAGTGCATGCTGCCTTTAAAAATACTCCAATTTTAGGAATGGGCGGGGTTACATCTGGGCGAGATGCTCTTGAACTAATAATGGCCGGAGCCTCTGCTATCTCAGTTGGTACGGCAAATTTCGGTGACCCAACAGCGGTAACTAGAATTAAGAAGGAGTTAATAGAGCTACTAAAGGAACGCAAGTTTAGCTCTGTTGCTGCTGCTGTAGGTGTTGCACATGAAAAGTAATAGCCAAGTAATCCTGGCACTTGATTCAAGTGATATACCAAGCACTATGGAGATGATTGAGAAGACGAGAGAATATATCGGAATTTACAAATTAGGTTTGGAATTTTACTTGGCCCAAGGAAAAGAAGGCGTCAAAGAGATTCAAAAACGTTTTAGCGGCATTGAAATCTTTCTAGATCTAAAACTTCATGATATTTCCAATACTGTAGCTGGCGCTTGCAGATCGATAGCTGATCTATCTCCTCGCTTTCTCACAGTTCACGCCTCTGGTGGTTCGAAGATGATTGCTGCTGCTAGCTCTAGCCTGCCAAAAGTCGAGATTACTGCAGTGACAATTCTTACCTCATTAGATCAAGAGGCCTTACTTGCGATGGGCTTTAAGGAGAAGATCGAAGACCTAACTCTTGCGCTAGCCAAGAACGCAGTTAACTCTGGAGCTAAGGCGATTGTCTCCTCTCCGCAGGAAGTTTCCTTTCTTAGACAGCACCTAGGCAAGGCAGTCACATTAATTACACCTGGAGTAAGACCTGTTGGAGCAGAACGTGATGATCAAGAGCGGGTAATGACCCCGAAGCAGGCAATTGAAGCTGGCGCAGATTTTGTAGTAATTGGCCGCCCTATTACTAAGGCCACTAATCCAAAGCAAGCAGCAGAGGCGATTACAGCTTCGCTTAGATAACTTGGTTTAATTACGCCATGGGCGCTCCTCCAATCTTAACTACTGAAGAGAGACGCGCGGCGTTAAAGGCAGCTGTTGCAGCTAGGAAAGTTCGCGCTGCTTTTAAGGAAGAGATCAAGATTGGTAAAAAGAGTTGGAAAGATGCATTTAAGGCAGAAGATGAGTCAATCAAGAAGATGCGTGTTCGAGAGCTGATTGAATCCCTTCCTGGGGTAGGAGAGGTTCGCGCAAAGAGTATTCTTGAAAAAGCTGGCATCTCTCCCACTCGACGAGTTGGTGGAGTTGGGCGTAGCCAATATGAAAAACTTCTTGAGTTAATGAAAGCTAATTGATGAGTAGACGTGGAAAGTTAATTGTTCTCTCTGGCCCTGGCGGCGTGGGAAAGAGCACGATAGTTTCTAAACTAATAGATAATCCAAGTTTCTATTTCTCTGTCTCAGCAACCACTCGCAAACCAAGGCTTGGTGAGATTGATGGAACTTCCTACCATTTCATAGATGATAGAAGCTTCGATGATCTAATATCAAAAAACTTACTTCTTGAATGGGCTGAATTTGCTGGAGCAAGGTATGGAAGTATTAAAGATCCTATTGATCAAGCTTTATCAGAGGGAAAAAATGTTTTATTGGAAATTGAAATCCAAGGAGCTCGCCAAGTAAAAGCCTCAATGCCTGAGGCGATCATGGTCTTTCTCCAGCCTCCCTCTTTTGAGGAGCTTGAGGCGCGTATCGTGAATAGAGGCACTGATTCACCTGAGAGGATTGCAGCCCGCCTAGATCTTGCTCGTAGCGAGATGGCGGCATCAAGAGAATTTGAGCATATTCTGGTCAATCATCGAGTCGAGGATGTCCTTGAGGCACTGCTATCCTTGGCCGCTTCGTAGAAGTTTGAGAAGCAAACATTAGAAGTTAGCCTTTAAAAAGGGGAGTAGCTGTGGCGACATTAGATGGCATCACAAATCCACCGATCGATGAATTATTGGATAAGAGCGGTACTAAATATTCATTAGTTCTATACGCAGCAAAGAGAGCGCGTCAGATCAATGCTTACTACTCCCAGCTTGGTGAAGGTCTTCTTGAATATGTTGGCCCACTAGTTGAAACTCATGTCCATGAAAAGCCTCTCTCAATAGCTATGCGTGAGATTAATGAAGGCCTTTTAACAATTGAGAATTTAGAACCACAGAGCTAAGAAGAGCCATGAGTGGCGAAAAGATAATCTTCCCTAAAGGTCGCCAGATTGTTCTTGGAGTAACTGGCGGAATAGCTGCCTATAAAGCCTGCGACCTACTTCGCCGTCTTCAAGATGCTGGTTTTTTGATTCGAGTAATACCAACCCAATCAAGTCTTAACTTTGTAGGTCGGGCAACTTGGGAGGCTCTCTCAGGGCAACCTGCTTTAAGCACCGTTTGGGAGAACCCTGCAGAGGTTTCACACCTAGCGGCTGCAGATAACGCAGATCTAATTGTTATTGCTCCAGCAACAGCTGACACAATTGCAAAGCTCGCGCAAGGGCGCGCAGATGACTTATTGACCACCACAGTGTTGGCATCATCGGCGCCGGTATTAGTAGTTCCTGCGATGCATCCAAATATGTGGCTCAATAGCGCAACAGTTCACAATGTAGAACTACTTCGCTCACGCGGATTTTTTGTTATGGATCCAGAAGTTGGGCGACTTTCAGGCAAGGACTTTGGGGTGGGAAGATTTCCAGAGAGTTCAAAGATAGTTGCCCAGGTTCTAAACATCTCAAAGTCAGAGCTATTACTTGAGGGCAAGAAGGTTCTAGTTACTGCTGGGGGAACTAGAGAGGAAATTGATCCAGTTAGATTTATTGGAAACAGATCAAGTGGCAGACAAGGTCTAGCTATCGCTTATGAGGCGCTTAGAAGTGGCGCTGAGGTAACCGTCATTGCAGGCCATACCGATCCCTTTGAATTAGAGGGCGCACGAGTGATTAAAGTAAATACAGCGCTGGAAATGATGTCAGCTGTTGAGAGTGAATTTACTAATAGCGATGCTTTAGTAATGGCGGCAGCGGTTGCAGATGCAAGGCCAGTATCTACTTCAACAACTAAGATTAAAAAAGCTGACCTAGAATCGATAGATCTCACTACAAACCCTGATATTTTAAGCAGAGTGGCTCAAAGCAAGAGAGAAAGCCAAGTAATAGTCGGTTTTGCCGCAGAAACTATTAGCGATTTAATCAAGGCAGGTGGAGAGAAGTTGATAGGCAAGAAGGCTGACCTTCTCTATGTAAATGATGTCTCTGGGGGAGCGATATTTGGTCAGGATCAGACCAGTGGATCTCTCATTGGGCTAGGGATTGATACTGTTAATTTTGATGGAGTTAGTAAGCACGAAGTGGCAAGGAGCATTGTGGCTCATATGGCAAAGAAGTTGGAGAAGATCAATGGCTAAGCGTTTATTCACATCGGAATCAGTTACTGAAGGCCATCCAGATAAAATTGCAGATGCTATTTCAGATGCAGTCCTTGACTCACTTCTAGCTCAAGATCCCAAAAGCAGAGTTGCCTGTGAAACTTTGATCACTACTGGACAAGTTCATGTAGCCGGCGAGGTAACAACAGAGGGATATGCCGATGTTATGGGGTTAGTTCGTGAAACAGTATTAAACATTGGTTACGACAGCTCTGAAAAGGGATTTGATGGAAATAGTTGCGGTGTATCAATCTCTATTGGACAACAATCCCCAGATATTGCAGTTGGCGTTGACCATGCCTTTGAAGAACGAGTTGCCGCATCAAAGGATCCACTAGATCTACAAGGTGCGGGCGATCAAGGTTTGATGTTTGGCTATGCCACAAGAGATACCAAGGAACTGATGCCTCTGCCTATAGCTATGGCTCATAGGCTTGCTGAGCGCCTTTCAAGTGAGAGAAAAAGCGGCCAACTCGGTTACCTACGCCCCGATGGTAAAACGCAAGTAACTATCGAATATGACGGAGATAAGCCGGTAGCGCTAAATACTGTTGTAATTTCCTCGCAGCATGCACCTGAGATTGATATTGAAAAGAAGATGGCTCCGGAAGTAAAGAAGTATGTGATTGATCCTATTCTTGCCTCCTATGACCTACCTGCTAGCGATGTTCGAATTCTTATTAACCCAACAGGGCGCTTTGTTATCGGCGGCCCCATGGGTGATGCTGGTTTAACCGGGCGAAAGATAATCGTTGACACCTATGGTGGTATGGCTCGCCATGGAGGTGGAGCCTTTAGCGGAAAAGATCCTTCCAAGGTTGATCGCTCAGCGGCGTATGCGATGCGTTGGGTAGCGAAAAATATTGTCGCTGCTGGACTTGCTGATCGTTGTGAGGTTCAAGTGGCCTATGCGATCGGAAAAGCGCAACCAGTAGGTCTATTTGTTGAAACCTTTGGAACGGAGAAAGTTCCAACTCAACAGATTTCTGCTGCTCTTCTACAAGTTTTTGATTTGAGGCCAGCTGCCATTATTAGAGATCTCAATCTTCTCCGTCCAATCTATTCGAAAACTAGCGCCTACGGACACTTTGGTCGCGAGTTAGCTGAATTCACTTGGGAGAAAACTGATAGAGCAAGTGCGCTAGCTGCTGCAGTTAAGGGTTAAGGATTGTTGTGGCCGCAGATAAGCCACTTACCTTGCGTCGCCAAAAAGGGAAATCGACTACAAGGGCCAGGCAGAGTTCTGAAAGTTACCAAGTTGATGTTCTAGTTGATACTGCAGTCTTTCATCTAGAACAACCTTTCTCATACTTTCTTCCAGAGGAGCTAGAAGGGCTTATTGGCGAAGGCTCTCTTATCCGAGTGCCCTTTAAGAACGATTTAAAAGACGGAGTTGTCCTCTCTATCAAAGAGAAAAGTCAAGCATCTCTAAAACCAGTCCATAGCCTTCTTACTCAAGTCCGCCTCTCTCAAAGTTTTCTAGAGTTCACTAAGAAAGTTTCAGAGCGCTATATCGCTAATCAAGCCTCAATACTCTCTGCATGCCTTCCAAGTTTTACAAAGGCAATGAATACTTCCTTGGATGCTCCCACTCTGGATAAATCAAAGAGTTCAAAACCATCAAGAAGACTATTTCTTCTAAATCGCTTGGAGGCAGTTGAATCTCGTGTAGTAAGGCATATAAAAGAGCGAAAGGGTTTGAATTTACTAGTAATTCTTCCAACGCAGAGAGAGATAGAGAGGGTTGTAAAGGCGTTAGGAGAGACGCAACAGCAAGTTATAGAGATAGGTTCTCATCTCACCTCCTCGCAGAAAAGGAAGAATTTCGAGTTAGCAGCTACTGCCACTTCAAAGATTGTCATAGGAACAAGAAGCGCCATCTTGGCACCAATGGCTCATATAGATGAAATTCTGATTGCCGAGGAGTCTGTTGAACACTTTCAAGAACAGAAGGCTCCGTATTGGAATGTTAGAGATATGGCTCTTCTTAGATCAGAATCTGAACACTGCAGCATTACTTTTATCTCACACTCGATATCTCTTGAGTTAGCACGCCTAGTTGAGATTGGTTGGATAAGCGCTACCTCGGAGCGTAAGTTTCTTGGCGGCCATAGAGCAAATATTGCAACTGAACCGAACTCCTACCATGACACTATTCGCAAAGCTTTGAAGAACGGACCAGTCTTAGTCAGCGTTTCAGATAAGGGCTATGCCAACACCTTCTCTTGTCAGAGATGCCGAAATCTTGCTCTCTGTGAGTGTGGAGGACGGCAAATTATCGGCAAGAAGAACAAGTACTCCTGTTCGATATGTGATTATCAAAGCGATCAATGGCGCTGTCAAGTTTGTCAGGCAGATCAGATTCGTATCGTTAAAGGCGGGGCAGAGAAGATTGTTGAGGAGCTTGGAAAGGCTTTTCCTAGAGTTGCAATCTATTCATCTACCGGAGATAAAGCGATATTAAGTATCGATAACTCCCCAGCGATAGTTGTTTCAACCTTCGGCGTTGAGCCAGATGTGATCGGGGGATATGCTGGAGCAGTTCTTCTAAATGGGGAAGCTCTACTAAATAGAGCATTGATTCGCGCGGAGGAGGAGCTGCGCTTTAGATGGTTTAAGTTAGCGACAAAGGTGCGCTCCTCTGGATTTATCTATCTCTCGCTTCCCGCTTCGCACTCACTATCTCAAGCACTCATAGGCGATAACGTTATGCGCGCCATTCGAGCTGAGAGCGTTGAAAGGCAAGCTGTTTTACTTCCTCCCTATGTGCGAATAATTCAAGTATCTGGAGAAGAGAGATCGATATCTGGATTAAGAAGGAAGCTCTTGGAGCAATTCAAGGAGTTAGAGATTCTTACTTCTTCAGATAATCGCACTATTAATCTCAAGATTTCTCATCAAGGGGCCAGCCCTCTTCTCATCTCACTAAAAGCTCTTCAGAAGTATCGCTCTGCAGCAGGACAGGAACTTTTCTTGATTCGCGTAGATCCATACAAGCTCTAGTTACTAGCTAAGTAAGTTAGAATTCATCCATGGCAATTCAACCTATTCGATTCTTTGGAGATCCGGTATTGACCACTCCAGCAAGCGAAGTAATCGATTTTGATAAAGAATTGCAGCGTTTGGTAAAGGATCTTACAGAAACAATGTTAGATGCACCGGGAGCAGGATTGGCAGCTCCTCAAATCGGTGTTCCGTTAAGAGTATTTGTTTGGCATGTAGATGATGTTTTTGGTCACCTTATAAATCCAACTTTAGATCTTGGTGATGAGATTCAGGAGGGGGATGAGGGATGTTTATCATTTCCTGAGCTCACCTATCAAACCCCGAGAGCTATGAGGGCTGTTGCAAAAGGTTTTGATATGTATGGAGAACCTCTTTTGGTCGAAGGAACTGAACTACTAGCAAGAGCGTTGCAACATGAAACTGATCATCTAAATGGAGTTCTTTTCATTGATCGCTTGCCAGCAGAACTTCGCAAAGAAGCAATGAAGGACATTAGGCAGGCTGAATGGTTTTTAGCAGCAAGTGAATCAGGAACTACTCCCGAGATCCGTCTCTCTCCTCACTCAACTTTTGGTAAAGGTCTTTAATTGATAGGTAGCCTGTGAAGATCCTTCTTGCCTCCTCTTCTCATCTTGGAATAGATCTTCTTAAGCACCTTCAAAATTCTGAGCATCAACTTCTTGGCGCTATTTCATCACCTGATCAGGCAAGTGGTCGTGGACAATCTATTAGCAGTAATGAATTTGCCGCCCATTGCCAAAGAAATGATGTCGTTTGCGATAAACCTGGTAGTGACCAGCAGCTCTCAGAGGTTCTTCAACAAACTCAAGCCGAGCTAGTTATAACACTTGCCTATGGCCGTTTGATAAAAGCCAACGAACTGCAGATGCCTAAGTTTGGTTGGTTAAATGTGCATTTTTCTCTACTTCCAAGATGGCGCGGAGCATCCCCAGTACAGAGAGCTATCGCCGCAGGAGATAGAGAAACTGGAGTAACTGTTTTCAAATTGGAAGAGGGATTAGATACCGGTCCGATCTATTCCACTATTAGCTACCCATTAGATAGTAAATCTAGAAGTGATGAAGTTCTAACCCATCTTGCATCTCTTTCAATCAAACCAGTTAATGAGGCTCTGAGAATGATTGAGAACAATCAGAGCCCTACCGCCCAGAGTGGCGATGGAGTAACTCTTGCACCAAAAATATTGAAGAGCGAGGGAAGAATTGATTGGAGCAAGGACTCACATGAAATTGAAGCGCGAATTAGGGCCTTTCATCCCTGGCCTGGCGCTTACACCTTGATAGATGGCAAGAGAATTGGCGTTATCGAAGGGCAAGTAAGAGATAACAAAGGAGCAGCAGGCGAAATCATCTCCCTTGAGCCTCTTATCGTTGCCTCAGGCTCTTCAGCTCTTGAGATCCTACGTGTAAAGCCTGAGAATAAAAAAGAGATGAGTAGTAGCGAGTGGTTAAGAGGGGCAAGAATTTCACTGCCATGTGCTTTTGAATGAGTAAGAAGCCGAGAAAAATTGATGATCCACGCCTTTTAGCATTTGAAGTACTTGTCCAGGTGGAACTGGAAGGGGCATATAGCAATTTAATTCTTCCAAAAGCCCTTACCGATTCTGCACTTGAGGTCAAAGATCGCGCATTTGCTACCGAATTGGTTTATGGCTCTCTTCGAATGCAGGGCAGACATGATCACTTCATCGCAGCAGCTAGCGATCGGGCACTTGAGCAAATAGATCCAAAAGCCCTTATAGTTTTGAGAATAGGAACACACCAATTAAAGGAGATGAGGGTTCCAAGCCATGCTGCAATTTATGAGAGCGTGGAGCTTGCTAAGAAGGTTGTTGGAAAGTCAACATCCTCTTTTATAAATGCGATATTACGAAAGATTGACTCATTAGATTTTGAGCAACTCCCCATTCCGAATCAGGAGTTTTCTCGCCTAGCTCTTGAATATTCACATCCAGAGTGGATTGTAAGTTCCTATTTCGACTCTTTAAAGAGTGAGCAGGAGGTGAGAAATCTTCTTAATGCTAACAATAGCGCCGCTAAACCCGTTCTGATTGCTTGGCCAGGTTTAGCCAGTATTGATGAACTAGTTGATGCTGGCGCTCTTCCTATTGCAACAAGCGGCGTTGCTGCCTCCTTTGATGGAAATCCAGGTGATATTCCAGCAATTAGACAGAGACGCGCTGGGGTCCAAGATCTAGGTTCACAGATTGTCGTTGAGAAGTTCTATCAATCATTTCTGCCAGATCTTCGATGGCTAGATCTATGCGCTGGCCCTGGCGGGAAGGCTGCATATCTTTCAGCTCTTTTGAATCGAGATGGGGGATATCTACTTGCTAACGAAATTTCAAATGAGCGGGCAAAATTGGTTTCTCAAGTTCTACATCATGGAGAAGTAACTGTGAACGATGGCCGTTCAATGCCAGAAGAGCTGGGTATATTCGATCGAATTCTTCTAGATGCCCCCTGTACTGGCATTGGAGCTTTGAGGAGAAGACCAGAGGTGCGCTGGAGGCGGAATTTACAAGATCTTAAAAACTTAACTCAACTACAAAGCGAACTATTGGATTCGGCAACTAGATTACTCTCATCGGGTGGAGTGATTGCTTATGTCACCTGCTCATCTCATCAAGCTGAAACTAAGTTCCAGGTTAGATCTTTTCTCAAACGACATAGTACTTTTACAAGGATTCCCGTAGAAGATGAGAGGGTAGATATAGATGGTGATTTACAATTGTGGCCTCATCGAGATGGTAGCGATGCTATGTTCCTCTCGCTTTTAAGGAAGGAGTAGAGATTTCAATGATAAGGATCTGTCCTAGCATTCTCAATGCAAACTTCGATGATCTTCCTGGCGAGATAGAGAAAGTTGCTGCAACCGCCGATCTAATACATCTAGATGTCATGGACAATATCTTTGTTCCTAACTTCACCTTCTCGCCCGAGCGCACAAGGCAGATAATTGATTTTTCGTCCTTGCCAATTGATGTTCATCTTATGGTTGCTGAGGTTGATAAGAAGGTTGGCCAATACTGCTCGGATAATGCGGTGAGTATCACTGTTCATTATGAGGCTTGCGAAGATCCACTGCAGACCCTTAAGGAGATTCGCGGACTTGGAAAGAGGTCTGGTCTTGCAATAAAGCCAGATACACCAATTGAAGTTGTTGAAGAACTTCTTCCCGAGATAGATATGATCGTTGTGATGACTGTTGAGCCAGGCTTCGGTGGCCAATCCTTCATGGCTTCTTTAATGCCAAAGGTTGAGAAAGCTCGTCGCTATCTAGAACAAAGCAATTTAGATGATGTTTGGCTTCAAATTGATGGTGGTATCTCTCTTTCTACTATCGAGATTGCTCGCCGGGCGGGGGCAGATACATTTGTAGCAGGCTCAGCGGTCTACAAGTCAGATAACCCTGGCGACATGGTTGAGCAATTGCGCTTGCTAGCAAGTAATTGTTAGCGGTTTATCGCCAAGCAAGAGGAGAGAAAAATTGGGTAAAATCTGACCATGGTCTCTTCCTCTCCTAAAAACTTCGAATCTCTCTGGGCTGAATTGCAGGAAATTTCGGAGAAAAAGCCTAGCGGTAGCAATACAGCCCAACTTTTAGATAGCGGCATCCATGCAATTTGTAAGAAGGTATTAGAAGAGGCGGGGGAGGTCTGGTTAGCAGCTGAACATGAATCTGATGAGGCTCTGGCAGTTGAGATAAGCCAACTTCTTTATCATCTCCAAGTTCTAATGATTGCCCGCGGTCTATCCCTAGAAGATATCTACAGAAAGTTGTGATGATGAGTTTAGATACCTCGGTATTGAAAGTTGCTCTTCCCAATAAGGGCTCTCTCTCAGAGTCAGCGAGTCAGATTTTGAAAGAAGCGGGCTATCGCCAGCGAAACGATGCCAGAGATTTAGTTTTTATTGATCCAGATAACAATGTTGAGTTCTATTACTTGCGCCCAAGAGACATAGCAACATATGTAGGAAGTGGAGAACTTGAGATCGGTATTACTGGAAGAGATCTTCTAAAGGATTCAGGAAGTTCAGCAGTTGAGATAATGGCCCTTGATTTTGGGAGAAGTTCCTTCCGTTTTGCTGCGAATAAGCCAATCGCATCACTTTCCGGCTTAAAGATCGCAACCGCTTATCCAAGTTTAGTGAAAGATTATTTAGCTAAAGAGAGTATCAAAGCAACTGTCATTGCCTTAGATGGAGCGGTAGAGAGCGCTATTCGTCTTGGTTTAGCAGATGTAATTGCTGATGTAGTTTCAACTGGCGGTACTTTAAAGAGTGCAGGTTTGGTCACCTTCGGCGAACCTATAATGAAGAGTGAAGCTATTTTGATTCAGCGAGAGGGTCTGAAGCGATCAAGTGGAATTGAAGTATTGATCCGCAGAATTGAAGGAGTTGTAATAGCTAGGCAATATGTTCTCGTTGATTATGATGTTGAAAAAGTTAACCTGGATAAGGCCTGTAAATTGACTCCAGGATTAGAGTCTCCAACAATTTCACCACTTCAAAAAGAGGATTGGGTAGCGGTAAGAGCAATGGTTAAACGTCATGAAGTCAACGCAGTAATGGACCAACTCTGGTCTATTGGAGCTCGGGGCATTCTTGTTACTGATATTCATTCCTGCAGGTTATAGAGCTTTATTCCAGGTATTGTATTAAGGCATCCAATCCTGGGCGATCGAGATGCAAACCTGCTCTACTTTTTAGAATCTCCTTGCCCATATAACTGACCCCAAGGCCTGCAAGCTCGATCATCTCAAGATCGTTTGCCCCATCGCCAACTGCCACGGTTTTTTCTAGTTTAATCTCATGAGATGCGGCGAATTCCTTGAGAGCTCGACCTTTTGCTGCCCTATCTATCGGCTGCGATAAGAGCTTCCCGCTTATCTTAGAGCCCTTAACCTCTAAGGTATTTGCTCTTAAGAAATCAAGATTTAAATCAGCAAAGAACTTATCTAATACATTATGGAAGCCACCAGAGACTGCTCCAATTAGAAAGTGATTCGCGCGGAGATATTCAAAGAGTTCGCTAAACCCATCAGAGAAGGAGATTTGACTCAACACCTCATCAAAGACTGATTCGGGAAGGCCCTCAAGAAGCGCTATTCGCATCTCTAAAGCTTGAAGAAAATCAATCTCTCCTCGCATTGCCCGTGTGGTTATCTGCGAAACCTCTGGTCCATGTCCAGATTTTTCTGCAAGAAGATCAATTACCTCTTCTTTAATTAAAGTTGAATCCACATCGAATAGTATTAACTCATACTTCATAGCAGATCACAGGCGACATCTAGATGGTCTAGGGCGCTTACTAGATCTGATTCAATGGCATCTAAGTGAGCTGGGTCTAGCTCTATCTCGAGAGCCAAAATCATGCGACCGGCCATTAATATCTCTTGCCTATCCAAAGTCGCAAAAGTGAAGGGTTTTAAGGTTTCATCAACAAGCTGGTTGGGAACTTGGCTTGCTGCTCCGCTGATTAGAATAATTGCTCTCGCCTTCACCGCCGAAGTTTAGCGAATACTCAATAGCAACGAGGTATCTTGTCACCCTATGGAACCCTTACTGCGCTGCATAGATGTGGAAGTACTTAGATCCAATAAGCGCATTTTGGGTCCAATTTCTTGGCAGATAAATACCCAAGAAAGATGGGTAATTCTTGGTCCTAACGGGGCTGGAAAAACAACTCTTCTCCAACTACTTGCCGCCTTGATACATCCAAGTAAGGGAAGCGTAGAGATTCTTGGAGAGAAGTTGGGCGCATCTGATGTATTTGAATTAAGGCCACGAATTGGTTTTACCTCAAGTGCGATGATGGAGCTACTGCCCGGAGATGAAAAGGTAATTGATGTTGTATTAACTGCTGCTTATGCAATGGCTGGCAGATGGCAGGAAGATTACGATCTCTGGGACGAATCAAGAGCGAAAGCGCTATTAAATATCTTTGGAGTCAGAGAATTAGGTGATAGAACATTTTCAACTTTAAGCGAGGGAGAGAAGAAACGCGTACAGATTTCAAGAGCGCTTATGGCAGATCCCGAACTTCTACTCCTTGATGAGCCAGCTGCAGGGTTAGACCTTGGCGGTCGCGAAGACATTCTCTCTCGCATCACCTCATACACCAGTGAGGAGCGCGCACCAGCAACAGTAATTGTCACTCACCATATTGAAGAGATTCCTGCAGGAAGCACTCATGCACTTCTACTCAAAGAAGGCCAAGCGCTCTATGCAGGCAAGATCGATGAAATTCTTACAGAGGCAAATATTGAAGAGGTTTTTGGCGTTAAGGTTTCACTATCCTTTAATGGTCTGCGCTATTTCGCTATGGCTAGAGATTAATGCTCTCTTCTTTACTTCCAGATCATTGGAGAGAGATTCTGCGTGATAGGCATTCTCAGATAGATGAGCTGGGATTACAGCTCCAGAAGAGAGCTGATCAAGGCGAGCGGATATTGCCAGATAAGAAGTATCTATTCCGTGCATTGGAGCTAGAACCTGAATCGGTAAAGGTAATTATTGTCGGGCAAGATCCCTATCCAAATATCTCAGATGCAATCGGTCTTTCCTTTGCTGTCTCACCAAGAAAGACAGGGCTACCCGGCTCGCTTCTAAATATTCAAAAGGAGATAATGACTGATATTGGATCTACTACAACAGCAGATGGTGATTTAACTAAGTGGGCTAGTCAAGGTGTGATGCTTCTAAACCGCGTTCTTACTGTTACTGCTGGAGAGAGCGGTTCACATTCAAAAATCGGCTGGCAAGAAATTACCGAGGAAATTGTTACTCACTGCGCCAATTTGGGGGCAGTTGGCCTGCTCTGGGGATCAAGTGCTAGGGAGCTTGCCCATCTCTTTGAAGCAAATTCCTTAGTAGAGGGAGTTCATCCAAGTCCACTCTCGGCCCATAGAGGATTTCTCGGTTCAAAACCTTTTTCAATGGTGAATCAGCTCTTGGAGAGTAAAGGAAAGTCAGGAATCACCTGGTGAAATGAATCTGGCCCGGGATTAACCGGGCCAGATCTTTAAGTGCAACTAGCTATTAAGAAACCCAAGCATTAATTGGGCTATTTAGGAAGTAGATCATAAATAGACCTGCGGTTAGAAGAAGCAGAGGATGAACATCTTTGCGTCTTCCTTGCAGATATCTAATTACTACATATGAAACAAAGCCTGCTCCGATACCTACTGAGATGTTGTAGGTAAATGGCATCAAGATAATTGTTAAGAAGGCAGGAATTGCAATTCCATAATCTTCCCAATCAATTAACTTGATCTGAGTCATCATCAAGAAACCTACAATGATCAGAGCCGGGGTAGCTGCTTCGTAAGGAATAACTGCAACGAGTGGAGCTAGGAAGGTTGTTAATAGGAATAGCAACCCAGTAACTACTGAAGCTAACCCTGTTCTTGCGCCCTCACCAACACCTGATGCAGATTCAATATATGAAGTATTTGATGAAACTCCAGCCGCGCCACCTGCAACAGCTGCAAGTGAGTCAACAAGAAGAATGCGCTCTGCATTTGGAGGTGTTCCATCTTTATCATTTAGTCCAGCCTCTTGACCGATAGCTGTCATTGTTCCCATAGTGTCAAAGAAGTCAGCTAGTAGGAGAGTAAAGACAAGGAGAAGAGCTGTAATTAGTGGAACTCGATCAAATGAACCAAAGAGGTTAAATGAACCAAGTAGACCAAAGTCTGGAGTGGCAACAACTGCTTCAGGTAGAGCTGGAACATTTAGATTCCAACCCTTTGGATTTACATTGCCCGTTGCTCCATCAAAGAGTGGCCCAATCTTGTAGGCGCTCTCAAGAGCTATAGCAAGACCAGTTGAGATAATAATTCCAAGGAGAATAGCTGCTTTAATCTTTCTAACCATCAAGCCAATGGTTAAGAAGAGGCCAAAGGCGAAGACAACTACAGGCCAACCAACTAACTCACCATTATCTCCAAGAGTTACTGGAACAGGTCCTGAGCCAGTGCGTCGGACGAATCCGGCATCGACTAGACCGATAAGGGCGATAAAGAGACCGATACCAACTGAGATAGCGATCTTTAGCTGAGTTGGAACTGCGCGAAATACTGCAGTTCTAAAGCCAGTAAGAACGAGAACAGTGATGATAATTCCCTCAAGAACAACAAGGCCCATTGCATCTGCCCAGGTCATCTTGGAGGCGATACCAACTGCAACGAAGGTATTAAGACCAAGACCAGTTGCGATGGCTAGAGGGAAGTTGGCAACAAAGCCCATCAGAATGGACATCACTCCAGCAACTAGAGCAGTTGCTGCTGCAACGAGGGCTAAATTTGGAACATCTCCGCCACCGAGGTATTTTCCATCGCCGTCTTTTGAAAGACCGATGATTAGTGGATTGAGAGCAACGATATAGGCCATCGTAAAGAAGGTAACTACACCGCCGCGGACTTCTTGGGCTACTGATGAGCCCCTTTGCGAGATTTTGAAGTATGTATCGAGCATGCTCTTCCTTTTCATCCCATTGAAGGGATGTCGCTAATTTTTTAACGGTGGTGGTTGCGACACCGTGTGGATTCAGTCCACAAGCCGAGGGGAGTGGCTTAAACCTATTTGTTACTCCTTGGTAATTCGGGAAACGACACCAAATCCTGCTGCGACGGCATAGCCAATGAGCAGGGCAAAGAGCGCTGTTCCAAGCCCAATTCGCCCGCCTAAGGCCCATCCAGCAAGAAGGACAGAGATTTCAATCGCCGTTCTAACTCTGCCAACCGGGATGCCGCTGCGTCTATGAAGCGAGGTCATCCAGCCATCTCTTGGACCTGGTCCAAGGGCGCAGGTGATGTAGAGGGCTGATCCAATTCCAATTAATCCGATTCCTAGAAAAACATAAAGTAGCTGGAAGATGAAAAGCTCAGGAGTTCCAATTAGCGCAATACCAACGTCTATACCAATAGCGATTACTACAATATTTGCAAGCGTTCCAAATCCAGGTTTTTCTCTAAGTGGAATCCAGAGAAGTAGAACTAGGCAGCTGATTAGAAATGTTGCGCCACCGATGGAGATAGATGTTTTAGTAGCAACGCCTTGAGCCAAAACCGACCACGGCGCATTACCAAGTTCTGAAATGATTATTAAACTATCTCCAATTCCAAAAATAAATAGCCCAAAGGTGAGAATTGAGACTCTCTTGAAAGATAGATCCCAACGATGAGCCGCGCTCCAAGGGGTTATCGGGATAGTCTTATGAGGTCTTAGAGCATCTATAAATCGCTTCACTTTCTCACGCTACACCATCAATACTCTAGACTTAACTTCATGTTTGTCGGTATAGGAACTGTAATTAATGTAATTGCGATCATCTCTGGCGCTGCCTTGGGCGTTTTACTTGGAAACAAGATGAGCGAGAAAACTCGAAGCCTTGCTATGGATGTTTTAGGTGCGATAACACTTATAGCTGCGGCAGGTGCAATTAAGGCCCTCTGGGATCAAGAGCTAATTCAATATCTTCCAGATGGAGCGCCGCTTCTGGTAGTACTAGCTTCCCTGCTTCTTGGTGGCCTACTTGGCTCACTTCTAAAGATAGAAGAGCGTTTAGAGGTTATGGGCACTGGATTAAAGAAGCGCTTTGATAAAGATGGGAAGTCGCCTTTTGTTGAGGGTTTTGTCAGCGCCTCTCTTCTCTTTGTAATAGGACCACTTGCAATCCTAGGCAGCATTAGCGATGGAATGTCTACTGGGATCGAGCAACTTACCTTGAAGAGTATTCTCGACTTTTTCACATCGATTGCTTTTGCTGCAGCCCTTGGCTGGGGAGTGGCTCTCTCAGCCTTGCCTGTTGGTATCTATCAATTTGCATGGACAGGAGTTGGCTTTGGTCTTGGCGCAATTCTTGAACCTTATCAAGTTAGCGCTATGACGGCTACCGGCGGAGTATTGCTACTAGGAATTGCTCTGAAGTTATTAAATATCAAAAAGATTGCGATCGGCAATCTTCTCCCCGCGCTAGCTCTGGCACCGCTTTTTGCTCTATTAGCAAGGGCAATTTAAATTATTGAAAAGGTAGCGGTTCGATCGATTGGTGAGCCGCTCCTGAGTTTCTTGCAGTAACTTTTCTCATATGGTGGCGAC
>JANQVH010000052.1 GCA_030730425.1 Candidatus Nanopelagicaceae bacterium
ATAGCGTTGAGAGATGGATAGATCTAGCAAAGATTGTGAAGCTAAGTGAAGATGATTTCTCCTGGCTCTATCAATCATCAGAGAGTGATGTAATTACTAACTGGTTCTCAAGAGGTACCGAGATAGTTGTGGTCACAAGGGCTGAGAAGGGCTTAACTTGCTTTACTAGAGATGGGCGTATTGATTGCCCTGCAGCAAAGGTTGAATTGGTAGATAGCGTTGGGGCAGGCGACACAATTGGCGCTGTAATTGTTGAAGGCCTTCTTAAATACGGTCTTGATGGGCTAAAGGCAGATGTATTGAGGCAAGTATTAGAGCGGGCTGCAAAAGCTGCTGGAATTACCTGCTCTAGAGCCGGTGCTAATCCTCCCTGGAAAGAGGAGTTAGATTTAGCGCTATGAGCCTTCTTCATGCAATTGATGGCGGTGAGATCTCACTTGAAATTGATGTTGATCAAGGGGGAAGGATCTCATCTCTTAGATTTAGAGATATTGAATGTGTGCTGCCATTTAGAGGTCAGGTGCTTACCTGGGGTTGGTATCCCATGGCTCCTTGGGCAGGAAGAATCAAAGATGGTCTAATTAAAAATAGCAGTGGAGAAGAATTTCAACTACCAACAAATCTTGCCTCACCTGATGCAATCCATGGCTTTGCCCCTACCTCTTCCTGGCAGGAGATAGGAAATGGTTATTTTGCACTTGATCTTGCCGAGCCATATCTTGGAGCAAGAGTTGAGCAGAGATTTGAACTTCTTGATAATGCTCTGCGTTGGTCTTTAGAGTATGAAGCAGGGGGAAGTGATCTGCCATTTTGGATGGGGCTTCATCCCTGGTTTCCAAGAGAGTTTGATAGAGGCGGGGCTGCTGAGATTAATTTTCATCCTGGAAAGATGTTTGAACGTGGCAGTGATTACATGCCAACTGGAAAGTTAATAAACCCAACGCCTCCCCCTTGGGATGATGCCTTTACTCAAGTGCGAGGAGTGCCAACAGTTTCTTGGGAAGATGTATTGCAGATAAAGATTGAATCAGATGCTCCTTATTGGGTGGTCTATGACCAAGATCCTGAAGGGGTCTGTATTGAGCCACAGAGCGCTCCTCCTGATGCTGCAAATCTTGGGATAAGTAGCGATACCTATCTTGAAGCGCTCTTTGTATTTGAAGAAATTTGATAGGTTTGAAAAGTGATTAATAGAGAACACTTAAAAGCACTTCATAAAGAAGAGATGGAGCGCTTTATCTCGCGCACCCCAAAGAGCGCTGCCCTCTTTGAAAAAGCTAAAGAGGTAATGCCAGGCGGGGTTCCTATGTCTTGGATGTCTAAATGGCCTGGTAAATACCCACTCTTTGTTGAATCAGCAAAGGGCGCTCACTTTATTGATGTTGATGGCAATGAATATATCGATCTCTGCCTTGGTGATACTGGATCTATGACTGGCCATAGCCCAAAGCCAACAGTTGATGCTATTTCAAACCAGCTTGCAAAGGGCATGACTGCAATGCTTCCAACAGATGATGCGGTAGCGGTATCTAAAGAGCTTGCTAGAAGATTTCATCTGCCGCTCTGGCAATTTACTGTCTCTGCAACTGATGCCAATCGCCATGTAATTCGCTATGCAAGGTTAATTACTGGAAGGCAGAAGATCATTGTTATCGATCGCTGCTATCACGGATCTGTTGATGAGAGCTTTGCAACTCTAGATAGCTCTGGAGCAACGATCACTCGTGAGGGAAATATTGGCGCTCCTGTCCCACTTGATCTAACAACTAGAGTTGTTGAATTTAATGATTTAGCCGCAATGGAAGATGCTCTAAAGTTTGGCGATGTTGCAGCTATCTTGATGGAGCCTGCAATGACTAATGTGGGAATTGTTCTTCCAGAAGATGGTTATTTATCAGCAGTTGGCGAGTTAGCTAAGAAATATGGCGCGCTATGGATTATTGATGAGACCCATACCATCTCTGTTGGCCCTGGGGGAATGAGCGCGCAACTTGGCTTAAAGCCAGACTTTTTAACTATTGGAAAAGCAATCGGCGGCGGAATTCCAACTGGCACATTTGGAATGAGCTATGAGATGGCATCACAGATTGCAAGAAAGACAGAGCGTGAGGTAATTGATACTGGCGGAATTGGTGGAACTCTTGCAGGAAATGCCCTATCTCTTGCTGCAATGAAGGCAACGCTTACCCAAGTATTAACTGATGAGAACTTTATAAAGATGATTGAGCTTGGAAACCTCTGGTGTGATGGAGTTGAGGCAGCGATAAATGAATTTAACCTGCCCTGGCATGTTAATCGCCTTGGGGCTCGCGGTGAGTATCTCTTTCAGAAAAGCGCTCCAAAAACCGGAGGCGAGGCGGCAAGAGCTGGTGATTTTGAGTTAGAGCAATATATTCATCTGCGCCTACTCAATGATGGAATCCTTCTTACTCCATTTCACAATATGGCTCT
>JANQVH010000053.1 GCA_030730425.1 Candidatus Nanopelagicaceae bacterium
TCTTGGTCAATTTGTTATTGATAAGGGATACAACATTAAGTTTGCAATGGAGCCAAAACCAAATGAACCTCGCGGCGATATCTTCCTACCCACAATTGGACATGCTCTAGCTTTTATCAATTCTCTTGACCACCCAGAGTTAGTTGGATTAAATCCTGAAGTTGGACATGAGCAGATGGCAGGACTTAATTTTGTTCATGGAATTGGACAGGCGTTATTCCATAAAAAACTCTTCCATATTGATCTAAATGGTCAGCATGGCCCTAAATATGACCAAGATTTAGTCTTTGGCCATGGCGATCTAAAATCGGCCTTCTTCCTGGTAGATCTTCTTGAGCGCTATAACTATGACGGCCCTAAGCACTTTGATTACAAACCAATGAGAACCGAGAGCGATGATGGGGTCTGGGCCTCAGCTACGGCAAATATGCGCACCTACATAATCTTGCAGGAGAGAGCAAAAGCATTTAGAGCAGATCCAAGAACTGCTGCAGCTCTTGAGAAATCAGGTGTTAATGAGCTGCTTCAGCCAACTGTCGCAAAGGGTGAGGGCTGGAAAGAGATTGCGGGCGAGAGTTTTGATGTGGAAGCGGCAGGAAAGCGCGGCTATCACTATGAAGAGCTCGATCAGCTAGCTCTGGAATATCTAATCGGTGTTTACTAGAAACTATGCCGATAGTTGCAGGTGTTGATTCCTCAACACAATCAGTGAAAGTCGTTCTGCGAGATTCTGATAGTGGTGAGTTAATTGCATCAACTTCAAGGCCGCATCCAGATGGGACTGAAATTGACCCGCAGCATTGGTGGAAAGCTCTCTCAGAGGCTCTTGAAGAATTAAGTTCACATAAAATTTCAGCGATATCAATTGCCGGCCAACAACACGGCATGATCGCACTTGATAAAGATGGAGCGATTATTCGAGATGCCCTCCTCTGGAATGATACTCGTTCGGATAAAGCGGCAGTTGAACTCAATCAGGAGATTCCAGATATTGCGCTTCGCACTGGCTCTCAATTAGTAGCTTCATTTACTGCATCAAAGCTTAGATGGCTTGCTGATAACGAGAAAGAAAATGCTAATAAGGTTGCTGCTATCGCTCTTCCTCATGATTGGCTCTCTTGGAAACTCTCTGGAGCCAAATCTCTAGATACTCTGTTTACTGATCGCTCTGATGCATCTGGAACTGGATACTTTGATTCAGTAAAAAACGATTATTGCCTAGATATTTTGGAAACAGCGATGAGAAGTAGTAAGCAGATAATTTTGCCAAAGATTATTGCTCCAAATCAATTTGGAGCAACTAGCGTTGATTTCATCCCGATTGCTGCTGGGGCTGGAGATAATGCAGGTGCGGCTCTTGGTCTTGGTGCATCTCTTGGTGATCTTGTTATCTCACTTGGAACAAGTGGTACTGCTTTTGCTGTCTCAAAAAGTTCAACTCATGATTCCTCTGGCGAAGTTGCTGGTTTTGCAGATGCGACCGGCAATTTTCTTCCCCTTGCTTGCACCTTAAATGCTGCAAAGATATTTAATACTGTTGCGAGAAGTCTTTCAATTTCCTTTGAAGAATTTAGCTCCCTTGCCCTCTCTGCAAAAGCTGGAGCAGAGGGCTTGAGAATGGTTCCTCACTTTGATGGCGAAAGAACTCCTAATAAACCTCGCGCTAAAGGCTCCTTTCATGGAATGACACATAGCAATTTCACAAAAGAAAATATTGCACGTGCATCTATTGAAGGGGTTGTTGCCGGAATGATTTATGCTGCAAGAGCTGTTGAAAGGTTGGGAGTTAGTTACACCAGAATTTTACTAATTGGTGGAGCTGCCAAGAATGCTGCAGTGCAGCAGATATCTGCTGATTTGTTTGGAAGAACGATTCACATACCAGCAATTGGTGAGTATGTGGCAGATGGCGCAGCGAAACAAGCAGCTTGGGCTCTAAGTGGCAAGGAGAATCCACTTAATTGGTCTCTTGGTGAAATTAAAGAGGTTAATTCTAGAAATTCTGACCCAGAAATTGTTGAGAGCTATATGGAGTTAATCAGTATCTAAATTGCTGCTGCTCGATTAATTCGATCACGAATTGCAACTGCAAGGCCTTGACCTGTCGGTGGAATTATTCTTACCTTCTCCAAATTCTGAGTATCTGACATGCGAAGAGCTGAATAAAGCACCCGCGCATACTCTTCAATGCTATTGGGTTCGGCCAGGCGAATAACACCCTCTGGAGTAGCGACATCACTCATGGCAATCAGTCCCTCACCGCTCTGACTTTGACCATCAATAATTACTTTTGCCTTTGGCGCATAGTGCTGTTTATCTGAACCAGAGACTCGTATTTTTGACTCACTAACTTCAGCAAGAACTATCCCCGTGCTCTCTTCGATCATCTCTGCGCTAACTGAGCCGGGGCGAAGGATCATTGGGTTATCGCTACTGC
>JANQVH010000054.1 GCA_030730425.1 Candidatus Nanopelagicaceae bacterium
CACTTTAGATTCGGTAGATCACTTTGATTGGAGTAGCTATCAAAAGCGTAAGGTGGAAATGACGACCGAACTACTTACTCCAGATACTGTCCTTGCTTATCTAATAGATAAGCAGATTATCTCGGCCAACCAACTAGCTGAGGTTGAAGTTTTGACAGGTGGGGTCTCCAATATTGTCTTGGCGATAAATACCAATGATAAGAAGATGGTATTAAAGCAGGCGCTAGCTGAATTGCTAGTTGCTCAAAAATGGGAGGCCGATCAACGCCGGGCGATAGTTGAGGCCCATGCTATTGAGCTATTTCATAAGTTAAGCCCTGAGCAAGTTCCAAATTTACTCTTCCTTGATTCAGAGCGATTTATCTTGATTCTAGAGCGGGTTCCTGTCGGTAGCACGGTATGGAAATCAGATTTGTTAAATGGCCAAATACTTCCAGATGTGGCTGCAGTTCTAGGAAAGACTCTGGCACAGTGGCATAACTTTGGTGAAAAGAACGAGAGCGCCAGAAGTGAATTTATGGAGGATTCCCTCTTTGAGCAATTGCGGATTGACCCTTTCTATCGCTTTGTTTCTGCGAAGAATGAAGCTCTGCAACCAGTAATAGGCAGGCTAATTAATGAGCTAGAGGGTGATAAGACCACGATTGTTCATGGGGATTTTTCACCAAAGAACATTATGGTGGGTCTTGATAATCAGGTTTATATCTTAGATTTTGAAGTTACCCATGTTGGCAATCCAGTCTTTGACTTGGCATTTCTCTTAGCTCACTTACTCTGCAAGACATTTAGAACAGATGATATGAATCAGAAGAATTTACTAGCTAAGTGTGCCAGCGAATTTATCTCCTCGTATGAAGCGGCTCGACCTATTGCACCCTCGCTCTCTTTGCATACAGCGCTAATCGCATTAGCTAGGGTTGAGGGTAAGTCACCGGTTGATTACCTTGATACGGAGAAAAAGAGTGCGCTAGTTGCATATACAAAAGATATTTTAGGAAAGGGCGCAGACGCGTCGATAGGCGATCTCTTCCAAGGGAGTTTTAAGTGAAGATTAAGAAGGTATTTGGCTATCAAGTTTTAGATTCGCGGGGTCGACCAACTGTTGCGGCCGCTATCTCCTTAGATGATGGCACCACCCATACTGCCCGAGTTCCATCTGGAGCTTCGACTGGAATACATGAGGCTATGGAGCTGCGTGATGAGAATTTGCCTGGCGCAGATAGATTCTATGGCGGAAAATCAGTTACTCAGGCTGTTGCCAATATAAATTCGCTAATTGCACCTACCTTGCTAGGTACAGATATTTCACTAGCTGATATTGATGCCCAATTGGTAAATCTTGATCCTTCCGAGAATCATATGAAACTTGGCGCTAATGCAACGCTCGCGGTCTCACTAGCTGCGGCTATCGCCGAAGCCCACTCGCAGAGTAAATCGTTAGCTCGCTTCTTTAGCGGTGCTGGTGATTTAGAGATTCCAATGCCTATGGTAAATATCCTCTCTGGTGGAGCCCATGCTGGTCGAACTCTAGATATTCAAGATGTATTGGTTCTGCCAAATGGTGCCAGCTCATTTACTGAGTCTTTATCCTGGATCGTTGCAATTCGTGAGGCTGCGGCAAAGATAGGTGCGGCCGAGGGCAAGGTAACTCATCTAATTGCTGATGAGGGTGGCTTAGGTATCGCCTTTGCCTCCGTGGCGCAGGCCTGTGATTTCGTTGTTAAGGTGATTAGCTCAGTGGGCCTAAATCCAGGAACTGATGTTTCGCTAGCACTTGATATCGCCTCTACTCAATTCTTTGATGGCTCGAAATATAATTTGAAAACTGAGGGTCTTTCGCTGACTTCGGCAGATTTTGTGCAATATATAAATAGATTGGTAAGTAGCCAACCTATTGTCTCGATTGAAGATCCCTTTGCAGAAGATGATTGGGCTGCCTGGCAAGAATTTATGGCGATTGCACCTGCCAAACTACAGGTCTTAGGTGATGATTTACTAACAACTAATTTAGGTAGGCTAAATAAAGCTATCGCTGAAAATAGCGCTAATGCGATTTTGATCAAGGCAAATCAGAATGGTCTTGTTACATCAACTTTAAATGTGTTAAAGCAAGCACGCGCAAATAACTTTAAAACCGTAGTTTCTGCTCGTTCCGGAGAGACCGAAGATTCATGGCTTGCAGATTTAGCCACTGGTTGGCGGGCCGGTCAGATTAAGGTTGGTTCAACTCATGGCGCAGAGCGCACCGCAAAGTGGAATCGCTTACTTGAGCTGGAAGCGACAGAACCAAGTACCTTCTCCAACCCTTTCGCGTAAAGAGTTAATCTTTAAGTTCTTCTCCCGAGGCCTCTCAGATAAAGACCTGAGTTCACTCTGCTTCTCCTAAACGCCCATTGTTCCTAAGACGATTATCCAGCCAAGTGCTGACTTAGA